>NZ_ATZJ01000091.1 GCF_000428145.1 Chitinilyticum litopenaei DSM 21440 | reverse complement strand
GTGTAGCTCTGCTTCGGGATTTTGTACATCGATACCTCCGTATGCCAGTTTATCTGGCTACGCTTGGTATCCGAAATTCGCGGTCAACCTCACCGTGCCGAAAGAATGGCTGACCCGACAGGCTATCGCTGCGGCACAACTGACCCGGATGGAAATGGATGCGCTGATGCTGGTGGGGATGGACGAGGAAAGCGCCTGGACGGAAACCCGAACGCTGTTCTGCCTGACCGACCCGCCCAAGTATGGGGAGCCGGAAGAAGAAGCTGATTCCGCGTAGATACCGGAACTGCACGGTGCGCTGGGCTGGAGAATCAAATGGGGACAGAGGGCGGGACGCTTGTCCTCAACTGCCCTTCCCCCGCCAGTCATGCCACCCGTTCAGGTGCAGGGGGGATGGCAACTGCTTCGCAGTGCCGGGCTTATTCCGTCCCGCCGAAGCTGGCGCACAAGGCTATCCAGTACAAGTCGCCGGGATGCAGGGCTGCCTGCTTGCTCGACCAGGCTGATGTAGACAGCTGCGTTTTTAATCGTCGCGCTTCCGACAAGACCCCGCGCGCCGCCAAGAGCCGCCCCCTTTGGTCGGGGGCTGGCAAGCTGTCCCAATCCCCGTTCAGCAAGAGCACTGGCGCGTCTCTCAGCGAGTCGCTTAGTGTCATCGTCCGCAAGGCGGTGTCCAGCTCGACCAACAAGGTGTCGATGTTCAACGTCATATCGGACATGGTGCGCCTCCAAGGACAGTGCCACTGAAACCAGCGTGGCTTATTTCCAGCAATGGCCACTGAGTTTTCTGCATCGTCATCAGATCGGCGCAGCGGCATGGACAACGCGCCGCCTGGCACAGTCAAGCTGCCATTCTTATCGCCGGTCCATTTTTGCCGCATGGTGCGACGCCCCCCCCTCGCAGCACCTCGCACCATTCGCACATCGCACATTCGTCTTGATAGTTCAGCACTATCACACCAGTTTGGCTGTGAGAGCTAAAGTCAAAATTCCAGCTCATAGGCTGGAACAAGCGACATGATTCGACTGATCACATGCCCCCAAGCATCAGCTTGCGAGGCCGGGTTGGCACTAGCCCGGATTTTTCATGAGTTCGGGGTCGGCGGAGGGCTTAAAGCCGCATAGGATATGCTTTCCAGACCGATCCACAGACAACTCCGCCGATG
>NZ_ATZJ01000090.1 GCF_000428145.1 Chitinilyticum litopenaei DSM 21440 | reverse complement strand
GGGCGGAACCGGCATCAAAACACTGTGCCGCAGGCACTGAAAAAACAAAACCGCTGGAAACAATCCAGCGGTTCAATTCATGCGGCGCAATGCCTACGGCGATTGCGCCCTACCGTGCTCGCCTTTTCTTTGGTTCGTTTCTTTTGGCGAAGCAAAAGAAATGAACCCGTCCGCCGGGCGGAACCGGTATGAAAACACCGTGCAGCAGGCACAGAAAAAACAAAACCGCCGGACAGAATCCGGCGGTTCAATTCATGCGGCGCAATGCCTGCGGCGATTGCGCCTTACCGTGCCAGCCAGCTAAGCAACATTCAGTTTTTTAATCAACTGATTCTTTCTTTTATCTATCAAGTGAGCGGTAAATAATTCAATAGCAGGGAATGAATCCTCACCACCTGCTGCTTTTCTAAAATGTTTTAGCACCTCGTGCCCATCCGCCGGGCTAAACAAATAGGAAAATTGGACCTCAATTATTTCACGATCAACTACTGAATACTGCCATGCAACCAATGTAAACTCGAGAGCATTTAAATATGTAATTGCATGCCACCTTAACTCCGTTGACTGCGCCTCAGTAAGCTGTATTACATCACCATCAACCTGCTCAATCGTACTGGGAAACAATTGATCCAGCAATATTTGATGTTTTTTTGCTACCTTCACTTCTCTTTGATTAAAAATATCACGACACTGATCTTCACTCAAGCACTCAATTATTTTCCTTGCCAAGGATCCTTCTTTTTTAAGGTTTTTTGACCATTCAATTAAAATATCTACTGATCGTTCGCGTCGAGAACGTTCATGATCTGCGGTTATTTGCTTCTTCGATAGATATAGTTGGGCACCTCGGAAAACCCCAGCAGCCCAAGCGTGTAAACTGGCATCCGTACAAAATTCGTAAGATACAACCATGAAGCGCCGCTCTGCCATCAAAACCGACCTGTTTGCCGCTGATCTCCATCGCGACAAGATCGACGATCTGGGCGATCCACTGCAGCGCATCGAGCGTCACATCGATTTTGTGGCGTTGGCGCTACGAGTCGATCAAGTGGCACCGCGTCCGGTCAGCCTGCAGGGTGGACGGCCGGCGTTTCCGACGGAAACCATGGTGCGCATTCTGGTGCTCAAGCGCCTGTACAACCTGTCGGATGAGCAGATGGAGTTCCAGTTGCTCGACCGCATGAGTT
>NZ_ATZJ01000089.1 GCF_000428145.1 Chitinilyticum litopenaei DSM 21440 | reverse complement strand
CTGAGCAGGTTGTCGGCGGCATCCCATTCAAAGGCTTCGCTCGATCCGCCGTGTTGCTGGGTCTGGCGCAGCAGGCGGCCGGCGGGGTCGTACTGGTACTGGCGGCGGTGCTTGTTTGCTGTTTGCGTGGTATGTACAAACTAAGATATGCAGGTTACACGGATTTAATCTCGCATATCGAGAGAAGGTTTGAGAATTTTTCGATTCTTTTTAGATCATTTGCGATTGACTCACTAGCAATTATGTTGAATGGTCCGCCCCAGTTCTCTATTGTAAAGAAATCAATGTTATCTGGTATTTTATCTTTTATGATGACCGGTTTTATGAATATTCTTCCAATTGGGTTGTCCCATGGTTGAAGTTGATGGGGGGTCGGCCATTTTTCGTATTCACATAATTCAAGTTTTGCGCAGGGTATTGCTGTTTTTGCTTTAAGGCCTATGTAGGGGGTTTTGCTTGTTCTTTCAATTATTGTTATTCTTTCTATTGATTCTGATTTGAGTATTGATTCTGGGGTTAGTTTTTTTTGAAGTATGATGAAGTTCGCACCTATTGATGATGCTTCTGGTAGTTCGCCATTTGTGATTATCTCAATTTCATATTCTAGTGATGTTTTTGCGTCGTTTGGGTCGATTGCGTTGCCTTGGTTGGTTATGTCGTTGTCGAAGGCGGCGTATTTTTTCCAAGTGGAGCTGTCTGGTTGTATTCTTATTTGAAAGTAGTCCATTTTACTCTCATGTCTTTGTTAATACTTTGTTTAACCATGTTCCTGGTGTAGTGGCTTCTAATTTTAGCTGCTCTAGTTCGGCTTCTATTGCCGCCTTGCCGCCGGTTTTTCCTCCGCCATTTGCTGACCCTGATTTTGCTGCTTTTTGAAGGTGGTCAAATATATACTGGTGTGAGTCATCAGGGTGTGGGCCTTTATGTCCAGGAATTCTCACTTTATTCAGTGGGTCATTTAATACATCTGTTCGCGGTCTACCGTTTTTGAAACGACCAAGACCATAGTCATCAAATAATTTCCGGAAACGTGGTGACCAGTGTGAGTGCTTATTTGTTGCAAGATGATGTACAGGGTCACACACCCACCCCCACGGATCCATCCAGCCGTTCGGGTCGGGTACGTAGCCGTACAGGTGCAGGCCGCCCGCCAGGCCGATCGGGTCGGGGCTGAGGTAGCGGCCGCTT
>NZ_ATZJ01000088.1 GCF_000428145.1 Chitinilyticum litopenaei DSM 21440 | reverse complement strand
TACAATACTTTCCGCTATTACGACCCGGAAAGCGGCCGCTATCTGACGCCCGACCCGATCGGTCTGGCGGGCGGCCTGCACCTGTACGGCTACGTGCCCGACCCGAACGGCTGGATGGATCCGTGGGGGTGGTGCTCCAAGGCTTTGGGCCAAAACATGGAGAAAGCGGGCATTCCGCGTCCCAAGAACACAACACCACATCATATTGCAGGCGATACGGGACAAGCTGCACAGCCCGGTCTTGCTATTCTGAAAAAACATGGCATCGGTGTTGATGATGCTGCAAATGGCGTGTTTCTACCCAATCGCGGCAACACTGACCTTTCGACCCCTGGCATTCTTCATAATGGGCGACACCCTAACAAATATATTGAAGCCGTCAACAAGCGACTACACAAAGCAGATGTCAAAGGTGGAAAGCAAGCAGTATTGAATGAGCTAAATGCAATACGAACGGAGCTATTAAATGCTAGCCGTAATGCAAAATGGAAGGACGTACTATGAACGCAATGAAAGTTTACGTACTTCAAGGTGAACCGGACAAATGGCCTGGATTTCTACAACGATACAGCACGACCAATCTTGACTCGGAAAGTTGGCGTGAAAGTATTGGCCGACATTGCCTTGAACTTGGACCCAAGCCCTTTGGCGAAAATTATAAGCCAATTCTTCTAGACTTCCATTTATACGGCCGAAAAAAACCTGCGGTAGGCGATATATGCTTGAGCATGCACCCTTTCATCATTTTTAGCGAAAGGGCGCGCCAGATCCTTGAACCAATTCTTGCGCCAGCAGGGGAATTTCTGGAGGTCAAGACACCTGAACCAGGTTTTATTGGCTATCGTGTTCTCAAACATCTCGATGACTGTGTTGATCTGCAAAAATCTATTTACACGCAGTACGAAAATGGGGAAATCCTGATCCGCAGGCCAACTTTGCTTGCCAATAAAGTCGAAGGGCATGACATTTTCGCAGTAGCAGATTGCCTTGACGGGGTATTCGTTTCGCAAAAATTCAAAGACCTAGTAGACGCAGTCAAACCGAAAATCAAGGGCTTTAATTTTGAAAAAGAAATATCACTAAGCTGAATAAGCAAATCGCCAACGGAACGCTCCTGATAAAGTCACTGACAAGTAATGCAAACAACCCAGGATGCATAACGGCAGTAAACCACGCAATAACACCGTTCTTTCAAAATCCGCACGGTTATGCACTACCACAAAACCGTGAGCTAGATGCACGCTACAAACCGAAGAAAACAAGTAGTGGCTGCTAAAACCTGGAGAAATAATGACTGAACAAGTACG
>NZ_ATZJ01000087.1 GCF_000428145.1 Chitinilyticum litopenaei DSM 21440 | reverse complement strand
ATTGCAGCGGTCAGAGTCGTCTTGCCGTGGTCAACGTGGCCGATAGTACCTACGTTTACGTGCGGCTTCGTCCGTTCGAACTTTTCCTTAGCCATCGAAGTATTCCTTACAAGGGATATTTGGACAACAGATATGAATGGAGCCGTTGGCGGGAATTGAACCCGCGACCTCTCCCTTACCAAGGGAGTGCTCTACCCCTGAGCTACAACGGCATCACAAAACTTTTGGAGCGGGTGAAGGGAATCGAACCCTCGTCGTAAGCTTGGAAGGCTTCTGCTCTACCATTGAGCTACACCCGCCGCGCCAGCCCATACAACTGAGCCAGTACCACGAACACTACTATCTAACTTCACGCCGCCAGAGAACTGGTGGAGGGGGCAGGATTCGAACCTGCGAAGGCTGAGCCGCCGGAGTTACAGTCCGGACCCGTTGACCGCTTGGGTAACCCCTCCCGAAAGAGATGCGCATTATGGTCAACAAAGCCGGATGCGTCAACACCAAGCTGCAAAAAAACCCAACAAAAGGTCGAGAAAACGCACAAACCCCTGTTTTATATAGCCATGAATTTCGACCGAAACCGGCAGGATCGACCGCCAGCACACTACGCAACAGGACCGGCGGGCAGTAACCGTTGCTGCGTCGGCCCTGCCCGCCCCCCCAGTATGCAGAGCATCACGCGCCGATCAACCGTATTGGCCAACCATAAAACGCCGTCCACCAGCCCCCTGCACGCAAGCACCGCACACACGGAAGGAATGCAACTGACAATCGAACAGCCACCAAAAAGCCGGAACTCCTCGACCGCCTCTTCACTATCGCTGCGCTTAGCCACAACCCCGCCTCCCTGCCCGCACACCCCCAAGCCCAAAGGCCGCAAGCAGACACAGCAAGCGCCTGGACTCCCCCTTGCATACCCCCCCACCCGAGAAGACTCAGCACGTCGACAATACCTCCCTATCGCCCGGCCAACTTTACCCCCCAGCCGCAACACATGATTCACTGCAAGCGACATTTCGACGCCTGTTCTAGTTGTCAGCCGGCAGGCCAGTACAGACCCGATCACCAATCCACCGCCACGGCAAAACACGACCGGAGCCGCACACGGGATCAGAAGTCGCCGGACCGAGACCCCAAGGCTGGCAAACGCACACCCTTGCATGCACTTCAGCCAGGCGATTGCATTTCGTACTTGACGAGTCGGGGCACATGGTATTTAATGCACGACTCTTGAGGGCCGGTTAGCTCAGTTGGTAGAGCAGCGGATTGAAAATCCGCGTGTCCGTGGTTCGATTCCGCGACCGGCCACCAG
>NZ_ATZJ01000086.1 GCF_000428145.1 Chitinilyticum litopenaei DSM 21440 | reverse complement strand
TACAATACTTTCCGCTATTACGACCCGGAAAGCGGCCGCTATCTGACGCCCGACCCGATCGGTCTGGCGGGCGGCCTGCACCTGTACGGCTACGTACCCGACCCGAACGGCTGGATGGATCCGTGGGGGTGGGTGTGCATTCCCAACAAAAAAGCCGGGACGGCGCGAGAAGAAAGAGCAAGGGGCATACTTGAAAAACGATATGGCAAAGACAATGTTGTAAGTGAACGTTATTTACGTGATGCAAAAGGAAAATCTGTTAAAGATCCGCTAACAGGAGAACGTCGTCGAGTCGACTTCATGGTCAAGAAAAGCGATGGAAAATGGCACCCCTATGAAGTAACAAGCAAGACTGCCCCCAAAGACGTCCAAATATCCAAAGAAATAAGAATTATAGAATCCGGAGGTACTTTCTTCAAAAACCCCACAACAGGAAGAATAGAGGCAGTAGAAGGACTATCAACGATAATCAGGGCAAAATAATGGATTTCTCTTTAGTAAACACCCCTGCTCTCTTAAGCGCAAACAAAAGCGAAGAGTACCAGCAGCAGATACTAACAAGACAGTCAGCAATAGTTCACTTTCTCGTTGACAATAACTTACTAGTCAACATACCAGAACCTTTTGATGAAAGAGGAATCATTAAAAAAGATCTAATTATAAGAATGTCGAATGTAAAAAATGAAGGTATTGAACTTTTCAAGAAAGCCATCCCTAGCTGGCTCAGAAATCTTGACAAAGGTGGAGACATAGCAAATACAAAAAAACTATCACAAGAACTTGAGAAGATCAGGTCAAAAACACCATAGTACTGGTGTCGGATGATGATGCACACGTTAGGCAGTTCGTCGGTCGTCATGCCTTAGCCGTTCGGCATTCGGGCGGGCCGGGTGTAATGCGCCCAGCTGCGCCCTTCCCAGACATAGGCCGGAGTAAAGCCCTGCTGGTCCTGGTGCCGGTGCTGGTGCGGGCGGTGGTGGTTGTAATACAGCGAGAAGTGCTGCAAGGCGTGGTCGAGTTCACCGGCAGGCAGGCATACGGTGTTTGGGCGTGCCGAATAGCGTAACAAGCATGATTTTAAGGGTATATGGCCAAAATCATTTATTAGTAATGGCTGTAGCTACATACCCAAGCAACACAGCTACCAGAGGGACGCCACCGGCCGCCTCATCGCCATCCGCGAGCGCCAGCACGGCAGCGAAATCAGCCAGACCCGCTTCGAATACGACCCGCGCGACCAGATCACCGCCGTGCTGCGCGAACAGCGCCTGCCCGGCCAGGACCCGCAGCAGCGCGAACACTACCGCTACGACGCGCT
>NZ_ATZJ01000085.1 GCF_000428145.1 Chitinilyticum litopenaei DSM 21440 | reverse complement strand
TGTGAAGCGAACCGGGAGAACTGAAACATCTAAGTACCCCGAGGAAAAGAAATCAACCGAGATTCCCCAAGTAGTGGCGAGCGAACGGGGAAGAGCCTGTATGTGATAGCAGAAGCGTTAATAGAACGGAATGGAAAGTCCGGCCATAGTGGGTGATAGCCCCGTATATGAAAGCGCATTTGTGGTACTGAGCATACGACAAGTAAGGCGGGACACGCGAAATCCTGTCCGAAGATGGGGGGACCATCCTCCAAGGCTAAATACTCGTGATCGACCGATAGTGAACCAGTACCGTGAGGGAAAGGCGAAAAGAACCCCGGGAGGGGAGTGAAATAGAACCTGAAACCGGATGCATACAAACAGTGGGAGCCTCCTTGTGGGGTGACTGCGTACCTTTTGTATAATGGGTCAGCGACTTACGTTCAGTAGCGAGCTTAACCGCATAGGGGAGGCGTAGGGAAACCGAGTCCGAATAGGGCGACAGTTGCTGGGCGTAGACCCGAAACCAAGTGATCTATCCATGGCCAGGTTGAAGGTGCGGTAACACGCACTGGAGGACCGAACCCACTAGTGTTGCAAAACTAGGGGATGAGCTGTGGATAGGGGTGAAAGGCTAAACAAACTTGGAAATAGCTGGTTCTCTCCGAAAACTATTTAGGTAGTGCCTCATGTATCACCTTCGGGGGTAGAGCACTGTTATGGCTAGGGGGTCATCGCGACTTACCAAACCATGGCAAACTCCGAATACCGAAGAGTGCGAGCATGGGAGACAGACATCGGGTGCTAACGTCCGGTGTCAAGAGGGAAACAACCCAGACCGCCGTCTAAGGTCCCAAATGCATAGTTAAGTGGAAAACGAGGTGGGAAGGCATAGACAGCCAGGATGTTGGCTTAGAAGCAGCCATCATTTAAAGAAAGCGTAATAGCTCACTGGTCGAGTCGTCCTGCGCGGAAGATGTAACGGGGCTCAAACTATGAACCGAAGACGCGGATATGTGTTTACACATATGGTAGGAGAGCGTTCTGTAGGCCTGTGAAGGTGTCTTGTAAAGGATGCTGGAGGTATCAGAAGTGCGAATGCTGACATGAGTAGCGATAAAGGGAGTGAAAAGCTCCCTCGCCGAAAGCCCAAGGTTTCCTGCGCAACGTTCATCGGCGCAGGGTGAGTCGGCCCCTAAGGCGAGGCAGAAATGCGTAGTCGATGGGAAACGGGTTAATATTCCCGTACTTGATATCAGTGCGATGTGGGGACGGAGAAGGGTAGGTCAGCCGGGTGTTGGATGTCCCGGTTTAAGCGTGTAGGTGGGGGGTTTAGGCAAATCCGGATCCC
>NZ_ATZJ01000084.1 GCF_000428145.1 Chitinilyticum litopenaei DSM 21440 | reverse complement strand
CGCGTCGTTCACGCGTCTCAGGTTATAGGATCAAGCCGCACGGGCTATTAGTATCGGTTAGCTTAACGCATTACTGCGCTTCCACACCCGACCTATCAACGTCCTGGTCTCGAACGATCCTTTAGGGGCCTTAAAGGCCCAGGGAAGTCTCATCTTGAGGCTAGTTTCGCACTTAGATGCTTTCAGCGCTTATCTATTCCCGACTTAGCTACCCGGCAATGCCACTGGCGTGACAACCGGTACACCAGAGGTCAGTCCACTCCGGTCCTCTCGTACTAGGAGCAGCCCCCCTCAAACTTCCAACGCCCACTGCAGATAGGGACCAAACTGTCTCACGACGTTTTGAACCCAGCTCACGTACCACTTTAAATGGCGAACAGCCATACCCTTGGGACCGGCTACAGCCCCAGGATGTGATGAGCCGACATCGAGGTGCCAAACTCCGCCGTCGATGTGAACTCTTGGGCGGAATCAGCCTGTTATCCCCGGAGTACCTTTTATCCGTTGAGCGATGGCCCTTCCATTCAGAACCACCGGATCACTATGTCCTGCTTTCGCACCTGCTCGACTTGTCGGTCTCGCAGTTAAGCTACCTTTTGCCATTACACTATCAGTACGATGTCCGACCGTACCTAGGTAACCTTCGAGCTCCTCCGTTACACTTTGGGAGGAGACCGCCCCAGTCAAACTGCCTACCATGCACGGTCCCCGACCCAGCTAATGGGCCCAGGTTAGAACCTCAAACACACCAGGGTGGTATTTCAAGGACGGCTCCATGACAACTAGCGTCGCCACTTCTTAGCCTCCCACCTATCCTACACAAGTCTGTTCAAAGTCCAATGCAAAGCTACAGTAAAGGTTCACGGGGTCTTTCCGTCTAGCAGCGGGGAGATTGCATCTTCACAAACACTTCAACTTCGCTGAGTCTCGGGAGGAGACAGTGTGGCCATCGTTACGCCATTCGTGCGGGTCGGAACTTACCCGACAAGGAATTTCGCTACCTTAGGACCGTTATAGTTACGGCCGCCGTTTACTGGGACTTCAATCAAGAGCTTGCACCCCATCATTTAATCTTCCAGCACCGGGCAGGCGTCACACCCTATACGTCCACTTTCGTGTTAGCAGAGTGCTGTGTTTTTGATAAACAGTCGCAGCCACCAGTTCACTGCAACCCCATCACGCTCCAGCCGCAGGGCCTTCACGCTACCGGGGCACACCTTCTCCCGAAGTTACGGTGTCAATTTGCCGAGTTCCTTCTCCCGAGTTCTCTCAAGCGCCTTAGTATTCTCAACCTGCCCACCTGTGTCGGTTTGCGGTACGGTTCAATATCAGCTGAAGCTTAGTGGCTTTTCCTGGAAGCATGGGATCAATCACTTCAG
>NZ_ATZJ01000083.1 GCF_000428145.1 Chitinilyticum litopenaei DSM 21440 | reverse complement strand
AACCCAGATTGTCCATTAGCCACTTCGCAGTCCTTGGACAACCGGCGGAGCCGAAGCATTGGCCCAAAGTCCGGAGAACCAGGCGCGTTTGCGGCGGGGAATCGATAGCATCAGGTGGTTCTGCTTGCTGCCCTGACCCCACGCGCCGCCAATCGCCAGCACCAGCCCATGCAGCGTCGACAGCGTGTGCTGAACCCGGGAGCGCAGCACGGCCTGCCGAAACAGGCTCATCAGGTTGTAGGCCAGCATGGCAAAGCCCAGCGCAGCTTCGGTGGCCCAAAAATCCCGCATGTTGAAGGCATCCAGACCAAAATCCGCCTTGAGTTCCTTGATCCGGTTCTCGCAGTCGGCCCGCCCCCGATAGGTGCGCCACACCTCCGCCATCGGCAAGTCAAGGCTCGTGGCAAACGCGCCATAGCGCCAACCCTGAATGTCCGGGTCATCCGCAAACAGCGCCAGCGTCTTGCCGGCTGCCGTTTTCCGCTTGACCGATTGGCGAACCACGATCAGCCGGCGCTCGCCTTCCCAGCCGGCGGCGCGGTAGCGCAACTCGGTCAGCTCCAGCCCGGTTTCCAGCGCCCACCAGCCGGTCGCCTGATAGATCGTGCGTTGCAGCGGCTGGGTCAATCGGGCCGCAATGATGTACGGAATGCGCTTGCCTTCCAGGGTGGTCAGGATGCTCTCGTCGAAGAAGCCACTGTCGGCGCGCAGCAGGCCGACCGTCTTGTCGCCCAGGTGATGCAGAGTGGATTCGAGAAATTGCAGGATGTTGTTGGCGCTGTGCGTGTTGCCTGGCCGCAGCCAGAAGTTGGCCACCATGCGCGCTTCGGCGACAAAGGCCAGCAATGGGTGATGGCTGGCCCGCCCGCGGCGGCCGGGGTTGTAGCCACGCGCGCCGCCGTCCTGCGCGCCGTTGCGCGTGAGGACGGTGGAATCCACATCCAGCGTGACGTGCTTGAGTGCGCCGATCTTGGCGAAGAGCCAGCGGTAGGCCTCGGCTTGTACCCGTTCGTTGCCGAGCATGTCGAAGCGGGCAAACAGGCGCATGATGGCCTTGTGGCCGGCGGCCTTTGTCCAGCCGAACAAGCGTACCAGCGTGCCGTCCATGCGCACCGTTTCCGCATGCGCGAAGCGGCAGGCACCGCACCAGATCGAGACGATGAATTGTTCGATCAGCTGGAGTGGCGCATAGCCCCGGTTTGATCCGGGCGCGGGCAATCCCCAGCTCCCGGCGGCGTCCCGAAAGCCCATGCTGTCGAGCATCTGCTTGAAGAGCACCAATCCGCCCCAGGCGGTGACCTCGCGGTTGCTGAAACTGATCGAAAACCCATCTCCCTGCAGCGGCAGCCCGGCCATGTCTACCTCTTATGTGGCTGATTCATGAAGGTTATTGCTAATGGAATCCATTAGAAATGCCCCGGCTTGATGCCGTAGCGAAGACCCACTGCCTTGCCGCAAGCTTGCCTCAAATGCTTGGGAAATGGCTAATGGATAATCTGGG
>NZ_ATZJ01000082.1 GCF_000428145.1 Chitinilyticum litopenaei DSM 21440 | reverse complement strand
TTCGCTCGATCCGCCGTGTTGCTGGGTCTGGCGCAGCAGGCGACCGGCGGGGTCGTACTGGTACTGGCGGCGGCCGTAGTGGCTGTGGTCGTCGCTGCCGAGTTCGCCATCGGGCAGCCAGGCGTAGCGGCGCTCGCGCTGCACGCTGCCGCCGGGCTGCAGGGCGCGCTGGTTGCTGATGCGGCCGCGCCGGTCGTAGAGGGTGTGCAGCTGGATGCGCAGGAATTCCCGCTTACATCCGGCCTGAGCAGGTACCGGACGACTAAGGCAAGACCCCAACGAACTGCCTATCGTTGCTGCACCATCCGACATCCGCACTGTCCGCAGCCTGATGCGTTCTTGCTCGTCTTGAGCCGGAAAAATCGGCTGATTTGCTGAAAAATAAGGCAAAACAGCAGAATAATTTGGCGCGTTTCAGTCCCAAACCGGCATCAATGGCAGCTGCTCAGGCTGAAAAACGGGCTTGAATGAAGGTGGTGAAGCTGCGCCGGACACGCGGACAGCACAGGCTGAAAAACGGGCTTGAATGAGGGGGGCGAAGCTGCGCCGGACACGTGGTCAGCACATGCGCGTTTCAATCCCAAACGGGCATCAATGCCACCTGCTCGGGCTGAAAAACGAGCTTGAATAAAAGTGGTGGAGTGGCACCGGACACGCTGATAGTATAATTTTTTTCGCTTTGAGCTTCTCACATGCCTAAAGCCCCCGGCTCTGCCGAGGGATTGGCACTGAAGTAGATTCAAGGGTTGTTTATTTCTCGTGCGCTTTTTTTAGGTAGAAGTCTAGGTATTTTTTTGGTCTTTCTTTGAATGCCCTTGCTTTGCCATAGCCGTATGCTCGGTCAAAGCTAGTAAATGCTTCGTCAAGTTGGCCTAATTCATAACAAGCAATTCCTAAGTCAATAAATGGGGCTGTGTCGATGCTGGAGCTTGCAGACTTCACTGCGTTTTCAGCCCATTGCTTTGCTAGTTCGAAATTTCCAAGGCTTAGGTGAGAGCTAAAGAAGCAGCTTGATAGCCAACCGCTTAGCATTTCCCATTCATGCTTTGGTTCTGGAAGTAAATCCCAGGCCTCTTGATACTTCTCAATGGCTGATAGAAAATTTCCGGCAATTTCGATGGAGTTTCCCTCTTCTGTTAGTGAGATGATGATCGCCTCGAGTGGGGCGTCTTTTTCAGAGAGTTCTTTCATTTAAATTTTCCTCACTAGTTGAAATACTCTGACTTTTCTGCTGGGCCAATAAATTCTTCAGGAGACCTATATCTGTCAGGCAATTGTGCACCTTGAGATCGATTGTGTCCGTAGTATTCGAGTTCGTAGTTATCTGCGTCGCGCATAAATGCGCGGACTTCTCTAGATTTTGGTCCGTGGAAGCCGCCTTTCTGATTCCAGTATTTCACAGCATCTACTCTATGAGCCATATCGGCATCTTGTATGCGATACCATTTTTTATCAGTCGGGCTTCGGAATTGCATTTTTCCACCGTGGCCTCGGATTTTTCCCTCCAAGCGCATACGCTCAATCACTTTCCTGCCAGTTCGACTGCTTTTTCCTGGTGTTTTACCCATGAAATTTAAACGACAGCTAAGCCCCAACGGATCCATCCAGCCGTTCGGGTCGGGCACGTAGCCGTACAGGTGCAGGCCGCCCGCCAGGCCGATCGGGTCGGGGCTGAGGTAGCGGCCGCTTTCCGGGTCGTAATAGCGAAAGGTATTGTA
>NZ_ATZJ01000081.1 GCF_000428145.1 Chitinilyticum litopenaei DSM 21440 | reverse complement strand
CGACGCTGGCGTGCTCGTGCGCTTGTTCGAGCAGGAAGCCGTCGGCATCCCACTGATAGCGGGTGCGGCTGACGCTCTGGCCGTCGCTGCCGTGGTGGCAAGTATGGCGATGCAGGGAAAGCTATTTGTATACGCCTACAGCCTTTTATTTAAAAAAGCTAACGGTTATATACCCATGCGAGTTTTGAAATAGCCGTGCTGCCGACATGGAGTTTCGCCAGAGTTGCTTTGCTCGTCGGATTTTGTGGGGAAATCCAATAGAATCGGAGAAAACGGCTAATCACAAATCATCTGTGGAAAAGGCGTCGTAACTGAAGCCATCATTCAGGGCCTTAAAAGCAATGCCGCGAATGCTATTTTCTTCACATTGTTTTTTGAATTCTTCAGTGCAAATCAGCCAGTGTGTTTCTGCGCAAATGAATAGGTGAGGTATGTCATCTGGGATGCGCATTATGAATTTTCTGATCAATTCGCATGCTGGCCTTCCATCTTTGTACAAGATTTCTCCCGTGTAGAGATCTTTGAAAGGATCGAAGTCAGATTCTTCATATCAAGTAGATGGATTTCGGTTGTGGGCAAGATGATGTAGTAATCTTTTTCAGATCTTTTTTTTCCACGAATTAAAATTTCCAGAGGAATTGCGTAGTGTGGGATAGATAATAGATCCAGGATTTTCCGCAGTTTCTCGGATGCAATCATTGGGGCGTCAATCCCGAAATCAGCGTCTAGTTTTCTTACGTAACTTAGATATAGTTCTAAATGGCTGCCATTGTGTGGTTTGTATGTCTTCGGGTCTAGGGGGTCCCAGTAAAGACTTTCAATGTTCCATTCTCCAGCCCAGTGAATTGGGCATCCTAGTGTGTCTTCTTTATATATGATTTTATAAAGAATAGTTTCGTCACTCATAATAATCTACTAGTTATTGCATCGACAATTAGCAAACTGCGGATGCATCAAGATGGTTTTGTTTTTCTAAAGAAGATGTCTGATCAGGAGTCTTCAAATAATACATTGAGGCATGTTTGAAGGTTTTTGTATGAATCCTGAATTGGTATCAATATTTTATTTATGTTTGCATTTTTGGAGAATGAGGCTTCTCCGGTTAGAGATATTTCAAGGTATTCTTTGTTTAATTGGTAGTGTGCCTTTTTTGTATAGAATCCATGTTCTTGTGAAAGGTATTCAATATAAATTTCGTTGGAGTCAATTTCACGGGCTAGGCAAATGTACCCTCGATCATCGCCATTCCATCGGATGCATAAGGAGGTTAATCCTTCTTCGTCGTCAATGATCGGTTCGAGCGAGATTGAATTGTTGCTACTTATTAGCACTTCCATCCTTTTCCTCCTTGTTTTATGGTGTTTAGTTCTTGCTTTGTGAACTTAATTGTTCTGCCGTTGTTATGGACTGTTAGCTCGTCAAGTCCGAGTGTGCGAGCCATTGTCTTAATATCGCCCTTGCAATACGGACAGGCATCTTTTCCAGTAATGGTTAGGGTTCCCTTTCCTCCACTCAAGCCGGCGTCTTTTGCTTTACTCATTGCCTCAATTTCGGCATGCATATCAAATGTATTTGTATTGGGGCCTCGAAGTCCCGGCGATGTGGGGCCAGAGGTACGAGGTGCTCTGTCGGTAGGGTTAGTGCCTGTAAAAATTTGCCCGCCCATTTCAAAAATAGCATCAACAATTGCCCACCCCCACGGATCCATCCAGCCGTTCGGGTCGGGCACGTAGCCGTACAGGTGCAGGCCGCCCGCCAGGCCGATCGGGTCGGGGCTGAGGTAGCGCCCGCTTTCCGGGTCGTAATAGCGGAAGGTATTGTAGTGCAGCCCGCTTTCGCTGTCGTGATACTGACCGGGGAAGCGCAGCGGCTGGTGTTCGCCGCCCTGCGGTTCGTCCAGCTCGCC
>NZ_ATZJ01000080.1 GCF_000428145.1 Chitinilyticum litopenaei DSM 21440 | reverse complement strand
GGATCAAGGGCATGGTGTCCACGAAGAAAGATCGTGGACACCATCATCCTGATTTTGGGCGGGGTGCTTCAAGGTGGGGCGGCTGGGCGCATACAGACGACCTCGGCAAGCGCAGGCACTGCAATGCACCCGCACCGGAAAGGCAGCCGGCGGCCTGGTGCCACAAAAGAAAAGGGTATAGGTCCGCAGCCAAACACCTAAAAAGGCTGCAGACCCATACCCGTCAGTCATGCAAAAGCGCGATCAATCGGTAATCAGCTTCCCCTGTGTCAGCAGTTGCTGGATGATGGCCTGATCCGTCGACGTGCCGCCAGCAGTCAGATCCACACCCTGCAACACGATCACCTGATCCTCCTTGCCACCCACATCGCTGTGCGTGAGATTGGCCGGATCGAACTTGCCGGTCGAACTGATGTGCACGATGGTGTCGCTGCCACTCTTCTCAAAGTGCAGGTACTTTTCAAGGGAGCCGGACGTATTGCTATCCCCCTCAAGCAGATCCTTCAGGTGCAGCACATCATTCTGACCGTTAGCACCAAAATCAGTAATCACATCGCGGGCTGCAGCACCAGCCGTACCGGAATCCGCCAATCGCCAGAAGAAGATGTCATTACCCAGCCCGCCAGTAAGCGTGTCATTTCCCGTTTCGCCGCGAATGACATCATCTCCTCCCCGCCCATCGATAACGTCATTGCCAGCGCCACCACGCAGCGCATCGACACCGTTACTCTTGTCGCTGAGATAGTCATTACCAATGATTGTGTCATCACCAAGGCCGGCAAAAGCAGTCAAATTACCGCCTCCTCCATAAATGGTGTCTTGACCGCTTGAGGTAATCACCGTATCGGAGATAGGCTGTACCTCACCTTGCACAGTCGTATCAATGTTTCCCCAAGCCAGGATATTGTCCTGCGACATGAACTTATACGTCAGCATTTGTTCCTGAGTTGGTGCAGTGCCATTCTGATTTGGTATCGAAGAACCAGAATACACAGTGTAATTTCCCGAACCCTGCCCCAAATCCACTGTGTCGTTACTATCCCCGCTCTTGATCACAAGATCATCAGTAAGTTTCACGTTTGTATACAGTGTATTGCTGCCGCCCGGCTGTTCGGGATGCGGGTTCAAGGAAACACTCAAGCCCTGCGCAATCAACAAGAAAGTATCAACAGCACCGCTGCCTTGATATGAATTCTCCAACACATCGGTAACATTCAGCGTCAGTGTTGCGGAATTGCTGTTGCCCGCCGCATCCTGCACTACCAGCGTGTAATTACTGCTGTTCTTCGCGCCGGCACCGGTATCGTCGTAATCGTTCATCGTGCTGGCAATGCCTGCCGCAGTGATGCTGATCCTGCCGCTGGCATCAATGGTGTAGAAACCATCCTGGCTACCGGCCCTGACGCTGCCATCCGCCCACTGGAAGCCATAGCCCACCACCGGCTTGCTGCCGTCATTGGCCGCCACGCTGGCAATCTGCGCACCCTGGAGCTGGTTTTCCGCGTAGCTGAAGGTCTGGTTGGCAATCACCGGCTTCAGGGTATCCACCAGTACCGTGTCACTGCCCGGGCCGCCAGTATTGCCGGCCAGATCGGTGTAGGACTTGTCCTTCACCGCCACGCTGGCTGTACCGTCGAAGTCAGGACTAGGTACAAATGTTGCTGTCCATGTTTTCCCGCCATCAATCGTCTTCAGTCCGCCAAGGGCACCTCCCGACAGATTGATATCTGCCAAATCAAAACCTGTGACAGCTTTGCTGAAGGAGAATGTCACGGTAGCAGTCTCCCCTGACTTCAATTGCTCTGTCGAGAAGTCAACCTTCACAGTCGGAGAACTGTCGTTGTCGAGGATGCCGCCCGCGCCGGTCACGCCGCCCACGCTCAGCGGCAGGCTTTCCGGGGAGGCTTCCACGCTGGCGTCGTCCACCGTC
>NZ_ATZJ01000079.1 GCF_000428145.1 Chitinilyticum litopenaei DSM 21440 | reverse complement strand
TGATCTGTCGGGATGCAGCGCGGTTTAAAGGGGCACTATGTTACAAAAGCAAAAAGCTCCTGACGGAGCTTTTTGCTTAACTGAGCGGCATTGGCTTGACGCCGGTCTTTTTTGTGCATCGCACAGTCAGCCTCCTGCGGGGCTGTGGCTATTGAGTTTCTGCCGGTTCAGCTCAGCACCTGCGGGTTGTCTGTGCTGTCAGACAGCAGGCTGCTCAGCAGGTCGGAAGGGGCGACATTCTGGACTACGGCCACCGTAGTCAAACTGTCCGTATCGGTTCCAAACTGAACAAGCGTAGCACCATCGTTCTCGCCAGTACCCGCAGTAAGGAAAACGCCTTGACCACTGTCATCCGTCAGCAAATCCCTGATATCCAGAACATCCTCTTCAGCGACACTGAAATCGGTGACTGTATCAAGACCGGTCGTCGACGAATCGCTGAGCACAAAGGCATCTTCACCATCCCCTCCGGTGAGAATGTCATCTCCAGCACCTCCAACCAAAATGTCATTGCCGGCAGCCCCACCCAACGCATCATTACTATCACCACCGTCAATGGAGCCCTCTTGATCAAGAGTTACCACGAGGGTGCCGTTTACACTATCCAGATCGGCATCAGTAACGGTAAAACCGAGCTCCAGTGATGGCACTTGACTGGCATCAAGCGTGTAGAAATTCATGCCATCAATCTTGAACTGCACACCATTTTCATCCGTTGCGATGATATCGGCTTTGTCAATGTACTCCCCCCAATCCGCCATCAGCAACGCGTCACCATTCGCATCAACCACCAAGGCCTGCAAGCCACTGTCAGTATCATCCGAATAGTAAAGAATGTACCACCCGTCACCCGCCTGATATTGCTGATTGACGCTCAATTTTATCGCCGTCACTTCAGCAGAATCGCTAAGATCAATATGAATGACATCCCCGCCACCCATGGTGTTCCCAGCGACACCGATACCATTCGTGCTCATCGAAACCTTGTCAGCATTACCGCCATTTCCTCCACCTTCTGCAGTAAATGTTGCCAGCAGCTGTTTAGTCGGATCCGGCACTTCAGTCCCGCTAAAACCGATAAGCTGATCACCTACACCTTGATAGAGATAGTAACCATCCTTGGGGCCATCCCCGTAAGTCAACAATTGCTCATCCGTCTCAAAAAGAGCATCGGTGTTAACTGGCCGCTCCAGTACCATCTCATACGAACCATCTGGATTTCCCGTTACCGTAAACACCAGGTCGCCATCCGCGGTTGTACCCGTGACAACTTCCCCACTCTGTGTTGAAACGATACTGATTTCAACATCTTCCCCATAGGAAGAAAAATCGGCTTCTTCACCATTTATCTTTGTAACAACACTGGTCCAATCTACGGTCGTCGAGCCCTGCCCTCCATCCGCCCCCAAATCCGCCAGAGTGCCAACAAGTACTGCCGAAGCCTGATTTGCAATAAACCCGTCCGTCACGTTCAGGACGGGTGAATCGTCTTCAATTATTACTTCCATTGAAGAGACAACACCATCGCTTGAGCCAACACCATCGTATACCGTTACGTCAAATTGCAATGCCAGGGTATTTTCTCCATCGCCTGGAGGGTGATCAATCGCACCACTGAGGGTCACCTTATACCCTCCCTCTGTGCCTACAGCCTCGACACGCAACACTTCTGAGCCATTGGCACTTCCAATCAGCGTATCAGTTCCTGCACCAGACCAAGTCACAAGAACACCACCCGAATACAACTCACTGCTTGGCGGCTCGAATCCCAGGGTAAAGGAATCAGCAGAGGAATCAGAATCATCAATATTGAATACACCTTCATAAATTCTTATGTTGGTGACATCAGTATTCCCAGTCGTATCGGCATTTGCGTTTGGCAAACCTTCCTCGGAAATTCTGGCCGAACCTGGCTCAACCTCCGGTGGATCATTCACTGGATTCACCACAATCGTCACCGTTGCAGTAGCTGTCCCGCCCTGACCATCGCTGATGGTGTATTCAA
>NZ_ATZJ01000078.1 GCF_000428145.1 Chitinilyticum litopenaei DSM 21440 | reverse complement strand
GTATGCGCCCAGCCGCCCCACCTTGAAGCACCCCGCCCAAAATCAGGATGATGGTGTCCACGATCTTTCTTCGTGGACACCATGCCCTTGATCCCACTCCCCCCAGTCCGCCATCAACGGCGGACCCACAGTCCAGAATTCAAAGCAGCCGTCGTGGCCGCTTGCCGACAACCGGGTATTTCCGTCGCGGCCATCGCCCGACAGCACGATCTGAATGACAATCTCGTGCATAAATGGCTGCGAGAGTCCAAGCGGGGCGACCCCGCTTTTTCCCCGACGGTTATGCCTGCGCCACCCGGTGCAGGGCTGGCTTCCGGCAGCCCAGCCACCCATTCTTTCCTCCCTGTACGGGTCGCGGAGGACAGGCCGGCGTATCCCCGCATGATTCATTTGCACTTCCGCCAGGGTGATAAAGAGTTGCATATCGATTGGCCGGCTGCCCAGAGCGAGGAGTGTCTGCTACTCATTCAGGCATGGCTGCGATGATACGACCCGAACAAGTCTGGCTGGCGGTCGAGCCTATCGATGGCCGCTGGGGCGTTGATCAGCTGACCCGGCGGGTGATCGATCATCATGCCGGTTCGCCCGCCGATGGGCGGGTGTATGTCTTCTGCAATCGCGCCCGCACTCGCTTGAAGCTGCTGCACTGGGATGGCACCGGCGTCTGGCTGGCGCAGCGCCGGCTGCATCAGGGGCGTTTCGTCTGGCCGCAGGCTGGCGCAGGCGCGGTGGAACTGGATGCCGAGCAGTGGCGCTGGCTCATCACCGGGGTGGACTGGCAACGTCTGCGGGCCTCACCGCAGCATTGGCAACTGTGATTGCAAAGGGTATCGCTCTGAAACCCTTTGATGCTGGTGGCTGTCGAGCATTACCCGTAGCATGCAAGGATGAATCTCGCTGACGAACTGGCCCGCTCCAATCTGCCTGCATCGGTGCAGGCCGCTATCTTGGCGCAATTGGAACAACAGGCAAGCGCGTTGGCGCAGCACGAAGCCGAACTCCAGCAACGCGACCAGAAGATCGAGGCGCTGACGCTGGAACTGGCGCACTGGCGCCGTTTGCGCTTTGGCGTCAAATCCGAAGCGCTGGCCGCCGAGCAGCGTGATCTGTTTCATGACACGCTCGACAGCGACATTGCCGCACTGGAAGCCCGACTGGCTGAACTGCACACCGCAGCTGCCGCAACACCGGTTCAGCAAACATCCGCTACCCCACGCGCTCGCGCCGGCCGGCAGCCACTGCCCGCGCATCTGCCGCGCCTCGAGATCACCCACGAACCAGCTACCTGCCAGTGCGCCGCTTGCCAAAGTTCGCTGGTCAAGATTGGCGAGGACGTGAGCGAGCAGCTGGATTACCAGCCAGGCAGCTTCCGCGTCCTGCGCCACCATCGCCCGCAGTATGCCTGCCAACACTGTGAAACGGTCACCGCCGCACCGGTCGCGCCAGCCATCATCGATGGCGGTCTGCCGACCCCGGCGTTATTGGCGTGGGTGATGGTCAGCAAGTACACCGACCATCTGCCGCTGTACCGCCTCAGCCAGATCGCCGAACGCAGTGGCGTTGAGCTGGCGCGTTCCACCCTGGCCAGCTGGGTGGGTGTGGTCGGGGTCTGGTTGCAGCCGCTGGCTGATCGGCTGGCCGGGCAACTGCGGCAACAGACGATCCTGCATGCGGATGAAACACCGGTGCAGCAACTTGATCCCGGTAGTGGCAAGACCAAACGGGCCTATTTGTGGGCTTACCGCAGTAACGATCTGGCGGGAGGGCCGCCGATCATCGTGTTCGACTATCAGACCTCGCGGTCAGGCAAGCATGCGCACGCCTTCCTGCTGGACTGGCGCGGCCAGCTCATGGTTGACGACTATGCCGGCTACAAAGCGCTGTTTGGCAACGGCGTAAGCGAACTCGCCTGCTGGGCACATGCGCGGCGGAAGTTCCACGACTATCACCAGGCGACAGGCAGCCCGGTTGCTGCCGAAGCGCTGCAACGCATCGCTGCACTGTATGCGGTGGAAGGTGCTGCAGGCCGTCTCACGCCGGCAGAACGGCAGACTGTACGCCAGCAGCAAAGCCAGCCGCTACTGACCGAGTTCAAGCACTGGCTGGACGAGCAATTGCAGCATGCCGCGCCGAACAGCGGGCTGGCGAAAGCGCTGAGCTACAGCGCCCGGCGCTGGGTCGCGCTCAGTGGCTACGCCGACAGTGGTGATGCACCGATCGACAACAACCCGGTGGAAAACGCCATCCGGCCGATCGCACTGGGGAAGAAGAACTGGTTGTTTGCCGGCAGCGAAGCCAGCGGCCGCCGTGCCGCCGCAATCCAGAGCCTGCTTGGCACCGCGAAACTGAACGGCATTGAGCCGCTGAGTTGGCTGACGGAAACGCTGGAAAAACTGCCGGCCTGGCCGAACAGCCAAATCGACGAGTTGCTGCCACTGCGACGCTAACCGAGGCGGTTTCCTTGATCAATGCGGGGCGGCTGGACGCTTAC
>NZ_ATZJ01000077.1 GCF_000428145.1 Chitinilyticum litopenaei DSM 21440 | reverse complement strand
GCCACTGACAGTACCCGTACTGCGGCGTGGCAAATGCCTGGTACTGGGGCAAAATAGCCCATCGCGTAAAAATTAATCAAACCTCAACAGAGCCTAGCAAGACTCTTCAGCTTTCTTGCCGTCATTCCGGCGAAGGCCGGAATCCAGAAGGTTTAACGAAACGTTTGCAGTCTGGATGCCGGCCTTCGCCGGCATGACGGGCTGTTGGTGAATGCTTGCTGAGACAGCTTTCTAATCAGGTTTTGATTTGCTTGTTCCTGATTATGTCTCTCCTTCAGAATCCCTTTTTTCGTCATGCCCGCGAAGGCGGGCATCCAGAGCAACGCTTGATTTCACACCGTCATCCTGGATTCCCGCGTACGCGGGAATGACGATTCTGAAGCAGAGACATAATCAGGTGCTTGTTTCGGGTATATGTCCGTAGCCATTTTTTTAAAATGGCTTCAGGAATATGGGTGTACATGTATAGGGCTCAGAGCCGCCTGATCCGCCCGCGCAGCGCCTCGATGTGCGCGGCGTTCTCGGTATCGCCGGCATTGCCGTTGGCGCTCTGCCAGACCGGCGGCGTGCTGCCGCGTGCGGCCAGTTCGGCGATGGTGGCGGTGGCCAGTGCCTGCAGCAGCGCGCTGCCGACCACGGTGGACGAAGCCGAGACCGGCGTCGGGCAGCCGGGAATCGTGATCAGCGCATCGCCATCGGCACCGTAGTTGTCGAACACCACGTCGGCGACATCGAGCAGGCGCTGGCCGCTGGCGTGCCGCGAGGCCACCGTCTGCGAAAAGCGCACCGAGGTCAGCGCGATTACCGTCGCACCGCGCTCGCGCGCGCCCAGCGCCATTTCGATCGGCACGGCATTGCGCCCGGAGTTGGAAATCACGATGACCACGTCGCCGGCACGCACCGGCTCGTCCTGCAGCAATTGGCCGGCATAGCCGGGCACGCGTTCCAGCCAGGTCGAGCGCCGTGCGGCGACCATGACTGACAGCGGCAGGTCGAGAATCGCGTTCACCGGCACCAGGCCGCCGGCACGGTAAAACAGTTCGGCGGCCAGCAGCTGCGAATGCCCGCTGCCGAATACATGCAGCAGGCCGCCGGCGGCGAGGCTGTCGGCAATGCGCACGGCGGCATCCTGCAATTGCGGCAGCTGCTCGTCGTGCACGCGCTGGATCAGCGTGATGACGGCCTGCAGGTAATCGGCGGCAAAGGGGCTGGCGGTGGGGCTGCGTTCACTGTGCGACATAGTCCACTCCTTCTGCCGCTTCTTCCGCGGTGGTGGTGGCCGCCTTCGGGCGGAAACCGCTGGTCTTGAAACCCATGCCGGCGACCAGGTCGCGCAGGGCGGCGCTGGCCATCAGCTCGAAATCGGCGACCCGGCCGCGCCAGTCGCGGGCGATGGCCTGCAGCTCGGGCGTGTTGCTGGCCGGATGGCCGATCAGGCAGTACACGCCGGGCCCGTCGAAGCGGGCGAGTTCCTCTGCAACCCACGCGAGCCGCTCGGCCAGCGTGATGTGCGAATGCAGCGGCAGGACAGCCATGCCGGTCAGCGGCAGCAGCTCGCCACGCGCGATGGCGGCATCCAGCAGCGCACAGGCGGCGGCAGCTTCGGGTTCCGGCAGGCAGGCGGCCTGCATCATGCCCGGCGTATTGATGCGCGGCAGCAGCAGCGGCAGGGCGTACTGTTTGCCGAGTGCCAGCATGTGGGTCAGCAGCGCCGGATGCCAGATCGTAAGCATGTGGCTGTCGAGGTGGGTGAGCGGCAGGCCGAGCTGCCGTGCCAGGGCAATCTGCGCTTCGAGTTCGTCGCGGGCGGCGGCCAGGTCGGATTCGCGGTAGGTGTCGGCCGCCAGCTGGTGCAGTGTGCCGTCAGCGCGGCACAGCCGGGCGGGGTGTGCCGGGCCGGTGAGCGCTCGCCAGCGGTAGTTCGGCCATTCGCAGTTCAGCGTCAGGTGCAGACCCATGTCGGCCGCCGGCCCGGCTGCGCGCACGGCATCGACGGCGGCATGAAACCAGGGGCAGGGCGCCATGGCCGACGCCGAGGTCAGATTGCTGCCCTGCAGCGCGCGCCAGGCGCTCACCGTGGCTTCGCACATGCCGATGTCGTCGGCGTGGATGATCAGCACGCGGTCATTGCGCGCATAACCGAGATAGTCCTGCAGGGTGCTCATGCTGCGCTCCGGTCGGAGTCGGGAGATGCCAGTGATTATCGGCCGGCCTGCCGGCGCGGACTTTCCCGGTCTTGCGCACCACGCCATTCGGTCGGAGCCCTGCCGACAGCTCTGCCACTGACTGATTTTTACCTGATGCAGTTCCTACTGCAGGAAGCTTGGGCAACAAAGCTGTTGCTTATTGATCCGGCCCTCTGATGTTTTCACCCGTAGGAGCGAGCTTGCTCGCGATCAGCAAGGCTTCGCGAGCAAGCTCGCTCCTACGGAAACTCAAACGTCTGAAGGCCGGATCAATAGTACGTTCTGCCCTGAAAGCCGCTGAGACGCGCATGTTTCCCCGCAGGGGGAGGATCAGGCGCGGGACGTGTTTGAGGGCGCAGCCCGAGTTGTCCCGCGCCCCCGGAAAAACGAGTCCCCCAAGGCAATGCCGCTCAGTTAAGCCTGAGCGGCATTTTTCTTGACTGGGTAACGGGTTTTGCTCATCTTCACTGCGCGCGGATAGCGCCGCTCGCTG
>NZ_ATZJ01000076.1 GCF_000428145.1 Chitinilyticum litopenaei DSM 21440 | reverse complement strand
GAATCACCGGCAACCCATTACGCAGCCTGGCTGGAGCGAGAAAAGCTGGCCGCATAACCGCTACCTTGGTAGCCGGAAAGCGCGGGTAACCTCAAAGTGCCCACACCCCCGCTGGCCGTGCAGCACACCTTCGACTGCCTGCAAGCCGCCGTCGCCGCCCTCAAGGCCCGGCACGCCGCCATCCGCGAAGCCAACGCCGCGCTGTTGCCGGCGCTGCTGGCGCGGCTGTTTGCGCACGGGTGCGATTGATTTGCAGGGTATATTGCCATAGCCCTTTGATTTGATTGGCTGCATGGCAATACCTTGTTTGGTATTGTGGCCGTTGGCGACCCCGGCAACATGCCGTTCGTCATGCCCGCGCCTGATCAGGTAGCCAGTCCAGCACGCCGTCATACCGGCGAAAGGCGGTATCCAGAGCATCGCTCGAACAGGCCTTGCCGCTGGATTCCCGCTTTCGCGGGAATGACGAACTGTACTTTGCCGGGGCGGCCGCCCGACCAGGAGGCGTGAACGGGTTGGCGGGGTTGGCGCGCGGCGGCCTGGCCGGGTTCCCGGCGGGGCGCGTGAATATTACCCGTTGCCTGCCGCAGCGCGCGCGGCGCCTGCGCTTGCCGTAAACTGGCGGCGGCTGGCGGCGGCAATCCCCCGGCAATCCCTCCCGCACCTGCCGCGTTTCCAGTGTCTTGAACGGATTTTTGCGCATGATTTCTTTGAAAAAACTGCATCCGGGCAATTTTGCCGTGGTCATGGCCAGCGGCATCATTTCGGCGGGCTTCGCTGCGCTGGAGTACCGGAGGCTCGCCGAGCTGTTTTACCTGTTCACGCTGGCCAGCTGGGGCGTGCTGCTGGCCCTGAGCGCGATTCGCCTGCTGCGGCACGCCCGCACGGTGCGCGCGGATCTGCTCAATCCGCGCCTGGTGTTTTCCTATTTCACCCTGGTGGCCGCCACCGGCATCGTGGGCTTGCTGCTGCACGCGCATGGCTTTGCGCAATGGGCGCTGGCGTGCTGGGCGCTGGCCTTTGTCGCCTGGTGCGCGCTGCTGTATCTGGCGTTCAGCGTGCTGACCTTCATCAGCCACGAGCACAATGTGAATATCGTGCACGGCGGCTGGCTCATTACCATCGTCGGCACGCAGTCGCTGGTGTTGCTGGGGGCGCGCATCGCGCCCGATCTGGGGCCGTGGGCGGATTACATGCTGGTCGAAATCCACATGCTGTGGGGCTTGGGGCTGGTGTTCTACGGCATTTTCGTGACGCTGTTCTGCTACCGCATTTTCTTTCTGGCCTTGCGCGCCCAGGATACCTCGCCGCTGTTTGGCGTCATCATGGGGGCGGCGGCCATTTCCGCCAATGCGGGCACGAGCCTGCTGGAATCGTCGTCCCGTTTGGTCTTTTTGCGCGAGCAGCATCCGTTCATCAACGGCATTACCATGCTGTGCTGGGCCTGGGCGACCTGGTGGATTCCCATGCTGGTGCTGTTTTCGCTCTGGAAACACGGCGTCAAGAAGCTGCCGCTGGTGTACGAGCCGGTGTTGTGGAGCTTTGTGTTTCCGCTGGGGATGTATGCGGTGGTCAGTGCGCGCTTTGGCTGGGAGGCGGATTTTCCGCCGCTGGCGGTGATCGCCAGGGGGATGATCTGGGTGGCTTTCGCCGCCTGGCTGGGAACGCTGCTGACCATGCTGGCCGCCGCGTTCCGCAGCCTGCGGCTTTACATGGCGGGCAGCAACAGCAGGGGCACGAGCACCAGCGCGACGATAAAGCACCAGACCAGCGCGCCGAACGAGAAGATGTTGTAGGCCAGCACGATCGTTTCCACCGAATCATCGTGTTCGAACAGCGCATCCAGCCCGTGATACAGCAGGCAGGCGGACGCCAGCAGCCCGAGCAGCGCGCAAATGACATTGACGGCGGGAATGGCGATGAACAGGGAGAGCGCGCTCAGCCAGATCGGCAGGGGCACGATCGCGGCCAGCTTGTAGCAGTCCGCCAGTGGCGGGCGCACCGCGGCATGCACGGAGTGCTGGATGATTTTCGCCATGAGCGGGACGCAGAGCCAGGCGCTCAGCAACAGCACGGCCGCCGCCCAGTACCAGCTGCCCATGCCGGCTTCGGGGGCGTAGGCTTGCGGCGCTGTCGTGGCGGCGTACAGCACCATGATGGCGCCAAAGAGCGAGGCGGGAAGCACCAGCAGCAGGAAGCTGCGCAGGATCGAGGGATGGTCGTCCGCCAGCTCGCGCCAGCCGGCGTCGGAGGAATACAGCATTCGCAGGGGGTCGTAGAGGTGCATGATGTTCTCCTTGTGGCGACGGTGGGGACTTTCCGGCTGGACAGGGTCCTGTTTTCACCCTAGGGGATTTCCGTGGAATGGCAAGCACAACCAGCGCCTGTGCGCAAGAGCGGCGCGGTGCTGCCGCGTCGACAAAAAAAACCCGCCGGTTCCGGCGGGTTATCAAGAGCGCTCTGTCTGCCCTGGTCAGGAGGTGCTTGTCAGCATGGCAAGGCGGCATGCTTTCTGGCGTAGAAGTACCAGGTGATGATGATGCAGGTTACGTAGAAGACCAGAAAGCCATACAGCGCCATTTCCGGGCCGCCGGTGCTCTTCATCGACAGGCCGAAGCTCTGCGGGATGAAGAAGCCGCCGTAGGCGCCAATCGCACTGATGAAACCGCCGGCTGCCGCGGATTCCTTCACGCCGCGCAGCAAGGATTTCTTTTCTTCCGCCTCGCCCTTGCCTGCCGCTTCACGCTTGCACAGGGTCGAGAAAATGGTGGGGAT
>NZ_ATZJ01000075.1 GCF_000428145.1 Chitinilyticum litopenaei DSM 21440 | reverse complement strand
GTGGTGTAGCTCTGCTTCGGGATTTTGTACATCGATACCTCCGTATGCCAGTTTATCTGGCTACGCTTGGTATCCGAAATTCGCGGTCAACCTCATAATTTTGCAGCAGAATTTTCCAAGCCTTCCTGAGTAATAAACTCATTCGCTTCAACGATCATGTTGAAGTCAATCTGAGCCGTTGTTATCCAAGGTATTGAACCACCCCACAACGCAGTGTTTTTTCGACTCGGTGTTCCGCCTGAACTAACAGTCGAAATCTCTCCAATCGTTGTCAAACCCCATTCCTCTGGAATTATTCCAAAGTCGGTACGTTTATACCCTTGCGGGATAACTGTGCTCAGTTCCATACCAGCCCCATTTTCTGCAGGTGTTGCGCAACCCTGGCGCTCAGCTCGTCCACCTGCGCTTCCAGTTGCGGCAGCGGGGTGGCGTAGCGCTCGGCCAGCTGGGTGAGTCGACCGGTGAGGGTCTGGCCGACGCGGGTGAGTTCCTGCTCAATGGCGGTGGACAGGGTGGCCAGCCATTTGTCGTGCACGACCAGCTGGCAGACGTCGAGCTGGCTCAAATTCCGGTACTGCTGCACCACCTTGGTATCCAGCACCTTCTGCGCGTCTTTCACCCGCTTGGCGGCGGCGGTTTCCTGCTCTGAGAGCGCGAGCCAGGCGGCGAGCTGGTCGAGTTCGTCCTGCACGTCGGCCAGGTGTTTGATGGCTTTCTGGCGGTCTTTCACGCTCTTGGCGGTGAGTTTGCCCTTGTCGGTGCGGGCGTCTGCAAGCAGGCCGTCGTCGCCGCCGTGTTCTTCTTCCAGCTCTTCGCGCTGGCGCGTGATGTCGTCGCGCAGCACTTCCAGCTCGGCGATTGCGGCAGCCTCAGCGGCAAAGTAGCGGGCGATGACGATCTCTTTTGGCAGCAGCTCGGTATTCAGGGCGTTATCCACCCAGCCTTGCCAGCCATCGGCAATCACCAGCTGCACGTCGTCCTGCATGGTGGCGGCCCAGTAATCCATCAGCTGCTGGTAGAGATCGTAGTTGTCGATCAGCGCCAGGCTGGCGGTGCGGGCGAGCAGGTCTTCACTCAGGGTGTGGATCAGTGCTTTGGCGCTGGTCTGCGTGTAGATGGCTTTGAGCAGGATGGCGGCATCATCCTGCCAGGCACGGAACACGCTGTGCGCCGCATCGACAAAGGCGGTGAATTCCGGGTGGGCGGTAATCGCCGGCTTGATGGCGCTGATTGCCACGCGCAGATCGCTATAGCCGGGGTATGTGCTGGCAGCAAAGAGCTGTGAACGGATACCGGGCAATACCTGCCAGTAGTGATCCAGTGCATCCAGATCGCGGTTGGGGATGCCACCGCGCAGGTGGGCGGCGAGGTCTTGCAGGTCCTCCGGCTCGCTGCTGTCGATGTAGCGCGGCAGGTTGAGGTTGTAATCGTTGGCGGCAATCTCGGCCACCAGCACCAGTCTGGCGTACTTGGGGTTGGTATCGCTCTGGCGGGTGAAGGTGTCGACGATTTTGTGGATGTCCTGCTCGCGCAGACGGTTTTTGTTGCCGTCCTTGATGAAGCCCTTGCTGGCATCGACCATGAAGATGCCTTTCCGGCCGGCGGCCTCGGCCTTGTCCAGCACGATGATGCAGGCAGGAATGCCGGTGCCGTAGAACAGGTTGGCCGGCAGGCCGATGATGCCCTTGATATAGCCGTGCTGAACCAGCTTCTCGCGGATGCGGCCTTCCGCCCCGCCACGGAACAGCACGCCGTGCGGCAGGATGAGCGCGGCGCGGCCGGTGGATTTCAGCGAGGCCAGCATGTGCAGCAGGAAGGCGTAGTCGCCATTCTTTTCCGGCGGGATGCCGAACTCGAAGCGGTCGTAAAGATCGTTGGCGGGGTTGAAGCCGCTGGTCCAGGCCTTGGTGGAAAACGGCGGGTTGGCGACGATGAAGTCGAAGCGCTTGAGTGCGCCGCTGGCGTCCTTGAAGTGCGGGCTGGCCAGCGTGTTGTCCTTCCAGATTTCCGCCGTGGGGCAGTCGTGCAAGATCATGTTCATCTTGGCCAGACCGCTGGTGGCGTTGTCCATTTCCTGACCGTAGAGCGCCAGATCGAAGCCGGTAGCATGCTTGGCTTCGTCGTGCGCTTTCAAGAGCAGCGAGCCCGAGCCGCAAGTCGGGTCGTAAATCGACTGGTCGGCAGATGTGGCGCTGGCAAGGTCGAGCACCCTGGCCATCACGCGGGAGACTTCCGAGGGGGTATAGAACTGGCCCTTTGATTTTCCGGAGTCTACGGCGAAATGCCCAAGCAGGTATTCGTAGGCATCGCCCAGCAGATCGTCATCACCGGCACGTTGCGCCGAGAAATTGAGCGCGGGGTTTTCAAAGATGGCGAGCAGCTTGGAGAGCCGGTCGACCATCTCCTTGCCCTTCCCGAGTTTGTCTTCATCGTTGAACGCTGCCTGGTCGATTACGCCGGTGAGTTCGTTGGCCTCCGCCAGCCGGGCGATGACCTTGTCCATTTCTTCGCCGATTTCTTTCTTGCCCTTCCACTGCAGCATGTCGCTGAAGCTGCCGCCTTCGGGCACGTCGATCAGCGCGTTGCGCTGTTTGGCGTATTTGTCGGAAACGTATTTCACGAACAGCAGGACGAGGATGTAGTCCTTGTACTGGCTGGCATCCATGCCGCCACGCAGCTCGTCGCAGCTTTTCCACAGGGATGAATAAAGTTCGGATTTCTTGATGGCCATAAGGCTTGCCTTGCTGAAAGAGTTGCGCGGCTAAGGCACCGCGCCGGAATGCAGTGATCTTACCCGACTGACGGCGTGCTTTCATCTTCCTGCAGGCGCAGCATTTATGGTTTGCTCAAGCGAACAACGATGGAAATGCCACTTCAACCGAGAATGGTGTGCCGCTGATTCTGCGCACGATTTGCAGTATGCCTTCGGACAAGACGGGAGAAAGTCAAAGGCTAGTTTGCGATCATTGCGTCTTGCTCCTGGACAAGCTGCCTGACCATCAGGCTGCCACCGTCAAACGATGTCGGTGACACAGCCACTCCGGTCAGGATGGCAGATACCGTCTTGCCACTCATCTTGCAACTGCATAATCAGCCTGATACGGCTGACGCGTTTTAAGGACGCCAAA
>NZ_ATZJ01000074.1 GCF_000428145.1 Chitinilyticum litopenaei DSM 21440 | reverse complement strand
CCAAAAATCCGCGCATCCATCTGCACTTCACTCCGACCAGTGCGTCCTGGCTGAATCTGGTCGAGCGTTTTTTTCGCGACCTGACCGATGACCAGCTGCGCCGGGGTGTGTTTCGCAGCGTCGGGGAGCTGGAGGAAACCATTGCGCGCTACCTTGAGCAGCGCAACGCCACCCCCAAGCCTTACCGCTGGACCGCGACGTCATCTGCGATATTGGAAAAGGTTGCGAAAGCTAAAGATTCGTTGCGCTCAGAGCACTAGCGACATCCCTGGCGACGGTTCAGCATCAATCCTTGCGCTCAACCTGCGACACATCACGCACCGCGCCAGTGTCGGCCGAAGTGGTCATGGCGGCGTAGGCCCGCAGCGCGGCGCTGACAAAGCGCTCGCGATCAAGCGGCTGCCACGCATCCTTGCCCTTGGCTTCCATGGCGGCACGACGCGCAGCCAGCTCGTCGGCACTGACCAGCAGGTTGATCGTGCGATTCGGGATGTCGATTTCCAGCTGGTCTCCCTCTTGCGCCAGACCGATCGCGCCACCTTCGGCGGCTTCCGGCGACACGTGACCAATGGATAGACCGGACGTCCCGCCGGAGAAACGGCCATCGGTCAGCAGCGCACACGCCTTGCCCAGGCCCTTGGACTTCAGGTAGGACGTCGGGTAGAGCATTTCCTGCATGCCCGGGCCACCCTTCGGGCCTTCGTAGCGGATCAGTACCACGTCACCGGCAACAATCTGGTCGTCCAGAATACCGGCCACCGCGTCATCCTGCGATTCGAAAATGCGCACGCGACCAGTGAACTTGAGGATGGAATCATCCACACCCGCGGTTTTCACGATGCAGCCGCGCTCGGCAATGTTGCCATACAGCACGGCGATGCCACCATCCTGCGAGTAGGCGTTTTCCTTGTTGCGAATGCAGCCGCCAGCACGATCCAGATCGAGATCCGGATAGCGCATCGACTGGCTGAAGGCGATGGTGGTTGCCACGCCGCCGGGCGCTGCGCGGTAGAAGTGGTGCGCCAGGCTGTCCGGGGCATTCTTCACCACATCCCACTTGTCCAGACCTTCACCGATGGTCTTGCTGTGGACAGTAGGCACATCGCGGTGAATCAGGCCGGCACGATCGAGTTCGGCCAGAATGCCGATCACGCCACCGGCGCGGTGCACGTCTTCCATGTGATATTTCTGCGTGGCGGGCGCCACTTTCGCCAGACACGGCACTTTGCGGCTCATGCGGTCGATGTCGGTCATCTTGAACGGCACGCCGGCTTCATTGGCGGCAGCCAGCAGGTGCAGCACGGTATTGGTCGAGCCGCCCATGGCGATGTCGAGCGCGATGGCGTTTTCAAACGCCTCGAAGGTACAGATGTTGCGCGGCAAAACGGAAACATCGTCCTGCTCGTAATAGCGCTTGGCAAGTTCGACGATGGTCTGGCCGGCCTGCAGGAACAGGTTTTTGCGGTCGGCATGCGTAGCCAGGACCGAGCCATTACCCGGCAGGCTCAGACCCAGCGCTTCGGTCAGGCAGTTCATCGAGTTGGCGGTGAACATGCCGGAACACGAACCACAGGTCGGGCAGGCGGAGCGCTCAACCGCAGCAACTTCTTCATCGCTGACATTCGGATTGGCCGCCTCAACCATCGCATCAACCAGGTCCAGCTTGCGGATCTCGCCCTGCCAGTTGACCTTGCCGGCCTCCATCGGGCCACCGGATACGAAAATCACCGGAATGTTCAGGCGCAGCGCGGCCATCAGCATCCCCGGGGTGATCTTGTCGCAGTTGGAAATGCACACCAGCGCGTCGGCGCAATGCGCATTCACCATGTATTCGACCGAATCGGCGATCAGGTCGCGCGAGGGCAGCGAATACAGCATGCCGCCATGGCCCATGGCGATGCCGTCGTCCACCGCGATGGTGTTGAATTCCTTGGCGATGCCGCCAGCCTTTTCGATTTCGCGGGCGACCAGCTGGCCGAGGTTGTGCAGGTGCACGTGGCCCGGCACGAACTGGGTGAAGGAGTTGGCAATCGCAATAATGGGCTTGCCGAAGTCGCCGTCCTTCATGCCGGTGGCGCGCCACAGGGCGCGCGCGCCGGCCATGTTGCGGCCGTGGGTGGAGGTGCGGGAACGGTATGCGGGCATGGTCGTAATCCTGTTACGTAATTCTGGTGGCCAGAAGGGCTGTGACCAGCGTCGGGCCGGGACGTTGCGGACAGGCGCTGGACGGAAACGCAGACCCCGGTCAGGGCTTAGGTTCTGTAAATACTGCACTGCAGCAGCGGACAGGCTATTGGCTTGCGGCGCGCGGCGCGATTCATGGGATAATGCCGCGATTTTATTCCAAAACCGCCCGCCCATGCTCGTTCATCCGCAATTCGATCCCGTCGCCATCCAGCTGGGGCCATTCGGCATCCACTGGTACGGCATCATGTATCTGCTCGGCTTCTCGCTCTTCCTCATTCTCGGGCGCTGGCGCATCCGCCGCGGCAATCCGGCCGGCTGGAACAAGAGCGAGCTGGACGACCTGCTCTTTTATGGCGTGCTGGGGGTAATCCTGGGCGGGCGTCTGGGCTATGTGTTCTTTTACAAGCCCGAATACTATATGGCCGACCCGCTGGCCATCCTGAAACTGTGGGAAGGCGGCATGGCCTTTCACGGCGGTTTTATCGGCGTGCTGCTGGCGATGTGGCTGTTTGCCAAAAAGACCAGCCGGCGCTTCTTTGCCGTCACCGACTTCATCGCGCCGCTGGTGCCGCTGGGCCTGGCCGCAGGGCGCATGGGCAACTTCCTCAATGGCGAACTGTGGGGCCGCGTCACCGCGCCGGAGCACTTCTGGGCCATGATCTTTCCGCAGGCGCGCAACGCCGACCTGCACGCGGTCAACGCCCACCCGGAACTGCTGAACTGGCTGCAGGGCGAAAACCTGCCGCGGCATGCCTCGCAGCTGTATCAGTTCGCGCTGGAAGGCGTGCTGCTGTTCGTGATTCTCTGGGTCTATTCGCGCAAGCCGCGCCAGACCGGCCAGGTTTCCGCGCTGTTCCTGCTGGGCTATGGCCTCTTCCGCTTTATCGCCGAATTCGCCCGCGAGCCGGATGACTTTCTCGGCCTCTTGCACTGGGGCCTGTCGATGGGCCAGTGGCTCTCCATCCCCATGATCCTGCTTGGCGCGCATCTGTACTGGTGGTCCTCGCGCCCCATCGCCCGCCATTAAACAACCACAGGGGTATTGCCAGGCAGCCTTTATCAGAAATAGGCTCCATGGCAATACCCCTGATTATTTGTAGCGTGCGACTCGCCCTGGGGGGCGCAGCGCGCCATACTGGCGCAACGATTTCGCCAGCGCGTTGTCCACCGTCCTGCACTTGCCCCTCCCTGTCACCTCTCCCCATTCTCACAGGACAGCCACCATGCCGGAATTCTTCAGCGACCCCGCCACGCTTTACACCATTGCCGCCGTCCTGCTGATGGGCCTGGGCGTGGCCGGCGCCGTACTGCCGGTGCTGCCCGGCTCGCCGCTGATTCTCGGCGGCATGCTGCTGCTGGCCTGGCAGAACGATTTCGAACGCGTGGGCTGGATCGGGCTGACGATCCAGCTGCTGCTGGTGGCTGCCTCGCAGCTGATCGACTATGTCGCGGGCGCGGCCGGCGCCAAAATGATCGGCGCCAGCCGGCAAGCCATCTATGGCGCGCTGATCGGCTCGCTGATAGGCATCTTCTTTGGCCTGCCGGGCCTCTTGCTCGGCCCCTTCCTGGGCGCCCTGCTGGGCGAACTGCTGGCCCATCCGGACCTGCTGCGCGCCGGCAAGGTCGGTGTGGCCAGCTGGCTGGGCTTTATCGTCGGCTCGCTGCTGAAGCTGGTGATTGCCCTGCTGATGCTGGTCGTGTTCGCCATCGACTGGTGGCTGATCTGACGCACTGCCGCGCTCGCCGCTGGTCAAGGCAGCCCGGCGGCGCTTATGCTCCATCCCTTCCCGTTTCCGACAAGGCTGAGCGCGCATGGCCCGTTATGCAATCGGCGACCTGCAAGGCTGCTTCGACGAATTCATTCGTCTGCTGACCCGCATCCGTTTCGACCCGGAGCATGACCGCCTCTACCTGCTGGGCGATCTGGTCAGTCGCGGCCCGAAGTCGCTGGAAGTGCTGCGCTGGGTACTGGCCAACCAGCATTGCACGCGCGTGGTGCTCGGCAATCACGATCTGCATCTGCTGGCCTGCTGGGCGCAGGCCACCAGCCGCAAACCCGATGACTCAACGCTGAATGTCTTCACCGCGCCCGATGCCGACCGCCTGCTGCACTGGCTGCGAGGCCAGCCGCTGCTGATCGAGCTCGACGATTACCTGCTCTGCCATGCCGGCATCTGGCCGGGCTGGACGCTGGACGCGGCGCGCGAGCATGCCAGGGAAGTCGAAACCCAGCTGGCCGGCCCCGGTTATCGCAGCCTGCTGGCCGGAATGTATGGCGGCAGCCCCGGCTGGGACGAAGCGCGCCAGGCCGAGCAAACGCGCCAGCGCTTCATCATCAATGCCTTTACCCGCATGCGTTTTGTCAATGCTGGCGGCGAGCTGGCGATGGCCTTCAAGGGCGAACGTGCCGAAAAAGGCTTTCTACCCTGGTTCGACTGGCCGCAACGCCAGCCCCTGGGCAAGCCGGTGGTATTCGGGCACTGGTCCGCACTGGGCATCAAGCTGGGCAGCACGGCCATCGCGCTGGATGCCGGCTGCGTGTGGGGCGGCATGCTGGTCGGCCTGAATCTGGATAGCGGCCAGCTGGTGCAGACACCCGCGCTGCGCACCTATCAGGCCATAGGTGACTGAAAGCCTCATACACCACACCCCATAAGCCCACAGCCTTTGCACATGAAAGGCTACAGGGCCATACCCACCAAGCAGCCCTCCTGATTAGCCAGCCCGCCCGGCACCTCGTCCTGCCGACGGCATGCAGAGCACTGCTCGGACAGGTATTGCGGCTCGACTCCCGCCTTGACCATAGATACCGTCTTGCCACTCATCTTGCAACTGCATAATCAGCCTGATACGGCTGACGCGTTTTAAGGACGCCAAAGCACAAATGCACCAGCTTGCGCATCGCGGCACCCAGTGCCGACATCTTGCATTTGCCGCGCGCCAGCAGCCGCTCGTACTGCGCCTTCACATGCGGGTTGTAGCGCTTGGCCGTGATCGCCGCCATGTACAACATGGCCCGTATCCTCGCCGGGCCGGCTTTCGACAGGCGCGCACGCCCGAAGAGCGAACTGCCCGACTGCCGTTCCACCGGCACCAGTCCCAGATACGCCGCCAGCTGCTCGGCGCTGCCGAAACG
>NZ_ATZJ01000073.1 GCF_000428145.1 Chitinilyticum litopenaei DSM 21440 | reverse complement strand
GAGGAGGCTGATCTGTCGGGATGCAGCGCGGTTTAAAGGGGCACTATGTTACAAAAGCAAAAAGCTCCTGACGGAGCTTTTTGCTTAACTGAGCGGCATTGGTCCCCCAAGGGGATTTCCTGCGGGGCACATCGCAAGGCACCCCGCGCAGCGGGGCGGCTGTCACCGCAGAGCTTGGCGGCTTTGCCGCCTAGCGCCGCGCGCGCCTTGGGGGTGTCGGGGGGCTTGGCAAGCGCGGGGTCCCCGCAAAGTCGCAGACTTTGTGGGGGGCAGTAGAGTCCCCTGACGTGCCGCCGGGCACACCCGGCATGTAAAACATCGCGCCGCAGGCGCTGAAAAACTTCGCTTTCTGAAGGAAAGACATAATCAGGGATTTTTATGCGGCTGCATTGGCCATCCGGTTTCAGAACAGGCACTCGGGCGGCACGCCCTCGCGGCGCAGGTAGTCGGCCAGATTGCGTCCGGGCACCGGGGCGAAATGCACGCCGGTGAGCGCCAGCCCCTGCATGCGATCGAGGCGGAAGTGGCGGTAATCATCGCGCAGCGTGCACCAGCCGACCATCGAGCAGCTGTTTTCCCAATAGAACATGCCCAGTGGCTGCACCGTGCGCTCGCTGGGCGTGCCGTCGGCGCGCGTGTAGGCGAAATGCACTTCCTGGCGGGCGCTGATGGCCGTGCGCAACAGGCCCAGCGCGGGCTGCGTGGCGTCCTCGCGCACGGGCGGGGCGAACAGCGCGGTATCGGGCAGGCGCTGCCCGGCGTCGCGCAGCGCGGTTTCGATGCGCGCCAGCGCCAGCCCGGCGTCGCCGCGCTGGCTCACCAGCCGGCAACCGAGGCGCAACGCATCCAGCTCGGCCGCGCCAAAGCTCAGCGGCGGCAGCTCGTTGCGCGTGCGCAGCCGGTAGCCCACGCCAGCCTCGCCCTCGATGTCCAGCCCCGTACACATCAGGTCGGCGATGTCGCGGTAGATGGTGCGTTCGGACACGTTCAGCGCCTGCGCCAGCCAGCGCGCGGTGGTCAGCGTGCGGCTGCGCAGGAAGAGCGTGATCTGGTAGAGGCGGTCGGCGCGGCGCATGGCGGTGGGTGGCGGCGGAATGCGGCACAGTATGCCGCATCCGCGCGCCGTGCGGATCAGGGTTCCTGGTGCAGGCCGATGCGGTTGCCTTCGCTGTCGATGAAGATCGCGATATGGCCGACTTCCGGCGAGACCTCGGTCTTTGGCAGCGCGATTTCCGCGCCCAGCGCCTGCAGGCGGCCGAGCATGGTATCCAGGCCATCCTTCGCATTCAGGTAGGGCAGCACGCCGCCCCTGGCCGGTGCAAAGTCGTCCGAGCGGGTCAGCCCGCCGCCGACGCCGCCCTCCTGATAGGGAAAGAGCGCCATGCCGCACTCGCTGCGCTGCAGCGGCGTGGCGAACAGCGTTTCGTAAAAGGCGGCGGCGCGGTCCAGATCGTGGACGGGAATTTCAAACCAGTTGATGGCATGCATGGTGTTCTCCTTGGTATGGGTAGCACTGCTCACTGCAGTAGGGAGAGCATGCCTGGGGGCTACTGACAACATGGTGTCAGCAGCCTCGGGCCTGCCGCAGCCTGCGGCCTGTGTGTCAGCAATGCCCTGTGGGTATGGGCATGCAGCCAATGGCTTGTATGGCTTGTGTGGCAATACAGCATGCTGTATTCCTGTGCGCCTGTGTCGGACCGCAGTATGGCGCTACACTTGCTGACTGCAGATGCGCAAGGAGGAGAGGCATGAACTGCACCGGATGTGGCGCGCCGCTGGCGGTCGATGCGCTGGTTTGCCCGTTTTGCGGCCTGCACAACGCCGTCGACCTGCTGGCGATCCGCGATTTCCGCCTGCTGGCCGAGCACAGCGAGCTGCATTGCCCCAATGGCTGCGGCGATCTGCAACTGCTGCAGCTGGGCGCGGGACTGGATGTCACCATCGGCTTCTGCCCGTCCTGCAAGGGCCTGAAATTTGCGCCCGGCGCCCTGCAGATTGCGCTCGACAAGGTGGCGGGGCAGGTGCGCGAGATCAATCACGGCCGCATCAGCGCCATCCTGGCCGAACGCGTGCCGCGCGAAGCGGTGCGCTACCGGCCCTGCCCGGCTTGCGGCAAGGTGATGCACCGCCACGCCTATAACCGCCACATTCCGCTGATTGTCGACGACTGCCGCGAACACGGTGTGTGGCTGGACGGTGGCGAATTCACCGTGCTGGCGGAATGGATGGAGGCCGGCGGCGCCCAGATGGCCAGACTGGAAGCCGAGCGCCGGGAGCGCGTCAATGCCGTGCTGGGCGAGGGCGATCCGGAATTGCGCATCGCCGCCGCCAAGCGTGCGGCGGCAGCGGCTGGCGCGCCGCTGGCCGAGTCTTCACCCCCGAGTCAGACCCGCCTGTGGCCGCGCTGGGTCTGGCTGGTGGCCGCGGCCCTGGCGCTGTATGCGCTAATCAGCGGGCACTGGCAGCCCGCCGCATTGGGACTGGTACTGCTGCTCAACTGGGCGGTGGAGCGCTGGCGCGAGTGAGTTTTCGTGGGTATGTCTCGACAGCCCTTTTATTGATCCGGCCCTCTGATGTTTTTACTCGTAGGAGCGAGCTTGCTCGCGATCAGCAATGCTTCACGAGCAAGCTCGCTCCTACGGAAATTCAAACTTCTGAGGGGCGGATCAATAGTCAAGGGCTACAGAGCCATGCGTGCCGATGTATCAGGACTGGGCGTCGATGTCCGCCAGCGACTCCAGGCCCTTGGTCGTGACGGCATGGCTGCCGTCTGCCTGTGCCTCGACATGGCCCTTGTGCAGCAGGAAGGCCAGCGCGCGCGGATCGACCACCGCGTCGGGCTTGCGCGCCAGGAGGCGCAGCGCGTCGATGCAGCTTTTCAGAAACAGCGTCTGCACGCCTTTTTCCGTGACTTCCGGAATGCCGCTGCGGCCGTATTGCGTGTATTTCAGGCCGGTAAGCTGCTTGATGTGCTTGAACACACGCGGGCTGAGACGCCGGCTTTTCAGGCCGCGGGCGACTTCGGCCAGGGCTTCGAGGGCATCGGTGGACAGGGCTTCGTTTTTCAAGGGGCAAATCCGCAGAAAGGCAATCGGGCCGCTATGTTACGCCCACTCGCCGCGCCCCGCATGCTCCGTAGTCGAGTGGCGGGGGCATCGCGCCCCTTCCCCCTGCCGGGGGAAGGTTGGGATGGGGGTAAAGCGCTTGCGCCTCTGCACGTGACGATCCCCACCCCAGTCCTGCCCCTGACAGGGGAGGGAGTTAAAACCGCAGGCACCCAGGATCTTTTTTGTGCCAGCGGGGCTGGGGGGGATGAGGTGGCGGCTGGCAGTTTCCATTCCCGGCTTGCGCCGGACTGGGGCGTCAGCCTGTCCTGCGGCATATCGCCTGTTCATGATGCTTTGCGCTACGTATTTTGACTACATGAAGATTTGAGAATATCCCTTGTTTTGCATGGTGTTTATTGTGGCCAAGATGTAGTAAATTCGCTGTCATTGTCCAAAAACGCGAAACAAATCTACATGCAGATCGATCCCGTTGTTCTCTTCTTCCTGCTCGGCCTGGGCGCCGGGCTGGCGCGTTCCGACCTCAAGCTGCCCAGCGCGCTGTATGAAACGCTGTCGGTCTTCCTGCTGCTGGCCATCGGCATCAAGGGCGGGCTGGAGCTGGCCAAGCAGCCCTTTCTCGCCATCCTGCCGCAGGCGCTGCTGGTGCTGCTGATGGGCTTCCTCATTCCGCTGCTGATCTACCCGCTGCTGCGCTGGCGCCTACCGCAGGTCGACGCCGCCAGCATTGCCGCGCATTACGGCTCGGTATCGGTGGTGACTTACGCCGTGGGCGTGGCCTATCTGGTGCGCCAGGGCGTCAGCCATGAATCGCAGACCACGCTCTTCCTCGTGCTGCTGGAAATGCCCGCGCTGGTCGTGGGGGTCGTGCTCGCGCGGCTGGGCCGATCCGGTGAAACCAGCTCCGCCGCGCATGGCTGGGGCAAGCTGCTGCACGAAGTGCTGCTGGGCAAGAGCATGGTGCTGCTGCTGGGCGGTCTGGCCATTGGCGCGCTGGCCGGGCCGGACGGCATCAAGCCGCTGGACAAGCTGTATCTGGACCTCTTCAAGCCCGTGCTCACGCTTTTCCTGCTGGAAATGGGCCTGGTGGTCGCCGGCAAGTTCGGCATCCTGCGCCGCGAGGGGCTCTTCCTCGCCGCCGTCGGCATTATCCTGCCGCTGCTGCTCAGCTGGGTGGGTATCGGCTTCGGGCTCATGATGGGCCTGAGTACCGGGGGTGTTACCATCCTGGGTATCCTGGCGGCCTCGGCCTCCTACATCGCCGCACCGGCCGCCATGCGCATGGCCGTGCCGCAGGCCAACCCCGCCTTGTCGCTGGGCGCGGCGCTGGGCATCACCTTCCCCTTCAACCTGCTGGTGGGCATCCCGCTCTACCACCGCTTCGCCGCTTTCGTAACCGGAGCCTGACCATGATTTTTCATACCCGCACCCTGCTGACCATCGTCACCGAAGCCGCGCTGGAAAACGATCTGGTCGAGTTGTTTCACGCGCGCAAGCTGCGCGGCTGGACCATCGTCGAAGCGCGCGGCAAGGGCGACCACGGCGAGCAGCATGGCAGCTTCGACGCCAACCACAACATCCAGATCGAGCTGATCGCCGACAGCGCCGCAGCCGAACAGCTGGCGGAAACCATCCAGCAGAAATTCGGCGGCGACTTCGCGCTGGTGCAGTGGCTGTCGGACGTGCGCGTGCTGCGGGCGGAGAAGTTCTGAGCCGCGTGCGGCGTGTGTTTGCTTTAGCGGACCAGCAGGCAGGCCAGCGCCACCCAGCCGAATACGGCCAGGATGTTGCGCGCCGGTGCTGACTCGCGGGCAACGAGCCGGAGCGGCAGGAGCAGCCCCAGATAGACAGCAAGCAGCACAAGCAGCAGCGTATTCGGCAGGTGATTGTCTGGATTGAGATGGCAATATTCGCTGGAGCTGATCGGCAGGCAGAATGTCGGCTCCACAATCGAGCCTGCCGCCACCAAGCCCAACAGCGCCAGGCACAGGGTCGGTATTACCTTGTGCCACCAGCGTGCAGTGCCACGCACAAGCAGGCAGGACATGCCGAGCAGTAATAGCAAGGCGTCAAGCCAGCTAGTGCTCTGAGCGCAACGAATCTTTAGCTTTCGCAACCTTTTCCAATATCGCAGATGACGTCGCGGTCCAGCGGTAAGGCTTGGGGGTGGCGTTGCGCTGCTCAAGGTAGCGCGCAATGGTTTCCTCCAGCTCCCCGACGCTGCGAAACACACCCCGGCGCAGCTGGTCATCGGTCAGGTCGCGAAAAAAACGCTCGACCAGATTCAGCCAGGACGCACTGGTCGGAGTGAAGTGCAGATGGATGCGCGGATTTTTGGCCAGCCACTCC
>NZ_ATZJ01000072.1 GCF_000428145.1 Chitinilyticum litopenaei DSM 21440 | reverse complement strand
GATGACCAAGCCCGCCCCAGCCAAGTACAAAACCACTAACTGGCGTGACTACGACGCCGCGCTCAAGGCGCGCGGCTCGTTGCTGATCTGGCTTGATCCAGCCATGCAATGGTATGCCCCGGCCGGCGGCAAGGCCGGGCGGCAGCCCACCTTCTCCGAGGCCGCCATCCAGTTTTGCCTATCGATCAAGGTGCTGTTCGGCCTGGCTCTGCGCCAGACCATCGGCATGGTCGAGAGCCTGATCAAGCTGGCCGGCCTCGACTGGCAGGCACCGAATTACAGCACGCTCAGCCGTCGTCAGCAGACTCTGACAGTGCGGATTCCGGCGCGACGCAGCCAGGGTGGCTTACACCTGCTGATCGACAGCACCGGCATCCAATTCCTCGGCGAAGGCGAGTGGAAACGCAAAAAACATGGCGCCGAATACCGCCGGCAATGGCGCAAGGTGCATCTGGGCATTGATGCGCAAACGCTGGAAATCCGCGCAATTGAGGTCACCGGCAATGGCGTCGGTGATGCACCGGTTCTGCCGGATTTGCTGGCGCAGATTCCAGCCGACGAGCCGATTGCCAGCGTTCGCGCCGATGGCGCTTACGACACCAAGGCGTGCCATGCCGCGATTGCGGCACGCGGGGCGGAAGCAATCATTCCGGTACGCAAAAACGGCCAGCCGTGGAAAGACCAAAGCGACGGCGCCAGGGTGCGGAACGAAGCGCTGCGCGCGATGCGCCGGCTGGGGCCCGCGATCTGGAAACGCTGGAGTACTTACCACCAGCGCAGTCTGGTTGAAGCCAAGATGCGCTGTTTCAAATTGCTGGGTGAACGGGTGAAGGCTCGCACGTTTGAGCGGCAGGTAGCGGAGCTCCAGGTTCGTGCCGCCCTGCTGAACCGCTTCACACAGTTGGGCACACCGGTGACGGTGCGCGTGGCCTGAATCCGTCAGGGGGTTGGGGAGTCTCGGCCTGTGGCTGAGTTATGCAACAGAGCCCGTCCGACGGCAAGGCCTTTCATCAATACCATGGACCATCCTTCACCGCAGTTCGACTAGGGAGAGGCATTAGCGATTGGTTTGGCTCGCATGGGTGTGTAAGACTGTCAGAGGACGATGCAAAGAGTCTATTTAACTGGGCCGATGTAGGGAGTACGCTGGTGCAGGTCTCATGAAATCAATAATAATTTCTCTGCTTTCTTACCTGGTCGGCCTTATTACTTATGCCGTACTCTCTCATATTCCGTCAAGAAGTAATATTGAGAATGGCTCCACATTGTTCTCAATACCAGTGGTGGAATTCAGATCATTGAGTTATCTCACAGATGAGTTCGACCTGACTGTCCAGACCTCAAGGGTAGACGGGGTTTATGCGATTCAGAAGACATTTAAAAATAAAACCAACTCGGTGCAATGCATCAGAGGAAGAGATTTTGACAAAATTATCGCCCCTTTGCTTGATATAAAAGCAGTGAAGCCCGGGGTGGGGTCAAAATCTGAAGCAGAGAGTCTGGCAATAAAGTCTGGGGTTGATATTGAGCCGTTTGTAGTAAAAATTTTCGCTGGTGACAATGGAAGTTTGCTGGCACATATTCCCGCCAATGATGCTGTCCAGTTGGTGATGAATATTAAGAGAGAAAATCTCGAGGCCATTGCATCTGCATGCGAAGCCGTCAAGTAGCAAGCCTTGCAGGGCGGGTCGAGACCCGCGCTGAGCTGTCGGTAAATCAACCACACCCTTTTTGACCGTTCAACTTCTCGACACTGATTGGCGGGTTAGGCCTTTGGCTAACCCGCCCTACGGCATGGGTATCCGGCTACAGCCATTTATCTTCATGGGTTGAGAAGCGATACCCCCGGCAAATTCTCCGCGCTCACTTCGCGCATCAGCAGCAGGAAATCCTGCATATACGCCAGCTGGGCATGGGCGGCAGGAACGGCGGCGTAGAGTTCGCTGCGCAGGCCCTGCTGCGTGACCGGCCGCGCGGTGACATAGCCCTTGTCGAGATAGCCCTGCACGCTCCAGCGCGGCAGCGCGGCAATCCCCCGTTTGCTGGCGACGAGCTGCAGCATGGCGACGGTTAATTCTGTCGTGCGGCGCTTGGGGTTGATGCCCGCCGGTTTCAGCACTTTGCGCAGCAGGTCGAGCATTTCGTCGGGAACCGGGTAGGTGATCAGCGTTTCGTCGCGGAAATCCTCGGCGGCGAGCCAGGCTTTGGCGGCCAGCGGGTGGTCGTTGGCGACGAGCGCGACCATGTCGTAGGCGAACAGCGGCTGGCAGTACAGCGCGGCGTCGTCTTCCGGCTCGCTGACGATGGCCAGGTCGGCGCGTTCTTCGAACAGCAGCTGCACCGGGTCGGCATGAAAGCCGGACACGATGTCCAGCTCGACCTCGGGCCAGTGCGCGCGGAAGCGGTCCATCGCCGGCATCAGCCAGTCAAAGCAGGTGTGGCATTCCACCGCGATGCGCAGCGAGCCGGCCTCGCCCTCGCGCAGGCGCGCGATGTCGCGCTCGGTGGCCGCCACCGCCGGCAGCACCTGGCCGGCGAGCAGCGCCAGCCGGTCGCCGGCGGCGGTCAGCTTCAGTGGCGTGCTCTTGCGGTTCACCAGCGGCACGCCGTAATGCTCTTCGAGCTGGCGCAGCTGGTGCGAGAGTGCCGACTGGGTGAGAAACAGGCGCTCGGCGGCACGGGTGAGGTTGCCGGTGGCGGCGATGGCCTGCAGCGTTTTCAGATGGCGCAGTTCGAGGATGGATTGCATGGTTTAAGGTCCGGGATGGCGGCAAGGTAGGGTGCGCAAATTCCTTCGGAATTTGCGCACGTGGGCTGTGGATTGGTGCGCAAATCCCTTTGGGATTTTCACACCCTACGGGTTGCGTGAGGAAATTTCACGCCATGCCTGAAAATTATGAATTGGAATAATACGCGGCAGGCGCGGATGATGCAAAACACATTCATCGTTCGAGGTATTATCAATGAGCAATACTCATCAGTCAGCAGAGAAGGTCGCCGCGCACATTCTCGGCTTTCCGCGCATCGGTGCGCGCCGCGAGCTGAAGTTCGCGCAAGAGCAGTTCTGGCGCGGCGAGATCGGCGAGGCCGAGCTGGCCACGGTCGGCAAGACGCTGCGCCGCACGCACTGGCAATGGCAGCGCGAGGCCGGGCTGGATGTCGTGACGGTTGGCGACTTTGCCTGGTACGACCAGATGCTGGGCGCGGCGGTGCTGTTTGGTAGCGTGCCGGCACGCTTCGGTTTTGACGCGAAAACGCTGACGCTGGCGCAGTATTTCGAACTGGCGCGCGGTAATGCGGCGCAGCCGGCCATGGAAATGACCAAGTGGTTCGATACCAATTACCACTATCTGGTGCCGGAGCTGGACGCGAAAACCAGCTTCGACGGCGGTGTGGACTGGCTGTTCCACGAAGTCGAAGAGGCGCTGACCCTGGGCCATGCGGTGAAAGTCGTGCTGCCCGGTCCGCTGACCTTCCTGTGGCTGTCGAAAGCCAAGCAGCCTGGGTATGACAAGCTGGCCCTTCTGCCTGCTTTGCTGCAGGCCTATACCCGGGTTATTGATCGCCTGGCGGCGCTGAAGGTGCAATGGCTGCAGCTCGACGAGCCGGCGCTGGCACTGGATTTGCCGCAAGCCTGGCTCGACGCCTGCCAGCCGGCGTATGACGCGCTGGCCGCGCGCGGCGTGTCGCTGCTGCTGGCGACCTATTTCGATGATGTGTCGGCGCATGCCGGCCTGATCAAGCGTCTGCCGGTGCAGGGCGTGCACCTCGATCTGGTGCGCGCACCGCAACAATTGCAGGCTTTTGTCGATGGCTGGCACAGCGAAAAGGTGCTGTCGCTGGGCGTGATCAATGGCCGCAATGTGTGGGTGAGCGACCTGAACGGCATTCTGGCCACGCTGCGCCCGCTGGCGGAGCGACTGGGCGAGCGCCTGTGGCTGTCCGCCAGCTGCTCGCTGCTGCATGTGCCGGTCGATCTGGCGCAGGAAAGCAAGCTCGATGGCGAGCTGCAGGCCTGGCTGGCATTTGCCAAGCAGAAACTTGCCGAGCTGAATGTGCTGAAGGGCGCGCTCAACGGCGCCGATGTGCATGCCGCGCTGGCGACCAATGCGCAGGCCATCGCCAGCCGCAAGACCTCGCCGCGCATCCACAACCCGGCCGTTGCCGAGCGGGTAGCGGCGCTGACGCTGGCCGATAGCCGCCGCCACAGCCCGTTTGCCTTGCGCCAGGCAGCGCAGCGCGCGCGCTTCAATCTGCCGCTGCTGCCCACCACCACCATCGGCTCCTTCCCGCAAACCGCCGAAATCCGCGCCGCCCGTGCCGCCTTCAAGCGCGGTGAATTGTCCGCCGCCGCTTACGAGGCGGCGATGCAGGCCGAGATCGCGCTGGTGGTGCACAAGCAGGACGAGCTGGGCCTGGATGTGCCGGTGCACGGCGAAGCCGAGCGCAACGATATGGTCGAGTATTTTGGCGAGCAGCTGAGCGGCTACGCGTTTTCCGAATACGGCTGGGTGCAGAGCTACGGCAGCCGCTGCGTGAAGCCGCCGCTGCTGTTCGGCGACGTGGCGCGGCCGCAGGCGATGACGGTGGCGTGGAGCCAGTACGCGCAGAGCCTCACCACCAAGCCGATGAAGGGCATGCTCACCGGCCCGGTGACCATCCTGCAGTGGTCCTTCGTGCGCGACGACCAGCCGCGCGAAACCACCTGCCTGCAGATCGCGCTGGCAATCCGCGACGAGGTCTGCGATCTGGAAAACGCCGGCATCGGCATCATCCAGATCGACGAGCCGGCCTTCCGTGAAGGCCTGCCGCTCAAGCATGCCCAGTGGGCCGAGTATCTGGAATGGGCGGGCCGGGCATTCCGCGTGTCGGCCTCGGGCGTGCAGGATGCCACGCAGATCCACACGCACATGTGCTATTCGGAATTCAACGACATCCTGCCGGCGATTGCCGCGATGGATGCCGATGTGATTACGATTGAAACCAGCCGCTCGGACATGGAATTGCTGGAGGCCTTTGGCGAATTCCACTACCCGAACGAGATCGGCCCGGGCGTGTACGACATCCACAGCCCGCGCGTGCCGCCGGTCACCGAGATGCTGAGGCTGATCGCCAAGGCACTGGAAGTGATCCCGGCAGACCGCCTGTGGATCAACCCCGACTGCGGCCTGAAAACCCGCGGCTGGCCGGAAACCGAAGCCGCGCTGGCGAACATGCTCGACGCCACCCGCCAGGCGCGCGCCGCGCTGGCCGAGGGGCGCAAGCTGGTGGTCGATGTGGCCAAGACCGCCCCGGTGGCTGCGGGAGCTTGCGGCTGCAGCGGGCAGTAACAATCCCCCGGCAAAGCCGGGGGCTTTCGTAATGTGAGCCGCTCAAAGCGGCTAAATGGTGGCGCTAACGCGCCCCAATCAAATGCCACCCAAGGTGGCAAGCCCTATGACCACAGCTGCAACTGCTCCAGCCTCTGGTCCTCTTTTTCCTGATTCTTGATGTATTCCCGAATCATCGTCTCATCACGACCCACCGTTGAGACAAAGTAGCCTCTGGCCCAGAAATGTTGCCCGACGAAATTACGCTTGCGCTCCCCATACACCCGCGCAAGATGAATCGCACTCTTGCCCTTCATGTACCCGACTACCTGCGACACCGCGAATTTCGGTGGAATCGATAACAGCATGTGCACATGATCCGGCATCAGATGCCCTTCCAGCACCCGGCTTTCCTTCTGCTCTGCCAGCTTCCGGAAAATTTCTCCGAGATGCTGCCTGAGTTGTACGTACAGCACCTTCCTGCGGCACTTGGGAATGAAGACCACGTGGTATTTACACTCCCAGCGGCTGTGGCTTAGGCTTTCGAAGTCGTCCATCTTTGATACTCCTCTTAAGTGTGCTTGGCGGCTCACAAAG
>NZ_ATZJ01000071.1 GCF_000428145.1 Chitinilyticum litopenaei DSM 21440 | reverse complement strand
CGCAGCCGGGATAACTCCATCTGCTCGGGCGTGATCGCCTTGCCGGTGCCGGCGGCCAGTTTTCCCGCCTTGCTGGCTTTGCGCCAGTTGCTGAGTGTCTGCTCGGAAATGCCCAGCTCGCGGGCGACCTGAGCGGGGGATTTGCCTTCGGCCTCGACCAGACGGACCGCCTCTTGCTTGAACTCGGTGGTGTAGCTCTGCTTCGGGATTTTGTACATCGATACCTCCGTATGCCAGTTTATCTGGCTACGCTTGGTATCCGAAATTCGCGGTCAACCTCACACGTCGTTCGAGCAAATTCACGGTGAAGAAATAAGTGCCACCCGGGCACCAGGCACGCCGATAGTCCATCTGCACAGCATAGTTGTACAGAAGCCTCGCCGATGCATGCTTTTCCTCGTCATCGTAGGGCGCATTCGCCGCTTGGCGGCAATGCGCCGGAAGTGCGGGGCGCTTGCCAGGTGCGGCGCAATGCCTGCGGCGATTGCGCCCTACGGAGTGCGCCGTACGAGGTGTCTTTTTGGGTATGTGGCCGTAGCCCTTTAATAGATTTGGCTGTGGCCTTATCGCTGCATGGGTATGCTGGTATGCATTTAGGACGCGATGCCCTCGCAGCCGCCGAGAAGCGCAGCGATCAACAGGGTTTCGCGGGTGAGATGTTTGAGCCCGAAGGGCGAGTTTCGAACCCGCGCTGTTGATTGCGAGCATCGCAGGGCACCCCGAAGGGGCGGCGGAGCGGGCTCGGCTTTCGGGTGAAGGGGGCTTTGCCGAGACAAAGCCCCCTTCCCGTGCGCGCGGCGGAACGCGCATGCAAACACCGCGCCGCAGGCGCAGAAAACCTTGCAGGCTTCAGATTGAACGCAGCGGTTTGATGTGATTCATGCGGCGCAATTCGCTTCGCTCATTGACGCCCTACGAGTGCGCCGTACGCGGTGGGAAATCGAGCTGACCTACGGGGAAATCAAGACAGACCTGCAGCGCCAGGCGATGACCTTGCGCAGCCTGCAGCCCGAGGGGATCAAGCAGGAGTTGTGGGCGACCTTGCTGATGTACAACCTGATCCGGCTGGAGATGCTGCGCATTGCGGAAGAAGCGGCAGTTTCGCCATGCCGGATCAGTTTCCTGACGGCGCTGCGTTACATTGTGGATGAGTGGCTGTGGAGTTCGAGTCGTTGCTCACCGGGCACGATCCCGGGCAAGTTGAAGGCGATGCGCAGCAACATCAAGCGCTTCATTCTGCCGCCACGTCGCAGCGAGCGGCGCTATCCGCGCACAGTGAAGATGAGCAAAACCCGTTACCCAGTCAAGAAAAATGCCGCTCAGGCTTAACTGAGCGGCATTGCCGCAGATGCGGGGCTTTTTACTGATGCGGATTTTACCGGCGTAGGGCAATGGGATGGACTCCTCGTTCCGTTTGGATTGGTTGGCTGACACTTCCCAGTCTGGCACTGGATGCCGTTTCAGGAGGGAGGAGTCCATCCCATTGCCATACGCGGTACCGTGCTACCAGTAGCGAACTTGTATAAAAGCATTAGCACTTTTGTCACTACCTGCCCCAATGCGTCCCCATGTGAATTCCCGTAATTCCATGCTCTTGAAGCGAGGGGGAGGAAAGTGCTTGTTGAGCCAATTAAGGTGCAGCTGTACACGCGCATCTTCGCTGCAATACCAATCGTCAGCTTCCATGGTGTCAAAGTGCGAGTTGGAAAGCCTAAGTGAAGCGCCAGTGAGTCGCGTGTCAGTGAATCCTAGATAAATCGTGCATGAAGCATCAGCGCTGCAGTATGTGTGGCAGAGGCAGTTCTCTGAGCTGCTGGCTGGTTTGAAATCACCGGGCAGCTCTGCGCGGAGTAATGCAGCATGAATCCGCAATGTGTCCAGCCATATTTCTCCGGTGCTTGCATCGATACGTAGTTCTAATGACATGAATGCTACCCAGTGAAAGCAAAGGGCCGCAATTGCGGCCCTTTGTGGCTTATTACTTCAGCTTTTCCAGCTGCGCTGCCAGTTTCGCCAGCTTCTCATTCAACTCCGCCAGCTGCGCGCGGTCTTTTTCGACCAGGTGCGCGGGGGCTTTGTCGGTGTAGCCGGGTTTTTCCAGCTTGGCGAGCAGTTTGTCGCGCGCATCCGTCGTCTTGCCGATTTCCTTGGTGACACGCGCCGTTTCGGCGGCCTTGTCGACTTCGACCACCAGCATCATGCGCGTGGTGCCAGCGACGGCGACAGGAGCATCGTCTTCCGGCAGCCTAGCGACGATGTGCACCTCGGACAGCTTGGCCAGCGGCTTCAGGTAGGCCACGAACTGCGCCAGAGACGCATCGCCTTCCAGATACAGCGGCGCCTTCACCGCGGGCGACAGGCCCATTTCACCGCGCAGATTGCGTGCGGCAAAGGCCAGCGACTTCAGCGTTTCCACCGTGGCGTTGGCATCCGCGTCGACCTTCGAGAGATCCGCCACCGGCCACTGCGCCAGCATCAGCGAGTCGGTGTCCTTCTTGCCGGCCAGCGGGGCAACGGTTTGCCACAGCTCTTCGGTAATGAAGGGCATGATCGGGTGAGTCAGGCGCAGGATGGTTTCCAGCACGCGGATCAGCGTGCGGCGGGTGGCGCGCTGCTGCGCCTCAGAACCGGTCTGCGTGCTGACCTTGGCCAGCTCGATGTACCAGTCGCAGTATTCGTTCCAGACGAATTCGTAGATCTGCTGCGCGGCGAGGTCGAAACGGAAGGTGTCCAGCGCGTGGGTGATGTCGGCTTCGGCCTGTTGCAGGCGGCCGATAATCCACTTGTCGGCAAAGCTGTAGTCGAGCTCGGCGCCCGCTTCCAGACCGCAATCCCTGCCTTCGACATTCATCAGCACGAAGCGCGTGGCGTTCCAGATCTTGTTGCAGAAGTTGCGATAGCCCTCGCAGCGCTTGCCGTCGAAGTTGATCGAGCGGCCCAGCGAAGCGAGCGAAGCGAAGGTGAAGCGCAGCGCGTCAACGCCGTAGGCCGGGATGCCGTTGGGGAATTCCTTCTCGGTCTTCTTGGCGACTTGCGGCGCCTTTTCCGGGCGACGTAAGCCCGTGGTGCGCTTTTCCAGCAGCGGGGCGAGCTCGATGCCGTCGATCAGGTCGACCGGGTCGAGTACATTGCCCTCGGACTTCGACATCTTGTTGCCTTCCGCGTCGCGCACCAGGCCGTGCACGTACACGTGCTTGAACGGCACGGTGTCGCAGAAGTGCGTGGTCATCATGATCATCCGGGCGACCCAGAAGAAGATGATGTCGTAGCCGGTAACCAAGACGGAGGACGGCAGGAAGGCTTTGAGGTCCGGCGTCTGTTCCGGCCAGCCCAGGCTGGAGAATGGCACCAGCGCGGAAGAGAACCAGGTGTCGAGCACGTCGTCTTCGCGGCGCAGCGTCTTGCCCGGCGCTTGTGCCTGCGCTTCGGCTTCGTCGCGGCCCACATAGACCTTGCCGTCTTCGTCGTACCACGCCGGAATCTGGTGGCCCCACCACAGCTGGCGAGAGATGCACCAGTCCTGGATATTGTTCAGCCAGGCGTAATAGGTGTTCACCCAGTCGCCAGGAACGAACTCGACCTGGCCGTTCTTCACCACGTCGAGCGCCTTGTCGGTAATGCTGCGGCCGTCCTTGGTGGGCTTCGTCATCGCCACGAACCACTGGTCGGTGAGCAGCGGCTCGATCACCGTGCCGGTGCGGTCGCCGCGCGGCACCATCAGTTTGTGCGGCTTGGTGTCGAGCAGCAGGCCGGCGGCCTCAAGGTCAGCGAGCATCGCCTTGCGCGCCTGCGTGGTGGTCAGGCCAGCGTAGGCGGCCGGCAGCGCGAAACCGTCGTGCTGGGTGCCGTCAAAGCTGAACACCTGCGCGTTGGCGAGGATGGTCGCCTGCAGGCTCATCACGTTGATCAGTTTGGTGTCGTGACGCTTGCCGACCTGATAGTCGTTGAAGTCGTGCGCCGGGGTGATCTTCACAAAGCCGGTGCCGAATTCCTTGTCCACGTATTCGTCGGCAATCACCGGAATCTGGCGGCCGGTCAGCGGCAGCTCGACCAGCTTGCCCAATAGATGTTGATAACGCTCGTCGTCCGGCGCGATGGCGACGGCGACGTCACCCAGTAGTGTTTCCGGACGGGTGGTGGCGACGGTAATGAATTCGTCGGAGCCGACCACGGGGTACTTGATGTGCCACATGCTGCCGTTTTCTTCCTCGGAGATCACTTCGAGGTCGGAAATGGCGGTGCCGAGCTTGGCATCCCAGTTGGACAGGCGTTTGCCGCGGTAGATCAGCCCTTCGTTGTACAGGCGAACAAAGGCTTCGACCACAGACTTGGACATCTTGTCGTCCATGGTGAAGTATTCGCGCTGCCAGTCTACTGATGCACCCATGCGGCGCATTTGCCGCGTGATGGTGTCGCCCGATTCCTTCTTCCATTCCCAGACTTTTTCCAGAAAAGCCGGGCGACCCAGATCGTGGCGCTTGATGCCCTGGGCATCGAGCTGACGTTCAACGACGATCTGCGTGGCGATGCCGGCGTGGTCAGTGCCCGGCAACCACAGCGTGTTGTCGCCGCGCATGCGGTGATAGCGCGTCAGGCCGTCCATAATGGTCTGGTTGAACGCATGGCCCATGTGCAGCGTGCCGGTGACGTTCGGCGGCGGCAGCTGGATGCAGAACGACGGCGCGTTCAGATCCATGCTCGGCGAGAAGTAGTTCGCGCCTTCCCAGCGCGGATACCAGTTGCGCTCGATGTCGGCGGGTTCGAAGGATTTGGCGAGGTTGTCGAGGGCTGTGCTCATGGGCGTCAATCGCGGAAATGGCTGAAATAGCCGGCGATTATAGCGTGTGAGGAGTGAGGGGGGAGGGGTGAGGTGCGCCTGTAGCGGGCAGAAGGGCGAGCAACGAGGCCGCTTGGGTGGGCTGACTGACAGGTATTGGCTTGCAGCCTTTGCAGGGGTTGGGTTGTGGTCGCATACGTGGCAATAATCTTGCCGCCTCACGCCTCACTATTGATCCGGCCCGCTGATGTTTTCACTTGTAGGAGCGAGCTTGCTCGCGATAAGCAACGCTTCGCGAGCAAGCTCGCTCCTACAGAAATTCATGCGTCTGAGGGCCGGATCACTAGCTACCTCAGCAAAGAACAATTCGTCATTCCCGCGGAAGCGGGAATCGAGCTGCAATGCCTGTTCAAGCAGCACTCTGGATACCGTATATGGACTCCTCCCGGTTTGCAAGCATTCCGCAGTTCTGGTCGCTGGATCGACTGCGCACGTATATCCGGCCTCTGCGTTGGGCTCAATCGCCCGGACCATGATGGGCTATTCGCGCGGCGGGTCCTTATCGGCTTAGCGTGCTTCGCGCACTGGGAATCCATCAGGTTTGCCCGCCGCCGGTTCGACCAATGGGCCATCACTGCTTCTGCGTTGCAATCGTGACGTTGACGTACTCGTGGCGTTGATCTTCCCTTGCGGGCCGGGTGAGACGGACCGTCAGCTGGCCATGTCCAATCCTGCCTGCCCGTACTCCGGGTCATAATCCGCTTCCCGGGTCAGCAGCGCCCAGGCTAGCCGGGCGGTCTTGTTAGCCAGGGCGACTGCGGCCACATTCCTGTTTCGGCGGTGGCACAGCTTCTGAATCCAGACGCTGAGCCGATCCGTCTTGCCCTGGGCGGCCAGCACCACGGCGCGGGCGCCATGAATCAGCAGCGTGCGCAGGTAGGTATCACCACGCTTGCTGATGCCCAGCAGCTTCGCCTTGCCGCCGCTGCCGTGCTGTCCGGGCACCAGTCCCAGCCACGCCGCCAGATCACGCGCGTGCTTGAAGTCGCCGATATGCTGTCCGATGGCGGCCACCAGCGCGGTGGCCGTGATGGGCCCGATGCCGCGCAGTTGCTGCAGCTTGCGCGCCTGGGCGTGCTCGCGCCCCATGTGCTGGATATCCCGATCCACGCTGGCGACGCGCTCGTCGAG
>NZ_ATZJ01000070.1 GCF_000428145.1 Chitinilyticum litopenaei DSM 21440 | reverse complement strand
GGCTATCGCTGCCGGATACAGCGCAAAGGGAACAAGAACAAGCCGCTGTCGGAATGCCAGCAGCGCCGCAACCAGCGAATCGCCAAAGTCCGTGCGCGGGTTGAGCATGTGTTCGGCGCAATAGCACAGATGGGCGGCAAACTGATCCGCACCATCGGGCAGGCCCGCGCCGACTTTGCGCTGACGATGCAGGCTCTGGCCTACAACGTGAAACGGTTTACCTGGCTGAAGGAGGCCGGGATCGAGGCGTTCTGACGTCCGAAGTGCGCCTGAAGAGACCCGAGAGGGGGCAATTCAGGCAGGCGAAGCCGAAAACGGCCTCGGTTTATGCCGGTGCACCAATGGAATCAGCCCGAAAGGCGGGCTGATTTGTAAGGTTCGGACTGGAGGCTGATAAATGCCGGGTTATTCGAGGTGCCCAGTTGCACGACTAAAGCAAACACACCGACAGCAGAAAAAATTGTCGCAAGATCTGCCACTTCACTCCGTCGGGCGACAGATAATTTTTCATTCGCACACTATAAAAATCAGTACCTTAGACACAAGAACGACATCCACCTGCGCGCGATGGCGACACACAATTTTTCATTGCCAGCAAAATACGACGCATAATTTTTCACTCGCGTCACCGTCTTCTACATTATGTGCCGCCACTTTCCGCTCAAACAGTTATCGCACGGATTGCGGCCTCCAGTCTTGGGCGACTAGCTGCCCGTAGTTTCATGAGCCCAAGCTGTCTTGACATCTGCACCAGCGTCCACTCCTCACCTTTGGTCGGATCAAACACCAGGGCGGCTAGAGATCGAAGCTCTTCGGCACAAACCTCGTCAATCGCGCGCTGCTGCTCAATCGCTGGTGGCCGCCAGGATACTGCCGAGCCGGGGACAATTGCTTTTGGCCAGTAGAAGGTACCAACCTCTTCTTCAGAGGTTCTGCAGCACTTGCGGGCAACTTCCTCTACGCGCTCCACGATCCTACTTCCCGTGCGCTGCCATCCATGAGCTCTACTGATCCGGCGCGCCAACACCGCATCAAGAACTGGGCCTTCTGTCGCAGCGATCAGCGCGATCATCTCGGCCAGTACAGACTCGTATGACAGCTCAAAAAAAGCATCCGCGTTCATAGTTGTTGCGAAGGGAGAAAGATCTGTCTCTACAAATACCTGTGGCTGGCTCGCACCTCCTACCGCTTGTGCAGCCGCATTGCGAGCATACTGTCCTTCTGCATGAACCTCTCCCAAGGGCAACTGACCTGTAGTGGGATCGCTTGATGCCGGCTTTTGCGCGTCGCTGGAAATAGTAGGACTGTTTGCCTTCGCGATTGCAGCGTCAGCAGCCTGTTTTGCGGCCTCCCTTTCGGCTTCGAGTGCACGCCTTGCCCGGCTCGACGCCAACAGTGTCTTCAACTGCTGATCCAAACGATCTAGCGTGCCCGGTCTATCCACCCACCAATCCGTAGACCATACGCGCAAGATCTCCCAGCCAAGACCTCGTAGGACTTGCTCTCGCAATTTGTCTCGGTCTCTAGCAGTGGCAGAGCGGTGGTAAGTTGCGCCATCACACTCAATACCCGTCAAGTACGTGCCACGCGCATCTGGATGAACCACACCGAGATCAACACGGAACGCAGATGCCCCGACTTGGGTATGCAATTCCCAACCCCGTGCGGCCAACGCTGCTGCTACGGCCTCCTCAAAGGGGCTCTCAAAGTCTCCCAAGCTACCGCGTGTAACTTCTGCCAGCGCCCGGGGACCTCTCTCCGCAAACTCCAGGAAGTGCTTCAAGTCTCGAACACCGTGCGCCTGAGTGCGGGACAAATCCATCTGCTCCGACTTGAGGCTGGAGAACACTCGCAGTTCTTGGCGAGCTCGTGTGATAGCTACGTTCAAACGGCGCTCACCGCCGTCACGGTTCATCGGGCCAAAATTCATTGACACCGCACCGCTCGGGTCTGGGCCGTATGTAATCGAGAAGTACATGATGTCCCGCTCATCACCTTGAACACTTTCCAAATTCTTGACGAACAAAGGTTCAAGCTCAGCTTCCGAGAAATACGGCTCTAGAGAGGGATCCTTCCGCCGCTCTTCATCAAGTAAATCTTCGATGAGCTTTTGTTGCTCGGTATTAAACGTCACGACACCGATAGTCAGCTCAGACTCACGGAATCCTGGAGATTTAAGGCAAGCGACAATGTCCGCAACCAGCGCCTTAGCTTCCGGTTTGTTGATTCTCGCGCCGCCCTTCTCATACACCCCGTTGGTGAAATGGAAACTCACCGCACGATCTTCAGTTACCGGTGACGGGAACGTGACCAAGCCACCGCCGTAGTAGCGATGGTTTGAGAATGCGATAAGGCTTTCATTACGGCTTCGGTAATGCCAAGACAAATTGAGAGTTGGCAAGTTGGCACCGAGGCACTCATCGAGAATGCTCTCCATCTCGGCTTCAACATCTTCATCATCGACGGAAGACTCCGCCCTATCGAAGAAAGCGGTTGGGGGCAATTGCTTGGGATCGCCCACCATCACCACTTGCTTACCACGAGCGATGGCGCCAATTGCATCCCAGACTGCAATCTGAGAGGCCTCGTCGAATACCACGACATCAAATTGCTCAGTATCTGGCGCGAGAAACTGAGCGATTGAGAGTGGGCTCATCAACAAGCAAGGAGTGAGCTTGGTCAGTGCAGATGGAATGCCACTGATTAGTTCGCGCAGTGGCAAATGTCCGCGCTTCTTGGTGATCTCTCGGCGCAGCAAGCCCCACTCAGAATTTCGCGTGACATCGTCTTGAGAAGGAAGAGCAGAACATAAACTCGCACGCACCCAGGCTCGGGTTAACTCAGTGAACTTCTCATCAAGGCGACGGAAATCAGCGATGCGTTTCTCATGCTCCGCAGAAACGAAGGTTCGAATTACCGGTTCATTGTCCACGACGGCATTCAACCACCAACGGCAGTAGTTCGTTTCAAAAGCGGTACGGATAGCGCCGAGCTCAACCCTTTTAGCTTCTATGCTGGCTACCAACGGCTCTAAGCCAATAGAAACCGCTTGTTGCCTGACTTTCCTCCATGCACACCACGCATTCAGCTTTGTTTCCTGCTGGAGAATCGCATTGCAATGAGTAAGCAAGGAGGCAAGATCGGTCTCACTAAAATCAGCATGCCCTTGCTCTGAAAAACTACCTTGCTGTGCTAGTTGATCGATAGCCGGCTGAAGCTTGGACCAAGCAACCATGTACTTCTGACCAGCCGCCACGACGGAACCGTCGTGATCGAGCAGTGCATTACCATCAACTACCAGATGTTGAAGCGCAGAAGAGATGCTCGGAATGTCTGCAGGGCCTGCCGCGAGATTAGCAATCGCGGTAGCGATTGCCCCCTGAAAACTAACAGCCCTGTCCACCTCATGGATATCCGTTTCGAGATCACGCCAGAGCCCGCCAGTCGCGTCTTTTAGCCCTGAAAAAGCTTTGAGCTTACTTTCGACTGAAGCGCGGAGGCGTAGTGTCACGTGGTCTTGGTGAAAGCGCTGACCACAGATGCCCTGTGCAACTTCGGGGACATCGTCCTCCAAATAGCCACATGGACGAATCACTTCCAGTCGCTTGGCAAACTGAAGCGCAGCCTGCAAGGCAGATGCGTTGGTATCAAGACCTTTCCAAAGCCCTTCCGTCTGCGTTTCCAGTCCGGTGAATTGATTGATTGCTTGATCGAGCTCGACCAGCCTTCTGAGCTTTTGCACTTCAAATGCAAGTCCCTCGCCCGCTCGTCCTGCAGCCAGTATGTCCAACCCATCGTCGGACCATATCCCACGTTCACGGGCCGCTTTCAACGCATCTTGAAGCTTTAAAGCGGCACGCAAATACTCAGGTCTGGATTTCAATCCCTGCCATAGTCCAACTACTTCAGGACCAATATCTAGTTTTGCAATCTCACTCCGGGTGTCTCGAATACCAACGAGCGCAGCCAAGTCATTTGAGACATTGGGCTCGCCTTGTCCCGCGACCAATGCCTCAAGCGCTTGCCGCACCTTCCGCTTCCCGAGCCAAGACATTGGCCAAAGCGCCTGCTCAGCCTTTGCGAATTCGCGCTGCAGTTGGTACACATTTAGCTGCTCAATACCGTCCGTGTAACGGACGGATAGTCTTTTCTCCAGCTTGCCAATCTGTTCAAACAGGTCAATGCCTTTACGCAGACCATCTTGTGTTTCGCGTGGCCAGGGTAACGCGAGCGCGCTATGGACTTCGCGTCGCTGTGCCAACACGCCCAGCGCCGCTTCCACATTTGCAGTTAACGTAACTGGCCACCCAGAGGATAGTTGCTTTGTTAGTGCATCGTGCTCTACGAGTAGTTTGCTCCCCTCCTGAAGTCGCTCTGAAATCACCTTTGCGTCAGGTCGGAATACAAATCTCCAATCTTTCCCTGCGGCTTGGGGCAAAGCACGAGAGAGCGCAGCCAATGCAGCACGTGGCCGCTTGGTTAGGACCACTGCAGAAAGGCCAATGACGTCGAGAAAACTCAGCGCGGCCGAACGGACGTTTTCGGCAACGGGAATCACCGCCTTTGCTGCATCGATCAGTGCCTGCTGCCAGGTTGGCGACCAGTCGCCGTTCTGAATCGGCGAGAGCGGCCCTGATGCCAACGCTTGTTGACCAACAGCCGAAGCGTTTACCTCAAGGCGATCTACCACGTCTCTTAATGTGTCAGTGTCCTTCGCGCTATGCGCTGCGTGAGACGACCAGGAAAGCCCTACAACGGGGACATCAACACCCTCAACGACTATACCGATGGCCTCATAGATGCTACGACCATTGCTATGCCGATGATGCAGGCGCTCAACATAACCGTTCAGCTGTTCGCGCAAGGTCTTCAGTCGCTCGGCTTCTGCCTTCCAGGCATCAGCATCGATCACGCCTTGCGCCTCCCACGATGTTTTTAGCTGAGCCAAGACGTCAAGTTTTCGGGCTTTGCTAGAATGCAGCTCTAGGCAGAACTCACCCAGTTTCACCTCACGAAGTCGTCGATACACTACGTCCAGTGCGGCAATCTTCTCCGAGACAAATAGAACCCGTTTACCTTCTGCAAGGCATTGGGCGATGAGATTGGAAATCGTCTGGCTTTTACCCGTACCAGGTGGACCAATAAGGACGAAGTCTTTGCCTCTAGCAGCCGCCATTACTGCCGAGAGCTGAGAGGAGTCCGCGGGCAAGGGGCAGAAGGTGTGCTCCGGGCCAAAATCACGATCCAACGTTTTGGGACTAGGGAAACTGGCATGTCCCGCATAGGGATCACGGGGCGTATCGATGAGATGCTTGACGACAGGGTTGAGCCTTAGCTGATCAGTGCGCTGTACCAGGTCAACCCACATCAGGTATTTGGCAAACGAGAACATGGATAGCACCACGTCCTCTGAAACCTCCCAACCCCTGATATCTTTAATGGCTGCGGAAACGGTTCGCCAAATCTTGGCGATATCCAATCCCGATTCATCACGATCTAGCTCTCCCTCTTTGATGCCGAGCTCGAGCTTGAAGTCTTGTCGCAACATCTCGACGAGCGTTGGGTTAAAGCGAGGCTCGTCGTCGTGAAGTGTCAGGGTAAATCCAGATCGGACACTTTTACGTTGCAGCGTAACGGGAATGAGAATGAGGGGCGCCCGGTACTTGTGATCGGGTTTGTCATCCCGAGTCCAGTTCAGGAAGCCGAGCGCCAGGAATAGCGTGTTTGCGCCACCCTCTTGCAAAGTAGTTCTTGCTGCCCGAAACAGCTCAACCAGACGAACATCCAGCTCTTCCTGAGCAAGCCCGACAAAAACCTCTCGCCGTTTAAGCGCATCCAGTGCATGTGCTCTGCGAAGATTCTCACGCTCGCGACTTTCATGGATAGCTTGGTCTCGAAGGTCAGAGCCATCCATCAGATCGGGGCGAGTCAGTAACTTAATTTCTTTCCCATCTGCGACCAAATCCTCAAGCGCGCCAGGGTCCGGAGCCTCCAGCTTCAAGGATTTCTTTCCGGCCCTAAAATTCAGCAGATTGTTACGGAGAGAGAGATCAAGCAGTTTGCGTTGCCAGCGCGCCTGAGGTTACCCGCGCTTTCCGGCTACCAAGGTAGCGGTTATGCGGCCAGCTTTTCTCGCTCCAGCCAGGCTGCGTAATGGGTTGCCGGTGATTCGTAATTCAGCGACGAATGCCGGCGCTTGCGATTGTAAAACACCTCGATGTAATCAAAGAGATCTGCCTTGGCTGCCGACCGGGTCGCGTAGCGCCGGTGGAACACGCGCTCGTTTTTCAGGCTGTTGAAAAAACTCTCCATCGGCGCATTGTCCCAGCAGTTGCCCTTGCGACTCATCGACGCCGTCAT
>NZ_ATZJ01000069.1 GCF_000428145.1 Chitinilyticum litopenaei DSM 21440 | reverse complement strand
TCCGCACGCAGCCGGGATAACTCCATCTGCTCGGGCGTGATCGCCTTGCCGGTGCCGGCGGCCAGTTTTCCCGCCTTGCTGGCTTTGCGCCAGTTGCTGAGTGTCTGCTCGGAAATGCCCAGCTCGCGGGCGACCTGAGCGGGGGATTTGCCTTCGGCCTCGACCAGACGGACCGCCTCTTGCTTGAACTCGGTGGTGTAGCTCTGCTTCGGGATTTTGTACATCGATACCTCCGTATGCCAGTTTATCTGGCTACGCTTGGTATCCGAAATTCGCGGTCAACCTCAAGGTCTGTGTAACTCTCTCCGTCTGGGAGCGCAGCTTCGTTGCGTAAAATCGTCATCTGATCGAGTAAATCTTCGATGTTGCCTACAGTCCAGCCACTCGCTGCCCCCAGCAAATAAAGTAAGTGGTATTCCAGCCGGATTTCTGGTGAGTAGGTGTTGTCAGAGTGCGCGCGCCGAAGCGCTTGCAAAAATTCTTCAAATTGTGTGCTGCTGAATATGCGGCTGGACTCATCTGTGCAGAGTTCTGATTCGTAATCGGCGATTTCCTCCCAGTAGGCCGCGTCGTGAGTGCCATCAGTTTGTTCCATGTATTCTGCCGCAAACCGAGTCATGGCTTCTCGGTTGCTGATTAATGGCGATATGACTAAGTCGTTGCTGTAATCAAAGCCAAAGTAGTAGGTTGCTTCGTCAAGCTGAATTGATTCTATGCCGCCTGTGTGCCCAATTCGCTCATATATTGGGTTGTATTTGTCTATCATTATTTTTCTCCTTTTGTAGTTGCCATGATTTTTTGGGGTGGGCTTGATGATTAAAGCCCGCGTAGGTGCAAATGGTTCGTGTAGGGATGATTGGCGTAGCGTAATCGTCCGGATTTTCATTCGTACGAATGCGCTGCGCTATTTGTACCTACTTACTGCTTGCTGCGGATTTCACGCCGCATAATCCTTCAGCCCCGCCACCGCGTCCCGATACCCGGTTCTGATTCGCGCGGCAATCGAGCGCGGCGAGAAATCCAGCGTGGCGCTTTGTGCCTCCGGCATGTTGTTGGTGATGACGATGGGCGCCTCCAGCAGCCGCAGGCGCTCGATGTCCTTGAAGCCGGCCAGCTGGCGGATCGGCGAGTTGGCCGGCAGGGCCTGGTCGAGCGCGGCGTACAGCTCGACCATCTGGTTGAGGTCTTCCATGCGCGCCATGTCGCCAAGCACCTTGTTCGAGAAGATGATCTCGGTCATGCGATCCTGCACCTGCTGCAGGTTCTGCGGCACCTGCCCCTTGAGCGGGAAGAGGTTGACGATGATGAAGCGCGCGTCCGAATCGGCCGGCAGGCCGTTGATCATCGCACCCAGCGGGGCATTGTCGAACAGGCCGCCGTCCCAGTAATGCTTGCCGTCAATCTCGACCGCCGGGAACATCGGCGGGATCGACAGCGAGGCGATCACATGGTCGGCGGTGATGCGCTGGCCGTTGCGGTTGGTAAACGTGACGATTTCGCCGCTTTCGATCTGTACCGCCGAGAGCTGGACGATGGTCTCCGAGGCGTTGAGCTTGTCGAAATCGACCAGCTCGTGCAGCAGCTCGCGCAAGGGGTCGGGCGAGTAGATTGATGTCCAGCGGCTGGCGTTCCACACGTCGTGGCGCAGTCGCGACATGTGCGGATTGCCCCACAGCGCCAGGTTTTCCTCGACGAATTGCGGTGCGAAGGGGATGTTGGGAACGGTGAGCTTTTGCCACAGCGTTTCCAGCGCCGCCAGCGGATCGGGGTCGCGCGCGCCGACCAGTACGGCGGTGTTGACCGCGCCTATTGATACCCCCGCCACCATATGCACGGGAAGCAAATGCTTCTCTTGCATGTGGCGCAATACCCCAAGCTGATAGGCGCCCAGTGCGCCACCGCCCTGCAGAAACAATGCGATATCCGGCATTTTTGATCCTCCTTCCCTGGTCAGGTCCAGAAGTGATCATAAACCGCATTCCGGTTTCGATAGTGTGACTTTATTCGTCAGCTTCTGGCAGGGAGCAGGCCATGCGCCACAGCTTGCCATGCTCACCCACGATGGCAAAGCCCTGCTCGTGGTAAAGCGCGATGGCGGGATTGCTCTTGAAGACCGCAAGGCGCAGCGTGCTCAGCCCGGCCGCGGCAGCCAGGCAGAAGGCGTGCCTGAGCAGCATCCTGCCGTAACCGCGACGCTGCCAGCCGGGGCTGACTTGCAGATCATTCAGGTAAAGAAATGGCGGCTGGATGGTATAGCGCAGCGCGCCAATGCATTCTTCCCGATGCAGCATGAGCAAGTTGCAACTTTGCGCCAGGCTGGTCTGGAACACGGCCTCATCCCATTCCTTGGCATGCTGCCGGTAAAACGGCTGCATGTTTTGCCGGGTCAGCGCGCTGAGCCAGAGCAGTTCTGCCGGCGCGGGCGGGCGGATGCGGATAGGCTCTGTCATCAGGCACTCCGCAGTTTCAGCTTCCACGCCAGCAGCAGCGCGGCGCCCGGCAGCAGCAGGCCGAGTGCGCCGACGGTCCACAGCAGCGGGCTCAGTTCGCTGTAGTTGGCGGCGGTGAGCACCAGCCCGCTGGCCGGGTCTTTCACCTCGCGGCTCAGTGTGAAGATCTGGTTCAGGTATTTGGTGCCGAGCTGGCTGGCCGACAGCGCCAGATTGGTGAACGAGGCCATCACGGCAAAGAAGGTGGCCTTGAGCTGGGCGGGCGCCGAATTGGCGATCCAGGCCAGCATGGGAATCATGGCGATCTGCCCCAGCGGCGACTCCAGTGCCGTGTCGATGATGGCGATAAAGCGCGCGTCGACCACGCCGCCGGTGTGCGCGGCCGTCCAGTCGTGAAAGCCGTAGCTCATCGCCAGCGTCGGCAGGCTCAGCACGGTGCCGGCGATGGTGAGAAAGGCGATGACGACGAACAGCGGGCGTTCGGCCATGAAGCGACGGAACACGAACATGCCCACCAGTGTGAGGCAGCTGCCCAGCAGCGACAGTTTGGAAAGAAAGGCCGGATCAAAGCCCAGTTCATCGATCATCCACCAGCTCACCCCGGCGCCGCCCGATGGTGTGGCGCGGTACATGAAGATCACCAGCGCCGTGCCCAGCAGCGTCACGCGTGCGGGAGGTTCAAGCTCGCGCAGCAGCCGCCACAGCAGAAAGCCGATGATGGCCAGCGAGCCGAGAAACACGGCCTCCTGGCCATAGCGCAGCTGGTTCAGGCCCATCGTCAGCGTAAACGCCACAAAGGCCAGGCTGCCGCCGAGCACCCACCAGTTCGGCCGGGCCGGCGCATCCTGATGGTTCAGCAGGGCGCGAGCTTCTGCAGCGGAGAGACCCTGCGCGCGGTGCGCGGCGAGGCGCCGGCGCTGCAAGGCCGCATTGAGGATGACGCCCAGCACCGAAATCAGCGGAATCACCAGCGCGAGCAGATACACCTGCCGGTAGAGCGCGGTCTTGCCGGCTTCATCCAGTGATTCGCTGCCGGCAAACAGCCAGACATTGACGCCAGCCACCAGCACCGAGCCGCCGATGACCGCCACGCGGCCCAGCGTCTGCATCGTCGTGTGCATCAGCTTGATCTGTGCTTCGGGCAGTGGCGTGCCGTCGGCGGCGTGGCGCGGTACGGCCTCGACCGTCATTGCGTCGGCCACCGCGTCCTGCAGCACGAAGCCGATGGGCAGCAGCAGCGTGGCCAGCACATACCAGGCATTCACGCTCATCACGCCAGCCATGGCCTGCGGGTCGCCAATCAGCGCGGCCATGATCAAGAGGCTGGCTGCCAGCAGCGCGGCGCCCAGATAAATCAGCCCGCTCTTGAAGCGCCACAGCAAATCGACCAGATGGCCGATGGGCATTTTCAGTGCAAAGGGGATGCCGACCCAGAAGCCCAGCGCGGCCAGAAACTCGGCCGACAGGCCCAGGCGCTCCTTCACGTAAAAGGTGCCGACGATGCCGGTCAGCCCCTGGATGCCGAAGGCCAGATACACCAGCAGCGGCGGCAGATAGGACAGGCGCAGCTCACGCCCGAGTGAAAGGATGTTGCGGTCAAACCATTGCCAGAGCATGGGGGCCTCATAGCGGTTGCTGTTGATAGGGGGCTGGCGCTGCTCGTGCGTGCTGCAGCCTGGCACCCTGTGCAGGCATGAGCAGCGCCATTTCCTGCTCCCTCCGGGATTTCCGGCTGCGGGCGCCAGGCGTGGATAAGCAAGGCTGGCGGGCGGTGTGCCATGCTAAGTGCCTGCGCCGCGCCAGGCAAACGTGGCAACGGCGGCAGCTTGTGACGTGGATGCCGGAAAACCCGGCCTTGTATACATGCATTGGTATTTTCGTGCAGCCTTTTGCCTGTATTGGTTGCGTATATATACCCTTGTTGTAATTGCGGTTATCCCGTAGTTCCCCGCTGTACGCCTGTTGTTCTGCTGCCACAGGCATCGCCAGCCATGCTTGACCCCGTGTCGGGTCGCCGCCAACAATGCGCCCCATTCAGGCCCGCCCTGAATCCTGGTGGCCGCAAGGCCGATTGCAACTGTCACGCGAGTCACCTCGCGTTGTTTGAAGAAGGAGAAAAGCCGTGACCCAGTTCGAGATGAACACCCGCTAGCACAGCACCCGAATCCCCCGGAGTTCGGCGTGACTGGCACGCCGGGCTCCTGCCGCAGACCCCAAGTCTGCCCAGCCCCGGTTTTCGTGAATCCCCATTGGCGGTGATTCCGAGCACATCCGGGGCTTTTTGTTTTTACAGGATTCATCCGTATGCCAGTCGTACAACAACTCAACAAGGGGCGCGTGCCGGTCAAGATCTGGACCGACGACATCGCGCCCGATGCCCTCAATCAACTGCTCAACACCGCGCAACTACCCATTGTGCACGGCCACATCGCCGCGATGCCGGACGTGCATCTGGGAATCGGTGCCACCGTCGGCTCGGTGATTCCGACGCGTGACGCCATCATCCCGGCCGCTGTCGGCGTCGACATCGGTTGCGGCATGAACGCGGTGCGTACTTCGCTCACCGCCAGCGATCTGCCCGACTCGCTTGCCCGCATCCGCTCGGCCATCGAGGCCGAGGTGCCGGTCGGTTTCAACCAGCATGACTGGAGCAAGGTGCGCGGTGGCGCCATGCAGCGCGTGGCAAGGCCGCTGAACGATCGCCTCGACGTGCTGGTCGGCAAGCATCCCGGCCTGATGAAAATGCAGCGCCAGTTCGCGCAGACCTGGATCTGCCAGATCGGCACGCTGGGCGGCGGCAACCACTTCATCGAGCTGTGCCTGGACGAAGACCAGCGCGTGTGGATCATGCTGCACTCGGGCAGCCGCGGCACCGGCAATGTGATCGGCCGCTACTTCATTTCCGCGGCGCAGAAGGACATGCGCCGGCACCAGCAGCACCTGCCGGACAAGGATCTGGCGTATTTCGCCGCCGGCTCCGCGCTGTTCGACGACTATGTCGATGCGGTCGAGTGGGCGCAGGACTACGCGCTGGTCAACCGCCGCGAAATGATGCGCCGCGTCGTCGAAGCGATCCGCCCGCATTTGCCGGTGTTCACGCTGACCGACGAGGCGATCAACTGCCACCACAACTACGTGGCGCGCGAGCGGCACTTCGGCGCCGATCTCTTCGTCACCCGCAAGGGCGCGATCGCCGCGCACGAAGGGCAGCTCGGCATCATCCCCGGCAGCATGGGGGCAAAGAGCTACATCGTGCGCGGGCTGGGCAACGCCGAATCGTTCTGCTCGTGCAGCCACGGCGCGGGGCGGAAAATGAGCCGCAGCGAGGCGAAACGGCGCTTCAACCGCTTCGACCTGGCCAGCCAGACCGAGGGCGTCGAGTGTCGCAAGGACGGGGGCGTGGTCGACGAGATCCCGGCCGCGTACAAGGACATCGATGCGGTGATGGCGCACCAGACCGATCTGGTTGAAGTCGTGCACACGCTCAAGCAAGTCGTCTGCATCAAGGGCTGAGGGGAATGATCATGCCATTCAAACCCCGCAACCCCTACGCCATGGCCGCCCGCCAGCGCAATGCCGGCGCGCACGAGCAAAGCGAACGCGCCCGGCGGCGCAGCGAACGGCAGGCGCTGCAGCAGCAACTGCGCGACAACCCGCAGGACGACAGTCTGTACGGCGGCCGCCAGCCCGCGCGCAACCGGCGGCAAGGCTAGCTCTGCGGTATTGTGCTAGTCGGGTATCAAACGGAAACGGGCTGCGCTGCAGCCCGTTTTTTTGTGGGTATGCTCATGCGAGCATTGATCAGCTTTGGTTACATGGCAATACGGCTGAAGTTTGCTGATCTTGAGTGACAAAATTTTGAGGTTGATAGCGCTAGCGTCGGAGTGGAATGGTTGGAGTTGGGCCTTTGCGGAAGTTCATGGTTCCGGCGGGGAGATTCTGGTTTTCTCCAAAGTAGATGAATTGTTTTGGGGCTACACCTTCGTGCTCGGCTTTGTTTGTCAGTATCTAGAAAGAGGGTATATTCACGTTCTGCCACTTAAGCAACGCCTTGGAGCTTTTGACAATGAGCTTTTATCTGAGAAAGAGCATCAGCGTTGGGCCGCTGCGATTCAATCTTTCTAAATCAGGAGTCGGCGTTTCGGCTGGTGTAACAGGCCTTCGCTTTGGTGTTGGCCCACGAGGGAACTACGTCCACATGGGGCGAGGTGGCCTTTACTATCGCGCTACGCTTCCACCATCATCTTCACCCCGTTGTCCACCAGTAAACCCTCATCCAACTTCTGTTCCTGAAATACCGTCAGGAACTCACGCACCGTTGGAGCAAATCGAATCTGCCGATGTTTCTCATATTGTCGATTCGTCATCCCGAGAACTTCTAGATGAATTAAATCGAAAGCGTTCAAAGGCTCGTCTTTGGCCTTTCGTTGGGATTGCTGCCGTTGTGATGTTTGGTTTTGGAGTCTCTTTAGGCTGGCCCGCTTGGGTCGTAGGTATATTCGCAATCATCACCGCTACTGGAACATATGCAGCGTATATTCGAGATGCCTTACAAAAAACCGTAGTGCTCTTTTACGACTTCGATACCGATATGGAAGCAGCCTACGCCAAACTACATGCGGCAGCGAGCCAACTTGCTAATTGCACGTCGGCATGGCACATCGAGGCATCAGGAAAAGTGCATGACCGAAAATACCATGCAGGGGCAAGCGATCTTGTCCGCCGGAGAAGCACTTCGATTCGTAAGGAAGATCCACCATACGTCAAGACGAACATCGAAACCGTCGCTGTTGGTGTTGGTCGTCAAACGCTTCATTTTTTTCCTGACCGCGTTCTTGTATACGACCAAACCGGTGAGGTTACCCGCGCTTTCCGGCTACCAAGGTAGCGGTTATGCGGCCAGCTTTTCTCGCTCCAGCCAGGCTGCGTAATGGGTTGCCGGTGATTCGTAATTCAGCGACGAATGCCGGCGCTTGCGATTGTAAAACACCTCGATGTAATCAAAGAGATCTGCCTTGGCTGCCGACCGGGTCGCGTAGCGCCGGTGGAACACGCGCTCGTTTTTCAGGCTGTTGAAAAAACTCTCCATCGGCGCATTGTCCCAGCAGTTGCCCTTGCGACTCATCGACGCCGTCATGCCATAGTTACGCAAC
>NZ_ATZJ01000068.1 GCF_000428145.1 Chitinilyticum litopenaei DSM 21440 | reverse complement strand
GAAGCGTGGCTGAAGGCCAACGGCTATCGCTGCCGGATACAGCGCAAAGGGAACAAGAACAAGCCGCTGTCGGAATGCCAGCAGCGCCGCAACCAGCGAATCGCCAAAGTCCGTGCGCGGGTTGAGCATGTGTTCGGCGCAATAGCACAGATGGGCGGCAAACTGATCCGCACCATCGGGCAGGCCCGCGCCGACTTTGCGCTGACGATGCAGGCTCTGGCCTACAACGTGAAACGGTTTACCTGGCTGAAGGAGGCCGGGATCGAGGCGTTCTGACGTCCGAAGCGCCCCCTCGGCCCCCTGAGGCGGGGGAATTCAGGGTCCGCGAGGCAAAAAAGGCCTCGAATTATGCTGGAGCCCCAATGAAATCAGTCCGGCAAGCGGGCTGGTTTGTAAGGTTCCGACTGGAAGCTGATAAATGCCGGGTTATTCGAGGTGCCCTGTATTTTTAACCGGAACCACTGGATTCCGGCCTGCGCCGGAATGACGAATTCAAGACCACAACACGGTTTTGGTACATAGCCATTTTTATTGGCAATGCCTGCCAATACCCTTCCATATATTGGTTCGCAGCCATTTTCCTATAAGGGTTCTGTGGCAATACCCTGTTCTTTGCTGGCCCTTGGCGGTGCTGCGTCCGGTGGCGGCGCCAGCAGCTCGCCGAGACTGGCCAGCGAGTCGAGCACTTCCTGCAGCGATTTTTCGAAAGCCTGCACATGGCGTGGCAGATCGCCGCGCTGTTCGGCTGCCGCACGCTCCAGTGCCTCGGCATCGCTGGCCAGATGCGGCGCGCCCAGGTAGCGGCCAACCGATTTCAGCGAATGCGCCAGGCGTTCCACTTCGGCCAGATTGGCGGCTTCCAGCGCTTCGCGGATCTGATCGGCGGTGCCGGCATGATTGCTCAGGAAATTGCGCAGCAGCACCACAAAGCGTTCCGGCCGCAGGCCGACCTGCTGGTAGCCGTAGTTCAGATCCAGCCCGGGCAGGCTGGGCCAGTTGCCGTTCAGCGTCGGCGGCGCGGGGCGCTCCAGGCGGTTGCCGTCGAGCCAGCGCGTCAGCACTTCGTAGAGCTGCTCCGGACGGAAGGGCTTGGGAATGTGGTCGTTCATGCCGGCCGCGAGGCAGCGCTCGCGGTCGCCGAGCATGGCGTGCGCGGTCATGGCGATGATCGGAATCTGCTTGAGGCGGTTGTGCGAGCGGATGTGGCGGGTGGCGATAAAGCCGTCCATTTCCGGCATCTGCAGGTCCATCAGGATGGCGTGGTAGCGCGACTGCAGCGCCATCTGCACGGCCACGGCGCCATTTTCCGCGTAATCGACGTGGATGCCGATGGCGTCGAGGAATTCTTCGGCGATCTGCCGGTTGATCGGGTTGTCTTCCACCAGCAGCACGCGCTTGCCCGCAAGCCCGGCCGTGGCTTCTTCCGTGTCCGTACAGGGGGCCGGCGCCAGGCTGATGGCCGCGCCTTCGCTGCTGCTGGCGCTGGGCATGGGCAGCAGGAAGGTGAAGGTGCTGCCCTGGCCGGGCTCGCTGCAGACCCAGATCTGTCCATCCATCGCGGTAACCAGTTCGCGGCAGATGGCCAGCCCCAGGCCCGTGCCGCCATAGCGGCGCGCAATCGATTCATCGACCTGGGTAAAGGCCTGAAACAGTTTGTTGGCCTGGTCTTCGGCGATGCCGATGCCGGTATCGCTGACGGCAAACTGCAGGCGCTGCACGCCGTCGCCGTCATCGCGCCGGCGCACGCTCAGCGTGATCTGCCCCTGGTCGGTGAACTTGATGGCATTGTTGCCCAGGTTCAGCAAGATCTGCCGCAGGCGCAGCGGATCGCCCAGCAGCTGGCGCGGTACGTCCGGCGTGACGTCGAGCACCAGCTTGAGGCGCTTGTGCTCGGCCTTGGGCGTGAGGATGCTGGTGAGCCCCTTGAGCAGATCGTCGAGATTGAAGTGCAGCTGCTCCAGGCGCAATTTGCCGGCTTCGATCTTGGAAAAGTCCAGCACGTCGTCGATGACGCCGAGCAGGGCGTCGGTCGCCTGCTGGATTTTTTCAATGTAGTCGCGCTGCTTGGGGCTCAGCTCGGTCTGGCTGGCGAGGTTGGCCAGGCCAATGATGGCATTCATCGGCGTACGGATTTCATGGCTCATGCGCGCGAGGAAGTCGGATTTCACGCGATTGGCTTCTTCGGCCTGGCGCGCGGCTTCCTTCAGATTGTTCATCCACTTCACGACCAGGTGGTAGCCGAGAAAGGTCATCGCGATCAATAGCGTGCCCATCACCCAGTACACGGCCAGCGAAGAGCTGTCGGCCATCATCGCCACATCGCGCCAGGCCATCTCGTCGCCTCCCGGCTCTGGCAGGCTGATGGCCTTGCGGCTCAGATAGAAGGACAGCGAAAGGAAGAGAAAGACCCCGGCGATCATCAGCGAGGTGACCAGCAGCATCCAGCTCTTGTCGAGCGGCGCCGATTCCGGCTGGGCATTCTTCAGCAGGCCGTGCCGGCGCCAGTGCGCCAGCCTTTCGGAAAACAGCACCACCGGCAGGCCGACGGTCAGCATCATCTGCAGGAAGCCGCCCACCCACCAGCCCTGCCAGATGGCGAAGGCATCCTTGAAGCCCAGGCCATTGGTATACACCCAGATCAGCGCGCCCAGCGAGCTGAAGATCGCACAGAAAAACGCCAGCAGCGTGAACAGCAGGATATTGCTCAGACCACGCGCCTGATGAATCTGGATGACATGGTAGGTGATGGCGAAAACGGCGAAGCCCAGGGGGTCGGCCAGCGAGAACACCAGCCCCCAGCCCAGCGGCATGCCCGAATACAGCGCGCTGGCCATGGTCGCGATATAGGCGGGAATGGCGCCCCACCAGAAGCCGAACCAGACGCTCCAGAGCAGGCACAGGGTCAGCGGCGGGTAGAAGGTGGCGAAAATGCGGTAGTCGCCAAATTGCAGCGGCACGCCGAACCACTTCAGTTCGGTGCAGACAATCGACAGGGCGATGCCCAGCAGCAGGCTGGCCAGCCACAGGGCGCCGATCTGCCAGTGCTGGCGGCGGCTGGCCTGCTGCCGGAAGAGTTGCCAGGGAACGGGCTGGAACAGTCCAGCCTGGTGCGGAAGGGGAGCGGCAAGCGCGCTGGTCATCACATGGCCTTTCAGCCCGGGGGCTAAATTACGTTCTGCAGCGACAGTCATTCGCGGCAAGTAAGACGGTGGCAATGTTATGTCATTTTTCGGCTAAATGTCTAATTTAGCGGCGCTTTCTGCAACAAAAAAGCCCGGCAAGCCGGGCTTTGCGCGACAGGGAGACGCTTACAGCGCGTCTTGCGGATTGCCGGCATGCAGACGGCTTTCCAGCGCGGCGATGCGTGCTTCCAGCTCGTTGAGCTTTTCGCGGCTGCGCGCCAGCACTTCCTGCTGGACGTCGAATTCTTCGCGGGTGACCAGATCCAGCTTGGTCAGCGCGCTGGCCAGCATGGCGCGCACGTTTTTCTCCACATCCTTGGCCGGGCTGGCGGCGATCACGTCGGAAATCTTGCCGGCGATTTCATCAAACAGTTTTTCCTTCAGCATGGCGCTGCTCCTGCGGTGTGAGGGTGAACAGGTTTCCAGTGTAGCAGAGTGCGGCCGGCTTACCGCCGACGCACCATGCTGGTGCGCCACCCGCCGGCGCGACGAACAGGGCGCGCCAAAGCGGTGCCGTGTCATGCAGATTTAACGACAATGCACTGATTTGCAATGTATTTTCATGCTGGCACGCTTCCTGCTAAAAGGCTGGCGTCCGATTCCAAACCAGGAGCATCAGCATGAAATTCGTTTCTGCCATCATCAAGCCGTTCAAGCTCGATGAAGTCCGCGAAGGCCTCTCGGCCATTGGCGTCAACGGTCTGACCGTGACCGAAGTGAAAGGTTTCGGCCGCCAGAAAGGCCACACCGAGCTGTATCGCGGCGCCGAGTACGTGGTCGATTTTCTGCCCAAGGTGAAGGTGGAAGTCGCCGTCGCCGACGAGTTGCTCGAGCAGGCCATCGAGGCCATCGAAAAGGCCGCCAACACCGGCAAGATCGGCGACGGCAAGATTTTTGTCTTCGATCTGCAGCATGTCGTGCGCATCCGTACCGGCGAGACCGGCGACGCGGCGCTGTAAGCAAAGCAATCACAGGAGAGATGAACATGATGAAGAAACTGCTTGCCGCCTGCACGCTCGCAGCGGCCTTGTTCGGCGCGGCGCCGGTCTGGGCGGAGGAAGTCGCCAGCGCGCCGGTCGCCAGTGAAGCCGTCGCCGCCCCCGCGGTCGCCGACGCGTCCGCCACCGTGGCGGCTCCGGCCGCCAGCGAAGCGGCCGCCGCCGCCGCCCCCGCTCCGGTCTTGAGCAAGGCCGACAACGGCTGGATCATGGTTTGCGCCGCGCTGGTCATCCTGATGAGCATTCCGGGTCTGGCCATGTTCTACGGCGGCCTGGTGCGCAGCAAGAACATGCTGTCGGTGCTGGCCCAGGTGCTGGCGGTGTTCGCGCTGATTTCGGTGCTGTGGGTGCTGTATGGCTACAGCCTGGCCTTCACCAGCAGCAATGCCGTCATCGGTGGCCTCTCCAAGGCGCTGCTGGCCGGCGTGACCCCCGCATCGCTGGCGGATACCTTTACCGCCGACGTGAAGATCAGCGAATTCACCTTCGTGGCCTTCCAGGGGGCATTCGCCGCCATCACCTGCGCGCTGATCGTCGGCGCCTTCGCCGAGCGCGTGAAGTTCACTGCCGTGCTGGTCTTTGTCGCGCTGTGGTTCACCTTCTCCTACACGCCGATCGCCCACATGGTGTGGTTCACCGAGGGCTATCTGTTCAAGGATGGTGCGCTGGACTTCGCCGGCGGCACCGTGGTGCACATCAACGCCGCCGTGGCCGGCCTGGTGGGCGCCTACTTTGTCGGCAAGCGCGTCGGTTACGGCCGTGAAGCCATGACCCCGCACAGCCTGACCATGACCATGATCGGCGCCTCGCTGCTGTGGTTCGGCTGGTTCGGCTTCAACGCCGGCTCCGCGCTGGAAGCCAACGGCACCGCTGCGCTGGCCTTCGTCAACACCTGGGTCGCCACCGCGGCCGCCACGCTGTCCTGGCTGTTCGCCGAATGGCTGCTGAAGGGCAAGCCCTCGCTGCTGGGCGCGGCATCCGGCGCCATTGCCGGCCTCGTGGTCATCACCCCGGCGGCCGGTCTGGTCGGCGTCGGCGGCGCACTGATCATGGGCCTGATCGGCGGCATCGCCGGCCTGTGGGGCGTGCACAGCCTCAAGCGCATGCTCAATGTCGATGACTCGCTGGACGTGTTTGGCGTGCACGGCGTGTGCGGCATCATCGGCGCGCTGCTGACCGGCGTGTTCGCTGCGCCGTCGCTGGGCGGCATGGGCGCTGAAACCTTCAGCATCGCCAGCCAGCTGAAGATCCAGGGCCTGAGCGTGCTGATCACCATCGTCTGGTCCGGCGTGGTGTCGGTCGTGATCTTCGGCATCCTGAAGGCCACCATCGGCCTGCGCGTCAAGGAAGACGAAGAGCGCGAAGGTCTGGACGTCACCAGCCACGGCGAGAAGGCCTACAATATGTAAGCCCGGCTTCGCCAGCAAGACAAAACCCGCCAGCTGGCGGGTTTTGTCTTTTATACATGATAGCCTATATCTCTGAAGCCAAATATCTTCATGGGCTGCAGGCAGATACCCTGGTTTGCTAGTCCGGGCGCGTGGCCCGCTCCAGTTCATCCAGCCACAGCATGGCCTGTGCGCGCGACGTGCCGCACATGTCCGCCGCCGCCTGCAGGCCGCTGCAGCAGGCCGGCCGTTCGGGCTGGCCGAAGATCTTGCAGCGCAGGTCGGCATCGAGCTGCACGCAGGGCACGCCGGCCGGTTTGCCATTCGGCATTCCCGGAATCGGGCTGCTGATCGATGGCGCGGTACAGCAGGCGGCACAGTGGGGGCGGCATTCCATGGCGGGGCGGCGGGGAGAAAGGGGCGTTATGGTAAGGCAAAGCGCCTGCCAGCGGGCCCCGACCCGCCTTGCGGCGCGGTCGGGATGATCTGAAAATCGGTCAACTGCTCAGGCCGTTATCGGCGCTGGCCAACTCACGCTGCGCGGCCGCAGGGGCGGGCTGGCGCGGGCGACGCGGTGGCGGAGCGCTGCCGCCGAGAGCTTGCCAGTCGAGCTTGCGGGTCAGGACCATCACTAGCGCCAACAGGCCGAACAGGGTCAGGCTGCCCATCAGCAAGGCCATGTCTTCCGACTGCAGGATGCCGAACAGCAGACCATACAGGGTGGCGAGCGCGGCTGCGAAGCCGACGCCGCGTTGCCAGCCGCCCAGCACGAAGCTGACGTAGTAGGCCAGCAGCGCCACCGATGACAGCGCGGCAATCCAGTAGGCCAGGGTAAAGTGCAGGTGCTCGGACAGCGACAGCGTCAGCAGGAAGAACATCGCCAGCGACAGCCCGACCAGTGCGTACTGCACCGGGTGCACCGACAGGTTTTTCATCACCTCCATCAGAAAGACGGCGCCGAAGATCAGCAGGATGAAGAGTTCGGCGTATTTCTGCGTGCGTTCATTGAGCACATAGCGGTCCACCGGGTCGATCAGGCGCAGGCCCAGTCCCTTCTGGCCTTCCGCATCCAGGTCTGCTCCGCCGGTGGCCAGATCGCTGGTCTGCCAGCGCGCGCTGAACCCCGCGTCGCTCACCTTGCGCTCCATGGGGGCGTATTCGCCGGAGAAGCTCGGGTGTGGCCAGTTGCCGGCCAGCGTCACCGCGCTTTCCTTGCCGACGGGCTGCAGTTGCAGCGCGCTGGTGCCGGCCAGCTGCATCGTCAGCGCAAAGGGCAGCTCGCCGGCCGCGCCATCCCAGTTCAGCAGCGCATGCACACCGCTGCCCAGCCGCTTCAGCCCGCTGCCGGGAAGAAACTGCACGTTCGCGCCGGCCACGCCCTGCAACTGGCGGATGCCGCGCACGTCGCTGATGCCGATGGCCAGATAGGCCTGCTCCAGCCGCACGCTGATGCGCTCGCGCTCGCTGGCCGGGGCGCGCAGCAGGCTGGCGCTGTCCGGCAGCTTGAAGTGCCCGCTCAGCTGCAGTGCGCCGTTGTAAACCGGCGCTTCGAAAATGCCGCGCCGCAGCGATTCGACGGCCAGCTTGCCATCGGCCACGAAGCGCTCGGGTGGCAGGATCAGCTGCCGCTCATGGCTTTCTTCTTCCCAGCGCGTGCCGGTGATCTCGCCTTTTTCATTGGTGAGTTCCTTCAGCGTGGCGACCGTTTCGACATAGGGAATGACGACAAAGGGGCCGCTGATGAATTGTTCGCTGGCGCTGAAGCGGGCGATTTCTTGCCGGACTTCGGCGGCGCGATTCTGGCGCTCGTTGAGCAGCGAGCGCACCAGCCCCATGACGGTGAGCAGGCCCACGATCAGCGCGAGGCAGGTCAGGATTTTCCAGAGCAGTTTCATAGTGATCTCCACAACGGGCGCAGACGTAGCCCGGACAACAGCAGCGTGACAGCGGCAGGTGGAGGGAGCATGGAGCGAATGTGGAGATTGTGTGGAGGCGCGCTGTGGCAGCGCGGCGGCCATCAGGGTCGCCCAGGCCACGTGGATGTGGCGTGTACGCCGGCAATGCGGGGGAAAGAGTCAGGAGAGGCGCGGGCGTGCGCTTGCCCGGCGGACAAGCGCGCCTGCCAAAGCGGAGGCGGCGATGGCCTGGCGCGGCCTGCTGGCCGGCTTGCGCGCTGCCGCCGTGTGCGTTTACTGCGGGGTGGGCTGGGCCGGTGCAGTGCCCGTGGGAGTTTGCCAGTGCTGGCGAACGACGCGCAGCCAGCGGCGGCGGGAATGGGCAAGACTGCGGGTGCGGCGCATGGGGCTATCCAAGTGGGCGGCTGGAAAAGTGGGCGCATTGTAAGCGTTGGGCACGGGCAATCCGGGTTACGGAAATGTTACCGAATGCCCATGATGGCCGCAGAAAATCAGGCGTCAGTCGCGATTCAGCTAGGTTCTGTTGACGTTTTGTTTGCGCTGCCCGTTTGTGCTGTTTTTGGCCTGAAACAAGGCGCGAAGCCCGCCGCATAGTCGTTCTATGCAAGGGCTTTGCAACGCAGGGTCAGGCCAAAAACAGCCAAA
>NZ_ATZJ01000067.1 GCF_000428145.1 Chitinilyticum litopenaei DSM 21440 | reverse complement strand
GGCGTGATCGCCTTGCCGGTGCCGGCGGCCAGTTTTCCCGCCTTGCTGGCTTTGCGCCAGTTGCTGAGTGTCTGCTCGGAAATGCCCAGCTCGCGGGCGACCTGAGCGGGGGATTTGCCTTCGGCCTCGACCAGACGGACCGCCTCTTGCTTGAACTCGGTGGTGTAGCTCTGCTTCGGGATTTTGTACATCGATACCTCCGTATGCCAGTTTATCTGGCTACGCTTGGTATCCGAAATTCGCGGTCAACCTCACCGGCGTAGGTGCGGTTGGCTATCAAGAGCTGCGAGTAGAGGTTGGTGCAACTCGATTTATTGAAAGTGAGTCAGTTCCACGGGATGCCGAAATCGTTGACCGAACATGGAAGTACGTCAACAAATCTGGCGGGCCCGATAAAAGATTCAAAGACAACAAGGAGCTACCCATCTGTCGATACGAGGAAATCACTCTGTCAAGTAGGTCTGGGCTAAATGAGGTGCTTCAACTTTCCCGTTGCGGTGCCGGAGAGGGTTTCGCTGAAGCTATTTCTTTGTTGGGTAAAAACATGCCGAAGGAGGGAGGGCGTTCTGCACAAGCGGCATAACCCCCACGGACCATCGAACATTAATCGACAAAGCCGTACTAGCCGGTTAATTCGTAGTTCATCGTCTTTGATACGATGCAGCTGACATTGATTGCTGGTGATGTATGTCTGCTAAGGACGATAAGCAGACATCGGTTTTGGAGCTCAATTCAAAGTAGAGATTCCACCGACCACAACAAAACAGGCAGCCAAGGCTGCCTGTTTTGTTGTCGACCGAGCCGAGTAATTACTTCGCCAGCCCGGTGTGGCGCAGCAGTGCGTCGATCTGCGGTTTGCGGCCACGGAAGGCCACGAAGTTGGCGAGCGCGTCGCGCTCGCCGCCGCGCGCCAGAATTTCGCTGCGCAGCTTGGCGCCGACCTTGGCGTTGACGATGGGCTCGCCCGCGGTCGCGGCCTCTTCAAAGGCGGCATAGGCGTCGGCGCTGAGCACTTCCGCCCACTTGTAGCTGTAATAACCGGCCGCATAGCCGCCGGCGAAGATGTGGCTGAACGATTGCGGGAAACGGTTGTAATCCGGCGGCAGCGGGATGCCGAGTTCTTGCTGGACTTCGCGGGCGAGTTCCTGCACGTTTTGCGCCGGCAGGCGCTGGTGCAGCTCCATGTCGAAGATCGAGAAGTACAGCTGGCGCTGCATGAAGCTGCCGGACTGGAAATTCTTCGCCGCCAGCATCTTGTCGAACAGTGGACGCGGCAGGGATTCGCCGCTGTCGATGTGGCGGGTGAGCTGCGGCAGTACCTGCCATTCCCAGCAGAAGTTTTCCATGAACTGGCTGGGCAGCTCAACCGCATCCCATTCGACGCCATTGATGCCGGAGACGGAGAGTTCGTCGACTTCGGTCAGCAGGTGATGCAGCGCGTGGCCCATTTCGTGGAACAGGGTGATGACGTCGTCGTGCGGGAACAGCGCCGGCTTGCCGTCGATGCCCTGGGCGAAATTGCAGACGATCAGTGCGACCGGTGTCTGCACGCGGCCATCGTCGAATCTGTGGCGGCCGCGCACGTCGTTCATCCACGCGCCGCCCTTCTTGCCTTCGCGCGCGTAGAGGTCCATGTACAGGCCGCCGACTTCACTGCCGTCGAGGTTTTCCAGCCGATAGTAGTGTACGTCCGGGTGCCACACTGGCGCTTCCTGGGCCACGAAACGCAGGCTGTAGAGTTGCTCGACCAGCTGGAAGAAGCCGGCCAGCACGGTGGGCTCGGTGAAGTACTGCTTCACTTCCTGCTCGGAAAACGCGTATTTGGCTTCGCGGATCTGTTCGGCGACAAAGGCCGCGTCCCAGGGCTGCAGCTGGTCGTAGCCGAGCTTTTCCTTCGCCCAGGCTTCCATCTCGGCGCGGTCTTCCAGCATGTAGGGCTTGGCGCGCACGGCCAGGTCGCGCAGGAAGCCGAGCACCTCATGCGGTGTGTCCGCCATCTTGGTGGCCAGCGATTCTTCGCCAAAGGTCGTGAAGCCCAGCAATTGCGCGGCTTCCTGGCGCAGCTGGTGGATGTCGTTGATCAGCGGGGTGTTGTCGCGGTCCGTCGGGCCGAATTCGGACGCGCGCGTCACATAGGCCTGGTAGAGCTTCTCGCGCAGGCCGCGGTTGCTGGCGAACTGCTGGATGGGCAGGTAGGACGGCATCTTCAGCGTGATCTTGAAACCACTCTTGCCTTCCGCTTCGGCAGCGGCCTTGAAGCCTGCCAGGGTATCGGCCGGTACGCCATCAAGCTCGCTGGCTTCATCGATATACAGCGCGTAGTCGTCGGTGGCGTCCATGACGTTCTGCGCGAAGCGCGTCGTCAGCTCGGCCAGCTTTTCGGCGATCTCGGCGTAGCGCTGCTTTTGCGCGTCCGGCAGCTCGGCACCCGAGAGTTTGAAGTCGCGCACCGCGTGCTCGACGATGGTTTTGCGCGCCTGCGGGTAAGTGGCGAATTCGGTGCTTGCCAGCAAGGCCTTGTAGCCGGCGTACAGCGTTTCGTTCTGGCCCAGCGCGGTGTAGAAGTTGGAAATGCGCGGAATATTGGCGTTGTAGGCTTCACGCAGTTCCGGGCTGGAAATCACCGATTCCAGATGCGCCACCACGCCCCAGGCGCGGCCCAGCTGCTCCATGGCGTCGTGGCCCGGTGCGACAAAGGTATCCCAGCGGATGTTGCCGGCCGCGACCACCGCCTCACTGGCCGCCACGGCGGCTTCGGCGGCAGCCAGCAGGCTGTCCAGCGCCGGGTTCACGTGTTCGGGCCGAACCTCGGCATAGCGCGGCAGGCCGGAGAAGTCGAGCAGGGGATTGGTGGTGGTCATGGCGGGAGGTCTCGAATCGGATGGACCGCCTGTATATGGTGGCGCCACGGCGAAAAGCAAGCCGGCAGTGCCTTCGTTTCTGTCCGTCAGAAGCCGACGCTGCGTGACGGCATCCCGCGCTTGAGCCAGTCGTTGTATTCCAGCAGCCAGCCTTGCTGCTGGCCGATCAGCAGTGCCGCCAGCGTCAGTATCGCCAGTACCAGCATCGCGCGCCGGGTGCGTAGCCAGGCGGCTTGCGGCCACAGTGCACACAGGGCCAGCGACAGTGAAGCGTGGCTGATTGGCGTGAGTGGCAAGCTGGTTCTGGCTTCCGCGCTGCGCAGTGCTTCCTGCAGCAACAGGCCCCAGCCCATCAGCAGCAGCACCATCAACAGGCCGCCCACGAGCATGAACTGGGTGGACTGGAGTCGCGCCAGCACATGCCGCCAGCCTGCTGCGGGCTGGGGCCGCTTGAGCCAGTTGCCCAGCAAGTGGCGCTGATGCAGGGCAAGCATTGCCAGTACCAGCAGGCAGCTGCCCGCCAGCAGGCCGGTGGTCGTGCCCGACTGTTCGCTGTACAGCGTCAGCAGCAGCAAGGGGATGGAGGGCGCGAGCCACCCCAGTAACAGCAGATGCAGGCTGGTAAAGAGCAGGCTGGCCGGTAACAGCAGGGCGCCTTGCAATGATGGTTTCACGAGATAAACCGTCAGAAGCCGGTGAAGTCGGCAGAATGCCAGTCTGCCGGCTTACGGGCAACAAAAGCTGGAGGCTGGTGCGCGCAATTTTGCGCTCAGCTCACCCGGAAGCGGTCGACCAGGCTGACCAGTTCCTGCGCCGATTGCCGCACTTCGCCTGCCAGTCTGGCATTTTCTTCGGCATTGCTGGTATTGGCCGAGGCCATGCCGGCAATGCGTTCGACATTTTGCGCCACCGTCTGGCTGGCCTGGCGCTGTTCGGCCATGGCGTGGTCGATTTCGCTGGCCGCATCACGCTCCAGGCCGGCGCTTTCGCGAATGTGCGACAGTGCCTGCGTGGCCTCGTCCACCCGTGCGCTGCCGCGCTGCATTTCCGTGCGGGCATCCACCATGCCCTGCGCGGCGGCGGCGGTGTCATGACTGATCTTGCCCACCAGCCCGCTGATGTCCTGCGTGGCGATGGCGGTGCGCTCGGCCAGCTTGCGCACTTCGTCGGCGACGACGGCAAAGCCGCGCCCCTGCTCGCCGGCGCGGGCGGCTTCGATGGCGGCATTCAGTGCCAGCAGATTGGTCTGGTCGGCAATGTCGCGGATGGCCTGCACGATGCGGCCGATTTCATTGCTGTGCGTCTGCATGGTATCGATGCGTGAGCCAAGCATCTCGATATTGCGTTCGAGCTGGCGGATTTCGCCCAGCACCTGCTGCATGATCTGCTCGCCATGCTCGACTTCGCGTTCGGCGCGCCGCGCCTGTTCGGCCGAGCTGGCGGCATGGTCGGCCACATTGGCGATGCTGACGGTGATTTCCTCGATGGCCGCCGCCATGCTGGATGAGGCATTGGCCTGCTCCTGCGAGGCGCTGACCACTTGGCTGGCATTGCCGCTGAGCGCCTGCGCGGCGTGGTCGACCCGGGCGCTGGTCTGGCGGATCTGGCCGATGACACTGGCCAGTGCGCTGGCCATCTGGTTGAAGCTGCGACCCACGCTGGCCAGTTCGTCACTGCCGCTTGCCGTTACCCGCGCGGCCAGATTGCCTTCGGCCATGGCCTGGCTTTCCCGGTTGAGCTGGTCGACGGCATGCTTGAGCGAGTAGTAAGTACCGGCAAAGCCGTAGGCGGCAATGGCAAAAAGCAGAATGCTCAGGCCAAAGGCCAGGATGCGTTCGCGCTGCAGCGCTTCGGCGCGCGGCTGCAGCGCGGATTCGATGGTGGCGGCCAGCCGGGTGGTGAAGGCGTTTTCCAGCTTGATCAGCTCGCTCATGGTGGCGAAGTAGCTGGCCGGGTCGATCTGGACGGTTTCGCCGCTGCCGAACAGCGTGTCGATCTGCTCGGCCTGCTGCCGCACGCGCGCCATCAGTGCGTCGCTGTCGCTTTTGAGCTGGCCGGCGTACGGGCCGCCATCGCTGGCAGCGCGGGCCAGATTTTCGCCGACGCGGTTGGCGAGAAAGCGCATCTGGCTGGCCAGGGCATGCATCTGTACCTGATCGGCCGGTGTGGCCTGCCCGGCAGTGGCGATGCGGCTGCCGGCGCCGCGCGCCTGCCCGGAGACCTCGGTCAGCGGCAGCAGGGTGTTGAAGTACAGGTCTTGCAGGTAATAGGTTTCCGACACCGGGTCCAGCGAGAGGGTGGAGTGCTGGGCAATGTCGCCGGCGAAATGCAGTTCGGCGCTGATCAGCGCCGTATGCGCCTGGAAGTTGGCCGCTGGCGTGCGGCCCTGCCATTGCGCGAGCTCCTGTTCAAGCTGGCTGCGTACTGCTTGCCAGCGCGCCTGCACCGGCACCTGTTCTCCGTGCTGCGCCAGCAATTGCTCGAAGGCGGTCATGCCGGCCTTCAGCTTGCCGGCGGCCTCGGTGATTTGCGGGGCAAAATCCTGCTTGCCCTGCAGGAAACTGGTGGTCAGGCCGCGGTGGCGCTGGCTCTGGTCAATGATTTCCTGCAGCTGGCGGGCCAGTTGCAGGCCTGCCTGCTCCTGCGCCACGACGGTCAGGCTGTTGCTGTAATTGCGGTGCAGGGTGGTCAGGATATAGACCATGGGGATGAGCATCAGCAGGGCAATCAGCAGGAATTTCTGCGGAAAGCGCAAGCGGGTCATCAGCTGCATGGCTGGGGCAACGAAAGCATTCATGGCGGGCTCCACAAGACAGCTTTCATGCTAGGCGGCTTTGGCAGCTTTGTGAAAGCCGATTGCCGGCCCGGCGTCACGAAGCCACGCGGGCATCTGGTAAGCTGGCGGTCTGACTCAACAGGAGGAATGCGCAGTGGCGATCAGCAAATTTGATGGCATCAGCCCGCAGCTGGCTGAAGGGGCGTGGGTGCACGAGGCCGGGCAGGTGATCGGTGACGTGCGGCTGGGCAGGAACGCCTCGGTGTGGCCGTGTGCGGTGCTGCGCGGCGATGTGAACCACATCCATATCGGTGACGATTCCAATATCCAGGATAACGCCGTCCTGCACGTGACCCACAAGCGTGCGGACGACCCGCAGGGGGCGCCGTTGCTGATCGGGGCGCGCGTGACCATCGGTCATGGCGTGATCCTGCACGGCTGCACGATCGAAGACGAGGTGCTGGTTGGCATGGGCACCATTGTGCTGGATCGCGCCGTGATCAGAAGGCGGGTGATGATTGGCGCCGGTTCGCTGGTGCCGCCGGGCAAGGTGCTGGAATCCGGCAAGCTGTATGTCGGGCGTCCTGCCAAGGCGGTGCGTGATCTCACACCGGAGGAGCTGGAAAGCTTCAATTATTCCGCCGCGCACTATGTGCGTTTGATGAGCAAGTATCGCGACGCCAGCTGATTGATTGGGGTATATGGCCATGGCCCTTTTCTGTAATGGGTTGTGGCTATATGGGGGTCGATGTATAAAACAAAGCCCCCGTAAGCGGGGGCTTTGTCATGTTCCGCGCGGGCGCGGCTTTACTTCTTGTTCATGTTGGCGTTCCAGAATGCCACTGCACTGTCCAGCGCGGCCTTGGCGTCCTTGCGGCCGGTGACGGCGGATTCGACTTCTTCCACCAGTTTCTTGCGCAGCGGATCCGGATTGGAAACCCCCAGGAGCGTCAGCGTGCGCACATTGTCCAGCGACGCGGCGCCGATCGCGCGGCCTTTTTCCAGCGCGCCGGCATTGGCGGGGAGTTTCTGGAAGAAGCCATCCTGCGCGGCCTGGCGCACGGACGGGAAGGTGCCGCCGGTGGCCTTGGAGAATTCCAGCTGGTTGGCGTCGTTGGTCAGGTACTTCGCGAATTTCGCCACCTCGGGCAGGATGGCGGGGTTGACGTTTTTCGGCACCACGAAGTTGAACAGCCAGCCGCCCTTGACCACGCCAGTCGGGCCGGCAGTGGCCGGCATCACTTCGGTGACGCCATACACCGCCTTGCCATCTTCCTTGACCGACTTCAGCGCGGTCGGCGAGGTTTCCAGCATCGCCAGCTTGCCGGCGTTGTACAGCTTGATCGAGGTCTGGAAGTTGTCTTCGGCAAACAGATCATCCTTTGCCAGCGCGCCGGCCGCGTACGCCGCGGCAAACTTGCGGATCAGCTCGACATGCTTGGGCGAGTTGAAGACGGCCTTGCCGTCCTGCACGATGGGCAGGCCTTCGGCCAGGAAAATCCGCATTGGCTGGCCCAGTGTGGGCGCAAAGCCCGGTACCTTGGCTTTCTGGGCGATGACTGTCGCGGCGGCCAGCTGGTCATCCAGCGTCATCAGCCGCTGCTTCGGGTTCAGGCCGGCCTGGCTGAAGAGATTGCTGTTCACGGCGAGCACCGATACCGCGTTGTACCAGGGGAAAGCGTAGGTCTTGCCGCCCTTGAAGGTCACGTCATCCAGCGCGCCGGCCGTATACTTTTCGCGATCGGCGCCCAGGAGGTCGTCAATCGGCCGAATGGCGTTGAACTGGGCGAAGTCATAGGCCCACTCGACGTTGAAATTCACCAGTGCCGGTGCCTGGTTGATTGCATTGGCCGCAAAGGCCTTGCCACGGATCTGGTCCCAGGGGTAATCCACCCAGACCACATCGACATTCGGATTCTCGGCTTCGTATTTCTTTTCCAGTGCCTTGAAATAGGGCTCGAATTTCGGGGCAAGACTCATGGTCCAGAATTCGATCCGCACCTTGGCGTGCACCGGGCTGGCCAGTGCGGCCAGCAGGGCGGTGGTACACATCGCTTTCCACGGGTGTTTCATGCACATCCTCCGCATCGCTTTGTTCTGTGTCGGGCATGGCCGGCATGGCCGGTCTGCGCTGGGCTGGATTCCGTTGCTGTTAGGTTTGCGCAGCCGGTTTATGCTGTTTTTGGCCTCAAACAAGGCGCCGGCACGCAAACGGAGTCTCAACGGAACCTCAATCAAGGGCTAATGTTAATGCGTTTTTCGTGCTTAGGGCATCGCCGTGCGGCTTGTCGGTGCGTGGCGGGCAGAAGTGTGTCCTATCCGCATAGAAGGCTGCATCCTGCTCCGGCCACCAGCCAGGAATGCCCAGCCACGGCAACACCGGCAGCTGGCGCGGGCTTTGCAACCAGTCCGCGTCCAGCGCATCGGCCAGACAGGCATCGAGCTTCGCGATCTGTGTGAGCAGTTCCAGCTCGAAAAACCGGGGTGGCGCCATGATCGGGACGCACTTGCCCGTCAGACCGGGAAATGGTGCAAGCAGATATTCCAGCGTGGCATGGCCGATTACATAAGCCTGGATGTCGTGGCCCCAGCGCCCGGGTGCAAAGAGCTGTTGCCAGTCACGTTTGCGTAGTGCGTCGAGCAGGGTGGGGTCGCTGCTGGCGATCAGCAAGCCGCATTCGTCGAGCAGCGTGGCCGCATCCCTGACGGGCCCTCGCGCGTTATATAAAGCATTTGCCATTTCCCTGCAGTGCAAGCGGTTCATCGCCAGCTTGCTTTGCGGGAAGGTGTGCCAGATGGCGGCATTGAAGCAGTCATGCCAGCTGTCTGGGCGGGTGGCGACCTGGCCGGTTTCGGCAATGGCCAGTTCATAATAACGATCGATGCTGTCCGGGTGAACGAAGCGCACAGCTTGCTGATCGCCTGTCTGGGCGGGCGGCGGGATTGCGGCCCAGTCGCCATGGTCGGGAAACTGCCGGAAGCCCATCAGCAGTTGCCGGGATGGTGCAAAAGCGGGGTGGGCAAAGGCCGGATGCGGCCAGTCATGGCAAGAGTCGGTGGGGGCTGGTGTGTTTGTCTGCACGGTGGCGCTGAGTCGCGTTCGATAAAAATCATGCACTTATCGAACTGTGTGGCGATTTTGTGTGGCGGGGTGTTGACGGGTTCGGGTTCGGGTCGTATAGTTCGGCCTCTCTGCTGCTGACGCAGCGAAAGAAACGAAGCGAAACGACAAGTTTAGCGAAGTTTGCAGCGTCAGGGCAACGATCTTTAACAATCTACAGCCGATGAGTGTGAGTGCTTGGTTTGACCAGCACTCGCGCTTAAGACAGAAGTAACAAGTACACACTTGTTGATTCTGAGTTTTAAGCAAGCGAGCGCAATTAAGTAGTAACAGTGATTAAACGAAAGAGTTTGATCCTGGCTCAGATTGAACGCTGGCGGCATGCTTTACACATGC
>NZ_ATZJ01000066.1 GCF_000428145.1 Chitinilyticum litopenaei DSM 21440 | reverse complement strand
CAAGGATTTCTTTTCTTCCGCCTCGCCCTTGCCTGCCGCTTCACGCTTGCACAGGGTCGAGAAAATGGTGGGGATCATTTTGTAAGTCGAGCCGTTGCCGATGCCGGCCCAGGCGAACAGCCACAGGAAGCTGAGCAGGAACATGGTCCAGTTGCCGCCGACCGGCGCGCCGCCGGCCATGGCCGGCAACGCCGACAGCACGCCGAGCACGCCGGCTGCCATGCCGGCAAAGACCACCAGGGTTACTTTGGCGCCGCCGAGCTTGTCGGAAATCGTGCCGCCGACCGGGCGGATCAGCGCGCCGATCAGGGGGCCGATAAACGCGATCTTGGCCACGGGGATTTCCGGAAACATGGTCTTGGTGAGCAGGGCGAATGCGCCGGCAAAGCCGATGAAGCTGCCGAAGGTGCCGATATAGAGGTAGCACATGATCCAGTTGTCGCGGCGCTTGAAGATCACGGCCTGCTCGGCAAACGAGGCTTTTGCGTCCGCAATGTCGTTCATGCCGAACCAGGCGGCCAGCGTGGCGGCGACAATCAGCGGCACCCACATGAAGCCGGCATTCTGCAGCCACAGGCTTTTTTCCACGCCGTCTTTCATATAGTGCTGCGCGTCGCCACCGAAGGCGCCAAACAGCGGCAGGGTGATCAGCAGCGGAATCAGCAGCTGCGCGAGCGATACGCCCAGATTGCCGAAACCGGCGTTCAGGCCGTTGGCCTTGCCTTTCTCGGCCGACGGGAAGAAGTAGGCGATATTGGCCATCGAGCTGGCAAAGTTGCCGCTCCCCAGCCCGCACAAGAGCGCAATCGCCAGCATCACCGGATAGGACGTGGTCGGGTCCTGCACGGCAAAGCCCAGCCACAGCGCCGGAACCAGCAGCAGGCCGGTCGAGATGGTCGTCCACTTGCGCCCGCCCACCATCGAGGGCATGAAGGAGTAGAAAATCCGCAGCGTGGCGCCGGACAGATTGGGCAGTGCGGTCAGCAAAAAGAGCTGATCTTTGGTGAAGGTGAAGCCGGCATTGGGCATGTTGAGGGTCACCATGGACCACAACACCGAAATCGAAAACCCCAGCAACAGGCAGGGAATCGAAATCCACAGATTGCGCCGGGCAATGCTCTTGCCCTCGCTTTGCCAGAAGGCCGCGTTTTCCGGCTCCCAGCGTTTCAGTACGGCACTCGACATGATGGTTCTCCTTGGTTTAAAGCTTGCCGCTGGCCGTGGCCAGTTTCTGGGCCGAGGCGTGTCTGATCGCCTCTTCTTCGGCCAGCGGTTTGAAACTGAAATGCATCCACACGAGGCTCACGCAGACGGTGCCGTAGAGCAGCATGAAGCAGCTGGAACGCACGCCGCTGAAATCAAGCAGCGCGCCAAACATAATCGGCAGGATGAAACCGCCCAGCCCGCCAGCGAGCCCCACCACGCCGGACACGGCGCCGATATTGCTGGTGAAGTCATCAGAGATGAACTTGAACACGGAGGCCTTGCCGATCGCCATGGCGATGCCGACGACAAACAGCAGCACGGTAAACGGCACGACCGAAAGACCAATATCGAGCGAAAGCGGCCCTTTGGTGGTCTGGATGATCATCGCCGTTTGCGGGTAGGACAGCAGAAACAGCGCCACCCACATCACCCACATCACGCCCCAGGTGACCTTGTAGGCGCCGTACTTGTCCGACAGCCAGCCACCGAGTGCGCGCAGCACGCCGCCGGGCAATGAAAAGCACGCGGCCAGCAGCGCGGCGTGCTGGATGGAAAGGCCGTATTCAGTGACGTAATACTTGACCAGCCACAGCGACAAACCAACGTATCCGCCGAAAACCACCGAGTAGTATTGGCTGTAGCGCCATACCCTCGGGTCTTTCAGCATGGTGAGCTGTCTGGCAAACGAGACGCCCGCGCCGCTGTGGTGCGAAGGGTTGGTGCTGCTCAGCAACCAGAACAGGATGGCGGTGATCAACATGCCCACCGCGTACACCTGCGGCACCACCACCCAGCCGTACAGACCGATCAGCACGGGCGCGATGAATTTGTTGACCGCCGCGCCGGAATTGCCGGCGCCGAAAATACCCATCGCCAGCCCTTGCTGGCGCTTGCTGAACCAGCGCGCGACATAGGGTGTGCCCACGGAAAACGAACCACCGGCCAGGCCGACAAACAGGCCCAGCGCGAGGAAATGCCAGTAGGCGGTGGCGTAGGAAATCAGCCAGATCGGGATGACGGTGGCGAGCATCAGCAGGAACAGCACGATGCGTCCGCCGTATTTGTCCGTCCACAGCCCCAGCGGCACGCGCACCAGCGAGCCGGTGAGCACCGGCGTGGCGGTCAGCAGACCGAACTCGGTTTCGCTGAGCCCCAATGCGGTCTTGATCGGAATGCCGACGACCGCGAACATCATCCAGATGGTGAAGCAGACGGTGAAGGCCAGTGTGCTGGCGAACAGCACTGACCAGTGCTGCAACTTTTGCGGGGGCGGTTTGTTATTCATTGTCGCTCTGTCCATGTGCTTTCCGGTGCGGGTGCGCCATCCGGCGCTGCGCTGCATCAATCCTTCATGTTTTTCAGGTGCAAGGCCATTTTTGTCCGGTTGGAGACCCCCAGTTTTTTCCGCAGCTGACCCAGGTGCGACTTGATCGTGCTTTCCGCCAGGCCAAGCTCGCGGGCAATTTCCTTGTTGCGCATGCCTTTGGCAATCAGTTCGAGCACTTCCTTTTCCTTTTTGCTGATCACCGGGGCGGGAGGTTGCCCGGCGTGGCTGCCTGATGCGCCCTGCTCCCCGATGGACGCCAGCAGAATGCGGCCTCCGGGTTCACGGAGCGCGTATCCGGCCAGCTCGCCAAGATTGAGGGCATGAACGCCAAAGGCGGCATAGCCGGCAACCCCCAGCTCCTCATAAAGTTCTGCGTCGTGGATTGTGTTTTCCGTCAAGACCAGGATGGTCATTTTCGGTCTGCATTCCCGCAGCGCGCCAATGGCCCTGATGTTCTTCCTGTCGATATCGCTCAGGGAGATCACGGCCATTGCAAAGTCCTGCTTTTCGGTCAGCGCCGCTGCTGCCGCCATGTCCGGCAAGGAAAAGATGCTGCCGCCGGTGGCGTCTGTCAGTGCCTGTCTGATGATCTGGTTCAGCAGGGTTTGTCGCTCGACCAGCAGGATATTGGTGTGCCGCAACGGCATCTCAGCCCCCCGTCTGTGACATGAAGCGGATGATCTTGGCCGGCTGCTCGATGAATTCGTGGCGCTCGGGCTTCAATTCGATGGCGGCGCGGATTGCGGCTTCCAGCTCGGCATCGGAACATTCCGCGCGCAGCAAGGGGCGCAATTCGAATTTCTCTTCCTGCCCCAGACACAGGTAGAGCGTGCCATCCACTGATAAGCGCACGCGGTTGCAGGTGGCGCAGAAATGCTGCGAAATCGGCGTGATGAAGCCGATCTGCCCGCGTCCGTCCGCAGTCTGCCAGTAGCGCGCCGGGCCTCCGCCCAATTCCTGCACGCAGGACACAAGGCCGAAGCGTTCGATGAGCTGCGGGCGCACGTCGTCAAGCGGCAGGTAGTGCGCATTGCGGCCGGTATCGCCGACCGGCATGGTTTCGATCAGGCGCAGGATGAAGCCCTCATCAAGACAGAACTGCGCCATGCGCTCGATCTCGTGATCGTTCACGCCGCGCATGGCGACCATATTGAGCTTGATCGGGCTGAAACCGGCATCCTTGCCGGCCATGATGCCGGTCATGATGGCGTCGAAACTGTCGCGCCCGGTCACCGAATTCAGGCAGGCCTTGTCGAGCGAATCGAGGCTGACATTGATGCGCGCCAGGCCGGCACGTTTGAGCGCATGCGCATGCTTGCCCAGCTGCGTGGCATTGGTGGACAGCGAGAGATCGCGCACGCCGTCAATCGCCGCCAGATTGCCGACCAGATCGACGAGATTGCGCCTGAGCAGCGGCTCGCCACCGGTGAGGCGCACGCGCGATACGCCCATGCGGGCAAACGCGGCGACCACCCGTTCGACCTCGGCAAAACTCAGCCACTCGGCCGGCTCGGCATAGCCGTCGAAGCCTTTGGGCAGGCAATAGTTGCAGCGCAGGTCGCAGCGGTCGGTCACCGATACGCGCAGATAGCGGACCTGACGGCCAAACCGGTCGCGCAAGTCAGACCCTGACGGAAAATTCATGGACATCACACAATCCTCTGATTCGCTAACCAGTTTAAGCGCCCCGGTCAATGCCGACACTTGCTCTGAGGGCTTATCCCGGTTAGCCCGCTTTTGCATTGATGCGGCATTGCCGGGTACGCTTTTTTATCTAGACAATCCGGCCTTGCCCGCCTAAATGTCTAGTCATTCCTTTGCCGCATCGGCAAGACGGGTGATTCATTTGACCGATTTGCAGATGCGCGAGTAAACAGTAGTCTTTCTCCGGTACAAAAACGCCTGAACGGCCCTTGTGGAGGCTCCATGAGTCATTTTCTTGATCGTCTGAAATTCCTTTCCCGCACGGTTGATACCTTTGCCGATGGCCATGGCGCTGTCGTCGCGGAAGATCGCCAGTGGGAAAACGCTTACCGTGCGCGCTGGCAGCAGGACAAGGTGGTTCGCTCCACGCACGGGGTGAACTGTACCGGTTCCTGTAGCTGGCGCGTGTTCGTGAAGAACGGCCTGATTACCTGGGAACTGCAGCAGACCGATTACCCGCGCACCCGCCCGGATCTGCCCAACCACGAGCCGCGCGGCTGTCCGCGTGGCGCGTCGTATTCCTGGTATGTGTACTCCGCCCAGCGCGTGAAATACCCGATGATACGCGGCCGGCTGGTGAAAATGTGGCGCGAGGCGCGCGAAACGATGGCGCCGCTGGAAGCCTGGGAATACATCAGCCAGAACAAGGAACGCGCAGCCGAATACAAATCGGTGCGCGGGCAGGGCGGTTTCGTGCGTGCAAGCTGGGATGAGGCAACCGAAATCATTGCGGCGGCCAATGCCTACACGATCAAGGAATACGGCCCGGATCGCGTGATGGGTTTCTCGCCGATTCCGGCCATGTCGATGGTGTCCTACGCCGCTGGCAGCCGTTACCTCAGCCTGATCGGTGGCGTGCCGCTGTCCTTCTATGACTGGTATTGCGATCTGCCGCCGTCCAGCCCGCAAGTCTGGGGCGAGCAGACCGACGTGGCCGAATCTGCCGACTGGTACAACTCGACCTACCTGATGGTGTGGGGCTCGAACGTGCCGATGACGCGCACCCCCGATGCCCACTTCTATACCGAAGTGCGCTACAAGGGCACCAAGACCGTCGCCGTATCGTCCGATTTCGGTGAAATGGCCAAGTTTGGCGACATCTGGCTGGCGCCCAAGCAGGGCACTGACGCCGCGCTGGCGATGGCCATGGGCCACGTGGTGCTCAATGAATTCATCAAGACGGAAAAGAGCGACTACTTCAAGTCCTACGGCAAGCAGTACACCGACTTCCCGATGCTGGTGATGCTGAAAGACAACGGCCAGGGGCTGGTCGGCGACCATTACCTGCGTGCATCGCACCTGACGCTGGGTGACGAGGCCAACAACCCCGAATGGAAAACACTGCTGATCGATGCAAAGAGTGGCGACATCGTCGTGCCGAATGGCGCGGTTGGCTTGCGCTGGGGCGAAGAGGGCGAGAACGTCGGCAAGTGGAATCTGGAGCTGAAGGCTGCCGATGGCCGCGAGATTGACCCGCTGCTGTCGCTGAAGGGCAAGTCGGATGAGGTGGTGAGCGTCGGCTTCCCCTACTTTGGCGGCGAACACGACGACGTGCTCAAGCGCAATGTGCCGGCCAAGCGCGTAACCTTGAAAGATGGCTCTTCCGTACTGGTCGCGACGGTATTTGACCTGATGCTCGCCAATTACGGGGTGGATAATGGCCACGGCGGCGGCAATGTCGCGACGTCTTATGAAGATGACGTACCGTACACCCCGAAATGGCAGGAAAAGCATACCGGTGTGAAGGGCATTGATGTTGTGACGGTGGCGCGCGAATTCGCCGACAACGCCGATCGCACGCACGGCAAGAGCATGGTCATTGTCGGCGCGGCGCTGAACCACTGGTATCACATGGACATGACCTACCGCGGCATCATCAACCTGCTGGTGATGTGTGGTTGCGTGGGCCAGAGTGGTGGCGGCTGGTGTCACTACGTGGGCCAGGAAAAGCTGCGTCCGCAACAGGGCTGGGCGCCGCTGGCGTTTGCCGGTGACTGGGTGCGTCCGTCGCGTCAGATGAACGGCACCAGCTTCTTCTACGCGCACACCAGCCAGTGGCGCCACGAAAAGCTCGGCGTCGAGGAAATCCTCAGCCCGACCGCGCAGGCGGCCAAGTTCAAGGGCATGACCCTGATCGACTTCAACGCCAAGGCCGAGCGCATGGGCTGGCTGCCTTCCGCGCCGCAGCTGGAAACCAATCCGCTGGAAGTGACCCGCGCCGCCGCCGCCGTCGGCAAGGACCCGGTGGCCTACGCGGTGGAAAATCTCAAGGCCGGTACGCTGAACATGTCCTGCGATGACCCGGACAACCCGCGCAACTTCCCGCGCAACCTGTTCGTCTGGCGCTCGAATATCCTGGGTTCTTCCGGCAAGGGGCACGAGTATTTCCTGAAATACCTGCTCGGCACGCAAAACGCCGTGTTCGACGACGAAACGACCGGCATCAAGCCGTCCGAAGTCAAGGTGCGTCCGGCAGCGGAAGGCAAGCTCGACCTGCTCACCGTGCTCGATTTCCGCATGAGCACCACCTGTCTCTATGCCGATATCGTGCTGCCGACGGCGACCTGGTACGAGAAGGACGACATGAACACGTCCGACATGCATCCCTTCATCCACCCGCTCTCTGAAGCCGTGCAGCCGCTGTGGCAGGCCAAGAGCGACTGGGAAATCTACAAGCTGATCGCCAAACGCCTGTCTGAAATCGGTGGTCCGGCGCTGGGCACGCAGAAGGATCTGGTGCTCGTTCCCTTGCTGCACGACACCCCGGGCGAACTGGGTCAGCCGCTGGAGCCGAAGGACTGGAAGAAGGGCGAATGCGAGCTGCTGCCGGGCAAGACCGCGCCGAATATGGTGGTGGTCGAGCGTGATTACACGAAGATTTACGAGAAGTTCACCTCGATCGGCCCGCTGCTGGCCAAGGCCGGCAATAACGGCAAGGGCATTACGTGGAAGACGGCGCATGAAGTCGAGCTGCTGGGCAAACTCAACGGCATCGCCGCCAACGGCCAGCCCAAACTCGACACCGCCATCGATGCCTGCGAAATGATTCTGAGCCTGGCGCCGGAAACCAATGGTCACGTGGCGGTCAAGGCTTGGGAAGCGCTGTCGAAAATCACCGGCCGCGAACACACCCATCTGGCCAAGCCGCGCGAGCATGACGCCATCCGCTTCCGCGACATCCAGGCGCAGCCGCGCAAGATCATCTCCTCGCCGACCTGGTCGGGGCTGGAAAGTGAAGAGGTCAGCTACAACGCCGGCTACACCAACGTCCATGAACTGATTCCATGGCGCACGCTCACCGGTCGTCAGCAGTTCTACCAGGATCACCGCTGGATGATCGACTTCGGCGAAGGGCTGACGGTTTACAAGCCGCACATCGATCTGAAGACCACCGACGCGATGCTGAACAAGCAGCCCAACGGCAATGCCGAAATCGTGCTGAACTGGATTACGCCGCACCAGAAGTGGGGGATTCACTCCACCTACTCGGACAACCTGCGCATGTTGACGCTCAGCCGTGGCGGCCCGCACGTGTGGCTGTCGGAAGGGGATGCGAAAAAGGCCGGCATCGTCGACAACGACTGGATCGAAGTCTTCAACGTCAACGGCACGCTGACCGCGCGCGCGGTGGTGAGCCAGCGCGTCCCCGACGGCATGACGCTGATGTATCACGCCCAGGAAAAGATCGTGAACGTTCCCGGCGCCGAAACCAGCAAGAAGCGCGGCGGCATCCACAACTCGGTCACCCGTACCGTGACCAAGCCCACGCACATGATCGGCGGCTATGCGCAGCAGGCTTACGGCTTCAACTACTACGGCACGGTGGGCAGTAACCGCGATGAATTCGTGATCGTGCGCAAGATGAAGAATGTCGACTGGATGGATGAGCCGAGGCAATCGTAGGCCGGGTAAGACGTAAGCCGTAACCCGGCATCCGCGAACGCAACTCTCGACCTTAACGGCGGGTTACGGCCTCTGGCCTGACCCGCCCTACGAAGGAAAAAAACATGAAAATTCGTGCACAAGTGGCGATGGTGCTCAACCTCGACAAATGCATCGGCTGCCACACCTGTTCGATCACCTGCAAGAACGTCTGGACCAGCCGTGATGGCGTCGAATATGCCTGGTTCAACAACGTCGAAACCAAGCCGGGCATCGGCTACCCGAAGGAATGGGAAAACCAGCAGAAGTGGAAGGGCGGCTGGCAGCGCAACAGCGCCGGCAAGCTCGAACCGCGCCAGGGCGGCAAGCTGCGCATCCTGGCCAACATCTTCGCCAATCCCAATCTGCCGGAAATCGACGACTACTACGAGCCGTTCACCTACGACTACGAGCACCTGCAGAACGCACCGGAAATGCAGACGCCGCCGACCGCGCGCCCGGTGTCGGTGATTACCGGCCAGAAGATGGACAAGATCGAATGGGGCCCGAACTGGGAAGACGATCTGGGCGGCGAATTCAGCAAACGCAGCAAGGATCAGCTCTTCAAGGACATCGAGAAGGAGATGTATTCGACGTTTGAGAACACCTTCATGATGTACCTGCCGCGCCTGTGCGAGCACTGCCTGAACCCGGCCTGTGTGGCCTCGTGCCCGTCGGGCTCGATCTACAAGCGCGAGGACGACGGCATCGTGCTGGTCGACCAGGACAAGTGCCGTGGCTGGCGCATGTGCATCTCCGGCTGCCCGTACAAGAAGATTTACTACAACTGGGATTCGGGCAAGGCCGAGAAGTGCACCTTCTGCTACCCGCGCATTGAAGGCGGCCAGCCGACTGTCTGTTCCGAATCCTGCGTGGGTCGCATCCGCTATCTGGGCGTGCTGCTGTACGACGCTGACCAGATCGAAAGCGCCGCCAGCGTGGCGAACGAAGAAGACCTGTACAACGCGCAGCTGAAGGTCTTCCTCGACCCGAATCTGCCCTCGGTGATCGAAGAAGCACGCAAGCAGGGCATTCCGGACTCGTGGATCGAATCGGCGCAGAAATCGCCGGTGTACAAGATGGCGGTGGAATGGAAGGTGGCTTTCCCGCTGCACCCGGAATACCGCACGCTGCCGATGGTGTGGTACATCCCGCCGCTGTCGCCGATCCAGGCCGCTGCCGAGCGTGGCGTGATGGGTCGCAACGGCATCCTGCCGGACGTATCTGAAATGCGCATTCCGGTGAAGTATCTGGCGAATCTGTTGACCGCCGGTGACGAAAAGCCGGTGCTGGCGGCGCTCGACAAGATGTTGGCGATGCGGGCGTACATGCGCGGCAAGAGTGTCGACAAGACCGAGAATCTGGAGGTGCTGAAGCAGGTCGGGCTGACCCAGGCGCAGGTCGAAGAAATGTACCAGATCATGGCGATTGCGAACTACGAGGACCGTTTCGTGATTCCATCCAGCCACAAGGAAGAGGTCGAGGACAGCTTCAACCCAGATTATCCATTAGCCATTTCCCAAGCATTTGAGGCAAGCTTGCGGCAAGGCAGTGGGTCTTCGCTACGGCATCAAGCCGGGGCATTTCTAATGGATTCCATTAGCAATAACCTTCATGAATCAGCCACATAAGAGGTAGACATGGCCGGGCTGCCGCTGCAGGGAGATGGGTTTTCGATCAGTTTCAGCAACCGCGAGGTCACCGCCTGGGGCGGATTGGTGCTCTTCAAGCAGATGCTC
>NZ_ATZJ01000065.1 GCF_000428145.1 Chitinilyticum litopenaei DSM 21440 | reverse complement strand
GAGGAGGCTGATCTGTCGGGATGCAGCGCGGTTTAAAGGGGCACTATGTTACAAAAGCAAAAAGCTCCTGACGGAGCTTTTTGCTTAACTGAGCGGCATTGCCGCATTGCGGGGCTTTTTGCTGTCAGGCGGATGCCCGGCGATTACAGCACCTTGGCAATCGAATCGGCAACGTAGTCGATGTTCTTGCTATTCAGTGCGGCCAGGCAGATGCGGCCGGTCGATACGGCGTAGATGCCATACTCGGCGCGCAGCTTTTCCACCTGCTCGGCGGTCAGGCCGGTGTAGGAGAACATGCCGCGCTGCTGGATCACGAAGCTGAAATCCTGCGCCACGCCACGCTCTTGCAGCTTGGCCACGAGCCCGGCGCGCATTTCGCGGATGCGCACGCGCATGCCGGCGAGTTCGTCTTCCCACTGTGCGCGCAGCTCGGCGCTGCCCAGCACCGCGGCCACCACGGCACCACCATGGATCGGCGGGTTGGAGTAGTTGGTACGGATCACGCGCTTCAGTTGCGACAGCACGCGGCCGGATTCTTCCTTGCTGGCAGTGATGATGGACAGTGCGCCCACACGTTCGCCATACAGCGAGAAGCTCTTGGAGAAGGAGCTGGAGATGAAGAACTGCAGGCCCGACGCGGCAAAGGCATTCACGGCCACCGAGTCTTCGGCGATGCCGTCGGCAAATCCCTGGTACGCCATATCCAGGAAGGGCACCAGACCGCGCTCGCGGCAGGCTTCAACCACTTCACCCCACTGCGCATCCGTCATGTCGGCGCCGGTCGGGTTGTGGCAGCAGGCGTGCAGCACGATCACGGAACCCGGTTGCAGGCTCAGCAGCTTGGCCTTCATGCCGGCAAAATCAACGCCGCGAGTGGAGGCGTCGTAGTAGGGATAATCCTCCACCTTGAAGCCGGCCGCTTCGAACAGCGCACGGTGGTTTTCCCAGCTTGGGTTGCTGATGTAAACGGTGGCGTTCGGGTTCAGGCGTTGCAGGAAGTCGGCACCGATCTTCAGTGCGCCGGTACCACCCAGTGCCTGGGCGGTGATCACGCGGCCTGCCGCGATGATGTCGCTGCCCGCACCGAACAGCAGGTTCTGCACGCCGCTGTTGTAGGCCGGATTGCCTTCGATGGCCTGGTAGCCGCGCGGCGGTTGCGCGGCCAGACGGGCGGCTTCGGCAGCCTTCACGGCGGCCAGCAGCGGAATCTTGCCTTCGTCGTTGTAGTAAACGCCAACACCCAGGTTCACTTTGGTCGTGCGGGTATCGGCGTTATAGGCTTCATTCAGACCCAGGATCGGGTCGCGCGGCGCCATTTCCACGGCGGCAAAAATCGAGGCAGTCATCCTGTGCTCCATCCGGATTGAAAGGCAGAGCGCAGCGCCCTGCCGGGGTCAAAATCAGCTGCGAAGTCTAGCACGTTGCCACCCGGCGCAGCAGCACCGGCCGTTTCAGCGTGTAAACGGTTTGTCATGCAGCAAAAAACCCGCGCGAACGCGGGTTTTTTGCTTGCTGCCTGCACGGTTTACGGCAAGGCGTTCAGTGCGGCCCTGGCGGGCTTCGAGAAGTTGTAGCCGTCGTAACGATCCCAGTTGATCGACCAGGTCATCACGCCGCGATAGGTCGGATAAGCCTGCTGCGGCTTGACGGTGCCGCAGTTCTTCAGCTGGGTCAGGCAGGTCAGCGCATTGTTGACGGTGGTGCTGGTCACGAAACCGGTATTGGCCGACTTCGGACCGCTCGGCACGCCGAAACCCACCTGATCCGGACGCAGGCCCTTGAATTCCCAGCCCGTGCCGCCCACGGTCTTGAAGCCCTCGATCAGCATCAGCGAGCCGCCAACCAGCGCATCCACGGTGCCTTCGTTGAGCGCACTGTTGGAATACGGGCTGTAGAGGCCGCCATTGTTGTAATACTGGACATGGATCAGGTCGAGGTCGTCACGCAGGCCGTCGATGATGGGCAGGTAGGCGCCCCAGATGCCGGAGAAGGCCACATAGCCGCCCTGCACATAGGGGTGTTCCGGCGCCATCGACAGGTAGAAGCCCGGACCTACCTTGGCCTTCAGCTGCTTCACGCCGTCGATCAGGTTGTTGATGATCGGGGTGCCGAGCACCACGCCGGCGCCGCTTTCCAGATCGAGGTCGATGCCGTCAAAACCGTATTCGGTGATGATGGCGTGCAGGCTGTTGACGAAGTTGGTGACGTTTTCCTTGGTGGACAGCGTCATGCGGCCTTCCTGGCCGCCGAGCGACAGAATGACCTTCTTGCCCTTGGCGCGCTTGGCGGCCACATCGGCGATGAACTCGGCCTTGGTACCGGCATTCTTGTCGAGGTTGAAGGCCACCGCGCCGTTGCCGGCGTCGTCGGCGAACGAGATCATGATGACATCCCAGTCATCCGACACATCACGCAGGCGGATGGTGTCGCCGGCCGGGTTGGTGAAGTTGTGCCAGTAGCCGATCAGCGCATGCTTGGGCAGCGGGGTAACGCCGGTCACCGGTGTCGGCGTGGTCGTCGGTGTTGCCGTCGGCGTAACGGTCACGGTCGGCGTCACCGTCGGCGTGGCCGTGGCGGTCGGCGTTGCCGTGGGTGTTGCGGTGGCGGTCGGCGTTGCGGTCGGGGTGGCAGTGGCCGTCGGCGTCGAGCTTGCCGGCGGAGTCGTACCGCACACACCGATCTCCTTCCAGACTCCCCACTCGCTGGACTTGGACGGGTCATCGCCCTGCGTCCACCATTTGGCTTCGTAATTGCGGCCATTGAAGCTGACACGCGCGCCGCCGGTGTAGGCGGTGCCGGCATTCCAGGCGGGGAAGCCGCAACCCACGGGCGGGGTAGGCGTTGCAGTCACGGTCGGCTTGACCGTCGGAATGGCGGTCACCGTCGGCGTAGCGGTCGGTGTTGCGGTTGCGGTCGGCAGCGGCGTCGGCTCACCTGCGGACACCAGCTTCCACAGGGTCGGCGTGGCAGCGGGATTCCAGTTGGCGCCCACATAAGCGGTGTGGGTGACAAGCGCCTGATAGCTGGCGCCACTGTAAGTGACTACCGTACCGGCGTTATAGGTATTGCCTTCTTGCCAGTCAGCGGCCCACAGCGACGTGCTGAGCAGCAGGGCCAGCAGCGCAGAGGTCATACGGGTTTGTTTTAGCACGATCTTCTCCATCATCCTGATTGTTTTGGCCGACAGTATCCTGACGGCAGGCACAATCATAATCCGGATGTAGTCGCACCGAAACAACTACAAAAAATCAGGAATTACTGTTTTGCTTACGAACAAGCCGGGGCAGGCCTTTCAGTGCGCCGCCCCCTGTTTGGCAGGCGCGGCGCCCGGTGCTGCCTGCGGCTTTGCAGGCTGCTCGCCCGGACGTATGCAATCCTGCAGGCTGGAGCCCGCCGCCCCCGCCCGGATCGTGCAATCGCCGGAAAGCTTGGGCAGAGGCTTTCCGGCGGCTGGCGCCACGCTGGCGCCAGCACCTTCGGGAGCGGGAGCGGGCGCACCAAGCTCCGAGCGCAACTGCGCCTTGCGTTGCGCGCTTTCGAGCACCTCGAGCTTTACCTCCAGCTCGTCGATATGCTCCTTGCGTGCGCGCAGCTGCTGCGTCAGTTCACTCACTTCCTTGTTCAGCTCGTCCCGCTTCTCGAGCGACTCGCCCAACGCGGTCTTGAGCTTGTCGATCTGCTCCAGAAAATGCTTGTGCTCGAAACTGCGCTTGGCCATGCCCAGCGCAATGCCTCCCATCAGCGCCACCAGAAGCACGATGACGGCGAGGGCACCGAGCAGATGGATGCGATAGCGTTGCAGGAAAGAGACAGACTGGTCAGTAACCACGGCAGCTTCGGTCATGGAGAAATCCGGAAAAAAAACGTGTTCGCAACAGAATGCCCGGCGAGCACGGTTCGGGATAGTCCAGTGTATGAAAAGCAGGGCCAATGCGCAGCGAATGTGCTACAAACCAGTGCGGAAAAACAAAAAGGCCAGTCTGACGACTGGCCTTTTGTAAGAAGCTGGCTCCCCGACCTGGGCTCGAACCAGGGACACACGGATTAACAGTCCGTTGCTCTACCGACTGAGCTATCGGGGAACATAAAGGGGCTGGCTTTAGGGGCCAGCCCCTTTTGATCTTTGGCTCCCCGACCTGGGCTCGAACCAGGGACACACGGATTAACAGTCCGTTGCTCTACCGACTGAGCTATCGGGGAATCGGTATGGCCGCTATAATAGTCACCCCCTTTAGCGCTGTCAACAACTACAGCGATTTTTTCTTGGCTACCGGCACGAAACCATAATGAAAATACTAACCAGACTTCTGCTCGTACTTGCCGTACTGCTGGGCATCAGCGCCGTGCTGCCCCTGCTGTTTCCCTACAGCCTGGTGGCCGACCGCTTTGAGCGGCAACTCTCCCAGATCACCCGCGGCAAGGTCAGCATCGCCGAAATCGGCTTTGCCTACACGCCCATGCCGGCCTTCCAGCTGCGTCGCATGACCATTGACAACGCCGAGACCGCCACGGTGGCTTCGGTGGAAATTCCGCTGTCGCTGAGCATGCTGCTGGCCGAGCAGTATTCGCTGACCGGCGTGCGCCTGGAAGGCGCCAAAGTTTCCCGCCAGTTCGCCCAGAATCTGCCGCAGCGCCTGCAGGGCGACAGCCGCGGCGCGCTGCTGGAGAACCTGCAGTTCAGCAACAGCACCATCACCCTTGAAAAGGGCAGCCTGGGTCCGCTCAGCGGCGAGATCCGCTTCTACAAGGATGGGCGCATTGCGGAAATCGAGATGAGCGCGAACAGCGAAGGGCAGGCTCACCTGCGCGCCGTACCCGGTCAGCAAGGCGAATTCATGCTGGAGTTCCAGGCCAGCAACTGGACACTGCCATTGCGCCATCCGCTGAAGTTCGACAGCGTCCGCCTCGCCGGCAAGGCCAATACGGCCGGCCTGAGCATCGATGCCATCCAGGCCACGCTGTACGGCGGCGCGCTCAGCGGCAATGCCCAGCTGTTCTGGGACAACAACTGGGCCCTCAGCGGCCAGCTGCAAGCCAAGCAGCTCAACGCAGATAGCCTGCTGCAGGTCTTCAGCCCGGTAACGCGCGTGAGCGGGCGCCTGCAAGGCGAATTGCAGTTCCAGCTGCAGGCCCCGACCTATCAGACACTGCTGGACAATGCGGCAGCCCAGGGCAGCTTCCTGATCAAGGACGGCAATGTGCACAATATGGATCTGGTCGCCCCGCTGAAAGCACAGGCCGCCAGTGTGGCACTGCACGGCGGCCAAACCCCCTTCAACACGCTGACCGGCCGGCTTGGCATCAATGGCGAAACAGTCACCCTCAGCGGCCTTGACCTGGAATCGGGCAAATTCCGCGCCCGCGGCAATGTGCAAATCCGCCAGGAGCGGCTGGCAGGCAGCATCCTCACCCAGCTCATCAGCGGCCCGGTCGCCCTGTCGGGCGGCGTCACCCTTGGCGGCGACCTCACCACTCCGGAATTGCGCAGCGCCGGCAGCAGCCGCCCGACACCGACAAGCGAAGGCGAACCGGAAGCCGCCCCCGAGTAATCGTCAGGCTCGCCCCCCCTCTCGCAACACGCCCCGCCCAGCGGGGCGTTATACTTTGCGGATTGCCAACCGACAGCAGGAGCCTGCGATGACCTGGACCACTCTTCTTGCCCCCCACCATGCCACCTTCAGCGAAGGCCGCGTCAGTGGTCTGGCGACACGGGAAGCAACCCTCCAGCACCTGTCCGGCAACGCCATTCTGGTCCCACTCAGCCACCTTGGGCTGATCCGTTTCAGCGGCGAGGAAAGCCTGAGCTTTCTACAGGGACAGCTGTCCAGCGATATCGCCAAACTGGATGGCGCGCATGCGCAGCTGAGCAGTTACTCGACCCCCAAGGGCCGCATGCTTGCCAGCTTTCTGGCCTTGCGCGACGGCGAGGATGTATTGCTGCAACTGTATGGCGAGCTGCAGGCGACCATCCAGAAGCGGCTGGCGATGTTCATCCTGCGCGCCAAAACCCGGGCGAGCGACGCCAGCGCGGACCTGCCCTGCCTGGGGCTGGCCGGCCCGGCGGCCAGGACCCTGCTGCAGGCAAGGTATGGTGACCTTACCCTTGCCAACGAATACACCCAGGCCAATACCACAACAGGTATCCGGATCGTCAGCCTGCCAGGCGATGCCTTTCACCTGTTTGTGCCTGCCGAGCAACTGGCGGAGACCTGGCAGGCACTCACCGCTGCGGGCGCCCTCCCAGCCGACAGCTGGGCCTGGGAGCTGCAACAGATTCGCACCGGCACCCCCTGGGTCAGCGGGAAAACGCAGGAAGAGTTCGTGCCGCAGATGGCCAATCTGGAACTGATTGGTGGCGTGAGCTTCAGCAAGGGCTGCTATCCGGGCCAGGAAATCGTGGCGCGCACGCAGTACCTTGGCAAAACCAAGCGCCGCATGCTGCGCGTCAGCATTGCTGCCGAACACGTCGAGGCCGGCCAGAGTGTCTACAGCCCCGGGCTGGCCGATCAGGCCGCCGGCATGGTCATGCTGGCGGCGCCTGGCGAATCGGGCCTCTGCGAAGCACTGGTGGTGGCGCGCACCGATCTGCAGGAGCAGGGACTGCACCTTGGGCAAGCCGACGGCCCGCTGCTGCAAACCTTGCCCCTGCCTTATGTACTTGCCTGATCAGGCGCTTATGCCGCCCAGCGCTTTTGCGTATAATCCCCTACTCATCACACAACAATAGGATGTGCACCCATGGGGTTTCTCGCCGACAAGAAAATCCTGATTACTGGCCTCTTGTCCGACCGTTCGATTGCTTACGGCATTGCCCAGGCCTGCAAGCGTGAAGGCGCTAGCCTTGCCTTCACCTATGCGCATGAGGATCTGAAGCAGCGTGTAACCGACCTGGCCAAGCACTTCGACACCGATCTCGTGCTGCCCTGTGATGTCGCCAGCGACGAGCAGATTGCCGCGGTGTTCACCGAACTGGCCAAACACTGGGACGGACTGGACGGCCTGGTGCATTCGATTGCCTTTGCACCGCGCGAAGCACTGAAGGGCGACTACCTGGATGCCGTGACCCGCGATGCCTTCCGCGTAGCGCACGACATTTCGTCCTACAGCTTTGCCGGCCTGGCCAAAGCCGCGCGTCCGATGCTGCGCGAAGGCGCATCCCTGGTTGCCCTGTCCTACTTGGGAGCCACCCGGGCCATTCCGAATTACAACGTGATGGGCCTGGCCAAGGCCTCGCTGGAAGCCAATGTGCGCTACATGGCTGCGGCACTGGGCGGCCAGCAGATCCGCGTCAACGCGATTTCCGCCGGCCCGATCAAGACACTCGCGGCCGCCGGCATCGGCAACTTCAGCCAGCTGCTGCGCCGTGCCGCTGAAGGCACACCGCTCAAGCGCAATGTGACTATCGAGGAAGTGGGCAATGTGGCGGCCTTCCTGCTCTCGCCGCTGTCGTCCTCGATGACCGGTGAAGTCATCATGGCCGATGCCGGATTCAGCCAGGGTGCCGGCGCCATGGCGGAATAAACGCGCCAGGCAAGACCGAACGCCCGCATCCTTGCGGGCGTTTTTGTTTGCCTGCAGCCAGCAAGCTGCAACAATCAGATGACAAGTCAGATCGCCAGCCCAAGGAGCCCCTCATGTGCCAGCTGCTCGGCATGAACTGCAATGTGCCCACCGACATCGCCTTCTCCTTCGAAGGTTTCCGGCGTCGGGGCGGGCTGACCGATGAACATTCGGACGGCTGGGGTATCGGCTTTTTCGAAGCCGGCGCATGGCGGCTCTTTCTGGACTACCTGCCCTCGGCCACGTCACCTGTCGCCGACTTTGTGCGAGCCTATCCGATCAAGAGCCTCAATGTGCTGGCGCACATCCGCAAGGCCACGCAGGGGCAGCTCAGCCTTGCCAACACCCACCCGTTTCGCCGTGAACTCTGGGGGCGGGAATGGCTGCTTGCCCACAACGGCAATCTGCCGGAGCTTCGCTACGCTGGGCAGCGCTTTCGGCCACTGGGCGATACCGACAGCGAGCAGGCATTTTGCCTGCTGCTGGATCGCCTGAGCGCCGAATTTTCCACCATGCCGGACACCATCGCACTCTTTGCCGCCATCCGCCGCATCACGGCGGAGCTTGCCAAGGCCGGCTCTTTCAATGTCCTGCTGGGCGTTGAAGACTTGTTGTTCGCGCATTGCAGCACCCAGCTCCATTACCTGATCCGCAAGGCGCCTTTCCGCCATGCCCATCTGGCCGATGCCGATGTCTCCATCAATTTTGCCGAATGCACGACGCCGAATGACCGGGCCGCGATCATCGCCACCCTGCCACTGACCGATAACGAAGCATGGATCCGACTGGAACCAGGCAGCCTGACGCTGTTTCGTGCCGGTCAGGTCGAACTGGCGGGCTGAATCAGACCTCGTGCTGGTGCAGATGCAGTAGCGTATAGACGACGGGATCAAAATACTCGTCGTGCTCATCCAGCTGTCGCAGGGTAAAAGTCAGCTTTTCCAGGCTGGTCTGCCCCTGGACGAAACGATCGCGCACCTTTTTCATTACCTGAGCGCGCTCGACCAGATGGGCGCGCCGCCGTTCGATCAGCTTGCGTTCACGGCGATGTCCGCCCAGCGAGAGATTCAGCCAGATGATCAGCGCAACAGCCAGCCACCAGATTTCCGTGAAGATGGCGAACAGCGCCCCACAGATCAGCAGCAGATACCAGATCTGGTCAGCCTGCTCGAACTTCGGAAGCAGCACGGACAAACTGGGCCAGCGGCGGCGCAGCTGCACGCGGATGCGCACATCGTCCTCGGCATCGCGCTTCTTGCTGCTGAGCGCCGCATCCAGCGCCAGCGTGACATACCAGTTGGTGACCACACGGCAATGCAGCCATGGTGTTGCGCTGTATTCTTCCATCTTCTGCGCCAGCTGCCGGCGAAATTCGGCACTGGCGAGCGGCGGCACCTGATCGTTATACGGATCGGAAAGGGCGTGCTGGACCAGCAGGGGGTAGCCGGCCAGATCGATCAGCTGATTGCGCCGCTCCTGCAGCACGGCGGCATCTACGGGATGCTGGGGACTGTCCAACAGGACATAATGCTGCAGCAATTGCTCCAGTGTTCCGAAGCCGGGATTCTTGCCCGGATTGGCCTTCATCTGCTGGCGCAATCTCGCGACTTCCTGCTGAATCAGCGCCGCCTGTGGCGCGGCCTCGGGCACCCAGGGTTGCCGCAACAGGCTTTCCACCTTGTAGAGCGGCTCATCGTAATGACGGTAGTAGCCTTCGTGATAGCGGCTCAGCTCCTGGCCGTCACGGCTGGGATCACCACTGACCAACGGCGCGGTCGGCGGCGTCCGCTTGAGGTCGACACAGACCCGGTTGACCATGGTTTCCAGCTCGGGGGCGATGCCGGCGCGCGCAAAAATCGGATCAAGCTCGTGCCGCTTGCTTCGCCATTCTTCCAGCGCCCGCCAAATGCTCCAGTCCGCCATACGCCCTCAAGATCGAATTGCCAGAAAATCCTGTGCCGCCACCACCGGGAAACACCACACCGTATAGGGCTGCAACCCTTCCGGAGTTTAACGCGAAGCACAATACCCTGCACCTAAAGCCAAGGCTCTAGCACACCGGCAAGGGCGGCGCGCCGCTCAGGCTTTCTTTTCCTTGCGCTTCAGGCGTGCTTCCAGCGCGTCACAGAGATGGCGCATGACCTGCAAACGGGCATGATATTTATTATTGGCGGCAATCAGGTGCCAGGGCGCAGTGGGGGTGCTGGTGCGCTCGATCATATCGCTGGCCGCCTCGATATATGCCTCCCATTTTTCCCGGTTGCGCCAGTCCTCATCGGTAATCTTGAAGCGCTTCCATTCGACGGCCTGCCGCTCTTCAAAGCGACGCAACTGCTCCTGATTACTGATGGCCAGCCAGAACTTCACCACGATCACATTGGCATCATCGAGCTGATCTTCAAAATCGTTGATCTCATTGTAAGCGCGCATCCATTCCGCCGGCGCCGCAAAACCCTCCACACGCTCGACCAGCACACGCCCATACCAGGAACGATCAAATACGGTCAGGTGTCCATGCGGCGGGATGTGGCGCCAGAACCGCCAGAGATAAGGCTGGGCACGTTCCTCCTCGGAAGGTGCGGCAATGGGCACCACACGATATACCCGCGCATCCAGCGCGGCAGTAATGCGGCGGATGCTCCCGCCCTTGCCCGCCGCATCCATGCCCTCGAAGACGGTAATGACCGACAGTTCGGCAAACTTCGGATGCAGGGACAAGCCATTCAGGCGTCCCTGCAGCACCTCCAGCTGCTTCTTGTAGTCATCCTTGCTGAGTTCGTAGTCAAGCTTCAGGCGATCAAGCAGACGCACACCGTCGATCGACGAGACCAGGGGCGGCGCATCGACCCGGCGCTGCTTCACACTGGGCCTGGCAAGCTGGTGCTCGATGGTTTCAAGCACCTGCCGGCCTACCGAGAGGTTGCGGTAATTGCTGTCGGAAGCTTCAACCACGCGCCAGGGCGCATCCGCGAGATTGGTCCGCATGAGCAAATCGCGGTAATGCTCGATTTGCCGGTCATATTGCTTGAGAAACTGCTGGTCGCTTTCGGTTACCCGCCAGGCGGTTTTCTTGTCGGAAGCCAGCTTCTTCAGCCTGTCCTTGAGCTGCCCGCGTGAAAGATGCAGCCAGAATTTCAGCACCAGCACGCCTTCATCCGCCAGCATTTTCTCCAGCCGGACAATGCGTTCAATACGCCGATCAATCCGCGCGGCATCCTGTTCGCCGTCCCAGCCCCAGAATGGATCGGCATACCAGCCACCAAACAGGATGCCGATCCGCCCTTTCGGCGGCAGTACACGCCAGAAGCGCCAGAATGGCGGGCGGGCCGCCTCTTCGTCGTTGGGCGCACCAAAGGCGTCGGTACGCAGATAGCGCGGATCCATCCACTCGGTCAACAGATTGGCCATTTCACCACGGCCTGCGGTGGGCACGCCCCCGAGAATGATGACCACGGGAAATTCATTTCGCTCTTTCAGCGCATACTGGATATTGAGCAAGGCCTCGCGCAGCTTGCCCTCTTCATCCCGATAAGTCTGCTTGTCGATGCAATGGCCAAGCTCTGCCGATTCAAACATGATCACTCTCCAGAACAGTCTGGAATGATTATGACCCGATCAGCAGTAAGCTGCCAGTTAGCCTGCCAGCCAGCGCGATGGTGCATGGAGAAAATCCACGCACGATCATTCCGACGCGAAGTGCCAATCCACACCGCTAAATCAGGCACACGCCTGTAAATGACAGGTAAGCGTCCAGCCGCCCCGCATTGATCAAGGAAACCGCCTCGGTTAGCGTCGCAGTGGCAGCAACTCGTCGATTTGGCTGTTCGGCCAGGCCGGCAGTTTTTCCAGCGTTTCCGTCAGCCAACTCAGCGGCTCAATGCCGTTCAGTTTCGCGGTGCCAAGCAGGCTCTGGATTGCGGCGGCACGGCGGCCGCTGGCTTCGCTGCCGGCAAACAACCAGTTCTTCTTCCCCAGTGCGATCGGCCGGATGGCGTTTTCCACCGGGTTGTTGTCGATCGGTGCATCACCACTGTCGGC
>NZ_ATZJ01000064.1 GCF_000428145.1 Chitinilyticum litopenaei DSM 21440 | reverse complement strand
TGGCGCAAGCCGGCAACGCCGGCTTCGAGGAAACGGCGTCGCCACAACATGATGGTGGGCGCGGTTGTGCGCAATTGCAGGGCGATTTCCTTACTGGGAACGCCTTCGGCGGTCATGAGGATGATGCGGGCGCGCAGCGCCTGCTTTTGTGGTGTCGAGCCGCGGCGAACCCAGGTTGTCAATTCTTGGAGATCGGCCTCGGAGAGTGAAAGGGTCATTGGTCGTCGCATGTAAACAATGACCTAATAAGTAAAGATTTGTTCCGCCCTATGCACTAGCAGGTAGCTGCAAGGCGCCGACAAAAAAGGGCAGGCTGCACCAAACCGTCGTGGCGATGAGTTTCAGTGTGATGGGCATGGCAGGTGTGACTCCCGGATGAGTGAGCAAGCCGTTGGCTGTTGGCACAGAAAATGGTCGATGGTTGTAAATTCGCACGTTTACTTGCCTTGCCGGATGTGGAACAGCGTGCCGGTTTCAGGTTGCAGCAACAGAAATGCATCGAGTCTGGTCGAGTAGCTGTAAAGCGAACCGGGGCTGTCGAGCGCAGCGGAAAATTGCTGCTGGCTTTGCGGTGTGAATTCACAACTGGCGTAGATCAGCCTGGTTTTCAGCGAAGTTCCGTCTTTCAGCGACACAGGGATCGGAGTCTCTTGCCATGGCTCAAATCGGCTGCTGTGGCTGCTCTCGCCTGCGCGCAGGGGCTTGTAGTTTGTCCGGTAAATCGCTGATGTGCAGTTGCCAAGCATACTGCTGTTTACTTCCAGCGTTGATGCGATCGGTATGTTTGCTGACAGGTCGTTTATGAGCGGTTTTTCACCTGACGGCAGAATGATGAATTGAACGCCCAGAACTGCTGCGGCGATGACTGCCAGGCTAGTCAAAGCGGTTTTTTTCAGCATGGATAAGGCTCGCGCAATGAGGGCATCCGGATTTTCTGCAGATTCGCGCCGGATGAAATCGGCAACAGGAACTGCCATTCGGCAAGGGCGCCTGCTGCCCCTTGCCGATTCCTGGCCTTGGCGCAGGATCAGCGCCAGCTGCTGACCACGTCACCGACGAACACCACTTCCACCTGGCCGTTCCTGCCCTTCCACACGCGGGTGATTTCCTTTTTGCCCAGCAGCGCCAGCGGGTTGATCTTGAAGCCGTCGGCGGCGCGGCCGAACAGTTTTTCCACCTCGTCCAGGCTCATGCCGGCGCGCAGGCTGCCAGTGCTGCGTGAGGTATCGGCGACGGCCTGTTTGCCCTTGCCAGCCGATGCCACGGTCACGCAGGGAGTGCGCTCCAGCGCCCAGCGTTCGCCGCTCTGGCTAAGGCTCACCTGATCCTTGTGCAGCTTGCCGCTGGTGCTGTTGCGGCAGCTGATTTCAAGCTGGGCCTGTTGCGGCGACAACCACGCTACGCCGACAATGGTCACGTCGCCATTGCCTTGCCCGCGTTGCTCTTCCGGCACATCAGCGGGGATGATGAGCTCGCTGTCCTTCACCTCACCGCGCATGCCACGGGCCGGGAGCCGGCTGATGGCGATGGAGTCGGTGATGCTGCAGCTATCCATGCCACAGTTGCGGCTGCTGACGACCCACTGCCGGTCGGGCGATACCGCATGGGCTGGCAGCTGACCGTAAACATGTCCCAGCTGGCCGGCGTTCGGGTCCAGCAGGGTATAGCCCACGCTCGGCCATTCCGGGTTGTCCTCAAAAAAACTCACCTGATGCAGCCCCGTTGCCGGATCAAAGCCGGCGTAGGTATAAACCGAATCGCCTTCTTCGCTCTTGCTGTTCTTGAACACCGCCTTTTTGCCATTGGCCAGGAACACGGTCAGCGTCTTGCCCTTGCGGCTGAAGTTGGGGCTGCCGGCCTTGCTCAGGCATTTTTCCAGATCGAAATCGCCATTCTTGTCCGGTACGGCCGTGCCGCCCTGAGCGGCCAGCAGGCATTGCGGCGGTGTCGCCTGCGGCTCGGCCGCGTGCGCGTTGGCCAGCAGCAGCGCCGGCAGGGAGAGAGTCAGCAGTTTCAGTTTCATGCGGGGGCGATCCAGGGTCGAGTCAGGTTGAATGGCCGGGTTTGCCTGGCCGCAGGCCGAACAGGGCAGGGCAAGCCGTGCTTCTAGGCTGCCGAGAAACACGGCGGCAGGCATAGACTGAGCAGGATTATGAGGGAAATGAAATGCTGGCGTCAGTGAGCGACGGCACACAGGCTGCAGAGATGCGGCGCCGCCATGGCGAAGGGAGTGGGGCAAGGCCTTGCAGGCAGACGGTGTTTCGGTCGACTGGCCTGCATCCCATCGCAGCTGGTGGCCTTGCCGGGCGGGCTGGGACGGCGCGTTGCCATGGCTTCTGGCGATTGCGCGAAAAGGCTGCAATCTTTCCGGATTGCAGCCTTTTCTTGAGCTGGCTACCCATCAGCTTGGGCGGTGAATGCCGCTGTCAGCGGATGACTGCCAAACTGGTTTCCTGACGATGTCTCTGCTTCAGAAGCGTCATTCCCGCGTACGCGGGAATCCAGATGACGGTTGTGAAATCAAGCTTTGCTCTGGATGCCCGCCTGCGCGGGCATGACGAAAAGGGTTTCTGAAAGAGAGACATGATCGGGGCTGGTTTTGCCCTTAATTGCCACGATAGGTCGAGAAGCCGTACGGGCTCAGCAGCAGCGGAATGTGGTAGTGCGGCACCGCGGCATCGACATTGAAAATCACCGGAATTTCCGGGAAGAAGGTGGACGCATTCTGCCTGGCAAACCACTCGCCAGTCTGGAAGGTCACGCGATATACGCCTTTTTCCAGCTTCTTGTCGTTCGGGTACAGGGCGGTGATGCGGCCTTGCTCGTTGGTCGTGGCGCTGTTGAGCACCGCCCAGTTTTTACCGTCCTGCTTTTCCAGCTTGACCGTGACGCCAGCCGACGGCAGGCCATCCTGCAGGTTGAGCACATGCACGCTGAGCGGGTTCGTGGCGGCCATGGCCAGGGTGGAAAGGCCGCTGAAAATGGCGCCGGCCAGCAGCGATTTGAATTTGGTCATGATTGCTTCCTCTCGGTTTGGTGGGGGGGTAAAACTTGTTCAATGGCCTTGAGTGCGCAGCTTTCATCCTGCACTGCGCCGCCAGCACCACCGACACCGATGGCGCCGATGATGTCCTTGCCGCTGAATACCGGCACACCGCCGCCAATCAGCAACAGGCTGTCCACCGTTGCCAGATTGATCGAGTCCGGTGTGCTGCGCGCCCGCTCGGCCAGCAAGCGGGTGGGTGTCCTGGTCGACAGGGCGGTAAAGGCTTTGCGCTGGGCGGCCTCGGTGTTGTGCGGGCCAACCTGATCATCGCGCTGCACGGCCAGCAGATTGCCGCCGCGATCCACCACGGTGACGACCGCAGAGCGGTTTTCGGCATGGCAGGCGGCCAGGGTCGCGTTGATCAATTGATTTGCCAGCGCCAGCGACATGTTTTTCTGCTGCAGGATCTGCTCGCTTGCCGCGGCATTGACAGAAGCAAAAGCGGCGCAAGCGATCAGCCCTGCAAGGGGCCAGAGTGTCGGTCGGGTTTTCATCAGCGAATCCTGCTGCGTTGTCGGATGTCGCCATCTTGCCCAAGGCGCCCCGTCAAACCGATTGCCTGGAGATGACATATTTGTAATGTGCCGGCACAGCACTTCGGCCTATGCTGGCAGCGCTGTTCAAGCGCTATCGAATGCGGGTCAGAAACAATGCGAATCCTGGTGGTGGAAGACGAAATCAAGGCGGCAGACTATTTGCGCAAGGGTCTGGGCGAGGCGGGCTTTGTCGTGGACATTGCCCTCAACGGCTTTGATGGCCAGCATCTGATCCAGGAGCATGAATTCGACCTCGTCATCCTGGATGTGATGTTGCCGGGGCTGGATGGCTGGCAGCTGCTGCAGATCCTGCGCCGCAAATCGGCAACGCCGGTGCTGTTTCTGACTGCGCGCGACGCGGTCGAGGACAGGGTGAAGGGGCTGGAGCTGGGCGCCGACGATTATCTGATCAAGCCGTTTTCCTATGCGGAACTGCTGGCGCGCGTGCGCACCCTGTTGCGGCGCGGCCCGCCCAGGGAAACGGAATTCTTCGAAGTGGCCGATCTGCAGCTTGATCTGCTGAAGCGCCGCGTTACCCGCCAGGGCGAACGCATCAGCCTGACCAACAAGGAATTCGCCCTGCTGCATCTGCTGATCAGCCGCGAAGGCGAGGTGTTGTCGCGCACCCTGATTGCCTCGCGGGTCTGGAACATGAACTTTGACAGCGACACCAATGTGGTCGATGTGGCCATCCGGCGCTTGCGCGCCAAGATCGACGACCCCTATCCGGTGAAGCTGATCCACACCCTGCGCGGCATGGGCTATTGCCTGGAGGTGCAGGCATGAGGCGCTGGCCAGCCCAGCTCAGCGTGCAGCTGGCCGCGCTGTTTGCCTTGGTCAGCGTGGTGCTGTTTGGCGCGATCGGCATTTATCTCTACCAGTCGCTGCAGCAGGAAATTGTCTGGCGCGACGATCAGGCCCTGAAAGGGCGGATTGAGCGCATTCGCGCCATCATGGACGACGGCGGCGACATCGATGCCCTGGGGCGGCGCCCGCAGCTTTATGAAAACATGCTGGGCAATCGCGACAATGTGCTGTGGGTGTTGAATGAGCAGGGCCGGGCGATCATTGAAGTGAATGTCCAGCAACTGCCCATTCCGCATGTGCCGCAGCAAGCGGCAACCCGCCTGCTGGACTGGTCCGGCTCATCCCCCGCGCGCCTCGCCGTGCAGACGGTCGAGCTTGGCGCGCAGCGCTACACCCTCATTGCCGGCAAGCTGCTGGCCGAGCGCGAGCAAATGCTCAATGCCTACGCACTCCGGGTGGGCTTTGCCGTGCTGATCGGCGCAGTGCTGGCATTTGCCCTGGGCTGGCTGGTGAGCTACCGGGGCTTGCAGCCGGTGCGGCAGCTGGCTGCACAGGCGGCAAGCATCGATGTGCAGCATCTGGATCAGCGGCTTGCCCATTTCGGCCAGCATCACGAGCTGAAAACGCTGACGGAAGCACTCAACCAGATGCTAGTCCGTCTGGAAAACGGCTTTCTGCAGCTCTCGCGCTTTTCCGAAGATCTGGCGCATGAAATGCGCACCCCGCTCAACAATCTGATGGGCCAGACCAGCCTGGCACTGCAGCAGGAGCGCTCGCCGGATGACTACCAGAACCTGCTGATCTCCAACCAGGAAGAATACGAACGCCTGGCCCGCATGGTGGACAATATGCTCTTCCTCGCGCGCGCCGAGCAGGCCAATGCCTCGATCAGGCCGCAGCGGATAGCGCTGCACGATCTGGTCGGGCAGCTGTGCGAGTATTTCGAGGGCATGGCCGAGGAACGCCAGATCACCCTGATCAACGAAGCCAGCCATCCGCTCTGGGCCGAACCCGATCTGCTGCGGCGGGCCCTGGCCAATCTGCTGGCCAATGCCCTGCGCTATGGCGACGCAGGCAAGCCCATCGTCATCGCCAGCCGGCAGGCCGGCGAGCGCATCGAAGTCAGCGTCGTGAACGAGGGGCCGATGATTGCCCCGGAAAAGATCGGCTTTGTTTTCGAGCGTTTCTATCGCTGCGACCCGTCCAGAAATCAGGCGGGCGACTCGGGCGGGCTGGGGCTCGCCATCGTGCGCTCCATCATGCAGCTGCATCGCGGCAGTGCACGGGTGAGCAGCAATGCGCAGCAGACCTGTTTCACCCTGGTTTTTCCGGACCGCCAGGACGGGTGATGGCGGCGGAATGCCCCGACGTGCGCCAGCCTTGCCGGGCGGCATGACGGGCGTCGCGCTCAGCTATCCATGAACACCGGCACGCCTTGGATGCCCGCCTGCGTCGCCGCGAACACGAAGCGCTTGAACTGCGCCGTACAGGCATCGTCGCCGGGCTGCGGCAGGTTGTCCGGTTGCGCGCGGTATTCGAATTCGTCGTCCAGATAGCCAAGGAAAAAGCCCAGCATCTTCGCGTGCACCGGCTGCAGGTGGCCGACGGGAATGATCATGTGCAGGATCTGGCTGGACGAAATCACCGTCTTGCGCGCGAAAAAAAACAATTCGGGGGGCGGGCGAATTATCCGAAAAATGAGTTAGCTCATCCGCCCCATCCACAGATTTTAACAGGCAGGTGAGTATATGATGTTGGAGAAATCATATTCATCTCGGCCATCGATAATGCCTTCTAAGAATGAGTTAACGTCAGGTGATATGGCAACAAGGGTTTCTTCCTTTTTGAGGATGTCCGACATGCTTGCCTTGTTGTTTTCTGCGTAACTTCCTAGTTCTCTTGTGACTCCGCGGAGTACTTGTCTCGTTATTGGTTCTAGTGTTTTTGACATTTCTTCGATTGTTTTTATCGAGTTATTGTTCACCTTGAGATCGTTAATGTTGTATTGTCTTTTGATGAATGGCTCAAGGCATCTTCCTATGGAGGCTTGTAGAAAGTTTTTAAAGCTAAAGTGGTTAAATAAATTGAGTTGTTCTGTTTCCATTTTTGTTCGTGTTTCTTTGTTTTGTAGCGTGTTTTTGATGTTATCTATCGATCTTGAGAAGCAAAATGCTAAAAGAACATGGCGTGCGCTTTTGTCATAGAATGCGCGCTTGTATATTTCGGCGCTCTCGAATATTGAGTTTTTGCTTCGGTTAGAGTCTTGCAGGCTTCCGTTGAATGCAAGTACTGGCTGAGCCACTTTTTCAATGCCAATCTCAGCTGTTGCTGCGTCGAATCCTCTTTTTAAACTGTACTCAAAGCCTAGTTTCTTGAATTGATCTTTTAAGTTTTTCTGGGTTTCGTCGTTTGCGTATTGATCCCATGTGGTGATTTTGTTTTGTGTATTATTGTACTTGACGATTTCTTCGATCTTTTCTGGGTTTTTGCAGACTACTACGCGGCACATTACTTTTACGTCAGGGATTCCAATGTTTGAATCTATGCTTCCTAGTGATCCAGTAGTTTGTGCGCCATTAATGATGGATATTCCGTGAAGGTAGTTTTCTTTTTTTCGCCCCGCCTTCTCTTCGGTTATCTGTGTTGTAATTAATGTTATTCCGTTGTTGAAGACCCAGAAGTCAGGCGCCTGCTTTTCTGCTGTATTTTTAATTCCAGAGTTAATTTTTTTCCTCTTGTTGACTCCGAGGAATCCGCGGTAATTTGCGGAAAATAACTTGTCATCGTGCTGCTTAAATAGGTCTCGGAGCCACTCGCCTTTGATGTTGAATATGTATGCATCCCAGTCTGTATTTTGAATGTAACCGATCCTTTCTCCATCGATTTTTATTTTATGTTTTATTAGTATTTGTGACGATCTTTCCATGTATAGAGACTCGATTTCAGTTATGCCGAGCTCTTTGCAGGTTACGCTGATCCCTTTGTCAAGAAATAATTTTTGTGCATTTCTTTCGCAGGTTTCTAGTTCTTGCTTTGTGTTGATAGATTCGGGTAGGTTGTGAATGTAGATCAACTCAATATGTTCGATTTCATCTTGTTCAATTAAATCCCGGCAGTCGGATATACGTTCTTTGAGTCGTTGGTTGATCGTTTGGCACTTCATGTCGCCAGAGGCTAGCCATGCTACTGCTGTGTTTATGTCTGAAGCTTTTTTTGAAGGTGCTTTGTCACCATTTTTTTTTGTGTAATATCCTTGAACAATAACGATTTTTTGACCTGTTTTGTCGATTTCTAGAAAATCTATGCTTTTGTCATTGCCACCATCAGTAAGTGCCCGTGAAGATAATGCATCTAAGTCTGGTTCATCAAGGTACAATCCTAGAGCCCAAAGGATATATGCGTTGTCGCCATGGCTCTCAATTAATTTATGTTGCTTATTAAATTCAGCTTTATGATGAATTATCGCATTCATAAGTAAAATCCTTTTTCTTGTTTAGCTATGTTGATAGTTTTTTCGGTAACGAATGACTCTTACCGTTCGTCGGATGATGTTGATCATAAGCCTATCTCTGGGATTGATGTCAGTTCCGTGCGGGCAAGGTGTGGGATTTTTGCCGCGTTGCAGGGCTTGCCACTGAGGTAGGTTTTGGTGCACAGGGTATGTGTCGTTAGGTAATGAATCTGGCTGGGTTTGGGTCAATACATGCAAGTGTATTGCTTTGCCAGTTACCTGCCCGTTTGCTGCTCCGGCACGGCCATACCCAGCCCACCTGCCAGCCTTGCTACACTGCCCCCTTCCACCTTTGCCGGGAGCTGCCCATGTCCGAATCGAAAACCCCGCCGTCCGGTGGCTGGGGGGCCTTGAAGGCGACGCTGGCGAGCATTCAGCCGGCCAATGCGGCGCGCGCGGTGATTGCGCTGGCCAATGCCAACCAGCCCGGCGGTTTTGATTGCCCCGGCTGTGCGTGGCCGGACAAGCCCGATACCCGGATCAATTTCTGCGAGAACGGCGCGAAGGCGATCAACCACGAGCTGGATCGCCGGCTGGCCGATGCGGCCTTCTTCGCGCGGCATACCGTTACCGAGATGCTGGGTTGGGACGATTACACGCTGGAGCAGCAGGGCCGGCTGGCTGAGCCGATGCGCTATGACGCGGCCAGCGACAAGTATCTTCCCATCGCCTGGGAGTGGGCCTTTGCGCTGGTGGGCGAGCATTTGCGCGCGGTCAGCCCGGACGAGGCGCATTTTTATACCTCCGGGCGCACCGGCAACGAGACGGCGTTTCTCTATCAACTCTTCGTGCGCCTCTATGGCAGCAACCATTTTCCCGATTGCTCGAACATGTGCCATGAGCCCAGCGGGCGCGCGCTTACCGCCAGCATCGGTGTGGGCAAGGGCACGGTGACGCTGGACGATTTCGAGCACGCCAGCGCGATTTTCCTGTTTGGCCAGAACCCGGCCACCAACCACCCGCGCATGCTGGGCACGTTGCGCGAGGCCGCCAAGCGCGGCTGCCAGATCGTGGTGATCAACCCGCTGCGCGAAGCCGGCCTGCTGCGCTTTCAGGACCCGCAGCAGCCGCTGGAAATGCTGACGAATGACGCGACCACGATCGCCAGCCACTATTTCCAGCCCAAGCTCGGCGGAGACCTCGCAATCGGTAAGGCACTGATCAAGGCCGTGCTGGAAGCCGGCGCGCACGACGAGGCGTTTATCGAGGCGCACACCGACGGCTTCACCGCGCTGGCCGAGGACGTGCTGGCCACCGGCTGGGATGCGCTGGTCGAGGCCAGCGGCCTCGCCCGTGAGCAGCTGGATGCGCTGTGCGCGCTGTATCTGGCCAGCGACGCCAGCATCTTCACCTGGGGCATGGGCATCACCCAGCACCGGCATGCGGTGGCGACGATCCAGATGCTGGTGAACGCGCTGCTGGTGAAGGGCAATCTGGGCAAGCCCGGCGCCGGCGCCTGCCCGGTGCGCGGGCATTCCAATGTGCAGGGCGACCGCACGATGGGCATCAACGAGCGCCCGAGCACTGCCTTTCTGGACCAGCTCGGCAAGGCGGCGGGCTTCACGCCGCCATCTGATCACGGCCGCAATGTGGTCGAGACGATTGCCGCGATGGAAGACGGGCGCGGCAAGGTGTTCATCGCGCTGGGCGGCAATTTCGCGGCGGCCACGCCGGATACGCCGCGTACCTGGGCGGGTTTGCGCCGCCAGAACCTCACCGTGCACATCACGACGAAGCTCAACCGCTCGCACCTGCTGCCGGGCCGCGACGCGCTGATCCTGCCCTGCCTGAGTCGCACCGAGAATGACGAAACCGCCGGCCGCGCGCAGCAGATCACGGTGGAAGATTCGATGAGCATGGTGCACCTCACGCGAGGGGTGAAGCCGCCAGCGTCGCCGCACTTGCTGTCCGAGCCGGCAATCGTCGCCGGCATCGCCCGCGCCACGCTCGCCAACAGCCCGGTCGATTTCGACGGACTGGTGGCCGATTACGACCGCATCCGGGATCTGATTGCGCAGGTCGTTCCGGGTTTTCAGGACTTCAACGCCCGCGTGCGCTCGCCCGGCGGCTTCTATCTGGGCAATAGCGCGCGCGAGCTGCGCTGGACAACAGTGGCGGGCAAGGCGCAGTTCAAGGTGCACGCGCTGCAGCCGGACGTGATTGCCGAAATGCAGGCGCTCACACCCAACAAGCTGCTGGCACTCGCCACCGTGCGCAGCCACGACCAGTACAACACCACCATCTACGCGCTGAACGACCGCTACCGCGGCATACGCAACGAGCGCCGCGTGCTGTTCGCCAATGCGGCCGACATTGCCGCGCTGGGGCTGGTAGCGGATCAGCGTGTTGACATCGTGTCGGTGTGGACCGACGGCGAGCGGCGCGTGGAAGATTTCCGCCTGCAGCCGCACGACATCCCGCGCGGCTGCCTCGCCGCCTATTTCCCGGAAACCAACCCGCTGGTGCCGCTGGATTATCACGACGTGGAAGCGATGACGCCGGCCAGCAAGGCGATACCGGTGTATCTGCTGGGAAAGTGAGCGCATGTTGGCGTAGGCGCGGAAAAGCGCAGCGCCTTCCGGCTGAGAGCGTGTTGCAGTCGGATGGCGCTGCGCTTATCCGACCTACGGGATTTTCAGTTGTAGGAGCGAGCTTGCTCGCGATCGGCAACGCTTCGCGAGCAAGCTCGCTCCTACGCCTGCTCAAGTTTCTGGCGGCCGGATTGATGGGCTGTCAATTCCGGCGCAGGCCGGAATCCAGCGGCAAAGCTTGTCTGGCCGCGCTCGGAATCCCGAATCCACCACAGAGGCACAGATAACCGCAATTCGCCGGAGGCCGTGGAGAGTCTGTTTATCCTGGCTTGCCTTTCCTCTGCGCCTCTGTGCTTAATGATCTTCCGCATTTGCCAATGCAGTCATGCCGGGTAAGTGCGAGGTGAATTCATGGGTATTGCTTTGTGGGTTAATAAATTGAAAGGCTGCATGCTGATGGCTTGGTGGGTATATGAAATCTGAGCCTTGTCGCGGCATCAAGCCCGCCCTCGCGCTGCGCCTGCAGCATGGCGAATCAGCGCCCGCCGACGAACTGCTGGCCGACGAGGCGCCGTTGGCGCTCCATTACAACGGCGTCGAGCAGCTGGTGACACTGTGCACGCCGACCAGTCTGGAAGAACTCGCCATCGGCTTCACGCTCAGCGAAGGCATCGTGCCGGCCTATCACCAGATCCTCGATATTGCGATCAGCCGCGAGGCCGACTGCTACCGCGCCGACATCCGCATCCCCGAGCAATACGCCGCGCAGCTGCGCGCGCAGGCACCACGGCTCACAAGCCGCACGAGCTGCGGGCTGTGCGGCAGCCGGCTGGAGCAGGTGCTGCGCCCCTTGCCGGTGGCCGGATCGAATCAATGCTTCCCCACCGATGCCATTCACGCCGGGCTGGCGCGCCTCGCCGAAAAGCAGACACTCAACCAGGCCTGCGGCGGCCTGCACGCGGCGGGCTGGCTGGGTGATTTCGATGACGGCCTGCTGGTGCGCGAGGACATCGGCCGGCACAACGCGCTCGACAAGCTGATCGGCGCGCTGGCCCCCGAGCGCGAGCGTGGCGATGGCGTGCTGCTGCTGACTTCGCGCGTGTCGCTGGAAATGCTGCAGAAGGCCGCGCGCGCGGCGATGCCGGTGGTGGTCGCCATTTCCGCGCCGACCGCGCTGGCGGTGGACTGGGCGCAGCAGGCCGGCATCACGCTGGCCGGCTTCGCCAGGCAGGGACGGATGACGGTGTACACGCACCCGCAGCGTATCGTGACCGTAGCATTGGGCTGACTTATACCCTTGCAGGGATAGACTTGGTGGCTTTTTGATGCATGGGCTGTGGATATATACCCTGCCTTTATGCTTCCTGATTAGGCAGCCTGCTCAGCAACTCGTCATGCCGGCGAAGGCCGGCATCCAGAGCGACGCTCGAACTGGCATTGCCACTGGATTCCGTATATGGACTCCTCCCGGTTTGCAAGCATTCCGCAGTTCTGGTCGCTGGATCGACTGCGCACGTATATCCGGCCTCTGCGTTGGGCTCAATCGCCCGGACCATGATGGGCTATTCGCGCGGCGGGTCCTTATCGGCTTAGCGTGCTTCGCGCACTGGGAATCCATCAGGTTTGCCCGCCGCCGGTTCGACCAATGGGCCATCACTGCTTCTGCGTTGCAATCGTGACGTTGACGTACTCGTGGCGTTGATCTTCCCTTGCGGGCCGGGTGAG
>NZ_ATZJ01000063.1 GCF_000428145.1 Chitinilyticum litopenaei DSM 21440 | reverse complement strand
GGTATTGGGAAAGACCTTGGATTTGCAGGCGGTCTTGTGCGGATCACGCAGAAGGGCGCAATCCAGTTTGGCCTTGGCGACATCGATACCGAGATAGATCATGCTTGTTTCCAGTGATTGCGTTTGCCAACTTCACCCACTTGCCTTGTGCATGCAGGGTCTGGGCCCTTGGCTACCGTTCAGTGTTCAGGCTGGCGAAGAGGTGGGAGAAGGGCTTGATCTGCGATACAAGGTTTGAACCTTAAGGGAATCCACAAGCTGTCCTTCTCCCGATTGGCGGAAGCTAACCGCCAAGTACTGCGAGATACAAGGGAATCCCTATGGGACGCCGGCATGATGGCTTGCTGAACAGGATTTCTGATCAGGATTTCTGCTCGGTGAAATAGAATCAGTCGTCAGCGGCGTCCTGCGCGGCCTGACGCAGTCTGGCATCCAGCTCCTCGACCCTGGCGCGCGCCCACGGTGTGCGGCGCAGGAATTTCAGGCTGGATTTGATCGAGGGCTCATTGTAGAAGCACTGGATGGGAATCTGGCGGGCGAGTTCCTTCCAGCCGAAATGGTCCACCAGATCAAGCAGCATGCGCTCCAGCGTGATACCGTGTTGCGGGTTGTTTTTTTGCGTGACGCTCATGTGGGGCCGGGCCGGCAAGGGGCAGAAAGGTGGGCAGTATAACCGGCTGGCTTGCCGGGACAAGCCGGCACGGAAGGCCACGCCGCTGCAAGAGCGGATTGCCGGCATGGCTGCAGAGATCGCGCAGGCAGCCAGCCCATTTCGTTCATGCTCTTTTTGCAGCAGGTGGAAAGGTCGTGAAAGATGCTCGGAACCAGGCCGCGCCAAAGACGCTGAATGGCAGACTGCAAAAGAAAACCGGCCTAAGGCCGGCTTTCTGGGTATATGCCTGCGGCCAATAGTCTTGAATGGCTGCAGGTCAATACATCGTCATGTATTACGCCATGCTCAGCATCAGGCTGTTGAGGCGCTTCACAAACGCGGCCGGGTCGTCGAGCTGGGCGCCTTCCGACAGCTGTGCCTGATCGAACAGCAGCTCGGTCCAGTCGTGGAAACGCGCGCTGGCGATTTCGCTCTTGAGCTTCTTGACCAGCAGGTGCTCGGGGTTCAGCTCCAGAATCGGCTTGGCGCCCTTCACGTCCTGGCCGGCGGATTTCAAGAGACGCTCCAGGTTCGCGCTCATGTCGGCGTTGTCCACCACAATGCACGCGGCGGAGTCGGTCAGGCGGTGGGTGATGCGCACGTCCTTGACCTTGTCGGCCAGCACTTCCTTCACCTTTTCCACGACATCCTTCATTTCCGTGGCGGCGGCTTCCTGCTGCTTCTTCTCTTCCTCGTCCTCGAACTTAGAGAGATCCAGCTCGCCCTTGGCGACCGATTGCAGCTTCTTGCCGTCAAACTCGTGCAGGCTGGATACCACCCACTCGTCAACACGGTCGCCCAGCAGCAGTACTTCGATGCCCTTCTTGCGGAACACTTCGAGGTGCGGGCTGTGCTGCGCGGCGGCGAAGGAGTCGGCGGTGATGTAATAGATTACCTCCTGGCCTTCCTTCATGCGGCCGATGTAGTCCGCCAGGCTGACGACTTCCTCGCTGGTGTCGAGGTGGGTCGAGGCAAAGCGCAGCAGGCCGGCGATCTTGTCCTTGTTCGCAAAATCCTCGCCCACGCCTTCCTTCAGCACGCGGCCGAATTCCTGCCAGAACTTGGCGTATTTGTCCTTTTCGGCCTGCTCGTCCGAGCTCGCCATGCTTTCCAGCAGGCCCAGCACCTTCTTCACGCAGCCGGACTTGATCTGCTCGATGTCCTTGCTGTGCTGCAGGATTTCACGGCTGACGTTGAGCGGCAGATCGGCGGAGTCGATCACGCCACGCACGAAGCGCAGGTACTGCGGCATCAGCTTGTCGCTGTCTTCCATGATGAAAACGCGCTTCACGTACAGCTTCACGCCATGGCGGCGCTCGCGGTCGTAGAGGTCGAACGGCGCGCGTGCCGGGATATACAGCAGCTCGGTGTATTCCTGGCGGCCTTCGACCTTGGCGTGGCTCCAGGCCAGCGGGTCTTCGAAATCGTGTGCGACGTGCTTGTAGAACTCGGTGTACTGCTCGTCGCTAATGTCCGACTTGCTGCGCGCCCACAGCGCATTGGCCTGGTTGACCGTTTCGATCTCGTCGGAGATTTCAACGTTGCCGTCCTTGTCGTAACCCGGCGCTTTCTGCATGCGGATCGGCAGGGTGATGTGATCCGAGTATTTCTTGATGATGGAGCGCAGGCGCCAGTCGGACAGCAGCTCGTCTTCGCCTTCCTTCAGGTGCAGCACGATTTCGGTGCCGCGGCCGGCCTTTTCCACCGCTTCGATGGTGAATTCGCCATCGGCCGCCGATTCCCAGCGCACCGCTTCGCTGGCCGGCGCGCCGGCGCGGCGGGTGGTCAGCGTGACGCGGTCGGCGATGATGAAGGCCGAATAGAAGCCCACGCCGAACTGGCCGATCAGATTGGCATCCTTTTTCGCATCGCCGGAAAGCTGGCTGAAGAATTCCTTGGTGCCCGAGCGGGCGATGGTGCCGATATTGCTGATGACTTCCTCACGGCTCATGCCGATGCCGTTGTCAGAAATGGTCAGCGTGCGGGCGTCCTTGTTGAAGGACACGGCAATGGCGAGTTCGCCGTCGTTTTCATAGAGGGACGCATGGTTGAGCGCCTCGAAGCGCAGTTTGTCACAGGCGTCAGAGGCATTCGAGATCAGCTCGCGCAGCGCGATTTCCTTGTTGGAATACAGCGAGTGGATCATCAGTTGCAGCAGCTGCTTCACTTCTGCCTGAAAGCCGAGTGTTTCCTTGGCCATGTTTAACTCCGTGCGGAAAAATGGTCTGGTTTAAAACAGGTGAACGCTACATGGGGGCGTTTGTGACGGCTTCAAGTATCCCTGCGCGCCACAGGGTTTCCAGGCTGATGACTGCCGTCAGGCGGGCCATGCTATATTGCGCTGATAACAAGGACAGGGAGTGATGACATGCATGTGCGCGTGGTTTTCAACCAGAAAGGCGGCGTTGGCAAATCGACGATTGCGGTCAATCTCGCTGCGGTCGCTGCGAAGAGCGGCAAGCGCGTGCTGGTGCTGGATCTGGACCCGCAGGGCAATGCCTCCCACTACCTGCTGGGCGAGGCGGCCAGAACAGCCAGCCCCAATCTGGCCGATTTTTTCGAGCAGGTGCTGAACTTCAGCCTGTATGCCAAGCCGGCGCGCGAATTCATCCACCCCACGCCGCATGAAGGCCTGGATGTGCTGCCCTCCAGCCCGCTGATCGCCGAGCAGCAAACCAAGCTGGAAGCGCGCTACAAGATCTACAAATTGCGCGAGACGCTGGGCGAGCTGGCCGGCGAGTATGACGAGGTGTATATCGATACGCCGCCGGCGCTGAATTTCTTCACGCTCTCGGCGCTGATCGCCGCCACCGGCTGCCTGATTCCCTTCGATTGCGATTCCTTCTCGCGCGATGCGTTGCTGGGCCTGATGGCGCGAGTCGAGGAAATCCGTCAGGATCACAATGGCAAGCTGGAAATCGAAGGCATCGTCGTCAATCAGTTCCAGCCGCGCGCCAGCCTGCCGCTGCGACTGGTGACCGAGCTGGAGGAACAGGGCCTGCCGGTGCTGCAAAGCCGCCTGTCCAGCTCGGTGAAGGTGCGTGAATCGCACGAGGCCGCCGCCCCACTGGTTGCGCTCGATGCCCGTCACAAGCTGGCGCAGGAATTTGCCGCGCTGTACGCTGAACTGGCCGCCGCCGCGCGCTGAATGCCGGTCGCGTGCGCCGCAGATCAGCGCTTGACCTGGCTTGCAATCGTTTGAAGTTGCTTGAAGTTGCTTTAAAAGGGAACTCCGCATGACCGTGATGCCTGAGTCGCTGGGCCGCGTGCTCGTTGTCGATGACGAGCCGTTCAATCTGGAAATCCTGTCCGAGCATTTGCAGGATGCCGGCTACGATGTGGTGCTAGCCGAAGACGGCCTGGCCGGCTGGGAAATCCTCACGCACGACGAGCAGGGCTTTGACGCCATCCTGCTCGACCGGATGATGCCGCGCATGAACGGCATGGAGTTGCTGGCCCGCATCAAGCAGCGCGCCGATCTGCAGCATGTGCCGGTCATCATGCAGACCGCGGTTGGCGCCGCCGAGAATGTGCAGGAAGGCCTGGCGGCCGGCGCGTATTACTACCTGATCAAACCATTCCAGCGCGAAATGCTGCTGGCCATCGTGTCGGCGGCGGTGAGCTTTCACCACGAACGCCTGCTGCTGGAAAGGCAGATTGCCGAGCAGGTCGATGCCTATCGCATGCTGCAGCGCGGCGAATTCGTGTTTCGTTCGCTGGAAGAGGCGCGCCAGCTCACGCTGATGCTCTCGCAAACCTGCCCGGAGCCGCAGCGCGTGGCGATGGGCATTTCTGAATTGCTGGTCAATGCCGTCGAGCATGGCAATCTGGCCATTCGCTACAGTGACAAGACGCGGCTGCTGCAAAGCGGGCGCTGGCAGGAAGAAGTGGAAAACCGCTTGCGCGATCCGCAATTTGCCAGGCGCCAGGTGCGCGTGTGGCTGGAAACCGACGAGGAGTTCGTCAGCATCCGCATCGAAGACGAAGGCGAGGGCTTTGACTGGCAGCCGTATCTGCAATTCTCGCCGGACCGCGCCTTTGACCCGCATGGTCGCGGCATTTCGATGGCGAAGATGATGTCCTTTGACGAACTTGAATACCAGGGGCGCGGCAACTGCGTCATCGCCCGCGTGCGCCGCGACTGATTGTTTCAGGGTTTGCTTCCCTGATTAGTTAGCCAGCTCAGCAACTCGTCATGCCGGCATCCCATGGGGATTCCCCGCGGTCAAAGCCGGCATCCAGAGCGCCGCTTGAACAGGCATTGCCGCCCGATTCCCGCTTTCGCGGGAATGACGCATTTTTCTTTACCGAGGTAGCGGCCTAATCAGGTTTGCTTGTTGGGTATTGCCCTGCAGCCTTTTTGGATTAAGGGCTTCATGGCGATACCCCATGTCATTTGCGAATGGCAAGGCATACACAGCAAACCCATCCAGCGCTGAGAGGCCAGGAAGCCGAGGCAGAACAAAACCACGCTGGTTTATCTCTGCGCTGGGCTTTTTTTGCCATGGCCTTGGGGTCTTGCGGTCGCTAGCTCAGGCGAGTATTTCCACCGGCATGCCGATCTGCAGTTCGCCGCTGCTGCGCGTCAGTGCATTCATGCCGAAGATCACGTCCTTGTCCTGGCGCCGGGTTTTCGCCAGCGTGCGCAGCGGTTGCTGTTCCGGGTCTTTCAGCGCGGTGTCCGGGTCGATGGTAGTGAACACGCAGCGCGTGCAGAGCTTGACCAGTTCGATCTCCAGTGTGCCGATGCGGATGCGCTGCCAGTGGTCTTCGGCGTGCGGCTCGCAGCCAGCCAGCACCAGATTCGGCCGGAAACGCAGCATGGGCAGCGGGCGGCCGATGTCGGCGTTCAGTGTTTTCAGCGCGGCCTGACTGATGATCAGCAGCGGATAGCCGTCGGCAAAGCCCAGCGGAATCCCTGCTTCGTGCCTGACGCGCCGTGCCGGCGCAGCGCCGATCCACAGCAGGCGCACGTCGCGTTGCAGGTATTCGCTGAACCAGGCATTGGCGTGTGCGGCACCCTGCCAGGCCGTAAATGTCGTGCCCCAGACTTCGCTGCCTTGCGCGACCGTCATGCCCTGGCGGCTGACCTGCAGCGGCGGCATGCCCGGTGCGGCAAAGCGGATGCCGTCCGCCGCGGGAGTGGCGTCCACCAGCACCAGCTGCGGGCATTCGCGCCCGGTGATGAAACGCCCGTCAGCGTCCGCCACCATCCAGTGCCGGTCGTGTTCCAGTCCGGCCGGGCTGATCGCTGCGCGTGTCAGTGCGCGGGCGCGGCCGGATTTCAGCGGGTAATGATAGAGGGCGGCAAGGGTGATCATGGCGGGCAGTCCGGCGTGGTGGCGCAATCGCCGGCAGTGTACCAGTAGCGCGGCCGCAAGGCGCGCCAGGCGCTGATGCGCAGGTGGTCATCCGCGTCGATCAGGATGGCGCCCCGGCTGGCGGTCAGCCAGGGCTGGCTGCCCTGTGCGGCAAAGCGCGCCAGCGTGTCCGGATGCGGGTGGCGAAAGCGGTTCAGGAAGCCGGCCGAATAGACGACATGCTCGGGCGCCAGCCGGGCGATCCAGTCCGCGCCCGACGAGGTCTTGCTGCCATGGTGTCCCGCCAGCAGCACGTCCACGTCAGGCAGTGGGCCATCAAGCAGCCGGCTTTCCTCGCGCTGGCCGATGTCGGCGGGGATCAGCACGCGCTGCCGGCCATTGTCGATCAGCAGCACGCAGCTGCCGGCGTTGTCGCTGCCCTGAAAGCCGGCGGGTGGCCACAGCCAGCGAAAGTCCACGCCATCGTGCCGCCAGCCGGTGCCTGCGGCACAGGGCTGCGCCATTTGCCCCTGCAGCAGCGCATGACTGGCCGGCAGGCCGTGCCACAGGCGGGCAGGGGGCTGGCGCGCCAGCCAGGACTGGGCCGCGCCCACGTGATCATTATCATTGTGGGACAGCACCAGCGTCTGCGGCGTCGGCATGCCTTGCTGCCGCAAGACGGCCTGGATGCTGCGCTCGCTGCCCGCCGGCCCGGTATCGAACAGCACAGTCTGGTTGCGGGTTTGCACCAGCACGGCCAGCCCCTGTCCGACATCGAGCACGATGACGCGATAGGCGGCGTGTTCCGGCGTGGGCTGCGGGCTGCCGGCCAGTGCGGGTAACAGACCGAAACCGCCCAGCCAGCGCGCCGGCAGGCCGCGTGGCGCCAGCAGCAGGGCGATGCCGGCTGCCGCCGGCAGCAGGGCCCAGGCTGGCGGGATGCTCCAGGCGTGCGTTGCACCAGGCCAGCCGGCAATCTGCATCAGCAGCCAGTCCATGCCGGCCAGCAGCCGCTCGGCCAGCCAGAGCAGCGTACCGCTGGGCTCGATGGCACCCAGTAGCGCCAGTGGCGTGACCAGCATGCTCACCAGCGGAATGGCAAACGCGTTGGCCAGCGGCGAGTACAGAGGTAGCTGGCCGAACCACAGCAGCAATAATGGGGCGGTTGCCAGTGTTGCCGCCCATTGTGACAGCGCCCAGTCGCGCCAGCGCGGCGCGGGCCCCAGGCCGCGGCTGCCGGCCCACAGCAGCGCGCCCACGGCCATGAAAGAGAGCCAGAAGCCGGGGCTCAGCACGGCAAAGGGGTCCAGCAGCAGTACCAGCCCCAGTGCCGTCGCCCAGACGGCGCTGGCCGGCAAGGGGCGTATCCGCCACAAGCCCCAGGCCGCCACGAGCAGCATCAGCAAGGTGCGCTGGGTGGGTATGCTCATCCCGGCCAATGTGCTGTAAAGGATGGCCACCAATACCCCTGCAAGTAATCCGGCGCGTGGCGCCGCATAGCGCGCACACAGCCAGGCCGAACACCGCCAGCCGCGCCGCACCAGTGTGGCGGCGAGCGCCGCCAGCAGGGTGATGTGCAGGCCGGAAATGCTGACCAGATGCGTGATGCCGGTATCGGCAAAACGTTGCCATTGCTCGGGTGGAATGCCGCCCTGGTCACCCATGACCAGCGCAATGACGATGCCGCGATAGGGCGCATCACCCAGCTGCCGGCGCAAATGCTCGCGCAGGGCCTCGCGCAGGCGGTTCACCGGGGCATGCCAGCTGCGGTCTGTCAGGCGTTCGCCGTGGCGCACCGTGGCGCTGGCGCCGATGCCCTGCTGCAGGAGCCAGGCTTCCGTATCGAAGGCCCCGGGATTCTGGCTGCCATGCGGCGGTCGCAGCCGCAGCGTGAGTCGCCAGGACTGGCCGGCGGCCAGCGGTGGCGGCTGGCCATACCAGCGCACCTGGATGAGCTCGGGCAGGTCGGCAACGGCGGGGCTGATCCGGAAGAGGAAGCGCTGGCCATGTTGCGTGGCTTGCGGCAAATCGCTGATATGGCCATCCACGGTGCGCACGCTGCCCGCCTGGGTCATGGGCAGGCGCTCGGCCAGCCGCCAGCGTGCCTGCTCGCAGGCCCAGGCAAAGCCGAGCAGCAGGCACAGCAGCAGCACGGCAAGCGGCCGGCTGCGCCGCCAGGCCAGCAGGGCAAGAATGGGGATCAGCCAGCGCAGGTTGTCCTGCCAGGCCGGCAGGCTTGCCTGCTGGTGCAGCAGCAGGATACCGGCGGCGAAGGCGGCGATGCGCAAGAGGAAGGGCAGCAGCATGGTTACAGACTAGCAGCAATAATGAAAGATATTTGTCAGCTTTCTGCCGCGCACAGCGGCCGGCGAGACTGCTACACTGCGCAACCATGAAACACAGCGATTTTGACGTGATCATTGTCGGCGGCGGACTGGTCGGCGCCGCGCTGGCGCTGGCCCTGCGCCACAGCGCGCTGGAGGTCGCCGTACTGGAAACGGCCGAGCCGCCGGCCTGCCCGCCGGAAGACTGGGACGCGCGGGTCTATGCCATCAGTCGCGCCAGTCAGGCCTTGCTGACGCGCATCGGCGCCTGGCAAGCGCTGGACCCCGCGCGGCTGGCGCCGGTCAGCGGCATGCGCATTCGCGGTGATCGCACCGGCGCCAGGCTGGATTTCGATGCGCTGGAAGCAGGTTGCGAAACGCTGACGCACATCGTGGAAAACCGCCATCTGCAGGCAGTGCTCTGGCAGAAGCTGCGCGAGGCGCCCAATGTCACGCTGATTACGGCGGTCCAGGCGCAGGCGCTGCAGATTGATGCCCACCGCGCTGCGCTGACGCTCGCCGATGGCCGTTGCCTGCATGCGCGGCTGATTGTCGGTGCCGATGGCGCGAATTCCTGGGTGCGCCGCCAGCTCGCCATCGATCCGCTGACACTGCCCTATCAGCAATTTGGCGTGGTGGCCAATTTCAACACCGGCAAGCCGCACCATGGCCTGGCCCGGCAATGGTTCCGCAAGGATGGCATTCTTGCCTGGCTACCGCTGCCCGGCGCGCGCATGTCCATGGTGTGGTCGTGCTCGGCCGCAGAAAAAGACGCGCTGCTGGCCTTGCCGGCCGAAGAGCTGGCGCAGCGCGTTGCCGCAGCGGGCAATCATGAACTGGGCCAGTTGGCGGTGATCACGCCCGCTCAGGCTTTCCCGCTGCGCCTCAATCATGTGCCGGAAATCGTGCGCTCGCGCGTGGCGCTGGTCGGCGATGCCGCCCATACGGTGCATCCGCTCGCCGGTCAGGGCGTGAATCTTGGCTTTGGCGATGTGGCCACGCTTGCTGGTATCCTTACTGCGGAACTTCCCGAGCGGGCCGGTGACTATCTTGTCTTGCGACGTTACGAACGTGACCGGCGCGAAGCGGTTTATCTGATGCAGGGCGTGTGCCATGGCCTGCAAAAACTATTCAATAACGATCACCCGGTACTGGGGGACTTGCGCAACTGGGGTCTGGCGCTGACCAATCGCCTGCCCTGGCTCAAGCGCCAGCTGATCCGCCATGCCATGGATGCCTGAACGGAGATGGAAAGCATGTTCAAACCGAAGCAACTCGCCGCGGCCCTGATGCTGGCCGGCGCCCTGACCGCTACTGGCTGCTCGGCCGCTGCCGACAGCAGCGCGCCGCCGGCCGATCTGAAAGCCAAGCTCAGCAAGAGCATCGGCCGCGAAGTGACCGCCGTGAACAAGACGCCGATCAAGGGCATTTTCGAGGTCATCATCGACAAGCGCGAAATCCTCTACAGCGATGCCAAGGGCGAGTACATCCTGCAGGGCGATCTGGTGAACGTGGCCAAGCGCACCAGCATCACCCGCGAGCGCGAGGCCGAGCTGTCGGTGACCGATTTCAGCAAGCTGCCGCTGGCCGATGCAGTCAAGGAAGTGCGTGGTGACGGTTCGCGCAAGCTGGTGGTGTTCTCCGACCCGGATTGCCCGTTCTGCAAGCGCCTGGAGCAGCAAAGCCTGGCGCAGACCGACAATGTGACGATCTATACCTTCCTCTTCCCGCTCTCCATCCACCCGGATGCCGAGCGCAAGTCCCGCCTGATCTGGTGCGCGGAGGATCGCGCCGCAGCCTGGAAGGATTTCATGTTCAAGGACAAGCTGGCCGAGAACAAGGGCGAGTGCGAAAACCCGGTGGCCAGGAACCTGAAGCTGGGTGAGTCGCTGGGCATCACCGGCACGCCGGCGCTGATCTTTGAAAATGGCCGCATGGTGGCCGGCGCCGTTCCGGCCGATGTTATCGAGCGTCTGCTCAATGAAGCCAAGGCCGAGGTTGCCAGCAAGAAAAAATAAGGCTGCTTTGCCAAGGTGCAGGGGTATTGCCCGTCAGCCTTTTTTGTAAAAGGGCTGACGGGCAATACCCCTGTTTCATTCTGTGCTCAGCATGTTCAGCAGGCTATCGGTCTCCGGGTAGCGCAAGCGCAGCCGCAATTCTTCCCGCAGACGGCGGTTGTCCAGCCGGCGCGATTCGCGCAGGAAAGACCACAGCGAAGGGCCGACTGCCTGCTGCAATTCGGCGCGCGCCAGTCGCGGCGGCACAGGCAGGCCGCAGGCCCGGGCGACGGCGCTGAGCCAGTCGCCGGTGGCTTGCGGCTGGTCATCGCTGGCGTGATAGATCCGCAGGGGACGGCCGCGCAGCAGCGCCAGGCAACTGGCCATTGCCAGATCATCGGCGTGAATGTGATTGCTGAAACCGTCTTCGCTGGCCAGTGGCACGGGGGTTCCCTGGCGCAAGCGGTCGATGGGCAGGCGGTCGGCCGCATAAATGCCGGGGGCGCGCAGAATGGCCAGCCGGCAGCCACAGCGCTGCGCCCAGTCGCGCAGCTGGCGTTCGGCACTGACCCGCCGCTGCGCGCGCGGCGATTCCGGGCGGGTGGGGCGATGCTCGCTGACCCATGCGCCGGCACAGTCGCCATATACCCCGCTGGTGCTGATGTAAACGGCGGCCTGCGGGGGCTGTGTTACCATATTTTTATGGCGCGGCCGCGACAGTGCAGCGCACAGCCGCCGCGTGCGCGGATCGGTCGTGCCGCCGGGCGGTGGCGGTGCAGAGTGCAGCAGCAGCTCGGCGATGCCGGCCAGGCGACTCAGCGAGTCGGGCTTATCCAGGTCGCCGGCAACGGGACGCACGCCCAGTGCACGCAGCCTGTCAGCCTGTGCGGGATTGCGCACCAGAGCATAGACGTGGAAGCGCCGGGTCAGCCAGGGCAGGGCGCGCTGCATTACATCGCCGCAGCCAATGATCAGTAATCGTTTTTTTCGCATCGCTGCTTCGTCCTGCAAGCCAGGGTGTCATTGAACAAGAGAACGGATTTTCCGCATGAGCAAACAACTTACCATCGAGCCATCCGGCCAGCAAATTGATGTCCGCGAGGGCGAAACCATTCTGGATGCCGCCATGCGCAGCGGCTTCAATATGCCCTACGGCTGCAAGAATGGTGCGTGTGGCGCCTGCAAGGGCAAGCTGCTGTCGGGTACGGTGCGGCATGACAGTCACTCCGATTCGGCGCTCTCGAAATTCGAGGCCGAACATGGCTGGTCGCTGTTCTGCTGTGCGCATCCGGAAACCGATGTCAGTATCGAGTGCCGCGAAGTCGCCGCCACCAAGGACATCCAGATCAAGACGTTGCCCTGTCGTGTGCAGAAGATCGACAAGGTCTCGCACGACGTCGCAGTCCTGACCTTGAAGCTGCCGACCACCGAACGCCTGCAATTCCTTGCCGGCCAGTACATCGACATTCATACCAAGAGCGGCAAGAAACGCAGTTTCTCGATCGCCAACCCGCCGCACAATGCCGAATTCCTTGAACTCCACATCCGCAACGTGCCGGGCGGCGAGTTTTCCAGTTACGTCTGGAACGAGATGCAGGAGAAGGAAATCTACCGCTTCACTGGCCCGCTGGGCTCCTTCTTCCTGCGCGAAGAAAGTGACAAGCCCATCATCCTGCTGGCGACTGGTACCGGCTTCGCGCCGATCAAGGGCATGCTTGAGCACGCTTTCAACAAGGGCATCCGGCGCGAAATCATTCTGTACTGGGGGGCTCGCTCGCTGGCGGATCTCTATATGCCGCAATTGCCCGGGCAATGGCAGCAGGAGCATGCCAACTTCACCTTCATTCCGGTGCTCTCCGAGCCGAGGCCCGAAGACCAGTGGCAGGGCCGCACCGGCTTTCTGCATGAAGTGGTGCTGGAGGACTTCGGTACCCTTGCGCATCACCAGGTGTATGCCTGCGGTGCACCGATCATGGTTGAGTCCGCCTTCAAGCATTTTGTTGCGCGGGGCTTGCCCGAAGACGAGTTTTACTCGGATGCTTTCTTTACCGCTCGCGACCTTGGCAAGCAGTAAAGGCGCCGTGGATTACCAAAACAAGCCCGCAGTTGCGGGCTTGTTTGCTGATGAAGCATGCATCCGTATGCTGTTGGGAGTGCAGGTTGCTGGTTTGATTGCTGAGAGTGTGAGAGTTGGCTTCGCTGGCCTGCTCTTTGTGTTGTTGCAAATCAGTAGCTTATCGAACTGAGTGGCGATTTTGTGTGGCGGGGTGTTGACGGGGTCGGGTTCGGGCCGTATAGTTCGGCCTCTCTGCTGCTGACGCAGCGAAAGAAACGAAGCGAAACGACAAGTTTAGCGAAGTTTGCAGCGTCAGGGCAACGATCTTTAACAATCTACAGCCGATGAGTGTGAGTGCTTGGTTTGACCAGCACTCGCACTTAAGACAGAAGTAACAAGTACACACTTGTTGATTCTGAGTTTTAAGCAAGCGAGCGCAATTAAGTAGTAACAGTGATTAAACGAAAGAGTTTGATCCTGGCTCAGATT
>NZ_ATZJ01000062.1 GCF_000428145.1 Chitinilyticum litopenaei DSM 21440 | reverse complement strand
GGATCACGCAGAAGGGCGCAATCCAGTTTGGCCTTGGCGACATCGATACCGAGATAGATCATGCTTGTTTCCAGTGATTGCGTTTGCCAACTTCACCCACTTGCCTTGTGCATGCAGGGTCTGGGCCCTTGGCTACCGTTCAGTGTTCAGGCTGGCGAAGAGGTGGGAGAAGGGCTTGATCTGCGATACAAGGTTTGGACCTTAAGGGAATCCACAAGCTGTCCTTCTCCCGATTGGCGGAAGCTAACCGCCAAGTACTGCGAGATACAAGGGAATTCCCGTGGGACGCCGGTATGATCGAGTGCTGAGCTGGCTAGGCTCTGTTGAGGTTTGATTGGTTTTCACGCAGCCCCGCCAAGGTAGCCTGCGCGAAGCCCAGCGCAAGCCGATACGGGTCTTGGCGCGCATTGGCGACAAAGCCGCCGGCAAGAATGGCGGGGCTGCCCTGTGGGCGATGGGCTCTGTATCCGGGCTGGCCGGCAGCTTGCCGTTTCGCCGGGGTCGAAAGGGGCTTGGGGGGCAGTGCGCTTCGGCCAGTGCCGGGCGGCTCACTTGCGGGCCGTCTTGCGCTGCTCCTGCGCCTGCTGGCGGGCTTGCCAGCGCGCCCGGTCGGGCATGTGCACGGTGGACGGATAGAGCTTGCGCAGCTTGGCGACATAATTGCGCGTTTCGGCATAGGGCGGCACGCCCTTGTAGCGCTCGACCGCTTTTTCGCCGGCATTGTAGCCGGCGGCCACCAGCTCGATATTGCCGTCGAAGCGGTCAATCAGCCAGCGCAGGTAGCGCACGCCGCCGCGCACATTCTGGCTGACATTGAACGAATCCTTCACATTGAAGCGCTCGGCCGTGGCCGGCATCAGCTGCATGATGCCGGCGGCGGATTTCGGCGACACCGCGCGCGGATTGAGTCCCGATTCGATCATGGCAATGCTGACGGCCAGTTGCGGATCGACATCGTGCCAGATCGCCAGTTGCGTGATGATCTGCACGATCTGGCGCTGGCTCGGCGAGAGCCGGTCCGTGCGCAGCCCCGGGCCGGGCGGGATGCGCTCCGGCGCCACCTCGGCCAGCATGCACGGCGGCAGCTCGGTCGAACTCAGGCGGATGGTTTCCAGCATGCTGTGGGCTTCGGCGTGGCCTTGCTCGGATGCCAGCGAAAACAGCGACGCGGCCTGGGCGCGGTTCTCGGGCACGCCCATGCCGAAGGCATACTGCATGCCCAGGCGGTACTGGGCTTCGACAATGCCGTGTCTGGCTGCTTCGCAATACGCGCGTGCGGCTTCCCACGGGTCGCTGCGCTCCAGTTTCTGCAGGCGCGGCAATTGCGTTTCCCAGGCACTTTCCGTGCTTGCCATGCACAGTGCGGCCACGGGGGCGAGCAGGATGCCGCAGCAGGCCAGCCGTGTTGCGCTCATGGTTCTGATCCCGGCCTCAAAATGTCAGCATATGCAAACGGCACGGCAGGCAAGCCCCGCGTGCGCCGGGGGAGGGATGGAAGGGCGGGTGGACCGATCAACGGCGGGCGGGGCGGCCATGGTGCAGTCCAGCGCGAGAAAGCTGACTGCCGGCCCGGGTTGCGGCTAGACTTCAGACCAATCACCCAACATTGCTGGAGCCTTGCATGAATCTGGAAAAGGTCATTTTCGGTTTTTTCATCATCCTCGCCTTCACCCTCAATTTCGGCTTCTTCGTCGGAGAAATCGACGCCATCCACCAGCATGATTCCTTCGAGCTGATGGCGGCGATTGTCGTCAACCTGATCGCCACCGTGCTCAAGGTCGGCGATCGCACCCAGCTGGGCGCCATTCATCTCTCGACCAGCCTGGTGGCCGATCTGCAGCTGATCACGGCCGCCTGCGTCTGGGGCTATGCGCTGTTCGGCACGGACACCGGCATGACGCCCAAGCTGATGTCGACCATCGTCTCGCTGGCCGGTGGCGCGATGATGGCCAATATCGTCTCGGTGGTGCTGCTGATCGGCGAGACGCTGAGCCAGCGCAGATAACAGGCGATGTACAACATCTTCTTCCTGGCGCTGCGGCGCATGCGCGTGCCGCTGATCACGCTGATCCTGATCTATGCGGTGTCGATCTTCGGTCTGGTGCTGGTGGCGCCGCCGGCGGGCGAGGCGCAGCTGGATTTCTTCCACGCCTTCTATTTCATGAGCTACACCGCCACCACCATCGGTTTTGGCGAGATTCCCTATGCCTTTTCGCCGGCACAGCGCGCCTGGGGGCTGGCGTGCATCTACCTGTCGGTGATTGGCTGGACCTACACGCTGGGCAGTCTGCTGGCGCTGTTTCAGGACAAGGGCTTTCTGCACGCCATGCAGCTGGCGCGTTTCACGCTCAAGGTGCGGCGCATGCCGGCGCCCTTCTACCTGATTCTCGGCTACGGGCAGACCGGGCAATTGCTGGCGCGCGTGCTCAACGAGCGGCGCGAACGGTTTGTCGTGGTCGACCTGCGCGAGGAAAAGGTGCATGAAGTGCTGCTCGCCGGCTTTCATGCCGATGTGCCGGCCATCGTTGGCAATGCCTCCAACCCGGAAGTGCTGCAGCTGGCGGGCCTGACGCACAAGCTGTGCAGGGGCGTGCTGGCGTTGACCGGCGACGAGGATGCCAATCTGGCCGCCATGATGGCCAGCCACGCCCTGCGTCCCAGGCTGCTGAGCATCGGCCGCGCCCGCACGCGGCAGGTGGCGCGCAATATGTCCTCGTTTGGTGCCAATCATGTCATCAACATGTTCGACACCGTCGGCATGGAATTTCGCATGGCCTTGCGCTCGCCCAGCCATTACCGCCTGTGGCAGACGCTGACCGATCTGCCAGGTCGGCCCATTCCGGGGCTGTTTCACCCGCCGCGCGGCCTGTGGCTGATCGTCGGTTTCGGCCGTTTTGGCCACGCCGTGTATCACGCGCTGGTGCAGCAGGGCATGCAGGTGAAGGTCATCGATGAAGAAGACCATCCCGAGCTGCCGGAAGGCCTGCTGGTGCACGGCACCGGGGTCGAGGAAAGGGAGCTGAAGCTGGCCGGCATCAGGGAGGCCGTCGGCATGATCGTCTGCCACGACCATGATGTGAACAATCTGTCGGCCATCGCCACGGCGCGTGAATTGCGCCCGGACATCATGATGGTGGCGCGGCGCAATCTGGCGCAAAACCGCAGCCTCTTCGAGGCCGTGCGCCCCGACCTGACGGTGGTGCGCAGCCAGATTGTCGCCCGCCAGGCGCTGGTGGCGATGACCACGCCGCTGCTGACCCAGTTTCTCGAACTGATGCAGACCTATAGCGAAGGCTGGGCGAGCACCCTGGAAGAGCAGTTGCTGCACCTGTGCGAGGGCGAAGTGCCGGAACGCTGGGCCATCGAGCTGACCGCCCAGCACAAGGGCTTTGTCCACGCCTTCCTGGCCCAGCCCTTGCCGCCGCTGCGGCTGGGTGACCTGTTGCGCGATCCGGTCGATCGCGAGCGCTCGCTGGATTGCCTGCCCTTGCTGTACCAGTACGGCGGGCATCACATCGCCCTGCCGCAGCCCAGCCAGCAATTGCAGCTGGGCGCGCGCCTGCTGTTTGTCGGTACGCCGCGCGCGCAGCGGGAAATGCAGTGGGCCTTGCAGAATCCGACGCTGATGGATTATCTGCGCACCGGCGAAGATCCGCCGCGCGGCAGTGTCTTCCGCTGGCTGGCGCGCCAGCGGCAGGCCAGGGCCAGCCGCAGTCAGTAAGGGCCGGCGCAGCGTGGGGCCGCGCCGCCGCCCAAGTCAGCCGGGACGGGCAGGCGGCCGTGCTGGCGCCACGCGCGCGTCACGCCGGCGGCGCAGGGGCGTGCGGCGGCTTCTGTCAAGGGTATGTCCATGCAGCCTTTTTTAGGAAAGGGCTGCAGGGTAATAGCCCATGCTGTATATGGCAGGCGCTGGGCTCTTTTGTCTTGTGGTGGCGTGACTCGCCGCAGACAGCACCGCGACTGCGGCGCGGCGAATGCCGGGCACCGCGACCAAAGAGCCCAGCGCGTAACAATTAATCACACATCAACAGCGTCTAGCCGCCGAGGCCCGGATAGGCCGGCTGGAACAGCGCCTGGAGCGTCGCACCCGGTTGCGGCTGTTTCATGAAGGCTTCGCCAACCAGGAAGGTGTGCACGTGGTGGTCGCGCATCAGCGCCACATCGTCCGGCGCCAGAATGCCGGATTCGGTGACCACGATGCGGTCAGCGGGGATGCGCGCGAGCAGGTCCAGCGTGGTTTGCAGCGTGACGTCGAAGGTGCGCAGATTGCGGTTGTTGATGCCGGTCAGCGGCGTGTTCAGCTGCAGTGCGGCCTCCAGCTCGTCGCCGTTGTGCACTTCCACCAGCACGGCCATGCCCAGGCTGTGGGCGATGGCTTCGAAATCGCGCATCTCGGCCAGGCTCAGCTCGGCGGCGATCAGCAGGATGCAGTCGGCGCCCCAGGCGCGCGCTTCAAAGATCTGGTACTCGTCGACCATGAAATCCTTGCGCAGCGCCGGCAGCGTGCAGGCCGCGCGCGCGGCCTTCAGGTAGTCCTCGTGGCCCTGGAAGTACGGGGCGTCGGTCAGCACCGACAGGCAGGCCGCACCGTGCGCCGCGTAGTCGGCGGCGTGTTCGGCCGGGCGGAAATCGGCGCGGATCACGCCCTTGCTCGGGCTGGCCTTCTTGATTTCGGCAATGATGCCCGGCAGGCCGGCGGCGTGCCTGGCGCGCAGCGCGCCGACAAAATCGCGCAAGTCGGCGCCGTTGGCCTCGGCCTGCGCGCGGATCTCGTTCAGGGGGATTCTGGCCCTGGCGGCAGCAACTTCCTCACGCTTGGTGGCCCAGATTTTCTTCAGGATGTCGGACATGGCACGGCTCGGCTGACGTTTCGCTAAACCGGCTTTTTACCACAAATCAGCCCCCCACTGCGCGCGGCGCCGCCGGGCAATGCGGGGCGCTTGCGGCTGGCGGCTTGGATTTTGTATCGGGTATGAGGCTGCAGCCCAATTGAGCAATTGGCTGCAGCCATATACCCATGATCAGGCGCTGACTGCCCTGCCGCGCTTGCGCTGCCACCATTGCACCAGATCGTCGACGAAGGTGAAGACCACCGGAATGACCAGCAGGCTCAGGAAGGTCGAGGTGATGAGGCCGCCGATCACGGCAATCGCCATCGGGGCGCGGAAGCTGGCATCCACGCCCCAGCCGATGGCAATCGGCAGCATGCCGGCGCCCATGGCGATGGTGGTCATCACGATGGGGCGGGCGCGCTTGCGGCCGGCATCCATCAGCGCGTCGAAGCGGCTCATGCCCTCGCGGCGCGCCACGATCGCATATTCCACCAGCAGGATGGAGTTCTTGGTGGCAATCCCCATCAGCATGATCAGGCCGATCAGCGAGGGCATGGCAAAGGCGCTGTTGGCGATCAAGAGCGCCACGAAGGCGCCGCCAATCGACAGCGGCAAGGCGGCCAGAATGGTGATGGGCTGCATGAAATCCTTGAAGAGCAGCACCAGCACCATGTAAATGCACAGCACGCCGGTCAGGATGGCCAGGCCGAAGCTGGCAAACAGCCGCATCATTTCCTCGGCGTCGCCGAATTCGGCGCGGCTGACGCCGGCGGGCAGCTGCTGCATCGCCGGCAGTGCGGCGACCTCGTTGTTGACCTCGCCCAGCGAGCGGCCGTTGAGCTCGACCTCGAACAACACATTGCGCGAACGATCAAGCCGGCCGATCTGGCTGGGGCCGCTCGACAACTCGACGGTTGCCACCTGCTCCAGCAGCACGGTGCCCTGCGTGCTGGGCACGCGCAGCTTGCGCAGGCGCTCAAGGTCGCTGCGGAAGCTGTCGGGCAGGCGCACCACCACCGGCACCTGCCGTTCGGGCAGATTGAGCTTGGCCAGCTGCGCCTCGTAGTCGCCCACGGTGGCCACGCGCACGGTATCGGCAATCGCCAGCGCGGTGACGCCAAGGTCGGCGGCGCGCGCCAGGTCCGGGCGGATCACCACCTCCGGGCGCACCAGGCTCGCGCCGGATTTCACCGCGCCGATGCCGGGCAGGGTGCGCAGGTCACGCTCGACATCGCGGGCCGCCATCGCCAGCGCTTGCGGATCGTCGGACTTGAGCAGCAGCTGCAGCTTTTCACCGGACTGGCCCAGGCCCACCTTGACGCGCACGCCGGGCAAATCCTGCAGGGCGTTGCGGATCTCGCTTTCGATGACGGTTTTCTTGGCGCGCGCCTTTGCCGGCACCAGCGTCAGCGTCAGATTGGCCTGATTGACCTTGGCGTCGGCTGGCGCAAAGGGGTCAGCGCCAGCACTGCCGCCGCCAATGGCCGTGTAGATGCGCTCGACCGCCGGCATGGCGTCGAGGATGCGGCGTGCCTCTTCGGCCAGCACGGCGGTTTGCGCCAGCGTGGCGCCCGGCGGCAGCTCCAGGCTGACCAGGGTTTGCGAGCGGTCGTCCGCCGGCACGAAGCCGGTGGGCAAGAGCGGCACCAGCGCCAGCGAGCCGACAAAGAACAGCAGCGAGAGCAGCGCCGTGGTCTTGCGGTGGATCAGGCACCAGGCCGCCAGCCGCAGATAGCCTTGCATCAGCCGGCCCTGCTCCTCGGCATGGGCAATCGGCTTGAGCAGGTAGGCCGCCATCATCGGCGTCAGCAGACGGGCGACCACCAGCGAGGCAAACACCGCAATGGCCGCCGTCCAGCCAAAGGACACAAAAAACTTGCCGGCCACGCCGCTCATGAAGGCGGTCGGCAGGAACACGGCAATCAGGGCGAAGGTGGTGGCAATCACCGCCAGGCCGATTTCGTCGGCCGCTTCCAGCGCGGCCTGGAAGGGCGTCTTGCCCATGCGCAGGTGGCGCACGATGTTCTCGATTTCCACGATGGCATCGTCAACCAGAATCCCCACCACCAGCGCCAGCGACAGCAGGGTCACCGTGTTCAGCGTGAAGCCCATCAGGTACATGGCGATAAAGGTCGGCAGCACCGACAGCGGCAGCGCCGCCGCCGAAACCAGCGTGGCGCGCCAGTCGCGCAGGAAGAACCACACCACGACCACGGCGAGCAGGGCGCCTTCGTAGAGCAGCATCATCGAGCCGTCGAAACCTTCCTGCACCGGCGTGGCCATGTCGTAGGCCATCGTCAGCTGCAGCTCGGGGTGCTCGGCCTTCAGCCTGGCCAGCGCCGCTTCGACTTCCGCCTGCACGGCGGTTTCGCTGGCGCCGCGCGAACGGGTGATTTCAAAACCCACCACCGGCTTGCCGTCGAGCTGGGCAATGCTGCGGCGTTCGGCCACCGTATCGCTGACGCGGGCGATCTGTTCCAGGCGCACGCTGCGGCCGTTCGGCAGGGTGATGTCCATGCGCGCCAGTTCGGCCGCCGATTCGACGGTGGCCAGCGTGCGCAGCGATTGCTCGGTGCCGGCGATGTCGGTGCGGCCGCCCGAGGCATCCTTTTGCGTGCGCGCCAGCACGCGCGAGATGTCGCTGCTGGTGACGCCCAGCGCCATCATGCGGTCGGGGTCGAGCTCGATCTGCACCTGGCGGCTCACCCCGCCCACGCGGCTGACCTTGCCCACGCCGGGCACGGCGCGCACGGCGCGGGTGATGGTGTTGTCGACAAACCAGGACAGCTGTTCCTCGTCCATCCTGGGGTCGGCCACCGTGTAGACGAGGAAGGGGATGCCGGAAAACTCGATCTTGCCGATCACCGGGTCCTTCATGTCGGATGGCAGGTCGCCGCGCACGTTCGATACCGCATCGCGCACGTCATCCACCGCGTCGGCAATCGGCTTTTCCAGCACGAATTCGACATTGATGGTGACCACGCTGTCGGTGATGGTCGTGTAGACGTGCTTGACGCCCTGCAGCGCCGAGACCGAGTTTTCGATCTTGCGCGCGACCTCGGTTTCCAGCTGCGCCGGCGCCGCGCCGTCGAGCACGGCGGTGATGCTGACCATGGGCAGCTCGATGTCCGGGAAGTCCTGCACTTTCATTTTCGAAAACGCCAGCAGGCCGGCCAGCGACAGCAGGATGAACAGCAGGATGGCCGGGATGGGGTTCCTGATCGACCAGGCAGAGACGTTCATGGCATTAATCCGTCAATAGTGACCCAAGGCCGCAGGCCTTGAGCGTGTCCCCCTCTCCCACCGGGAGAGGGTAAGGGGAGAGGGAGCGGCCTTGCCGCCACGGACTGTCGTGCAAGGTGGCTTTCCCCGTGTTGGCGGTCATGGCTTGACGCGCACCACATCGCCATCGGCGAGGAAGCCGCCGCCGCTGGCCACGACACGGGTGCCGGCCGGCAGGCCGCGCACCTCGATGCGCTCGCCCTGCTGGCGGCCCAGCGTGACGCGCAGCTGCTTGACGCGCTGTTCGGGCGTCACGGTGAACACGCTGGCAAAGCCATCGCGCAGCAGCACGGCGCTGCCCGGCAGCACCAGCGCGGCGGCGTCACCGGTGGCGATCTCGCCGCGGGCGAACATGCCCGGCTTGGCGCTGGCGCCGGCTTCCAGATCGACATAGACCAGAATGTTGCGAGTCTGCGGATCGGCCGTCGGCGCCACCATGCGCACCTTGCCGGCGACCGTCTTGCCATCCGGCGTGGTAATGCTGGCGCTCTGTCCGGGGCGCAGCGTGCTGCTGTCTGCGGCCGTGACTTCGGCGCGCCATTCGATGCGCCCCTGGCGCACCAGACGGAAGAGCTCCTGCCCCTGCTGGCCGATGTCGCCAAGGCTGGCGTCGCGCTGCGAAATCACGCCGTCGTCGGGCGCCTTGATGCGGGTTTGTTCCAGCCGCGCCTGCATGGTCTTCAGCTGTGCCTCGGCCGATTTCACCCGGGCACTGGCCGTCTGCTCCTGGGTCAGCGCCTGGGTAATCTGCTGTTCGGAGAGCGCGCCCTTGTTGCCCAGCTGGCGCACGCGGTCGGCATTCTGGCGGGCTTCGGCAAAGCCGGCCTGGGCCTCGCTGAGCGCGGCTTGCGCCTGCGCCAGCTCGGCACGCACGGTTTCGTCATTGAAGCGCGCCAGCACCTGGCCACGCTGCACGCGATCGCCCACCTGCGCGCTGACTTCCACCAGCCGCAGGCCGCCGATTTCGCTGCCGATGCGCGATTCCTGCCAGGCACTGACATTGCCATTGGCCTTGACCAGCTGCGGCCAGCTGACCTGCTCCGGCGTGATCAGCTCTACCGTCAGCGCCGGCTTGGGCTGGGCGGCGGGCTGGCTGGCCGCGGCCTTGTCGCTGCCGGCCGGCGTCCCGGGGCGCAGCGCCAGCACGAGTGCGGCAAGCCCCGCGCCGGCGGCGATCAGCACGATCAGCAGTGTCCTGCGCGAGCGGAGCGAGAAGGAGGATGAGCGTGTATTTGGCATGGTTTTCCCCGTATGCGGCAGCCGGCCCGCAGGCCCTGGCTGCCCTGTGTTCGCCGGCTGGCCGGCGAAGGTATTCCTGGTTGATGGTGATGTTTGCTCGTTGCTGCCAATGCCACCGGCGGCGCTCAGGAATCTCCCGGCCCTGCTGCGGCGCGGCTGGCCGGCGACTCGCCCCGGTAATCGGCGGGAGTCAGGTCGGCGGTATTCCAGCCGCCGGCGGCCTTGTACAGCGCAATCCAGTACGCCAGCCGTTCGCGTTCCTGTGCAATGGCGCGGGTTTGCGCGCCCAGCCAGAAGCGCCGCGAGATCTCGACATCCAGCAGGCTGGCCGAGCCCACGCGCTGCATGGCGTCGCTGGCGTCCAGCTGTTGCTGGTAGCCGGCCACGGCGCGGCGGGTCGCCTCAAGGCGCCGGTCGGCAGCATTCAGGCGCACCATCGCCTCCTCGACATCGCGCACGGCCTGGATGACGGTTTGCCGGTAGGCGCCCTGGGCCGCGTCATAGCGCGCCTCGGCGGCGTCCTGGTCGGCCTGCAGCCGGCCGGCATTGAAGAGGGGCAGTTTCAGCGTCGGCCCGAACGACCAGCTGCTGCCGCTGATTTCCACGCCCTGGCTGCGCTGTTCGCCGATCTGGATCGCCCCGAACAGCGACAGCGAGGGCAGGCGCGCCACCTTGGCCACGCCCACGGCCGCGGCGGCGCCCTTGACCTGTTCGGCGGCGATGCGCACATCGAAACGCTGTTCGACCAGCCGCGCCGGCAGGGTGTCCAGGGCAAAGCCGACCGGCGCGGGCAGGCTGCCCGTGGCCAGCTGCGCGCGCAAGGCCGTCTCGTCCTTGCCGGTCAGCGCCACCAGCGCCTTGTAGGCCAGCGCGATGCCTTCCTGCAGCTCGGCCAGCTGGGCCTGGCCCTCGGCCAGGCTGGCCTCCAGCAACGCCACATCGACGGGGCTGGCCAGCCCGGCCGACTGCTTGTCGCGCGTGAGCCGCGCGCTGCGTTCCCGCGAGACCAGATCGGCCTGCATGATGGCCGCCATTTTCTGATAGGCGCGCAGCGCCACATAGGCATTCGCCGTTTCGGCAGCCAGACTCAGGCGCGCATCGCGTTCGGCGTAGAGCTGCGCGGCCAGATCGGCGCGCAGGCTTTGCTCGGCTGCGCGGATGCCGCCCCACAGATCGATTTCCCAGCTGGCATCCAGGCCCGCCTGCAGGCTATTGCCCAGCGGTGCATCCTGCAGCGTGTTCTGCGCGCGGGTGGCGCCGGCGCTGCCGTTTACCGTCGGCCACAGGTAGGAGCGCGCCGAATAGGCCCTGGCGCGCGCCTCGCGGATGCGTGCCGCGGCTACGTCCAGGGCCGGATTGCCGGCGAGCGCCGCCTCGATCAGGCTTGCCAGCGCCGGATCTTGCCAGGCGCGCCACCAGTCGCGGGCATCGGCCAGCGCGGGGGCTTGCGGCACGGGCTCCTGCCATTGGCTGGCGGCCGGCAGAACCGGATCGGCAGGCGGCAGGTCAACGGCGCAGGCCGTCAGCAGCAGCGCCGCGAAAAGGGGAGTGAGGCGGAACATGGTGTCTCCGTGGCGCTTGAGTGCCAGCGCCTTGGTGTCTATGCTGGTCGCATTCGATGCTATTCTGACCGAACGGTTCGGTCAATTTGGCAAGTGTAAAAATGTATGACAACTGACTTTCACAGCCCCACGGCAAACGCTGACGAACACGACAGCCCCAAGCGCGCGCAAATCCTCGCCGGCGCGCGGGCCGTGTTTCTGGAGCACGGTTTTGCCGGCAGCAGCATGGCGCAGATCGCGCGCACGGCCGGCGTGTCCAAGGGCACGCTGTACAACTATTTCGCCAGCAAGGAAGCGCTGTTTGTCGCGCTGATCACCGGCGAATGCCGCAAGCCCGCCACGGATTCCAGCGCCGCGCCCGAGACCGCCAGCCCCGCCGAGGTGCTGGCCGCCGCCGGCAGCGGCTGGCTGCTGAGCCTGCTGGAAGACGACGAGCTGGCGCTGTTTCGCATCGTGCTGGCCGAATCGCTGCAGTTTCCCGAGCTGGGGCGGCTGATTGAAGCCCAGTGCCTGGCGCCGTGCAACGCCCGGCTGGCCGCCTATCTGGCCAGCCTCGACGCCAGCGGCCAGCTCGCCATCACCGACTGCGCGCTGGCCGCCGAACAGTTTCTCGCCCTGTGCGACGCCGGCATCCTGCGCCGCGTGCAGTTTTCCGTCGCCACCCCCGCCCGTGCCGAGATCGACGCCCATGTCGCCAGCGCCGTGCGCCTCTTCCTCGCCGGCTACGCGCCCCGGCCGTGAACACCACAGCCCCGCCGCCTTGCGCTTGGCGCCATGACGCGCCCGGCGGCGTACCGCGGGCGGCGCCGCGCAGCTGGACGAAGGCGAATTCGTCGAATGCATCGCCATGACGCTGGACGAGCTGGTCGCCGGCGTGCTTGATGGCTCGATCACCGACGGCAAGACGGTCGCCGGGATTTTCTGGCTGCAGCGGCTTTGTTGCACAACTCCCCGCACCTGAGCCTGGCGGGTAAACTCCGGCGATGACCAAGCCCGCCCCAGCCAAGTACAAAACCACTAACTGGCGTGACTACGACGCCGCGCTCAAGGCGCGCGGCTCGTTGCTGATCTGGCTTGATCCAGCCATGCAATGGTATGCCCCGGCCGGCGGCAAGGCCGGGCGGCAGCCCACCTTCTCCGAGGCCGCCATCCAGTTTTGCCTATCGATCAAGGTGCTGTTCGGCCTGGCTCTGCGCCAGACCATCGGCATGGTCGAGAGCCTGATCAAGCTGGCCGGCCTCGACTGGCAGGCACCGAATTACAGCACGCTCAGCCGTCGTCAGCAGACTCTGACAGTGCGGATTCCGGCGCGACGCAGCCAGGGTGGCTTACACCTGCTGATCGACAGCACCGGCATCCAATTCCTCGGCGAAGGCGAGTGGAAACGCAAAAAACATGGCGCCGAATACCGCCGGCAATGGCGCAAGGTGCATCTGGGCATTGATGCGCAAACGCTGGAAATCCGCGCAATTGAGGTCACCGGCAATGGCGTCGGTGATGCACCGGTTCTGCCGGATTTGCTGGCGCAGATTCCAGCCGACGAGCCGATTGCCAGCGTTCGCGCCGATGGCGCTTACGACACCAAGGCGTGCCATGCCGCGATTGCGGCACGCGGGGCGGAAGCAATCATTCCGGTACGCAAAAACGGCCAGCCGTGGAAAGACCAAAGCGACGGCGCCAGGGTGCGGAACGAAGCGCTGCGCGCGATGCGCCGGCTGGGGCCCGCGATCTGGAAACGCTGGAGTACTTACCACCAGCGCAGTCTGGTTGAAGCCAAGATGCGCTGTTTCAAATTGCTGGGTGAACGGGTGAAGGCTCGCACGTTTGAGCGGCAGGTAGCGGAGCTCCAGGTTCGTGCCGCCCTGCTGAACCGCTTCACACAGTTGGGCACACCGGTGACGGTGCGCGTGGCCTGAATCCGTCAGGGGGTTGGGGAGTCTCGGCCTGTGGCTGAGTTATGCAACAGAGCC
>NZ_ATZJ01000061.1 GCF_000428145.1 Chitinilyticum litopenaei DSM 21440 | reverse complement strand
GATGACCAAGCCCGCCCCAGCCAAGTACAAAACCACTAACTGGCGTGACTACGACGCCGCGCTCAAGGCGCGCGGCTCGTTGCTGATCTGGCTTGATCCAGCCATGCAATGGTATGCCCCGGCCGGCGGCAAGGCCGGGCGGCAGCCCACCTTCTCCGAGGCCGCCATCCAGTTTTGCCTATCGATCAAGGTGCTGTTCGGCCTGGCTCTGCGCCAGACCATCGGCATGGTCGAGAGCCTGATCAAGCTGGCCGGCCTCGACTGGCAGGCACCGAATTACAGCACGCTCAGCCGTCGTCAGCAGACTCTGACAGTGCGGATTCCGGCGCGACGCAGCCAGGGTGGCTTACACCTGCTGATCGACAGCACCGGCATCCAATTCCTCGGCGAAGGCGAGTGGAAACGCAAAAAACATGGCGCCGAATACCGCCGGCAATGGCGCAAGGTGCATCTGGGCATTGATGCGCAAACGCTGGAAATCCGCGCAATTGAGGTCACCGGCAATGGCGTCGGTGATGCACCGGTTCTGCCGGATTTGCTGGCGCAGATTCCAGCCGACGAGCCGATTGCCAGCGTTCGCGCCGATGGCGCTTACGACACCAAGGCGTGCCATGCCGCGATTGCGGCACGCGGGGCGGAAGCAATCATTCCGGTACGCAAAAACGGCCAGCCGTGGAAAGACCAAAGCGACGGCGCCAGGGTGCGGAACGAAGCGCTGCGCGCGATGCGCCGGCTGGGGCCCGCGATCTGGAAACGCTGGAGTACTTACCACCAGCGCAGTCTGGTTGAAGCCAAGATGCGCTGTTTCAAATTGCTGGGTGAACGGGTGAAGGCTCGCACGTTTGAGCGGCAGGTAGCGGAGCTCCAGGTTCGTGCCGCCCTGCTGAACCGCTTCACACAGTTGGGCACACCGGTGACGGTGCGCGTGGCCTGAATCCGTCAGGGGGTTGGGGAGTCTCGGCCTGTGGCTGAGTTATGCAACAGAGCCATGCGCGGCGTGCGTGAAGAGGATGGCCTTTTTGCCGCGAAACGGCCCTTCCAGCCACCATGCGGCGTTCTGGCCCTGGGCAATGTCGCGTTCTGCCCAGTTCAGGTCGGCATTGCTGCTGCCAGCCGATGTCCACAGATAGCGTGCCTGATAAGGCAGGCTCTGCGTGACGCGGCACCAGTAGCTCTTTGACTCGAAAACCGCTTCACCCGCGTAAGGTGTCTGGCACAGCTCGCTGGCCAGCTGGGTGGAAACCTGCTGAAACGCGGCTTGCTCCGCGCTGCTGGGCCGGTCACTTTGCACCTGGACCAGGCTGGCGATTTTCTGGCTGACCATGCGGTAAGCCGGCCAGTTTGCCGAGTCCGGCAGCGTGGAGCCGTTTTGCCGCAGGTAGTGCTCAAGGCGCGGCAGCAATTCGGTCAGCGATGACTCGCCACCCATCATCACATCGACGCCGGCCAGCTGCAGCGGTCGGCCGCCCTGTGCCGCCTGATCCAGATAGCGCACCAGTTCACGGCCTTCGGCGGTGCGGGATGTGGCAAAGAACATGCGGCCGGGGCCGGAGTCCAGATAGGAGATGCCCTGCTGCTGTTTCAGTTCAACCATGCGCTGCACATCGAAGAGGCTGCTTTCCATCAGGAACACATCAAAGCCTTTCTGTTCATGCAGATAGCGGGTCAGCCGGGCAACCAGGCGCATGTTTTCGCCCAGTGCATGTTCGGTTTCGTTCAGCACGACAATGCGCGCGTCACCGACGCTCTGGCCAAACACGGCAAGGTCGGAAAAATCGGTGTGGTTGGGATCAATGGAGGCCAGTGCGACGCTGCGGGCATCGATCTCCTGCTGGATTATTGCCGGGTCGAGCTGGTTTGCTTGCGGCGTGTCAGCGTTGCCGCCTCCGCATGCGCCCAGCATTGCGGTGGCCAGCGCGAGCGCAAGCCTGCCATACGTGGTTTTCCGGACTGTCTGCATTGTCTTGCCCCTGATTTGCTTGTTTTTGGTTTTCTGAAAATTACATGAAATTCAGATTACTAGACAGTTTTTGTCGGATTTGTGAAATATCCGACGCAGTGCCGGGCATGCTGCACAGGGTGGGGGGGTGGGGTCGCTGCCCCGCCGCCGAGAAAACCAGGCGCAGTTGGCCGGATAAGCGTAGCGCCTTCTGGCGCTTGCGCGGTTCCGGATGGCGTTGCGCTTATCCGGCCTACGAAGATGCTGAGCTTATTCATTCTCGCGGCAGTGGTCTGTTGCCCGGGCGGGGCAGGTGCTGCATTTCTTGCCGGAATCTTCTGCATTTTGTTGGGTATATGGCTGTAGCCATTTGCAGCTAAGGGCTGCATGCGTATACCTTTTTCTAATTCCCGATCGGGTTGCCAGCTCGGCAATTAGCCATGCCGGCGTCCCGCGGGGGAGGCCCGTGGAATGCCGGCATGAGCAACGCGGCGCTGACGCCACTGCCCGATCAGCGACTACTTCGTGGCCAGCAGCTGCTGGCGCAAAAAGTCGATGGCCTGGGCGCGGTGGCTGAGCAGGATGCTGCCGTGGTCGCCACCAGGGGCTTCCACATACTGCACCTGGCTACCCAATGACTGCATGGTCTTGGCCAGCACGCGGGCGGCTTGGACCGGAGTCTGCGTGTCCTCCGTGCCTTGAACCATCAGGATGGGTCCATCCAGCTTGACCTGGCCGGGGCGGTTGCGCTCGAGTTGCTGGAGGATCACGGTGTTGTCGAGCAGGTCGCGGCGCAGGGACGGGTAACTGGCGAGCTTGCCGCCCGCCTGCAGGTGGCGCACCAGATCCTGCTGCAGCGCGCCGACGAATTCATTGCGCTCGTCCAGACAGTAACGCTGTTCTGCCGCCAGTGCGGCAATCGGCAGGAAACGCGGGTCTACGACCTGTGCGACGCCGATGGCCGGATTCTGGCTGGCGAGGCCATGCGCCAGCATGGTGCCGTTATAGGCGGTGGTGAATACCGCTTCACCGAGCGCGTCCAGTGTGGCTTCGCTGGGCTTGCTGTCGTGTGCGGCCTGCAGCTGATCGAGTTTGGCGAACAGCTCGCTGACGGTGAGCACCAGATCGCTGCCCGGCGCCAGCGCGACCGTGGCGCGCAGCGGATAGCGTTCGCGCAGGGCGCTGGCGTGCTGGGCGGCGGCCAGCGCGGCAAAGCCGCCCTGCGAATGACCGATCACGGCCCAGCCGGGCGCAAAGCGGGTAAAACGGGTATCGATCACTTCATGGGCCGCGAGCACGGCATGGGTAATCGAGCGGCCCTGGCTGTCGAGGCTCAGGTAGGGGTGAATGCCCGGTGCATCCAGGCCTTCGTAGTCGGGCGCCAGCACGGCAAAGCCGGCTTGCAGCAGGGCGGCGACCATGTCGCGGTCCTGGTCCAGCGCGAAGTCGCGGCTGGGCGCGCAGGCGTCGGCCACCCCCGTGGTGCCATGCGCCCAGACCACCAGCGGCCAGCCGCCAGCCGGCGCCGTGCCCTTGGGGGTGAACAGCAGCGTGTTGGCTTCGGTGTCGCCGCCGCGAATCGCGGGCTTGCGGTAGCGCAGCAGCTGGCTGCTGCCGGCGCCCAGCTCGCCGGCCTTGCTGTAGTTGTCGACGCGCAGCAGCACTTGCGGCAGTGGTGACGGCGTTGGCGTGGGCGTGACCGGTATCGCGGTGGGGGTTGGGGTGGGTTTGGAGGTGGCGGGTTGGTCGCTGCCGCCACCGCAGGCGCTCAGCGCGAAGGGCAGGGCAAGCAGGGTGGCAATGCAGCAGCGGGCAAGGCGGGACATGGGCAGGCTCCGGTGTGAGGGTCGCCGGCAGTGTAGGGGCGTAATCTTGCGCAAGCTGCAATCAAGTATGAAAGTTTGTGAAATTCTGTAGCGGTGGCGCGGCGCGCTGCCAGTCGCAGCACAGAGACAAACTGCAGCCATGCAGAGGTCAAGGATGGCGCACTTCTGCATGGCTGGTCTTTGCGCTGGCTCGCCGGGCTTTCTGCGGCACACGCGCAAACCACTGGAGGCTGATGCTGCCGGGCTCCGGTTTATACCGGTTGATGTATATATATGCAGCCTTTTATATGAATGGGCTGTGGACGTATACCCATAAGTAAATTCGGCGGGGCAACGAGGTGGTGGCAAGCTGCTAAGATGCGCGCTTCACCATTCGTCCTGCGACCTGCATGTCTGCCGCTTTGCAACTGACCGCCCTTGAATTGCGCGCCACGCTGGGCCTTTCCGGCCTGTATGCGCTGCGCATGCTTGGCATGTTCCTTATCCTGCCGGTGTTCGCCGTGTACGCGAAGCAGCTGCCGGGCGGGGAAAACCATGTACTGGTCGGCCTCGCCCTGGGCGCCTATGGGCTGACGCAGGCGCTGCTGCAATTGCCCTTCGGCATGTGGAGCGACCATATCGGCCGCAAGCGGGTCATCTATATCGGCCTGGCGTTGTTCGTCGTCGGCAGCCTGATCTGCGCCCTGTCCGAGCACATCGTCTGGCTGATCGTCGGCCGCGCGGTGCAGGGCGCGGGGGCGATTTCGGCGGCGATCACCGCCTTGCTGGCCGACCTCACGCGCGAGGAGCACCGCACCAAGGCGATGGCGATGATCGGCGGCAGCATCGCCACGACCTTTGCCGTTTCGCTGGTCGCCGCGCCCAAGCTGGCCGCCGCAATCGGCCTGCCGGGCATTTTCGCGCTGACGGCCGCCCTGGCGGCGCTGGCCTTTATCGGCGTGTGGCGCATCATTCCCGATCCGGCCGTCACGCGCTTTCATTCGGACACCGAAACCAGCTCCAGCCGTTTGCCGCTGGTGCTGCGCGATGGGCAGCTGCTGCGCCTCAACTATGGCGTGTTCGCGCTGCACGCCGCGCAGATGGCGATGTTCACCGTGATGCCGCTGCTGCTGACCCGCGTCGGTGGCCTGGAGGTCGGGCAGCACTGGTGGGTGTATCTGCCGGTGGTGCTGCTGGCCTTCGTGCTGATGGTGCCGGCGGTGATCTATGGCGAGAAAAAGCGGCAACTGAAGCGCGTTTTCCTTTTTGCCATCGCGCTGATGCTGGCCGCGCAGCTCGGCATGACGCTGTGGCTGCCCAGCCTGGCCGCCATCGTGCTGTGGCTCACCCTGTATTTCATTGCCTTCAACGTCCTGGAGGCCACCCAGCCCAGCCTGATTTCCAAGATTGCTCCGGCGCAGGCCAAGGGCACCGCCATGGGGGTGTACACCACCTGCCAGTCGGCGAGCATGTTCCTGGGCGCGGTGCTGGCCGGCTGGCTCTTCGAGCGCTACGGCAGCCCGGCGCCGGTGTTCGCGCTGTGCGCGCTGCTGATGGCCGGGTGGCTGGCGGTCGCCTGGGGCATGCAGCCGCCCCTGCCGGTGCGCACGCGCATGTTTCACATCGGCGAAGATTGGCAGGGCGATGCCGGGGTGCTGTCTGCTAAACTGGCGAGCCTGGACGGCGTGAAAGAGGCCGTCGTACTGATAGACGAGCGCGTTGCCTTGCTCAAGGTCCTGCAGGATGGCTGGGACGAGGCGGCGGCAGAACAGCTAATTGCGGAGACAAACTAATGGCATCGTTGAACAAAGTGCTGCTGATCGGCAACCTCGGGCGCGACCCGGAATCCCGCTTCCTGCCCTCGGGCGGCGCGGTCTGCAATTTCTCGATCGCCACTACCGAGAGCTGGAAGGACAAGAACACCGGCCAGAAGCAGGAAAAAACCGAGTGGCACAACATCACCATGTATGGCCGCCTGGCCGAAATCGCCGGCCAGTACCTGAAAAAGGGCAGCTCGGTCTACATCGAAGGCCGTCTGCAAACGCGCAAGTGGCAGGACAAGCAGACCGGCGCTGACCGCTACACCACCGAAATCGTGGCCGATGAAATGAAGATGCTCGGTGGCCGTGGTGACGGCGGTGGCATGGGTGGCGGTCAGGGTGGCGGCTACAGCGGTGGCAACGAGTACAACCAGGAATACAGCGCACCGGCCGCACCGCAGCAGGCCGCCGCGCCGCGCCAGGCTGCTCCGGCTCCTGCCGCCAAGCCGGCACGCAGCTTTGACGATTTCGAGGATGATATTCCGTTCTGATCGACCGCAGTACGGTTTACAGCCTGAAACCGGCAGCAAAAAGCCCTGAGCAATCAGGGCTTTGTTATTTCTGGCACTGGCGCCGCTCAGTGCCCCGGCTTGCTGGCGTCCCAGGCGATGAAGGTTGCGGCATTGTCACGGGTAACCAGCGTGGTGCCGAGCAATTCGAGTTCGGCTTCCGGTCTGGCGCCTTTGAGAAGGGCGACGCCCATATCGATTGCGCGGCGTCCCATGGTTTCGGGGGACTGGCTGGCGGAGACGACGATCTGCGCACCACCGGCGATTTCCTTGACGGCCGCCGCCGAGCCATCGACGGAGCCGATCAGGGTGTGGGTCTGCCCCGCTTCACGCAGGGCCTGCAGGCTGCCGAGCGCCTGCCGGTCGTTGATGGTGAACAGTGCATCGATCTGCGGGTAGCGCTTGAGCGATTCCTGCAGCGAGGCATGCCCGCCCCAGACGGACGCCTTGCCATCTTCCTTGTCGCTGAGCAGCCGGATTCCCGGGTATGCCGCCAGCGCCTGCTTGCAACCGCTGACCCGGTCTAGCACGGAAGAAACCTGCGGGCCATTCTGGATCAGGAATGTGCCTTTGCCGTTGATGGCTCTGGCGAGGTAGTCGCAGACTTTCTGCCCGGCCTGCAGATTGTCGGTCAGCACGGTCTGGCTTGCGCCTTTGGCACGCACATCGGCGCCGATCACCACGATGCCTTTCTTGCGCGCTTCCTGCAGGATTGCCGCGAGCCCGTCTTCCGTCGAGGCGCTGACAATCAGCAGATCGATGTTGAGCCCCATCAGCTCCCTGATCTGGGCGATCTGCCGGTGGACGTCGTATTCGGCCGAGCGTGCCGTCAGTTTTACCTGCGGGTTCAGCTGCCGGGCGCGATCCTGTGCGCCGCGCGTCAGGGCGACAAAGTAGGGGTTGGCCAGGCTGGAAATGCTCATGCCGATGTGTTCCGGCCTCGGCTTGTCAGCGGCGAAGGCGCCTCCCGCAATGCTGGCGAGAAGCAGTGTTGCCAGTGCTAGAAGGGGTTTCATGTTGATGCTCCGACAGTGAATGGATGTAAGTGCGGCAATTGTTTTGTCAGTATTGGCTGCCTTACATCAGCGTGCGGCCTCAAGCTGACGGGCGGCAGCTGAGGCATTCCCGCAATGACCTGGCCGGGCGCATTTGTTAAAGTCACTGTTTGCCCTCTTGCCCGGAGATGCTCATGCTGAATTTTTCCTTCCATGCCCCGACCCGCATCCATTTTGGCCGTGGCCAGGTCAGCCAGCTGGTGCGCGAGATTCCTGCCGGCAGCAAGGTGCTGCTGACAGCAGGCGGCAACAGTATCCGCAACAATGGCGTGCTGGATGCGGTGCTGGCGCAGCTGGCGCACTGCACCGTGATCGAATTTGCCGGCATCGAGCCCAATCCCGAATACGAAACCCTCAAGCGTGCCGCCGAACTGGGCTGTCGCGAGGCGGTGGACTGGGTGCTGGCCGTCGGCGGCGGCTCGGTGATCGACGGCAGCAAATGGATTGCCGCCGCACTCTGCCTGGATGATGGCATTGATCCCTGGCTGCTGGTGGGCAACCGCACACCGGTGCAGCGTGCCGTGCCGCTGGGCGTGGTGCTGACGCTGCCGGCTACCGGCGCCGAGAGCAACCATGTCGGCGTGATTTCACGCCGCGAAACACAGGACAAGCAATCCTTCCGCAGTGAGCATGTGTTTCCGCGCTTCGCCATCCTCGACCCCTGTTTCACCTTCAGCCTGCCACCGCGCCAGGTCGGCAACGGCGTCGTCGATGCCTTTGTGCATACGCTGGAGCAATACCTCACCTATCCGGTCGATGCCCGCGTGCAGGACCGGATGGCCGAGGGCATCCTGCAGACGCTGGTCGAAGTCGGCCCGCAAACGCTGGCCGAGCCCGACAACTACGATGCCCGTGCCAATTACATGTGGGCCGCCAACCAGGCGCTGTTCGGCCTGATTGGCGCGGGTCAGCCGCAGGACTGGTCCAGCCACGCCATCGGCCACGAGCTGACCGCACTCTACGGGCTGGATCATGCGCGCTCGCTCTCTGTTGTGGTGCCGGCGCTGCTGCGGTATTGCCGCATGGACAAGGCCGCCAAGCTCAGGCAGTACGGCGAACGTGTCTGGGGGCTTTCCGGTAGCGACGACGCCATCATCGACGGCGCCATTGCCGCCACGCGTAATTTCTTTGTCCGCATGGGGCTGCCGGTGACGCTGGCTGAAGCAGGTATCGATGCCGCAGAGGCGGCTACCCGTGTCGAAGCCAACCTGCCGCGCCACAAGCCGCAGCCGGTGGGCGAGCACGGCAAGCTCACCGCCGCCGACTGCGCAGCCATTGTGCGGATGTCTGTGTAGTTGCCCGGATTGTATCGGGGTATGGGCTGAAAACTATTGATTAATAAGGGCTATGACGATATGGGTTAAGGTGTATCTGGCTGATGGCGCGTGCATTTGCCATGCCGGTCTTGCGCATTCCCGGCATTCCTGTGTTACAATCGCTGCCTTAAGCGGGCGTCGTATAAATGGTAATACCTCAGCTTCCCAAGCTGATGCCGTGGGTTCGATTTCCATCGCCCGCTCCAGAATGCAAAAGCCAGACCTCGCGGTCTGGCTTTTTTCTCGCGCGTTGCGCCCGCAATCAATCGGCGGGCGGCGACGAGGTCTGCCAGACGTGCTGCAGCCTGGCTAAGCCCTCCTGCAGTTCATTCATGGCCTTGGCGGCAGCTTCCGGGCTGCCTGTCACGCTGAATTCGATGTGCGGGCCGGGGTGGCGCTCGTTGCCGTAGCTTGGCAGGCTGCTGAAGGCAATGCCGGGGTTGCGCAGCACCACCTCGTCCATCAGGCCGACGAGTTCGCCTTCTCGGGCATCCGGGACGATAAGCGACAGTACGGTGTCACGCACGCCGTCTTCATAATGCTGCTCCAGCACCCAGTCCAGCATCGGCCAGGCCATTTCCGGAAAGCCAGGCAGGAGGGCGTGATTGCGGAAGAAGGCGCCGGCAACCTGGTTCACCGGGTTGGGAATCAGGCTGCTGCCGGCCGGAAAGTCAGCCATGTGGATGCGATAGGGCAGGGCCGCCGCGCCGAAGCGCTCATGGATCAGCCGTGCGGCTTCCCCGTGCAGCTCCAGCGGTACGTCGGCTGCCATGGCCAGCGCCTGCCTGGTGTGGTCGTCCGGCGTGGCGCCGATGCCGCCGAAGGAAATGACATTGGCGTTCGCCGCCAGCGTGCGGCGGAAGGTGGCGATCAGTTCCTGCGGCTGGTCTGGCAGGTAGTGTGCGCTGGCGATGGTGTGGCCGTGCTGCTGAAGGCGCGACTGCGCGGCAGCGAAGTGCCGGTCGCTGCGTCGGCCGCTGAGGATTTCATCACCGATGATGAGAAGCTGGAAACGGGCCATGGTGGTGTGTCCGTGATTATTGCGGGTTGCAAAGTGCCGGGGCTGCCGGTCTAATTCCGCTGTAATGATAAGCCGGAACATCCGTACAATGGAGTTCCGGCTTTGTTGATTCCATTGGTTGAAAATGATGATCTATCCTGCGCCCGCTTTCGAAAACAAGATCTGCCCGCCTGCCGAACTGGCCGGCCGGATCGCCAGCCTGCCGCGCCCGCTGGTGTTCACCAATGGCTGTTTCGACATCCTGCACCGTGGTCATGTCAGCTATCTGGCGCAGGCGCGCGCGCTGGGTGCCGCAATGGTGCTGGCGATCAATACCGATGCCTCGGTGCGCCGGCTGGGCAAGGGCGATGACCGCCCGATCAACAGTACCGAAATGCGCGCCGCCGTGCTGGCCGCGCTGGCTTCGGTCGATCTCGTCACTTGGTTTGACGAGGACACGCCGTATGAGCTGATCATGCAGGTGAAGCCCGACATCCTGGTGAAGGGCGGCGACTGGAGCGTGGACCGCATCGTCGGCAGCAGGGAAGTGCTGGGCTGGGGCGGGCAGGTGCACTCGATTCCCTTCCTGCACCAGACCTCGACCACGCAAACGCTGAACAGGATTCGCCAGCAATCATGATTGAACGCAACAACCTCATTACCGCGCTGGTTGCCGATCTGAACCAGCACGGCGTCATGCGCCATGATTTCTGGCTGCAGTTGCTGGTGATCGGGCTGGCGCTGCTGATTGCTGCCTTCATCAGTCGCCGCGTCAGCCGCCGCATGGGCGCCAGCGACGGACATTCGACCGGCATGCGCATCGGCCGCGAAGGCGTGCAGCGCGTCTGGTTCCCGCTGAATGCCTTTTTGCTGGTCACGCTGGGGGAGTGGGTGCTGAAGCTGTGGCTGGCCGGCCCCTTCCAGCTGCTGGAGCTGGCCAATGTGCTGATGATGGCCATGGCCAATATCCGCATCCTGGTTTATGTGCTGCGCCATGTCTTCAATGGCGCGGCCTGGGTGCTGCGCTGGGAAAAGCGCATGGCTGCCGCGATCTGGGCGATCTACGCGCTGCACATCATGGGCGTGCTCGCCGAATTCCAGGCCTTCCTCGGCGGCATCCAGATCAATGCCGGCAAGATCCACATCTCGCTGCTCGATATCGGCCAGGGTTTGCTGTCGGTCGCGCTGACCATGCTGGTGGCGATGTGGATAGGCCGGGAAATCGAGCGTCGCCTGATGAGTGCCGACATGATGGACATGAATGTCCGCGTCGTGACCGTCAAGGTGATGCGCTCGCTGCTGGTGGTGCTGGCGGTGATCATTGCGCTGCCGCTGGTTGGCATCGACCTGACCGTGCTGTCGGTCTTTGGCGGCGCCATCGGTATCGGCCTGGGTTTCGGCCTGCAGAAGATCGCCTCGAACTATGTTTCCGGCTTCATCATCCTGCTTGACCGCTCGGTGAAGCTGGGCGACATGGTGCAGATCGACAACCGCACCGGCATCATCAAGGGGCTGACTTCGCGTTACGTGGTGCTGCGCTCGGCCGATGGCACCGAGGCGCTGATTCCGAACGAGACCCTGGTGACCTCCACCGTGGTGAACCAATCGTATTCGGACAAGTCAATCTGGGTGGGATTGCCGGTGCAGGTGGCTTACGGCAGCGATCTGGAAAAAGCCACGCAACTGCTGGCCGAAATCGCGAAAGCCCACCCGCGCGTGTGCGACACGCCGGCGCCGGGCGGTTTTGTCGCCGCCTTTGCCGACAGCGGCATCAACCTCACGCTGGGCTTTTTCCTGAAAGACCCGGAAAACGGCCAGCTGGCCCTCAAGCACGATCTGAACATGGCGATCTGGAAGGCGTTTTCCGAGCATGGCATCGAGATTCCCTATCCCCGCCGCGATGTCTATGTGCATCAGGCCGACGCACGGCAGGGCGAGTCCGCGTAATCCCGGCGCTTATCATTTAGACTTCCTTACAGCCAGGCTGGACAAGCAGCCCGGCATTGCTGGAGCAGATTCATGGAAGACTTCATTCTCGCCCTGCTGAGCGGCCTTATTGACCTGCCCTGGTGGGGTTATGTGCTGGTGGTGCTGGCGCTGACCCATATCACCATTGCCGGCGTCACCATTTTCCTGCACCGCCATCAGGCGCACCGCGCGCTGGACCTGCACCCGCTGGTCAGCCATTTCTTCCGTTTCTGGCTGTGGCTCACCACCGGCATGGTCACGAAGGAGTGGGCGGCGATCCATCGCAAGCACCATGCGCGCTGCGAAACGGCCGAGGACCCGCACTCCCCCCAGGTATTGGGCCTGAAGAAAGTACTGTGGCAGGGTGCAGAGCTATACCGTGAGGAAGCGAAAAACCGCGAGACGCTGGAAAAGTATGGCCACGGCACGCCGGATGACTGGATCGAGCGCCATCTCTATACCCCGTACAGCGCGCTGGGTCCCACGCTGATGTTCATCATCGACTTCGCGCTGTTCGGCACCAACGGCATCTGGATCTGGGCCGTGCAGATGGTGTGGATTCCCTTTTTCGCCGCCGGCGTCATCAACGGCATCGGCCACTACTGGGGCTACCGCAATTTCGAGAACGAGGACGCCGCGACCAATATCGTGCCCTGGGGCATCCTGATCGGTGGCGAAGAACTGCACAACAATCACCACACCTTCGGCACCTCGGCGCGGCTGTCCTACAAGTGGTTCGAATTCGACATCGGCTGGTTTTACATTCGCAGCATGGAAATGCTGCGCCTGGCCAGGGTAAGGCGCGTGTCGCCGCAGCTCAAGCTGGGTGAGGCGCGCGCGCAGCTCGACGAGCAGGCGCTGGCCGCCATTGTCGCCAACCGTTACGCCATTGCCGCCAGCTATGCCCGCATGCTGCAGGCCACCGTGCAGGCCGAGCTGAACCGCATCGCCGCGTCGACGCGCCTGCCGCAGCTCAACTGGCGCAGCATGAAGGTATGGCTCAAGCAGGATGCCAAGGATACCCCCCAGCATGAGCGTGATCATCTGGCGCAGGTGCTGGCGCAATCGCAGCTGCTCGCCCAGGTGTATGCGATGCGCCAGGAGCTTGCACGGCTGTGGGAGCGCTCCTCGCTGTCGCGCAATGAGCTGCTGCAGCACTTGCAGGACTGGTGCGAGAGGGCCGAGGCCAGCGGCATCCAGGCGCTGCAGGAGTTCTCCCGCCGCCTGCGCATGATTGCCGCCGTTTGATACACTGAAGTCATCGCCAGCAAGCGGGCTTCGGCCCGCTTTTTGCATCCTGCCCGTTTCGAACCCACCGTCCTTCTGGAGAACCCGCATGTCCTCGATCCAGCGTTACCACGTCGGCCCGCGCCTGTGCGAAATCGTCGTGCACAACAACACCGTCTATCTGGCCGGCCAGATTGCCGAAGACCTCAATGGCGACATCCGCCAGCAGACCGGCGAAGTGCTCGGCTGCATCGACCGGCTGCTGCACCAGGTCGGCTCGGACAAGAGCAAGATCCTTACCGTCACCATCTATCTGGCCGACATGGCCGATTATGACGCGATGAACGAAGTCTGGGCCGAGTGGGTGCCGCACGGCCACACGCCGGCGCGTGCGACCGTCGAGGCCAGGCTGGCCGATGCGCGCTACAAGGTTGAAATGACCGTCGTGGCGGCGCTGTAAGCATCACTAGTGCATAGGGCGGAACAAATCTTTACTTATTAGGTCATTGTTTACATGCGACGACCAATGACCCTTTCACTCTCCGAGGCCGATCTCCAAGAATTGACAACCTGGGTTCGCCGCGGCTCGACACCACAAAAGCAGGCGCTGCGCGCCCGCATCATCCTCATGACCGCCGAAGGCGTTCCCAGTAAGGAAATCGCCCTGCAATTGCGCACAACCGCGCCCACCATCATGTTGTGGCGACGCCGTTTC
>NZ_ATZJ01000060.1 GCF_000428145.1 Chitinilyticum litopenaei DSM 21440 | reverse complement strand
GCTCTTCCAGACGGCGCGGGCGGCCTTGGGCTGATAGTTGTCGGCGCTCTGGCTCCAGTCGTCCCAGAGGTTAAAGCCCGCCTCGCCCAGCTCGGACTTGACGGCCATTGCCATGCACACCCACGTGTCCCGGTCATGCGCCGGGATGTGCGCCAGTGCGGCGCGAATGTCGTTTGCGGGGTCTGTCATTCATCCCCCTCTGGCTGCTCGAATGCCTGTTCGAGATTGCCCATCAGGCCGATGATGAAACCGCGCAGCAGCTCTTGCTCATGGCTCAGGCCGGCGTGATTGCTCAGACCCAGCCGCGCCAGCAATGCGCCCTGGCAATGCCAGATCAGACGCTCCGGCTTGGACTTGGCGGCACGCACAGCAAACAGATAGGCCCCTTGGGCTTGCAGCTCGCCCAGCGTCGATGCGCCGAACAGCTCGCGGCGCTCGGCCATGTTGTCCACGTCATAGACCGTGGCGACACGCTCGGCAGACGCGGCCAGCGGGTGAAAGTCCGGCAGCGGGTTGAAGGTAATCGGGGTGGAATGGGATTGGGTATGGGCGTGACTAGGCATGGCGTGCGCCTCCTTCTTGGGGATGAACCCGCCTTCCGCTGCTAAACGGAGGGGGCGGGCAAAGGGCAGGGTTAGCAGACCGGCAAGAAGGAACCGGCAGGCACAAGGCCTCCCTACCCCTGCCCGCCATCGAAGGCACAGCAAGGGCTGCGGACGCGCACGGACGCTGAATGCGAACGGGCGTAAAAAAACCGCACAACGGTAAGGGCTGGCGGTCGTCCGCCTTCTCGTTCAGCCTGCTAAAGCTGGCTGCCTGATTGCAGGCAGCGGCGGCATTGTGCCCGACACGGGAACGGTTGGGAAGGCTCATGCTTTGGCCTCCCGAATCAGCGTGTACTTGGCAACACGGCCGTGCGGCCTGCCGTGGCTATCCTCTGCGTCGACCAGATCGGTGATGATGGTATGGCCCGCGTCCTTCAGCTCCTTGATGCGAGCGGCGGGCATCATCACATTGCAACGGTCGCGCAGCTCAAATGTCGTGCAGGAGCCGTTACGCAAGGCTGCCAGTACGCGCAGCCGTTGTGCCGCTGCTTCGGTGGCGGTAATCTGGCTAGGCTTTGCCGCTTCGAGACGTGTCACATCCGCCCCGCCTGCCAGCGGGGTTTTTTGTTTGTCGATCATGGGTCAGCCCTCCCCGAATAGCTCGGCCAGATAGGCGTCCAGATCAGTGGTCTTGAAGAGGGTTACGGCTGGTGACGGCTTCACCGGCTTCAGCTTGCCGGCGGCGACCAGTCGATTGAGCTGGGCGACGCTCACGCCGATGTAGGGCGCGGCATCCTTGGGGCGCAGGGCGGGCGGGAATACGCCGTACTTTGCCGCGAAGGTTTGCGCGACGTGTTTCACGCTTTCGTTGTGTTGCATGCGTACTGTTTCCTTTCGGATAGAGCGCACCCACATGAGACGGCATGACACGGCATGATACAAGCGTGATTGACCAGCAAACCAACACCGTGTAGTGTAATGTTCAATGCGAACACGCATTACGCCAGTAACGCCAATGCTCTTTGCCAGTCCCAGACGCAACAGCAAAGCCCTAGCCGATTGGCCTTGGGCTTTTTTGTCGCCGTCACAAACAAAGGATCGCCCTTGCCGGGGCAATCCTCTGTAGCCGTAGTCCCGTTTCATGCGGGCGCGGTTGTTAAAGCCGGCCCTATCGGGTCGGCATCTCGCGCCCGCGTAGTCAGTCCGCCAAGACTGTTCGACTACGCGGGCGTTTTCATTTGCCGAACGTTTGTTCGGTTTGAATGAATGCCTCAGATTCTAGCGCACTCTTTCCATGCTGTGTCATGCGTTCCGCAAAGTGAAAGGTTCGCATTCAGAACCATCCCGACAGCCAGGCCGTTACGCTCGCCGCAGCGCCACTACATTGTCAGCACGGGCAATGGCCGGCAATCTTCCTGCCTGACATTCCTCCAGCGCTTCACCCAGCGCATCCAGTGCAGCGCAGCGGTCTTCCCATTGCGAGAAGCGCATATAGCGCGACGTGACACCGTGGCCGTCTGCGTGCGCCAACACCCGCTTGATGGTGTCCCAATCCGCCCCGGTCACTTCGCAAAGCCGCGTCGCAGCAGTGCGGCGCAAGTCGTAGAGAGTCCACTTGCCAGCGCTCAGGTTGTAGCGGTCATAGTCCTGCCGCGCCCTTCGGCACTGCAAACGCTTGGCGAGCCGCATCTGAAAAACCGCATCGCTCTCACCATCCTGCTGATGGAACTGGCGGGCGGTAATATCGTTGCCGACGTTACTGCGCAGCACGTGGTCGTTCTCCTTGATCGGCGCAGGGAAGACAAAATCCCCGGTGCGGATCGCAGCCATCTGGCGCAATTGGGCTAGCGCAAAGTCGGACAGGTGCACGTGATGCATCTTCCGTGCTTTCATGCTGCCCGCCGGGAAAATGATCAGGCGCTTTTCCAGCACAACCCAATTCCAGCGCAAGCGCACGGCCTGGCTGCCCCGCACGCCGGTCGCCAACATGAAACGGATGATGCATTTGCCGGTGTCGGCTTGCGTGCTGGCTGGCAAGCGGTCGCGCAGCAGCTCCACAAGCTCGGCAAAACTCAGCGCCCTTCCCGCCTTGTCATCCTCGCCATCCTCACCGATAACGCCATCGCCATGCTTGGCAAGGTAGGCGGCGGCATCGAAGCTCTCGGCCTTCTGTCGCGCTTTCAAGTCTTTCGGCTTCGTAGGCGGATCAAGATCAAGCAGAGGATTGCCCGGTAGCACATAGCCCCGCGCCTTGCCCCATGCCGCAACCTGCCGGACAAAGGCCAATACCTTGTTGGCGGTCACGGCATTGCCGGCCAGCTTCATCTTGTCGAAGTGATCCAGCAGCGGCTTAGTGGTCACATCCTTGATCTTTATCGCACCGATGATGGGCGCAACATGGCAGCGCCAGTGTGATTGCCGTACAGCCCGCCAGTGCGCATCCAGCGTAGCGCCGTGCAATTCGTCCCACTTCTGATAGAGCACATCCAGCGTCGGCGCGGCAGCCTCAGCGGCCTCTGCCTGCATTACAGCGACAGCTTCACGCTCAGCAGCAAGTCGGGCGGCCTCCTCTTCTCGCTGCAAATCCTCTCGACCTTCCTGATCGCGTTGGCGCTGCGCCAATGGGTCAACCCCAGCCGCCACCAGATCGCGAAGTCTTTTACGCTCGGCTCGAACGTCAGCAAGCGACACCTCGGGCCACGAGCCACAGCCAGCCCCGCGCAACTTGTCCAGCTCAGGCGAGCGGAAGCGATAGGTAAACACGACGGACACCACTCCGGCGCGGCTGACCTTCACGACTCCCGTCAAATTGCCGCCATCCTTCACCCTCTTGCCAGCATCATCCGGCCTGATTGCCTTCAGCGTTTTTTCAGTCAGCAGATTCTCAGCCATTCCGTCGCACTCCAGTAAAAACCCGTGGGCTTATACACGGGCTTATACACGGGCTTATACAAGATTATGCGCTAGCATGGTGCACATGATGCAGCATGAAATGAAAACAAGCAGCAAGCCATTGATTTTATGAAGGTAAAAAGCAACACAGAAACCGCATGAAGCTGCATGAATACTGAAAAAACCAGTTTCCGAAGCTGAATTTCGCAGGTTCGATCCCTGCTGGGTGCGCCAATAAAATCAAAGAGTTGCAATCGCAGCTCTTTTTTTTCTGAACAAATCCAAACCCTTTCGCCTATCAGTACATACACCTGTACATACAAGCACCCTCGCCTTCCGTGTTTGCCGCTGCCTTAGCGGAGCCCAATCTCCCATGAGCATGCGAAGCGAAGCCCTCACCAATGCAATGACTTGGTGATGAACAGAGGTCGATATCTTCTTCAGGCACCCGATAGATCGACGGGTCAGTCAGACAAAACAATATCCTGGCCTCCGTTCACGCAGCGTCTTCATCTACCCCCACCAGCATCTCACTTTCAGTTCCATTCGGGTCTGCTGTACGGCTGCCACGGCCTGCCGGTTCAGCCAGTCCGCCGGAATGGTCGCCCTTTTGGCTTTGAACAACTTGTCCAGTGCCGCAACGTCACCTGCCGCACTTCAAGGTCTGTCATTGCCCCGCTCCAAATAAAAATCATATCGAGCGTATGTCGCCAAAAAGTCGATAGCAAGGTGAGTAAGCCTGCTCTTACGCCAGAGGACAAATAGCCAGCCTGGCACTCAAGTTAGACACGACCACGTTTCTGCCTCAACACATAGAGCAAATTTCGCCAGTGAACGCCATCCATCATGACCCGGTGTCAGGCATGATGCGCCGCTACTTCTGGTCGCCCGAGGACGAAGGCATTGCGGCGCTGGCCACGCCGTTGCACTGGTCCGACGATGATGCGGAAAATCTGCGGAACCTGCTGGAAGTCAGTTACGCTAATACCGTGGCACTGGCACCGGAGGCGCAAAATGTCCGCTATGACTTTGAACATCGACACTTTGTTAATCGAAGTGGGCACCGCCTTGTCAACGCTGACCTTGACGCCATCGCTGCGCGCGCTGCCGCTGGCTATAGCGACCGAGGACTGGGCGAACTGGTCGGCCGAGGAACGGCGCGCGGAGCTGCTGCACGTCCGAGGGGTCTTGTCGGAAGCGCGACGATTAAAAATGCGGCGCTGTACCGATCCCTGGTCGAACAGGCAGGCAGCCCGGCATCCCGGCGACTTGTACTGGATCAGCTTGTGCGCCAGCTTCGGCGGGACGGAGTAGACCCGGCGCTGGAGGGTATTCGCTATCGCCGCAGCGGCTATGCGGTCGCCCGCGACTGGCTGGCCGGGCAGGGGCAGCCTGGCGGCAAGCTGGCCCCGCGCGTGCAGGTGAAGCCGGGCACACCGCAGGAGGCACAGGGGAAATGGCGCAGGGTAAATCATAAAAACCAAGGCCTGGTCGAGCCGAAACTACAGGGTATTCTGCCCAGCTAGCATGGTGCGAGTCTGATCATTTATAAGCTCGCACAGCCTCGCACCATTCGCACCTTGGTCAAGTCTCTTGATAGCTCCACACTATTTATCGGCCCCCAGTGGGCGCAGAGTCGCAACTGACAAACCGGCCTGAAAATTCAGTAATCCCACTTCTCCGCCCCCAGCATGCCGTGATTAAGCTCATCACGCAGCAAGCGCCAGTTTGGCAGATGCTGATCCATCAGTGCCATGAAGCGCTGGTTATGGTGGCGCTCCTGCAGGTGCAGCAGTTCATGCACGATGATGAACTCGATGCAATGCAGCGGCTTTTTGGCGAGCTCCAGATTCAACCAGATTCGGCCGGTGCCGGTATTGCAGCTTCCCCAGCGCGTTTTCATCTTGCGGATGCCCCAGAAGGCAGGGGAAACCTCCAGGCGGGCAGACCACTCCTGCAATAAGGGTTGCGCCGTTTCCCTCAGACGCGCCCGATACCATTCCTGCAGAAGTACCTGGCGCTGTTCGGCGCTTTTTTCTGGCGAGCAATTCAGTAGAAGGCGACCACGCGGGTCCACGGTAATCTGCTGGGCTCCGGCCAGATGCAGGACACGCAAGCGGTACGGCCGGCCAAACACATAGTGCGTCTCGCCGGAAACCATCCGGCGTTCGCTTTGGCGCGGCTGGCTCTGGAATTTGGCCCGCTGGCGCTTGATCCAGCCCAGCTTGCCAATCACCGCCAGCCGGATGGCCTCGTCATTCACGGCCAGCGGCGCAGCAACCCGCACCCGCCCATCGGGCGGATACACGCCAAGGTGCAGATTCTTGATGTCCTTGCGGTCAATGGCAACGGAAATGCCGGCAACCACAATGCGGGGGCGATCAGAACTCATGTTGATGCTTGGCTAGTTCAAGCAGTCGTTCTACCAGCTCTGCCCGCTGCTCATCAGCCTGCACTTCAGGTTCGGCAACCCTGGTCACCAGGCCACCATTCTCCAGCGACCAGGCTTCCAGAGCCAGGTCGATGGCGATGCGGATTTTTTTTTGCTTGATACTGCTTTCGCGCCAGCCATCCTGCTTGCTGGCCATGATGACCTTGTGCAGCCGCAGCGCCAGCTCCGCATTGCCGTCCAGATTGTCGTACAACGCTTTTTGTGCAGGCGTGGTAACGCCGTCTGGATAGTTTTTTGTCCCTAGGGGATTCTTGGCCTGCTTGGTCAGCTCGACGACTTTTGCCAGATATTCCTGATACTTGATCGCCCCGTTGCGGCGCTGCTCGATCAGCGCATCCAGCAGTGCCGACATGGTTTCGTAGTACTTCGGGTTGATCGGTGACTCATCGATGATCAGCTTGCGGACGTTGTTTTCAATGGCCTCGGCCATGCTTTCTTCACTGCGGCGAATGCCTTTGGGCAAGGCATTCACGGCATCGGCTCCGCGCTCGACAATCAGCTGGATGAGCGACATATCGTCAAAGGCCGAAATCTGCACGCTTTCTTCCGCCCGGATATAGCTGTCGATCAGGTGGCGCATGGCGGGTTCGTACACCTTCAGATCGATGTAGTCGCCACTGAAAATCTTGATTTCGCCGCGCAGCTGTTCGAAATGTTCGACTTCCGCCCGGATGGTCGCAATTTCCTGGGGGCTGTAACCGGCCTCTTCGAGCTCGCTGGCGATATTGGCAAACGCACGCACCAGCTTGGAGGTCTGCGTATATAGCGACAGGCGCTTGCCCTCATTGAGCTTGAGTGCTTCCGCCGAACCATCGCCACAGAAAAAGCGCTGATACGCCGGAGCATCCTTGGGCGGCTCCACCGGCTCGCACAACGCCTTAATGGCTTCCCGCGCGTCTTCCAGATCGTTGCCGGCCTGTTCCAGCCGATTGCTCAGCAAGCCCTGCACATCGGCCTGGTCGTAACCGTCCAGTGCGCCACTGGTGTAGTCGCTGATCGAGTTTTCCAGCTGCTTGAACAAATCCTGGTAGTCGATGATGTAGCCATACTGCTTGTCCTCACCATCAAGCCGGTTCACGCGGCAGATGGCCTGGAACAGGCCGTGGTCGCGCATTTTCTTGTCGATGTAGAGGTAGGTAGCCGAAGGAGCATCAAAGCCCGTCAGCAGCTTGTCCACCACGATCAGCAGGCGCATCTGGCCGGGCTCATCGATGAATTTCTTCTTCACATCCTTTTCGAATTGCTCGGGATCGCGACCCGCCAGCATCTGCTGATAAATCTCGTACTGGCGCAGTTTTTCGGTCAACCCCTCGCCGGTCGTCTGCCCTTTCAAATCGGCAGGTGACGGCTTGTAGCTGGTCACGATAGCGCACTGCTCGGCCATACCGGCCTTGCAGAACAGCTCGTAGCATTTGCAAGCTTCGAAGATGCTGCTGGTCACCAGCATGGCATTGCCGCGCCCACTGGCCAGCCGATCCCGCATTTCCATGTCGAGCAGAATATCGCTGACGATTTTTTCCAGCCGGCTCTGGCTGGACAACACTTTCTGCATCGTTCCCCAGCGCGCTTTCAGCTGCGCCCGAGCCAGATCATTCAGCCCCTTGGTTTTCGCAGAAAACCACTGGTCGATTTTGCTCTGAGAGCTGATGTTCTGGTCGATGTCGCGGGCTTCATAGCGCAAATCGAGAACCACGCCATCGGCGACAGCTTCGTTGAATTTGTAGGTGTGGATATAGGGGCCGAATACTTCAATGCTCTTCTGCTTGTCGCTTTTCAGCAGCGGAGTGCCGGTGAAACCGATGAACAGCGCATTGGGCAGGATTGATTTCATTGCCTTATGCAGCTCGCCCGACTGCGTGCGGTGGCATTCATCCACGAACACATACAGATCGCCCTTGGGCGCGAAATCGGCGGGCAGGCTGCGCTTTACTTCCTCGATGTAGGCGGCAATGTCGCCGACATCCTCACCATCTTCCTTGCCACCAAATTTGTGAATCAGCGAGCACAGCAGCCAGGGCTGGGTGGCATTCAGCAGTGCAATCAGCTCCGCGCCGCTACCGGCCCGGCTGATGTCCTCGTTCACTCCCTTGAAAACCTTTTCGATCTGTTCATCCAGCTCGGTGCGGTCGGTAATGATCAGCACACGGGCGTTATCGATGTTTTCACGTATCCACTTGGTCAGCCAGACCATGGTGAGGCTCTTGCCGCTGCCCTGGGTGTGCCAGATGATGCCGCCCTGACGGCGGCGCAGAAAATCCTGTGCCTCACGCACACCGAAATACTGGTTCTGCCGGCAGAGTTTTTTCACACCGGCATCGAACACCACGAAATCGTGAATCAGCTCCAGCAGACGTGCCTTGCGGCAGACCTGCTTCACATGCCGGTCGAGCAAGTTGCTGTCTTCGCCCGCTTCCTTCCATTCCAGATAGTACTTTTCTTTGGTCTCGATGGTGCCGTAGCGCAACCCCTGGGTGTCGTTACCCGCCATCACCAACTGCATAGTGGCAAAGAAGGGCTGGATGAATTCCTTGCGCTGGTTATCCAGATTCTGCCGGATACCTTCGCTCACCGAAACCGACGAGCGCTTCAGCTCCAGCACGCCCAGCGCGATGCCGTTGATGTACAGCACGATGTCCGGCCGCTTTGTACTCGCCTTGGCATCAGCGCCCTTGACGGTGACTTCCTCGGCAATCGCAAAGTCGTTGGCTTCAGGCGTCTTCCAGTCAATCAGCCACACGGTCGGGATTGTGTCGGTCTCATCATCCTTCACCTTCACGCCATAGCGCAGCAACTCGTACACCGCCTTGTTGCGGTCATACGAAGAGAGCTGGGCATTGTTGGCCACCTTGCCAAACTCGGCAATCGCCCGCTTGGCCAAAGGCTCGCTGATACCGCGCTTAACCAGCCAGGCCTGCAGCAACTCCTGCTCGATATTGCGGTTGCCGTCGCGATATTCCCAGTTGCCGAGATAGCGATACTTCAGCTGCTCAACGAACAGTTTGACGATGCGGTTTTGCGTGGTGCGTTCGATCTGGCCGACAGAAGACATACTTTATCCTGTTAACACCTGATTATTTCTGTGGCCATCAACAAGCAGGCCTGTCATGTAAAATTGGCAACTACGGCTACCGGAAGCCTTCATGTCACAAAGCAAAGCGATGTCCAGTCGCAAACCTGTCAGCACCCAGGCGCTGCTTCGTGCCGTAGCCAGCTCAACAGCCATCGAGACCGGAAAAAACATTCAGCAGCTTGAGCAGCAGCTAAAAAAATCCATCTGCCCGCTTTGCCAATCTCAAGCTGGCTCGGTGATCTGCCACTCTGAAGTCTCCTTCTACTCAGCCGGGTAAAGTGGTGTCTCATCGGTCGCGGATGGCTCATCTTCAAAGTGATCCCAAAGCGCCTTCCTGAACCATGCTGGCATTTCCGGGCTCTTCAGCTCGATTTCCTCGCCATTGGTGACTTCGGCACCCCAGGAATGCTCCTGGTCATCGGCGGAGTTGTCGAAAATGTACGCGCGATTGCTGTAGGTGACGGCATCCAGCAGCAGTTCCAGAGAGCGGTAATAGCGCTGCCGGATTTTGTCTTCTGGCACCGGATGCCCGCCGGTCTCCACGCGATGGCTGACACGCGCGACATTGATTTCCGGGTCTTCGGTCGCCACGAAATACAGATAGGTGCGAAAGCCAGCCTGCTGCGCTTTGCGCAAGAATTCCACCTTATCGGGTGATGACATCACGCTCTCGAAAGTAAAGCTGATACCTTGGGCCAGCAGCTGCTGGCGGATAAAGTCGGCCAGTACCGAAGCAAAGTAGGAATTGATTTCCACCGCTTCGAAATGCAGGCGGTTATCTGCGAAACGCAGATTGTTCACGCTCTCCAGCATTCCTCCCTTGGCCAGCAGCGTCGAAGTGCGCAAGTAATCCAGCAAAGCATCTTCATCGACCACCAAGCCAAAATCAGAGAAATCGATCAGGGTATTGGCCCGTAGCCCTTTTTCTATCTCGTCCGGGTTGATATACACCCCGATCCATTCTTCATTGAGCACGTTCTTCAGGGTGCTTTTGCCAGAGCCATTTGGCCCGGCAAACAGGCGCAGGCGCGGGGTGGTGCTCATGCCTTGACCTTGCGCACGCGCCGGGTGCCAACCGTGACCTGGGTCGGAGCGGCCAGTTGGCGGATCACCCGCTCGCTGCCATCGGCGTGGGTTTCCACCAGTTGCCCCTTGCGTGCGACCAGCACCTTGCCGCTGACGGTCAGTGCATTTGCATAGGCTTGGGCAAATGCGCCGCTGGCCAGTTTCGGAATCCTGGCCTCCAGCGTGCGCATGGTTTTTTCATCCAGAACGCGTTTTGTCATGGCGTACTCCTGTCAAATCGGGCTTTACCCTTGATCCTGCATTGTACTACTCAGCTTTTCACCAGCTTGAAACTGATCTGGTAGCGATAAAAATCCACATTCGGCACCGCCGTCAACGCCCGGCGCAGGCGGGGGTCGTCTTCCAGTGCGATGATCGCGCCGCGTACGCGCTGGGTGGGTTCGGCCAGCTCGCTCATCACGTAGCCCATATAGCGCAGCACCTGGCCGACCACGGCATCGCTGGCGCGGCCTTTTTTCAGCTCCACCACCAGTAACTCCTGCTTGTCCTTGCTGATCGCCAGAATGTCCATCGGGCCGGTGTCGCTGGGGTATTGCTGGCCAATCAGCTCGCCGTCTTCGCTGTAGATGTCATACCCCTGGCCTAACTCGGTCTGCGCCCAGTTGGCGACCAGGAATTCTTCCAGATGCTTTTCCAGCGCAAAGCTTGCCGGGTCTTCCACCTCCGGGTCGGTGCTCAGCAAGGTGGGCGCAGCCTGCGTGCTCAGCAGCGATTCCAGCTCGCTGGCGTATTTGCTGATGGTGCTGACCGTGCCAATCGAGCCGCAAGAATTGCGCAGCGCATCGCTCATGTCACTGCGGGCGATTTCGGCAAACCAGCGCACGGCACGGCGGTGCGGCAGCACGCCACCGGGCACATACTGATAATCGCCCAGCACCTCGGCCACCCGATACGCGCCCAGGCCATCCGGGCACAGCAGCACATCACCGCTGCGGATGCCCTTCGCCACCGTCCACAGCGCCCCGCAGGCCAGACCCGCTGCCACCTTGCTTTTGCCTGGATTCAGCGCCTGCCACTGCGGCACGAACTGGTGATTGAACACCCGCCAGTCTTCGCCAAGGTGGGGCTGCAAATCGAAATGCAGGTCGAAATCGGCACCGATGAAGTTGCCGGCGAAGCAGTCGGCGGCGTGGATGGAGCCCTTGCCGAGCATGAGGCGGTAGTAGTTTTTCATCAAATCAGGCGGGTCTTTTTGAATTGGTTATATACGTATTTTGCAATAACGGCGACTTGTAGTAGTCCTCATCCAAAAAACGCAGCAATTCCTTTAGCTCCTTCTTGCCCTCTGGAATAATAATTTTCTCAGTTCCATTATCATTAAGAATGTCGAGTGGAATTCCAAACTCAGCAGCAACCGCCCGAATCTCTTTCATTGGGACGTTCTCAAGAATCCCGCTTTGCGATATGAGCCATAGTTTTCGGCGCACCCAGGCATCTGAATTTTCAGCCAGTCGCTCGGCGTTCGATACCGATATGCTTTCCAAAGTTGAAAACTGTTGAATATCAACATCAGTTGCTTCTTTATAGTAAGTGCTCAAGTCGAAAATTTGCTTTATAAAATGAAAGCTGTGAAAGCTAAGTTTAGACCCAACAAGCACACCCGCAAGCTTGGAGTCTATTGTCAATCCAATCCCTTCAATTTTCTTATAGACATTGTTGGAATGGAAAATTGACAGGCCATTGGTTGATATCACACGCCTTCTATCAAAGTACTGAATTATAACTTTGATATTTCCATCATCCATCCTGTAGCCTGAGAAAAGTGCTTTAATTGATCCAAAAAGCTCTGGGCTTGGATTTACCTCAGGGATATTTAGTGGAGCATCAATTGCACTGGCCAAGTCATCGATATCGTCAAAATCATTAATCGTAAGAACTTCACCAAAATCCGGCTTGTACTTGCCATCAAAAGCAATCTCATCTTGAATGTTTGCACTAAACTCAGCCTCTTGAGACTTGAGGAGCGTCGTTAGGTCTTGCTGGACGTCTTGAGAAAGAGAAAAGCGAAGCTTTCGATTTGCAGGGTCATCAGTTAGGGCAAAAAGGTTAAGCATTTAATAAACCTCCATGAGCATTGCTCCTGATATTTTCTTGACAGATTTTATCTGCTTCGGTTCTAGAATTTCCCTACGAGAGATCAACGTATAAACAACACCCGAAGACGACTCAACCTTGTAAAAACGAAACCTCAACATCCTTAACAATGGATGAGCAGGCAATGAATTAATCAGCCACAAAATCACAAACAAAACAATAAGAACAGACGAAATCGAGCCGACCGACAAGTCAGCCGCCCTCAATAAAAACGGCAGAATATAACTACCAACAAAAGCAAGAAGCATAAAGTCATTCTGCTCGACTTTCTTGATGTCAACAGTAAAAAACTCGCCTTGTCTCTCAACAAGCCTCAATACAAGAAATGGCAATGCCGACCCAATCACCCCAACGATCGCCAGTGTAATGACTTCAGAGGTTAAACTATGTGCATCATATTTAACCCAGGCAATGCTTAATAGTGCAGGTGAAAACGCAGTAATAAATAGCAATGTTCTTAGCCAGTTTCTCATCTCACTAACCTCGTTTTCCCCGTAAGAAGCTCTTGCATCATGCCCAGCTTGAGAAAGCGGGTTTTGTCGCGACGGGCTTCGAGAGTGGTGATTTCGGCGTCCATCTCAGTGAGGATTGTTGAGATCGCATTTTGCTCGTCACGTGAAGGCAAGATCAGTTTATAGGCTTTCCGGATGATGCTTGGGTGTGCTTTGGATGTGTAATCAAATCGCATGTTTCCATGGAGAAAATCAAGTTGAAACGCTAAAAATCTACAGTTAATTTGCGCAGAAAAAACTCTAATGAATCCACAAACATTTGTTACAGAAAATCTATGCGGATGTCGATAAAAAAAGTCGCCACCACCATCAACCGACCATGTAATCAATTCCTCTTCAAACATGAATTTTCCGTAACAGCCAAACAAGCCACCTTGTTTGACAGATGACGAGTAAATTGGGTACTCGCCTGGCGAATTTTCAATATCTTTTTTGGAAATTACATTCCCACGAAAGAGACGCAAGAGTCCTTTCCGCTCTAGCTCTCCTAGCTCTGCTACTTCCCACTCCCCGTCAAATCCTGGCAGGCGGGTTTGGCCGGTGAGGAGTTGCTGCATGGCGGCTTGTTTGAGGTCGCGTTTTTTGGCAATCAGCGCGTCGAGTTGGGTGAGCAAGGCATCGACGTTGGAAAGGACTGAGGCGATTTCCTTTTGTTCTGTTTCAGGAGGCAAAGGGACTTGGATGTTCTTTATTATTTGCCCACTCAGATTCTCTTGCCCACCTGAATTACTTGCATTTCTAATTTTTTCGTATTGACTTGATAGGAAATGAAATATATACTCACGATTAATTTTATTGTTTAGAATAATGGATGCGCACGCTTGATTTGTCGATGCCTCAAAACCAAGAATTGCAACCTTACCTCGTGTTTTGCCTTGTCCATACAGCGCCAAAAGCAAAGTCCCAGAAGGGAGTAATGAGGTTACCCGCGCTTTCCGGCTACCAAGGTAGCGGTTATGCGGCCAGCTTTTCTCGCTCCAGCCAGGCTGCGTAATGGGTTGCCGGTGATTCGTAATTCAGCGACGAATGCCGGCGCTTGCGATTGTAAAACACCTCGATGTAATCAAAGAGATCTGCCTTGGCTGCCGACCGGGTCGCGTAGCGCCG
>NZ_ATZJ01000059.1 GCF_000428145.1 Chitinilyticum litopenaei DSM 21440 | reverse complement strand
AGTCAGCGTGGCCCGGGCAGTCTACGTGAGCGTAGTGACGGGATTCGGTTTCGTATTCAACGTGAGCGGTATTGATGGTAATACCACGAGCCTTTTCTTCCGGAGCGGAGTCGATCTGATCGTAACCCTTGGCCTCGCCACCGAACTTCTTGGACAGAATGGTGGTGATTGCAGCGGTCAGAGTCGTCTTGCCGTGGTCAACGTGGCCGATAGTACCTACGTTTACGTGCGGCTTCGTCCGTTCGAACTTTTCCTTAGCCATTGCTAATTTTCCTTTGATTTGAAATTTGGCGGGGGCTGACGCATGGCGCCAACCCCAAAACAGTCAATTACTTCTTGTTCATGATGGCTTCGGCAACATTGCGCGGAGCCTCGGAGTAGTGCTTGAACTCCATGGAGTAAGTAGCACGACCCTGAGACATCGAGCGCAGCGTGGTCGAATAGCCGAACATTTCGGACAGCGGCACCTCGGCCTTGATCATCTTGCCACCAGCCGGGTTGTCATCCATACCCTGCAAAATGCCACGACGGGACGAAATATCACCCATGATGTCGCCCATGTACTCTTCCGGCGTCTCGATCTCAACAGCCATCATCGGCTCAAGAATTACCGGATTCGCACGGCGCATCGCCTCTTTGAAGGCAATCGAACCAGCCAGTTCGAACGCAATCTGGGACGAGTCAACATCGTGGTACGAACCAAAGGTGAGGCGAACGGTTACATCAACAACCGGGAAACCAGCAAGAATGCCGGACTTCAGGGTGTTCTGAATACCCTTGTCCACCGACGGAATGAATTCACGCGGAATCACACCACCCTTGATCTCGTCGACGAAAATGTAACCCTTGCCTTCGCCCGACGGCTCGAGGGTAATCGTACAATCACCGTACTGACCCTTACCACCGGATTGCTTGGCATGCTTACCCTGGACGTCCTTGGCCACGGTCGTGATGGTCTCACGATACGCGACTTGCGGTGCACCCACGTTGGCCTCAACACCGAATTCACGCTTCATGCGGTCAACAATAATTTCCAGGTGAAGCTCACCCATCCCGGAAATGATGGTCTGACCCGACTCTTCATCGGTACGCACGCGGAAGGACGGATCCTCCTTGGCCAGACGACCGAGAGCCAGACCCATCTTTTCCTGGTCAGCCTTGGTCTTCGGCTCAACAGCCACGTGAATCACCGGATCCGGGAACTCCATGCGCTCAAGGATAATGACCTTGTCCAGATCACACAGCGTCTCGCCCGTAGTCACATCCTTCAGGCCGATCGCTGCCGCGATATCACCAGCGCGTACTTCGTCAATTTCCTTGCGGTCATTGGCGTGCATCTGAACGATACGACCGATACGCTCTTTCTTGTCCTTGACCGAGTTCAGCACGGAATCACCCGACTTCACGATGCCGGAATAGACGCGGAAGAAAGTCAGCTGACCGACATACGGGTCATTCATCAGCTTGAAAGCAAGCGCCGAGAACGGAGCTTCGTCGGAAGCAGTGCGGGAATCTTCATTACCGCGATCATCAGTACCCTTAACAGCCTCGATTTCAATCGGCGACGGCAGGAATTCGATCACGGCATCCAGCATGCGCTGAACACCCTTGTTCTTGAAGGCAGTACCGCACAGCATCGGCTGGATTTCACAAGCCAGAGTACGAGCACGGATTGCCGAAACGATCTCTTCCTCGCTCAGCTCACCGGTTTCCAGATACTTGTTCATCAGGTCTTCGCTGGCTTCGGCAGCCGTCTCGACCATCTTCTCGCGCCATTCCTGAGCCACATCAAGCAGATCAGCCGGAATATCACGATACTCGAACTTCATGCCCTGGGAAGCTTCATCCCAGTAGATGGCCTTCATCTTGATCAGGTCAACAACACCCTCGAAGGTGTCTTCCGCACCAATCGGCACAACCACCGGAACCGGATTCGCCTTCAGGCGAATCTTCATCTGCTCTACCACGCGGAAGAAGTTGGCACCCTGACGGTCCATCTTGTTCACGAAAGCCAGACGCGGAACCTTGTACTTGTTGGCCTGACGCCAAACGGTTTCGGACTGCGGCTGAACACCACCTACTGCACAGTAAACCATGCAGGCGCCATCAAGAACACGCATGGAACGCTCAACTTCAATCGTGAAGTCAACGTGCCCCGGGGTATCAATGATGTTGATATGGTGCTCAGGAAACTGCATGCCCATACCTTTCCAGTAGGTAGTGGTTGCAGCGGAGGTAATGGTGATACCACGTTCCTGCTCTTGCTCCATCCAGTCCATGGTGGCTGCGCCATCATGAACTTCACCGATCTTGTGGTTCACACCGGTGTAGAACAGGATACGTTCGGTAGTTGTGGTCTTGCCGGCATCAATGTGAGCGGAAATACCAATATTGCGGTAGCGCTCAATGGGAGTCTTACGAGCCACGGCTTATTCCTTAATGAGTAGTCGCGATTAGAAGCGGTAGTGGGCGAACGCCTTGTTGGCTTCAGCCATGCGGTGAACTTCGTCACGCTTCTTCATCGCGCCGCCGCGGCCTTCTGCAGCATCAAGCAGTTCACCAGCCAGACGCAGATCCATCGACTTCTCACCGCGCTTGCGAGCCGCTTCGCGCACCCAGCGCATCGCCAATGCCAGACGACGGCTAGGACGGACTTCAACGGGAACCTGGTAGTTCGCACCACCGACACGGCGGCTTTTTACTTCCACGATCGGCTTCACGTTATTGATGGCGGTAGAGAACACTTCCAATGCATCCTTGCCACCCTTCTTTTCGATCTGGGCAAGGGCACCGTAAACGATGCGCTCGGCAACGGCCTTTTTGCCGTCGAGCATAACAACGTTCATGAACTTGGCAAGCTCGGTAGAACCGAACTTCGGATCCGGCAAAACCTCGCGCTTCGGCACTTCTCTGCGTCTTGGCATGATATTAATTCCTCAATGTGACATTCAGTCGGGGTTTATCCCCAAGGCAGATCACCTGATCTGCCACTTACTCGATGGTTTACCCTGCACCGCAAAAGCGAGAGGGTCGCGTCCATCGACCACACGATACGACCACCAGCAAAGGCTTAAGCCTTCGGACGCTTCGCACCGTACTTCGAACGAGACTGCTTACGATCCTTGACGCCAGCCAGATCGAGGGAGCCGCGCACGCAGTGATAGCGCACACCCGGCAAATCCTTTACACGACCGCCACGGATCAGCACTACGCTGTGTTCCTGCAGGTTATGGCCTTCACCGCCGATATACGAAATCACTTCGAAACCGTTGGTCAGACGAACCTTGCACACTTTACGCAGAGCGGAGTTCGGCTTCTTCGGAGTGGTGGTGTACACACGGGTGCACACGCCACGCTTTTGCGGGCAAGCCTCAAGAGCAGGAACCTTGCTCTTGGCGACTTCCGCAACACGCCCTTTACGAACGAGTTGATTGATAGTTGGCATTGTTTCTTCCTACCAGGTTTAAATCCGCCGTGCTTTTGCAAGCCTGGCGACCCTGCAAATCCAAAATTGGAAATGCAACAAGCGGCACCCCGCAAGGGGCGCCGCCAAAAAAGACTTGAATTATATGAAGAATTCAAATCGCGAGTCAATGGATGAGTGCTTACTCATCCGCAGACTGCCCTTCCGCCACTACTTCGGCTGCGGCTTCGGCAAAGAGTGCCAGCGGATCGCTTGCAACTTCAGCCACACGACGGCGATTCTTGTGATACGCAAGACCGGTACCGGCCGGAATCAGGCGACCGACAATCACATTCTCCTTCAGGCCGCGCAGATCGTCGACCTTGCCCATGATGGCTGCCTCGGTCAGAACACGCGTGGTTTCCTGGAAGGAAGCCGCCGAGATGAAGGAGTCGGTTGACAGGGAAGCCTTGGTAATACCCAGCAGCACGTTGTCGTACTTGGCCAGCTCCTTGCCTTCCGCTGCCATCCGGTCATTGGCAATCAGCACTTCAGCGCGCTCAACCTGCTCACCCTGAATGAAATCGGTACCACCTGCATCGGTAATGATCACCCGACGCAGCATCTGGCGAACGATCACTTCGATGTGCTTGTCGTTAATCTTCACGCCCTGCAGACGATAGACTTCCTGCACTTCCTGGACGATATAGCGGCTGAGTGCCTCGATACCCTGCAGCTTCAGGATGTCGTGCGGATCGATCGGGCCGTCAACGATGGTTTCACCACGATTGACTACCTGACCGTCGTGGACCATGACGTGCTTGTCCTTCGGAATCAGGTACTCGTGAGCCAGGCCTTCCAGATCGGTAATGATCAGGCGCTGCTTGCCCTTGGTGTCCTTGCCGAAGGAAACGGTACCAGTCACCTCGGCCAGCATGCCGGCATCCTTGGGCGAACGCGCTTCAAACAGCTCGGCAACGCGCGGCAGACCACCGGTAATGTCGCGGGTCTTGGCCGATTCCTGCGGAATACGGGCCAGCACATCACCCTTGCCAACGGTCTGACCATCCTTCACGGTAATGATCGCACCAACCTGGAAGCCGATGGTTACAGCGGTATCCGTGCCGGTCAGCTTGACTTCGTTACCCGATTCGTCGAGCAGTTTGACCAGGGGACGAACGCCCTTGGCGGCACCGGCCTTGCGCTTCGGATCAATCACCACCAGCGTGGACAGACCGGTCACTTCGTCAACCTGCTTGACGACGGTGATACCCTCTTCCACGTTTTCGAACTTAACCTGGCCGGCATACTCGGTAATGATCGGGCGGGTGTGCGGGTCCCAAGTACCCAGCACGGCACCGGCCTTGATCGTTTCGCCATCCTTGACCAGCAGCGTGGCGCCATACGGAACCTTGTGACGCTCACGTTCGCGTCCATGATCATCCAGCACCAGCACTTCCGCCGAACGCGCAATCACCACCAGATCACCCTTCACGTTGGTGACGTAGCGCATGTTCGACGAGAAAGCGATATTACCGCTGGACTTGGATTCGACCTGGCTGGCCGCCGCTGCACGCGACGCCGCACCACCGATGTGGAAGGTACGCATGGTCAGCTGGGTGCCCGGCTCACCGATCGACTGGGCGGCGATTACGCCGACCGCTTCACCGGCATTCACCAGGTGACCACGTCCGAGATCGCGGCCATAACACTTGGCGCAGAGGCCATAGCGGGTTTCGCAAGACAGCGGAGTACGAACCTTCACTTCATCAATGCCCAGGCGCTCGATGGTATCGACCTCGTCTTCGCCCAGCAGAGTACCCGCTTCGTAAATGGTCTCCTGGCTGGAGGGATCGACCACATCGGCAGCAGCGACACGACCCAGAATACGGTCACGCAGCGCTTCGATCACGTCACCGCCCTGCAGAACCGCCTTCATGCTCACACCATTCTTGGTGCCGCAATCGTCCTCGATCACCACCAGATCCTGGGTCACATCGACAAGACGACGGGTCAGGTAACCGGAGTTCGCCGTTTTCAGCGCCGTATCGGCCAGACCCTTACGCGCACCGTGGGTCGAAATGAAGTAGTCAAGTACGGTCAGGCCTTCGCGGAAGTTTGCCTTGATCGGCGTCTCGATAATCGAGCCATCCGGCTTGGCCATCAGACCCCGCATACCGGCCAGCTGACGAATCTGTGCAGCGGAACCCCGCGCACCGGAGTCAGCCATCATGTAGATGGAGTTGAAGGACTCCTGCTTGACCTGCTTGCCGTAACGGTCCGTCACGTCCACGGTCTTCAGGTTGTCCATCATCGCCTTGGCAATGTCTTCACCGGCCTTGCCCCAGATGTCGACGACCTTGTTGTAACGCTCGCCATGGGTCACGAGACCGGAGTTGTATTGCTCTTCGACCTCCTTGACTTCCTGCTGAGCAGCCAGTTGCAACTCAATCTTGGCGGCAGGCACCAGCATGTCGTCGACGCAGATCGAAATGCCGCCGCGAGTCGAAAAGGCAAAACCGGTGTACATCAGCTGGTCGGCAAAGATCACGGTATCGCGCAGACCACAGCTGCGGAAGGACGCATTGATCAGCTTGCCGATCTCTTTCTTCTTCAGCGCCTTGTCGACGTGACTGAAATCCAGGCCCTTGGGCAGAATTTCCGACAGGATGGCACGACCAACGGTGGTGTACTTGCGCACCAGCTTGAACTGCCACTCACCATTGTCGTCCTTGAACCATTCCTTCAGACGCACATACACCTTGGTGTGCAGCGAGATTTCCTTGCTTTCGTAGGCACGACGGGCTTCGTTGACATCGGCAAAGTAAGATGCCAGCGACTGCTCCTGCAACGCCTTCTTCGTATCCGGCTCAGCCTCGCCCTTGCCGTTGATTTCGTCACGGGTCATGTAGTACAGACCCAGTACGATATCCTGCGACGGCACGATGATCGGGTCGCCGTTGGCCGGAGCGAGCACGTTGTTGGAGGCCAGCATCAGGGTGCGGGCTTCCATCTGCGCTTCCAGCGACAGCGGCACGTGAACGGCCATCTGGTCACCGTCGAAGTCGGCGTTGAACGCCGCACACACCAGCGGGTGCAGCTGAATGGCCTTGCCTTCGATCAGCGTCGGCTCGAACGCCTGAATACCCAGACGGTGCAGCGTCGGTGCGCGGTTCAGCAGTACCGGATGCTCGCGAATCACGTCTTCCAGAATGTCCCACACCACCGGCTCTTGCGACTCGACCATCTTCTTGGCGGCCTTGATGGTGGTCGCCAGACCCATCACTTCCAGACGATGGAAGATGAAAGGCTTGAAGAGTTCCAGCGCCATCAGTTTCGGCAGGCCGCACTGATGCAGACGCAGGGTCGGGCCTACGGTAATGACGGAACGGCCGGAGTAGTCGACGCGCTTGCCCAAGAGGTTCTGACGGAAACGACCGCCCTTGCCCTTGATCATGTCGGCCAGCGACTTCAGCGGACGCTTGTTGGCGCCGGTCATGGCCTTGCCGCGTCGACCGTTGTCCAGCAGCGAGTCAACAGCTTCCTGCAGCATGCGCTTTTCGTTGCGGACGATGATTTCCGGCGCACGCAGTTCCAGCAGGCGCTTCAGACGGTTGTTACGGTTGATGACGCGACGATAGAGATCATTCAGGTCGGAAGTCGCAAAACGGCCACCATCCAGCGGCACCAGCGGACGCAGTTCCGGCGGCAGCACCGGCAGCACTTCCATGATCATCCATTCCGGCTTGATGCCGGAACGCTCGAAGGCCTCCAGCACCTTCAGGCGCTTGGCGATCTTCTTGATCTTGGTTTCGGAACCGGTGCTTTCCAGCTCCTGGCGCAGCGTGGCGATTTCCTGATCGATGTTCAGGTTCTTGAGCAGTTCGCGAACCGCCTCGGCACCCATCATCGCAACGAATTCGTCACCGTACTCTTCAACCTTGTTGAAGTAGTCTTCTTCGGTCAGCAGCTCGCCGCGGTTCAGCGGAGTCATGCCCGGCTCGATGACGATGTAGCCTTCAAAGTACAGCACGCGCTCAATGTCGCGCAGCGGAATGTCGAGCACCATGCCCAGACGCGACGGCAGCGACTTCAGGAACCAGATGTGCGCAACCGGCGAGGCCAGCTCGATGTGGCCCATGCGCTCACGGCGCACCTTGGACAGTGTTACTTCAACGCCGCACTTCTCGCAGACCACGCCGCGATGCTTCAGGCGCTTGTACTTGCCGCAAAGACATTCATAGTCCTTGATCGGGCCAAAGATGCGGGCGCAGAACAGGCCATCGCGCTCCGGCTTGAAAGTACGGTAATTGATGGTCTCCGGCTTTTTCACTTCACCGAAGGACCAGGTACGGATCTTTTCGGGCGACGCCAGCCCGATCTTGATCGCGTCGAATTCTTCGTCCTGAACGACTTGCTTGAAGAGTTCGAGAAGGCCTTTCATATCAATTCTTCTCCAATAGAGAGGGGCTACACACCCACAAAGGTATCGAGCCACAGCCCTTTAGCTACTTAAGCCCCGGCTCGATACCCCGTCATTTCTGCCACTGCATGTAACCCCACCCGTGAGGGTGTGAGTCAGGTGCGCAAGGGGCTTGCCCCCTGCCACACCTCACACGGATCAATTGCGCTCGAGATCGATATCGATACCCAGCGAGCGGATTTCCTTCACCAGTACATTGAAGGATTCCGGCATGCCAGCGTCAATACGATGGTCACCCTTGACGATGTTTTCATAGACCTTGGTACGGCCATTCACATCATCGGACTTCACGGTCAGCATTTCCTGCAGGGTGTAGGCGGCGCCGTATGCTTCCAGCGCCCACACTTCCATTTCCCCGAAGCGCTGGCCACCGAACTGCGCCTTGCCGCCCAGCGGCTGCTGGGTAACGAGCGAGTACGGACCGGTCGAACGCGCGTGCATCTTGTCGTCCACCAGGTGATGCAGCTTCAGGTAATGCATGACGCCAACAGTGACCTTGCGCTCGAACGCTTCGCCGGTGCGGCCATCGAACAGCTGCATCTGCGTCTTGCTGTCGTTGAAATTCAGCAACTGGGTGCGGGCATCCTCATCCGGATAGGCCAGCTCCAGCATGGCGCGAATTTCGCTTTCCTTGGCACCGTCGAATACCGGGCTTGCAAAGGTCATGCCGGTGCGCAGACCGCTGGCCAGCGACAGCACTTCCGCATCGGACAAACCGCTGATGTCTTCCTTGCGGCCGGAGCTGCCATAAATCTTCTGCAGGTAGTCGCGTACTTCGGCCACATTGCGCTGCTCGCGCAGCATGCCGTCGATGCGCTGGCCAATCCCCTTGGCCGCCCAGCCCAGATGCACTTCCAGAATCTGGCCAATGTTCATCCGCGACGGTACGCCCAGCGGGTTCAGCACGATGTCGACCGGAGTGCCATCCGCCATGTACGGCAGATCTTCCACCGGCAGGATCTTGGAAACCACACCCTTGTTACCGTGACGGCCGGCCATCTTGTCGCCCGGCTGCAGGCGACGCTTCACGGCCACATAGACTTTGACCATCTTGATCACGCCCGGCGGCAGTTCGTCGCCCTGGGTCAGCTTGCGTTTCTTGTCTTCGAAGCGCAGTTCGAACTCAGCCTTCATCTGGGCGATCAGGTCCTTCATCGCTTCCAGCTGGCGAGCGCCTTCCTCGTCGGCAAGGCGGATGTCGAACCAGTCATGCTTGCTCGGCATGTCGGCCAGGTATTCGGCGGTAATCGCCGTACCCTTGGCAAGGCGCTTCGGGCCACCATTGGCAATCTTGCCAATGATCTGGCGCTCGATACGCTCGAACATGTCCTTTTCTACGATGCGCAGCTGGTCGTTCAGATCCTGGCGATAGCGGCGCAGCTGCTCGTCGATGATGGACTGGGCACGCTTGTCGCGCTCGACGCCTTCACGAGTGAACACCTGCACGTCGATAACCGTGCCGGACATGCCGGACGGCACGCGCAGCGAGGTGTCCTTCACGTCGGAAGCCTTCTCGCCAAAGATCGCGCGCAGCAGCTTCTCTTCCGGTGTCAGCTGGGTTTCGCCCTTGGGCGTCACCTTGCCGACCAGTACGTCGCCCGCTTCGACTTCGGCACCGATATACACGACACCGGCCTCATCCAGACGACCGAGCATGCGCTCGGACAGATTGGAGATATCGCGGGTGATTTCTTCGGCGCCCAGCTTGGTGTCGCGCGCCATGACCGACAGTTCCTCGATGTGAATCGAGGTATAGCGGTCGTCGGCAATCACCTTCTCGGAGATCAGAATCGAATCTTCGAAGTTGTAACCGTTCCACGGCATGAAGGCGATGGTCATGTTCTGACCCAGCGCCATTTCGCCCAGATCGGTCGATGCGCCATCGGCAATCACGTCGCCCTTGGCGATCAGATCGCCACGCTTCACGATCGGGCGCTGGTTGGTATTGGTGTTCTGGTTGGAACGGGTGAATTTGACGAGGTTGTAGATATCCACGCCGGTTTCGCCCGGCATCGCCTCATCATCATTCACACGGATCACGATACGGGTCGCGTCCACATAATCTACCTTGCCGCCACGCATCGCGGCAACTGCGGTGCCCGAGTCGATCGCGCAGGTACGCTCGATACCGGTGCCGACCAGCGGCGATGCGGCGCGCAGGCAAGGTACGGCCTGACGCTGCATGTTGGCGCCCATCAATGCGCGGTTCGCATCGTCGTGCTCAAGGAACGGAATCAGCGAAGCGGCAACGGAAACAATCTGACTCGGCGCCACGTCCATGTACTGGACGTTGGCCGGCGATTCGGTCGTGGTTTCACCATGCTTGCGGCAGGTTACACGCTCTTCGATCAGGCTGCCGTCGTCACCCACTTCGGCATTCGCCTGGGCAATCACATACTTGCCTTCGTCAATGGCCGACAGGTAATCGATTTCATTGGTGACCTTGCCATCCACCACGCGACGATACGGGGTTTCCAGGAAACCGTATTCATTGGTGCGGGCATAGCAGGACAGCGAGTTGATCAGACCGATGTTCGGGCCTTCCGGCGTTTCGATCGGGCACACGCGACCATAGTGGGTCGGGTGCACGTCACGCACTTCGAAGCCGGCGCGTTCGCGGGTGAGACCACCCGGGCCAAGAGCCGATACACGGCGCTTGTGGGTAATTTCCGACAGCGGGTTGGTCTGGTCCATGAACTGCGACAGCTGCGAGGAACCGAAGAATTCCTTGATCGCGGCAGATACCGGCTTGGCATTGATCAGGTCATGCGGCATCAGGTTGTCAGATTCTGCCTGCGACAGACGCTCCTTGACGGCGCGCTCGACACGCACCAGACCGGCGCGGAACTGGTTCTCGGCCAGCTCGCCCACCGAACGCACACGACGGTTGCCAAGGTGATCGATATCATCCACGTCACCGCGACCGTTGCGCAGCTCAAGCAGGATGCCGATCACGGCAATGATGTCTTCCGTCGACAGGACGCCGGAGCCTTCCAGGCCGCGCGAACCGACACGTTCGTAGAAACGGCGCTGCCAGCCCGGGGTACGCTCGTCATGCTTGTCCGGATAGGCGCGGCTGTTGAACTTCATGCGACCGACAGCAGACAGGTCGTAGCGTGCCTCGTCGAAAAACAAGCCCTTGAAAAGAGCCTCTACGGCATCTTCGGTCGGCGGCTCGCCCGGACGCATCATGCGATAGATGGCCACGCGGGCAGCCCACTGATCCAGCACATCGTCGGTGCGCAGGGTCATGGACAGGTAAGCGCCCTGATCCAGATCATTGGTGAAGAGGACGCGCACTTCCTTGATCTCGGCCTGCTCGAACTTGACCAGGAGCTCCTCGGTGATTTCTTCGTTGGCCTTGGCCACTACTTCACCGGTATCCGGATCCACGGCGTTGACGGCAAGAACGCGCCCCAGCAGGAATTCGTCCGGAACCTCGACGCGCGTGAGACCGGCGGCATTGATGTCGCGGATGGTCTTGGCGGTGATGCGCTTGTCTTTCTGGGCCAGTACCTTGCCGTCGTCGGTGACGATGTCAAACTTCGCGACCTCGCCCTTCAGGCGCTCGGGCACCAGCTCCCAGTGGATATCGCCCTCGTTCAGATAGAAGGTGTCGGTATCGAAGAATTCAGCCAGCATCTGCTCCGGCGTATAGCCAAGCGCCTTCAGCAGGATGGATACCGGCATCTTGCGACGACGGTCAATCCGGAAGAACAACAGATCCTTGGGATCAAATTCAAAGTCCAGCCAAGAGCCGCGGTACGGAATGATCCGCGCCGAGAACAGCAGCTTGCCCGAAGAGTGCGTCTTGCCCTTGTCGTGCTCGAAGAACACGCCAGGCGAGCGGTGCAGCTGCGAAACAATGACGCGCTCGGTACCGTTGATGACAAAGGAGCCATTGCGTGTCATCAGCGGGATTTCGCCGAAGTAAACGTCCTGCTCCTTGACTTCCTTGACGGTCGGCTTGGCCGCTTCGCGGTCCATGATGACCAGACGGACACGGGCGCGCAGCGGGGCGGCAAAAGTAATGCCGCGCTGCTGACACTCGATCACATCGAAAGGGGGCTCGCCCAGGCTATAGTGAACGAACTCAAGGCGCGCATTCTCATTGTGCGAGACAATCGGAAAAATCGAAGCGAACGCTGCCTGCAGGCCAATCGAGCGACGGTCACTGATCGGTACGCCAAGTTGCAGGAACTCGGTGTAAGAATCAATTTGCGTAGCCAGCAGAAATGGCACATCAAGCACGCTCGCCCGCTTCGCGAAACTCTTGCGAATGCGTTTCTTCTCAGTGAACGAGTAGTTCATACTCATAAACTCTCCATGGAGTGGGGCGCAAAGGACAAACCGCAAACGGCGCCAGAGCGCACGCGGTTTCCGGTTTGGCAATTACCAGAATCAACCGGCCGTAAGAATGCTGGCCGGATACAAACGCAAAAGGGCAGGCGGATTCCTCCGCCTGCCTTAAGCGATCACCCGGGGGTGATTACTTCATCTCAGCCTGTGCACCGGCTTCGATCAGCTTCTTGACGATAGCCTCGGCGTCAGCCTTGGCAGCGCCTTCCTTGACAGCCTTCGGAGCGCCGTCAACCAGATCCTTCGCTTCCTTCAGGCCCAGGCCGGTCAGTTCGCGAACAACCTTGATCACGCCTACCTTGTTGGCACCAGCGTTGGTCAGGATGACGTTGAATTCGGTTTGCTCTTCAACGGCAGCAGCAGCAGCACCGGCCGGGCCAGCAACTGCAACAGCAGCAGCGGAAACACCGAACTTTTCTTCGAACGCCTTAACCAGGTCGTTCAGTTCCAGAACAGTCATCGCGCCTACGGCTTCGAGGATGTCGTCTTTGGTCAGAGCCATGTCTAAATACTCCTGAAATCTTGTATCAATGCAAAAGGGAAATTAAGCAGCTTCGGCTTGCTTTTTCTCGGCCAGCGCGCCCAGCGCACGAGCCATGCCGGAAACCGGTGCCTGCATAACGAACAGCAGCTTGGACAGCAGCTCTTCGCGGCTCGGGATGCTTGCAAGGGCAGCAACCTCAGCTGCATTCATTACCTTGCCATCAAACGAACCAGCCTTGATGACGATCTTGTCGTCCTTCTTGGCAAATGTGTGCAGGACTTTGGCTGCAGCAACGGCATCTTCGGAAAAACCGTATACCAGCGGGCCAACCATTTGGTCGGCCAGCGCGGCAAACGGAGTATCCTGCACCGCACGGCGAGCCAGCGTGTTCTTCAGAACGCGCAGATATACGCCGGACTCACGCGCTTGCTTGCGCAGTTGAGTCATGCTGGCAACCTCAATTCCCCGGTACTCGGCGACGACGATAGTCTGAGCTTTCGCAACTTCTGCTGCGATCTCGGCTACGACGGCCTTTTTGTCTTCCAGATTGAGACTCAAGGTCTACCTCCATTGGTTATCAGTTCAGTGCGACAGGGTCACACCACCCAATTCAAACGGCGACCAATGTTCAGGAGACTCGCAGATTTGCAATGCAATTCGGAAAGTCATCTTGGGCACACCGTCTGCGTAGGCAGATGTTTGGGAACATCGGGATTAAGACCGGATACCGGTCACCTACGGTCTTTGACAATCCCGGCATTGCTGCCAGGCCCAAAGTCAGTGCGGAGCTGCATCTGAATGCAGCTCCGGGCAAGTCAATTACTGCTGTTGTACCGAAGCGGCATCAACACGAACACCGATACCCATGGTGCTCGATACAGCCAGCTTCTTGAAGTACACGCCCTTGGCAGCGGCCGGCTTGGCCTTTTGCAGGGCATCAACCAGCGCCAACAGGTTGGCCTTCAGATCAGCGGCATCAAAGGAAGCGCGACCGATGGTGGCGTGAATGATACCAGCCTTGTCGGTACGGTACTGAACCTGACCAGCCTTGGCATTCTTAACAGCCTCAGCCACGTTCGGGGTTACAGTGCCAACCTTCGGGTTCGGCATCAGACCGCGCGGACCAAGGATGGTACCGAGCTGACCAACAATGCGCATTGCATCCGGGGAAGCGATGACCACGTCGAAGTCCAGATTGCCAGCCTTGATGCTTTCGGCCAGATCTTCGAAACCAACGATGTCAGCACCTGCAGCCTTGGCAGCTTCAGCATTGGCGCCTTGGGTGAACACGGCAACGCGAACGCTCTTGCCAGTACCCTTGGGCAGTACAACCGAACCACGCACAACCTGGTCGGATTTGCGCGGATCAACACCGAGATTCACAGCCACGTCAACGGACTCGTTGAACTTGGCGGTAGCAGCACCCTTGACCATGGCAATCGCTTCGTCAACAGCGTAGAGCTTGTTGCGATCAACAGTAGCCTTCAGGGCGGCGAGACGCTTGGAAACCTTAGCCATTTACACGCCCTCCACTTCAAGACCCATGGAACGAGCGGAGCCGGCGATAATGCGCACGGCAGCGTCCAGGTCGGCAGCAGTCAGATCAGCCTGCTTGGTCTTCACGATTTCTTCCAGCTGGGCACGGGTCACCTTGCCTACCTTGTCGGTATGCGGCTTGGAAGAACCCTTGGTGATGCCAGCAGCCTTCTTCAGCAGAATGGTCGCCGGGGGGGACTTCATCACGAAGGTGAACGACTTGTCGGCAAACGCAGTAATCACCACCGGAATCGGCAGACCCGGCTCGATGCCTTGGGTCGCGGCGTTGAACGCCTTGCAGAATTCCATGATGTTAAGACCACGCTGACCAAGCGCCGGACCGATCGGGGGCGAAGGATTCGCCTTGCCGGCCGGAACTTGCAGCTTGATGTAGCCGATGATTTTCTTGGCCATTTGAAGCTCCTAAAAACGGGTCAAACGTGCGACTTGCGCACTCCCCAAATACAGCCACCCATTCGGGCAGCCAGACAAAATCAGACTTTTTCGACCTGGGCGAAGTCAACTTCCACCGGAGTGGCACGACCGAAAATCGACACGGACACCTTCAGGCGGCTCTTGTCGTAATCGACGGACTCAACGGTTGCATTGAAATCGGCAAACGGCCCCTCCGTCACACGGAGCATTTCACCAACCTCGAACATGATCTTCGGACGGGGCTTTTCGACACCCTCCTGAATCTGACGGAGAACACCCTCCATCTCGCGAGCCGACACCGGCAAGGGGCGATTCCCCACCCCCCCGAGAAAACCCGTCACCTTGGGAGTCGACTTCACCAGGTGCCAGGATTCATCCGTCATTTCCATTTCGACGTACACATAACCGGGAAAGAGCTTGCGCTCTGCAAGCACCTTGCGGCCATTCTTGACCTCAACAACCTCTTCGACCGGAACCAGAATCTGGCCAAACAAATGAGACAAGCCCTCACGCTCATAGCGTTCGCGCAAAGCCTTTTGCACACTCTTTTCAAACCCAGAGTATGCATGCACAACATACCAGCGCATTCCCATGCCCTTACTCCATCAAGTTGCGATCAACCACGACCCAGAATCAGGTCGTAAAACACCCAGGTCAGGGCTTGGTCGACAATGAGCATGAACAATGCAAGCACAGCCACAAACACAAACACCACTGCCGTCACTTGCCAGGTCTCTTTCTTGGAAGGCCAGACCACTTTCTTGGCCTCTTTCCATGAATCGAGCGCATAACCGAAAAAATCACGGCGCAACGCTGAAAACCAGACCATTCCGCAAGCCGCCAGCACGGCAAGCACCAATGCAGCAACCCGCGCTACACCTTGTGCCGCGGGCAAAAACTGATAAGCAACAGCACCAGCCACGAGCAACAGCGCCGCAGCAACAGCCTTGATCTTGTCTACGCGTTCCATATTCTTTTCGGCGAACCGATAAAAGAGAGCCGTCCCATAGGAACGGCCCTGTATATTGTGGCAGGCGAGGAGGGTCTCGAACCCCCAACCCCCGGTTTTGGAGACCGGTGCTCTGCCAATTGAGCTACTCGCCTGCGGAAAGAGCGGAATTATAGCAAAACCGCTCTTAACTGTGAACTACTTATTCGATGATCTTGGCAACAACACCGGCGCCGACGGTACGGCCACCTTCACGAATCGCGAAGCGCAGACCTTGTTCCATGGCGATCGGAGCGATCAGGGAGACGGTCACTTCCACGTTGTCACCCGGCATCACCATTTCGGTACCAGCCGGCAGCTCAACCGCACCGGTCACATCAGTGGTACGGAAGTAGAACTGCGGACGATAGCCATTGAAGAACGGAGTGTGACGACCACCCTCTTCCTTCGACAGCACGTACACGGAACCAGCAAACTTGGTGTGCGGAGTAATGGAACCCGGCTTGGCCAGAACCTGACCACGCTCAACGTCTTCACGCTTGGTACCACGCAGCAGCGCGCCGATGTTGTCGCCAGCCTGGCCTTGATCCAGCAGCTTGCGGAACATTTCCACACCGGTACAAGTCGTCTTGACGGTCGGCTTGATACCAACGATTTCGATTTCTTCACCAACCTTGACGATACCGCGCTCTACACGACCGGTAACCACGGTACCACGACCGGAGATGGAGAATACATCTTCAACCGGCATCAGGAAGGCGCCATCGACAGCACGCTCCGGAGTCGGGATGTAGGAATCCAGCGCGTCAGCCAGACGGAAGATCGCCGGCTCGCCGTACTCGGACTGATCACCTTCCAGCGCCAGACGGGCGGAACCAGTGATGATCGGGCAGTCATCGCCCGGGAAGTCGTACTTGGACAGCAGCTCGCGCACTTCCATTTCAACCAGCTCGAGCAGCTCAGCGTCGTCAACCAGGTCGGCCTTGTTCAGGAACACGATGATGTACGGAACGCCAACCTGACGGGACAGCAGAATGTGCTCACGGGTTTGCGGCATCGGACCATCAGCAGCGGAACACACCAGAATCGCGCCATCCATCTGAGCGGCACCAGTGATCATGTTCTTTACATAGTCAGCGTGGCCCGGGCAGTCTACGTGA
>NZ_ATZJ01000058.1 GCF_000428145.1 Chitinilyticum litopenaei DSM 21440 | reverse complement strand
AGGGAATGAATGATGCGGTCGGGATCGCGCGGATCGTGTAGCGCCTTGGCGACGGCCTCTGACAAACCGATGCGGTGATCAGTCTGGCGCAGCAACATCAGTCCGCCATCGGAACTGAGTGCGCCGCCAGTGAAATTGGCCTCGATCTGGCAACGGCCAAGACGGCCAAACGGGAGTTCAGGTGCGGTACACTTTGGCATCGGCGGAGTTGTCTGTGGATCGGTCTGGAAAGCATATCCTATGCGGCTTTAAGCCCTCCGCCGACCCCGAACTCATGAAAAATCCGGGCTAGCACACAAGACTTGTGCGGCAAGACCGCATTTCTTATAAAACACCAACAAATACTTACTTATAAATGAATTAAATAATCTGCCGTGGTAATGTAGCGTACTTCACCCAAGCAAACAGGAGAACTGTGTGATGTTGCGTACCTTCATGTGCGGAGCGGCATTGGCGCTGTATTCCGTCGCCAGCCATGGCGCTACCCTGGTCAAATTTGTCAGCGACCCAGGTGACTATATCGGGGCAGGCAAAAGCCAGCTGATCCAGGGCAGCGAAGCAGGGTTCACTCTGCGCAGCAATTACAACCAGGGCGCCAGCATCCAGATCAACAATGCGGCATTCTGGTCGCTGGACTTCAGCGCACCTGGCAAGGCGCGCCTGCAACCAGGCAAATACAGCCTCGCCACCCGCTTCCCCTTCCAGAGCGAGCAGGAAGCCGGACTGTCGATCAGCGGCGACGGTCGTGGCTGCAACCAGCTCAGCGGCAGTTTTGAAGTACTGGACGTCAACTACACAGCCAACGGTCAGCTTGACCGCTTTGCCGCAACGTTTGAACAGCATTGCGAGCACGGCGCTCCGGCCCTGCGAGGCGTAGTAGCAGTCAACAGCAATGTGCAGCTACCAGGACTTGACCCGGAAATCCGCATCAACGTGGGCCAGCAAAGCCAGCCGGGTCAGCAAATCACCGTCAAGGCCGGACAACCGCTGCAGCTCAATGTCGCGATTGCAGCCAATACCGGCAAGGGCAAAGTCGCCCAGCATTGGGTAGGACTGCTGAGCCCTCGGGGTAACCAGTGGCATAACGGTGCCGGCTGGGCAAGCACCAGCACACCGATCTCTGCCAAGATCGATTATCTGAATGACCAAACGCTGAGCTACACGGTAACCCCGGGCACTCCTGGCGCTTACTTGTTCCAGTACGGCATTGACAATAGCGTCTCCAGCAGTCCGAAAGCCGATCAGCTTGGTTATCTGGTCATTATCGCCAAGTAATACCCGCCCCCCATTTCCGGCAGGGCATGTCCCTGCCGGTTTATTTTGCATGCCCGACCATGCCCGATGAACATCCGGCTGGATTAAAATGCCGGCATCACCGATCAGGATGCCAGCCCATGAGCTTTAACCGCAGCTTCCCCGCCACCCGCCTGCGCCGTATGCGCCGTGATGATTTTTCGCGCCGGCTGATGCGCGAAAACACACTGACCGCCGACGACCTGATCCTGCCGGTGTTCGTGCTCGACGGGCTAAACCGCGAGGAAACCATCGCCTCGATGCCCGGCGTGAAACGCCAGAGCATCGACCGCCTGCTGGAAACCGCTGCGGAAGCCGTGCGCCTTGGCATTCCGGCGCTGGCGCTGTTTCCGGTGATCGAGCCTCACCTGAAGTCGCTGGATGCCAAGGAAGCGTGGAACCCGCGCGGGCTGGTGCCACGCACCATTCGCGAACTGAAGGCTGCCTTCCCGCAGCTCGGCATCATCACCGACATCGCGCTCGACCCCTACACCAGCCACGGCCAGGACGGCATCATCGATGAGAGTGGTTACGTACTGAACGAAGTCACCGTCACCGCACTGACGCGCCAGGCGCTGTGCCACGCCGAGGCCGGCGCCGACATCGTCGCGCCCTCTGACATGATGGACGGCCGCATTGGCAGCATCCGCAGCGCGCTGGACCGCAATGGCCACGAACTGACCCGCATTCTGTCCTATGCCGCCAAGTATGCCTCCGCCTTTTACGGCCCCTTCCGCGATGCGGTCGGCTCGGCAGGTAATCTCGGCAAGGCCGACAAGAAGACCTACCAGATGGACCCGGCCAATAGCGACGAAGCGCTGCACGAAGTCGCGCTCGACCTGCAGGAAGGCGCCGACATGGTGATGGTGAAACCGGGGATGCCCTATCTGGACATCGTGCGCCGCGTGAAGGACGAATTCGCGGTGCCGACCTTCGTCTATCAGGTCTCGGGCGAATACGCGATGCTCAAGGCCGCCGCACAGAACGGCTGGCTGGACGAACAGAAGGTCGTGCTGGAAAGCCTGCTCGCCTTCAAGCGCGCCGGCGCGGATGCCGTACTGACCTACTACGCGCTGGATGCTGCACGCTGGTTGCGCGAGGATTGATGCCGGACGCCTTTCACCCCATCCGGATCGACCAGTTTCATGCCAGCCATGACAGCGACGAGGATATCCTGACCGTCGCCTTTGCCGAAGGCAACGACCCCGATCCCGAAAACTACCTCATCCTCGAAAGCGGCGAGCCCGATGAACTGGGCCGCTGCTATTTCGAGATTGGTGATCGTGCCAACTCGGGCTACGACGGCTTTGCCAGCTGGTCGCTGGCCGGCCGGCAGATCGTCCTGCACTTCACGGCGGCCTGCGCACAGCGCTTTGCATGCCCCGGCCTCGTGCTGGCGCTGCCAGACGAAGTGGAGATCGCGACGGTCACAGCGGCGCTGCAGCAAGCACTCAACATTGACCCGAATCAGCCCGACCCATATACCCGACCATCCATATCGCCATAGCCATTTTCTAAAATGGCCTACAGGCATATACCCTATAAATCAAGCACTCAACCCAGCACATCCCGTGCGGCCAGCAGCGGAGCGGTCAGCACTGACAGGCTCTGCCGCTGTTGGCCTGCGGCATCGAAATTTGCCTCATCCAGCCAGGTGGCATACGCCTGGCGCAGCGCCGGCCACTCGCCATCCAGCACCGAATACCACGCCGTGTCGCGATTGCGGCCACGGTTGACCGCGGCCTGGCGGAACACGCCCTCGTAGGAAAAACCCAGCCGCTGCGCCGCGCGCCGGCTGGGCCGGTTCAGCACATTGCATTTCCACTCGTAACGCCGGTAACCCAGCGCGAACGCGCGCTCCATCAGCAGCACCATCGCGGCGGTGGCGAGTGGCGTGCGCGACAGCAGCGGACTGAACGCCAGCCAGCCGACCTCGATGCTGCCGGCCTCCGGCGCGATGCGCAGATAGCTCGCCAGCCCCAGCGCCTGCCCCGGCTTGTCGGCGGGGCAGATCGCGTAGAACTGCGGGTCGCGCTGCGCGGCGATCTGCTGCACATGTGCGCCCAGCTCGTTTTCGTCGGCGAAGGGCCCGCAAGTCAGATAGGCCCAAAGGTCAGGGTCGGCGCCGGCAAACGCCCGCCACAGCGGCGCGGGGTGAACGGCAGGGTCCAGCGGCTCGACGCGACAACCCCAGCCTTCCAGTACACAGGGTTCTGGAAACGGCGGCGGCCGCCAGCCCGGCAGCGGCTCGCCCAGCGGCACGCGAAAGTCATCGTGTGTCATGGGCTCGTCCTCAGCAGGCACAAGTGATGCCATTGCCGCGGTAAACGCCGGCCTCGGCCCCTGCAACGACCGGGAAGCCCTCGTCGCACCAGCAGGCGATGCCGCCGATCAGCTCCTTGACGGTGAAACCCAGCCTCGCCAGCTTCAGCGCGCCCCAGGTCGAACCATTGCAGCCGATGCCGACGCAGTAGGTGACATACACCTTGCTGCGGTCGAGCTGCGCGGTGCTGGCCTCGTTCATCAGCCAGTGCGGAAAGCTGAGCGCGCCGGGGATGTGCGCGTCGGCGTAGGCCTCGGGCTTGCGCGTGTCGATGACGACGACGCGCTCGACGCCGGCTTCCAGATCGCGGGCCAGGTCGGCCGAGTCGGTGCGAAAGCGCAGCTGGTCAAGGAAAAAGGCGGCGGATTCGGCGGGAGCGGCCAGGCCGGTGGCGCACACTGCGGAAGTCATGTCGGTGTCCTTGCGTGATCGTGGGTGACGCCACCACTGTAAGGGCGAAACGGACTGCCCAGGCAGACCAATTTGCCCGATACTGGCAGACCACTTTACCCAGGCCGCCACCATGCCGCTCGCCCCCGCGCTCCCCACGCTGTTCGCCGATGCCGCGCAGCACGGACAAACCCTGCAGGATCAGCTGGCGCGCACGCTGCGCCAGGCCCTGATGGGCGGACACTGGCCACAGGGCAGCCGCCTGCCTGCCTCGCGCCAGCTGGCAGGCGATCTCGGAATTTCCCGCGCGACGGTGGAAGCCGTGTATGCCCGGCTGGAAAGCGAGGGCTATCTGCAGCGCAGAACGGGGGCCGGCACCTTTGTGGCGGTTGCCGGCACGCCACCGGCGGCAAAGAGTCCGCGGGCCGGCCAGGCACCGGCCTTGTCACGGCGCGGGCAGACCATCGTGGCAACAGGCACGCACACGGATGCCACCACGGTACTGCCCTTCGCCGCCGGCAAACCCGACCTGCAGGCCTTTCCGCACAAGCTGTGGCAAAAGCTGACACAGCAGTACTGGCAGCGCGACGGGCAGCGGCTCGGCCTGTATGGCGATCCGCAGGGCTTGCCCGCCCTGCGCTCGGCCATCGCCGCGTATCTGGCGCAGTCGCGGGGCGTGGTGGCGGAGCCTGGGCAAATCGTCGTGCTCAGCAGCTCGCAGCAGGCCTTGCAACTGATTGCCCAGCTGTTGCTTGATCCCGGCGCTACCGTCTGGCTGGAAGATCCGGGTTACCTGGGCGCGCGCAATGCCATGCTGGCGGCCGGCGCGCATGCCGTGCCCGTGCCACTGGATGCCGAAGGTTTGTGCTGGCAGCAATTACCCAGTGACGCATGTCGACCAAACCTAATCTATACAACGCCTTCACACCAATACCCCATGGGCATCAGCATGAGTCTGCCACGGCGGCTGGCGCTGCTTGAGCTGGCCAGCCAGGAAGGCTGCTGGATCATCGAAGATGACTACGACGGCGAATACCAGTATGACCAGCGCCCGCTGCCGGCCCTGCAGGGGCTGGATCGCGCCGGGCGGGTGCTTTACATTGGCACCTTCAGCAAGGTGCTGTTTCCCTCGCTGCGCCTGGCTTATCTGGTCGTGCCACCGGATCTGGTCGAGCCTTTCGTGCTGGCACGCGCGGCGCTGGATGGCCACAGCGCGCAGCTCTGGCAGGCAGTCACTGCCGATTTCATCCGTAACGGGCATTTTGCCAGTCATCTGCGGCAGATGCGCACGCTGTATCGCAGCCGTCGCGACCTGCTGGTGGAGGAGTTGCGGCGGGCATTCGGCGCGGCGGTGCGCCCGGTGCATGCCGGCGCCGGCCTGCAATTTGCCGCCACGGTGCCGCCCGGTTGCGAGCAGCCCTGGACGGCCGCGGGGCGCCGCGCCGGCCTGACGCTGCGGCCGCTGTCGGTGCTGCATCTGGACGAAGTGCGGCAGGAAGGCTGGCTGCTGGGCTATGCGGCGCTGCAGAACAGCGAGATCCGCCAGGCGGTTGCGACGCTTGCCGCCGCACTGGACACAAAAAAAGGCACCCGGAGTACGGGTGCCAGGAAGATGGAGGAATGAAAAGTCACGCAGCAGAGCTGCGGGTTATCGCCTGTTGACTCTTCAGGGCCGATTCTACCGCTCTCCCCGGCAAAAGCCAATATATACTTTCTTAATTCATACAAATTCATAACAATTATTTACATTTCAATTACCAATCTTAGCAATCGGGTAATCAATGTATCATCCGCCTGAAAAAACAGCGCCAGGAAGCGATTCGCTGGCGCTGCACAATCATCGGATGGAAACAAAACAAGGCATTACGCCTTGCCCGCATTCTCCCAAGCCAATGAATATTGCTCAATAATTATATTCTGATAGTTGGTGAAAAGCCGACACTGCGCCCCGCCGCCCACCCAATCCGCTGCTGACATACCCTGATTTTTCGGTAAAATCCGCGTTTTACCGAAGGAATACCGCCATGGTGCAAGTGGGCGTGGTCATGGGCAGCAACAGTGACTGGGAAGTCATGCAGCACGCGGCCAAACAGCTGAAAGCGTTTGGTGTCGAATTCGAATGCCGCGTGGTTTCCGCGCACCGCACGCCGGATCTGCTGTTCGAATATGCCGAAACCGCCGCCGGGCGTGGCCTAACCTGCATCATCGCCGGCGCTGGCGGCGCGGCCCACCTGCCGGGCATGCTGGCCGCCAAGACCACCGTGCCGGTACTCGGCGTGCCGGTGCCCAGCAAATACCTGCGTGGCGAGGATTCGCTGCTCTCCATCGTGCAGATGCCCAAGGGCATTCCGGTCGCCACCTTCGCCATCGGCGAGGCCGGCGCGGCCAACGCCGGGCTGTTTGCCGTGGCGATGCTGGCCAGCCAGAATGCCGGGCTGGCGAGCAAGCTGGGCGAATTCCGCGAAACACAGAAACAGACCGTGCTGGCCATGAGCCTGCCCGAGGTCGAGTAAGCCCGGCGCACATGCCTGACCATCCGCCGGCTGCGCAGCGGCCTGCCATTGCGAAACGCTGACCATGCCCCTGCCTGGTAGCCGCCCGGAAGCCCCGCCATGGCAGCGCGTGCTGGAGCGCGGCTTCTGGCGCACGCTGCTGCTCAAGGGCGCGCTGGGCTGGGGGCTGACCTTTGCGGCGCTGTTTGGCGCCGTGCAGCACATCACCGGCCGCAGCAGCGACTGGCTCTCCGGCGCGCTGGATGCCCTGCCGCTTGGCCTGGTCGCCGGGGCCATTCATGGCTGGGCCGTCTGGGGCATCGCCAGCATCCAGGCGATCAAGGCGCGCCAGCGCCAGAACGAGGAAGACGAATGACACACTCCACCAATTCCGGCGCCCGTGCGCCCATCCTGCCGCCGGCCATGCTGGGCATACTCGGCGGCGGCCAGCTCGGCCGCATGTTCGCCACGGCCGCCAGAACCATGGGTTATCGCGTCACGGTGCTCGATCCCGATCCGCATGCCCCCGCGGCTGACTTTGCCGACGTCCACCTGTGCAAACCCTACACCGATCAGGCCGCGCTGCAGCAGCTGGTCGACAGCTGTGCCGCGGTCACCACCGAATTCGAGAACGTCAACGCCGATTCGATGCGCTGGCTGGCCGCCCAGGGCCTGCGCGTCTCGCCGTCGGGTGACTGCGTGGCCATCGCCCAGGACCGCATTGCCGAAAAAACCTTCATCCGCAACGCCGGGCTGGCCACCGCGCCTTTCCTGCCCTTGCTGAATGCCGGCGACTTGCCCGACGATCTGACGCCCTGGCTGCCCGGCATCCTGAAAACCGCGCGCCTGGGCTATGACGGCAAGGGCCAGGTGCGGGTGAAAACGGTCGAGGACGTGCGCTACGCCCTCTCCGAACTGAAGCACCAGCCCTGTGTGCTGGAAAAAATGCTGCCGCTGGTATCCGAAGTGTCGGTGATCGTCACGCGCACGCGCGCGGGTGAGGTCGTCAGCTTCCCGCCGGCCGAAAACGAGCACGCCAACGGCATTCTCGATGTCTCCATCGTGCCGGCGCGCATTGCCGACGCGGTGACCGCGCGTGCGCGCGACATGGCGATGACGCTGGCGGAGAAACTCGATTACGTCGGCGTGCTGGCCGTCGAATTCTTCGTGCTCGAAGGTGACGAACTGGTCATCAACGAAATGGCGCCGCGCCCGCACAACTCCGGCCACTACACACTCGACGCCACGCTGACGACCCAGTTCGAGCAGCAGGTGCGCGCGATGTGCGGACTGTATCCGGGCAAGACCGACCTGCTGCGCCCGGTGACGATGGTCAACCTGCTCGGCGACGTGTGGGGCGAGGACGGCAGCGAGCCGAACTGGGAAATCCTGATGACGGCGCCCAACAGCAAGCTGCACCTCTACGGCAAGAAGGAAGCGCGCATCGGCCGCAAGATGGGCCATTTCAACGTGCTCGCCGACGATGCCACCGAGGCGCTGGAGCAGGCGCGCGCCATCATGGAAACGCTGGGCAACCAGCGCAGCGCCTGACGGTACGCCGTCGTCGCCCGCCAGCCCGGCTGGCCTTGCAGAAAAATCCGGCCGGGCGATGGCGGCGCGCTATGCTGAACGAGTCCTGCGCGCCGGGGTGTTGTGCCGGCGTCGCACTCAGCCGGCGCTGTGATGGCGGTAATGCTAAAAATGCCAGCGCTCAGGCATAGTTATGCACTTGTGCGGTCTGCGGACCGCCCCACCCGGATATGCGGAACATGAAAGATCTTGTCGAGTGGTTTCTCTCTTACGGCTGGCTGGTGTGCCTGGCGCTGCTGTTTGTCGCCAATTCCTTTGCCGATTCCTTCTTCAAGAATCCGAAAACCGCCAGCAAGATCCTGATCGCCATCAGCGGCAGCTATGTGCTGCTGATGATTCTCTCGCTGCTCTACGGTCTGGAGCTGTTTGACTAGTCTGCATGCATAAGGCGCCGTGCCGGGCCAGATTCCCGGACACGGCCGGCAATAGGCGATAAAAAACCGGACCTGCAAGTCCGGTTTTTTATCGCACCCCTCATGCAGGGTATGTGCCCACAGCCATTTCCAGAAAAAGGCTACAGGCCAATACCCATCAACCCATGACCCTGGCGCGCAAGCCGTCCACGCACCGCTCGCTGGCCTGGGCGAAATAGAACCATTCATTGCCCGGCACGGCAAGCGGACTGGGAAAGACGATGTAACCGTCGGCGGGCGCCAGCACCGGCGTGCCGTCCGCGCGCTGGCCGATCAGCTCGCCGGCGTGGAAATGGTCAAAGCTCGCCCACTCGCGCACGAAGCGGTCGCCCTCGTCGAGGCGGTCCACCACCTGGCACAGCTTCAGCAGCTCGAACTGCTCCTGCACCGCTGGTGCGGGCGCGTCGATCAGGCCCAGATGCGCCAGCGTGTTGCGGATCGCGCGGTAGGCCACTTCGGGGGCCTGCGGATCGGCGTGCTGACCGCATTCCAGCGTCAGCGCATAACCGCCGTGCTTGCGCGTGTATTCGGTGGTACCCACGCCATAGCTCGGATCGGTACTCAGCATGCGTGCGCGCAGCGACGGGCTGGCGTCGGCATAGGCCAGCCGCGTCTTCACGCCCTCGGCGTAGGTATCCAGCCAGCCCTCGACAATGCGCGTGGGGCCCAGGCGCAGCGCCAGCGCCTCTTCTTCGGCCGCGCGGGCAAAGGGCAGCAGCTCGCCGGTATTGTTCTGCGGCCCGAGCATGATGAAGGGCTGGCCCGGCGGATTGGTCGTCGAGTGCAGGTCAAGCAGCACATCCTGATCGGCCAGCAGCGGGCAGAGCACATTGGCGATGTGGTCTTCGAAATCGTGCGGGATATTGGCCGGAGCTAGATTGCGGTTCAGGTTGCGGTCGCCGTTGCGCTGCACTCTGGCGTAGGCCAGCGGATTGGTGATCGGCACCAGCGTGAGCCGCCCGCGCAAGATGGTCAGTTCACCGGCGTCGAGCTCCGCACGAAGGCGCTCGATGGCCTGCGTGCCGCAAATCTCGTTGCCGTGCACCGCGCCCAGCATGATCACGCGTGGCCCCGGCTCGAAACCGGCATAAACATGGGATTTCAGCATGTGCGCGCGGTGCGCGGGGGGAACGGTCGTCATGGCGAAGCGGCTCGGTGTGCGGACAAGGCCGCCATTATCGGCGCAATCGCCGGTACTGCCTACTCCCCGCCAGAAGGGCAGGCAAGCCTGTAAGGCGGCTGCTAGAACAAAAGAACCGGGCGGTCAGCCCGTCCATCCCTCATCCGCCAGGAGCCCATCATGCCGACCCCATCCGCACCGCGTGGCCAGGCCACCATTCTTTCCCGAGTCGATTTCCTGCGCATGGCCTCGAACGAACTGCCGCAGGCCTTTCTCTTCCTGATGTACGACCAGACCGACGCCCGCACCAGCAAATCCCGTTCGCAACTGACCGACTACCTGAGCGATGCCGGCCTGGTGACCGAATCACAAGCCATCGAGGCGCACAAATCCATCATCATGTACGAGCGCCCGGCCGATGCGCTGCGTGCCTGGCAGCAGATCAACGACCACAGCGGCGCGCTGGCCGCCCATGTGTTCTGGCACGGCATGCAGGATGAACACCTGCACCACTTCCTCCAGCAATCCCGTCCGCGCGAAATCAGCCCGCTCGTGCATCACTGAGGCGGCGGCGCTGCCGCCATGGCGGAAAACGCGCATTGTTTGCATTCCGGGCTGCTGTCATGATGGTCAGCCCGTTTTCATTTGCTCCGGAGCCGCATGCTGTCCGCCCGTGGTGTTGCCCTGTCCGCCGTTGCCTCGGTGGTGTTTGCCGCACTGGGCGCGTACAGCGCATGGCTGGCGCCGCTCAATGGCGAGCAGGTCTTTGCCTGGCGCATCGTCTGGACCATCCCGGCCATGCTGCTGCTGCTGACCCTGCTGCGCCACTGGCCGCTGTTCGGACAAACCGTGGCCCGGCTGGGCAAGGAGCCCGTACTCTGGCTGGCGCTGCTCGCCAATGCCGTCCTGCTGGGCATTCAGCAATGGCTGTTCATGTGGGCCCCGCTGCAGGGGCGCCTGCTGGAAGTCACGCTGGGCTATTTCCTGCTGCCGCTGGTCATGGTGGTGATCGGTCGCGTGTTCTACGGCGAGCGCCTCGCGCCACTGCAATGGCTGGCGGTGGGCGTGGCCGCGCTGGGCGTGCTGCATGAATTCTGGCGGCATCAGGCCTTCTCGTGGGTGACACTGCTGACCGCGCTGGGCTACCCGCCCTACCTCATGATCCGGCGCGCGGTGAAGCTCGAGCCGGTAGGCGGCTTTCTGCTGGAAATCCTGTTCATTCTGCCGTGGGCCATCTGGGCCTTGTCGCACAGTGCGGTGGCCGTGCATTTCGCCGGGCGGCCCGCCCTGTGGCTGTTGCTGCCGGGGCTGGGCGTGCTGACCGCGATCGCCTTTGCCAGCTACCTGGCCTCCAGCCGCCTGCTGCCGCTGGGCGTGCTCGGCATTCTTGGCTATCTGGAGCCCGCGCTGCTGTTCGTGCTGTCGGTCGTCGTGCTGGGCGAAGCCTTTCACAGCGCCGACCTGGGCACCTATTTGCCGATCTGGATTGCCGTAGGGCTGACCTGCTGGCACAGCGCGCTCACCCTGCACCGGCAGCGCAATACCCAAGCTCCCATTGCCTCATAGCCCTTTCTGCAAAAAGGCTACAGGCAGATACCCTCAAGTCATAGCTGCGATTCAATCGGCAGCAATTGCAACAGCCACACCCAGCAGCGCTGCAGGGCCGTGCTGTGCGGTTCGTGCTGCCAGTTGCGCACGCCCGACAGATCTCGCCAGCGCAGCCCGGTGCGCCGGGTTTCCAGCGCATAGCTTTCCTGGGCCAGCAGGCGCTCGAACCGCTCGCCCAGCCGCGCGGCCAGCTCGGCGTTATCAAAAATCACCCCGATTTCGGTGTTGATGGCCACCGAGCGCGGGTCGAAATTCAGCGAACCGATGAACACATAGCGGCGATCCAGCACGAAGGTTTTCGCGTGCAGGCTGGAGCGCGAACGCCCCAGCCACTTGCGCCGCACGATGTGCTGGCTGGGATCGGGGCGCAATTCATACAGCGCCACGCCGGCCTTGAGCAGCAGCCGGCGATAGCGCGCGTAACCGGCATGCACCGCCGTGACGTCGGTCGCCGCCAGCGAATTGGTCAGCACGCGCACCTGCACGCCACGCTGCGCCTGGCGGCGCAACCACAGTGCGCCCTTCAGCCCCGGCACAAAATAGGGCGACACAATATCCAGCTGGTGGCGCGAATCATTCATCAGCGGTTGCAGCTGCTCGCTCAGCGTCAGCGTGGGCGCTTCGGCCAGGGTTTTGTCCGGGTGATCGAACAGCACATCGGCCTTGCCCCAGAACAGGCGCATGCCGTGCTGGCGCTGGCTTTCCAGCGCCAGCCGTTCGCCCAGCGCCTGCAGATACACCGTGCCGTAATGGCCTTCCAGACGCTGCTGGAACTGCACGCGCAGCGTTGCCAGCGCATCGCCCGGCAAGGGTTTGCGGTAGAACACCTCGACCGGCAGCGACAGGCGATGCGCCCAGAACAGCGCAAAGGCATCGGCCACCTCGCCCACCACGTCACCGATGCCCAGCACATCGAGATCGTGGAAATCCACCTGCGCATTGGCGCCAAAGTATTCATCGCCGATATTGCGCCCGCCGATGATGGTAGCGGCTCGGTCGGCAGTCAGCGACTTGTTGTGCATGCGCCGATTCAGGCGCAAGGCGCCCAGCAGCAAGCCCACCAGCCGCCAGCGCCGCCAGGCCACCGGGTTGTAGAGGCGGATTTCGATATTCGGATGGCTATCGAGCGCACGCCAGACACGGTCATCCGGCTGGGTGCCCAGGTCGTCAAGCAGCAGGCGCACCTTGACGCCGCGGTCGGCGGCCTGCAGCAGGAACAGGGTCAGCAGCGTGCCGGTCAGGTCGTTGCGCCAGATGTAGTACTGCACATCCAGCGTCGCCTCGGCGTTGTGGATCAGCACCAGCCGCGCCAGCAGGGCTTCCTCGCCCTCTTCCAGCGGCGCCAGCCCGCTTTCGCCCGCATGCGCATCGAGCCGTTCGGCCATCAGCCGGGCAAACACGCCAGGGAGGCTCTCTTCACTGGCCTGCGTATCATGCGGCCGTGCCGGCAAGCGGCCGCTGGCTTTCAGCAGGGCAAAGCGCAAGGTGCGGGCAAGGCGTTGGCGCATGGACAGAGTCAGTTCAGCAACTGGTCAATGGATACTAACAGACTTGCCACCGGGTGCTTAGTTCTTGCCGGTGGATGCCAATGCCACCTCCCGACGCCGTACATGAACTTGCCTGCAAGACGTGCGCAAGGCAAGATCGATTTTTCGCCCAGAATCGAGAACCATGCATCGCCTGCTTTCCGCCGGATTGCTCATCCTGCTGGCCGCCTGCGGCAAGACCGACCCGCCGCCTGCGGCCAGCAGCACCGCCAGCGCCCCTGCCGCCGGCGGGCCAGCCTTGCGCCACCTGCAACAGGCCGAGTTGCCGGCCGGCGTCGAGCTGCGTGGCAAACTGGTCGATGCGCTGCGCTGGCAGGATGCCGACGGCGACAAGTTGCTGCTGCTGAGCGCTTGGGAAGAAGAAGGCAAAATCACCGACGCCGCCCCGGATGGCAGCCGCTCGGCCTACCTTGCCGCCGCGCATTATCAGCTCGGAGGCACCAAACCGCGCCGGCTGTGGCTGCTGAATGACGGCGTGCAGGACTGCGGTTTTGACGTGACGGCCACATTCGACCCGGCCGCCACCCGCGTCGTCGATGTGGATGGCGATGGCCGAGCCGAAACGCTGCTGGGCTACCGCATGACCTGCACCAGCGACGTCAGCCCCTACACCTACAAGCTCATCGTGCATGCGGGCCAGCAGAAATACGCGCTGCGCGGGCTGGATCGTTATGGCGTGCTCTACCCTAGCGACGAGACCGGCAAAATCGAAGGCCCGGCCTTGCTCAAGGACTGCAGCGCGGCGGCACAAACGGCCGCCCGCCAGCAACTGCAAGACAGCATGTGGAGCGAGATCGGCGGCCCGCTCCCCGGCTGCTACGCAAGCGCTGCCGATTTTGCCCAGGCGCCGGCCGCGCTCAAACAGTACGCGCTGGCGCACTGGCATACGCTGATGCAGCACAGCGACGCCCAGTGGCGCGCCGGCTTCGAAACCGGAAAATAGCGGTGCGAATCCTGACCCAGCTAACAACCCTGCCGGGCTGCTTCGCCCTTCTTACCGCACACGCCGCTGCCGCCTGCCGCGATCCGGTTCGACAAGGATGGCAAGCGCTTGGCAAGCAGCAGCGTCGAGCGGCTGGCACACCGGCCTGGGCAAAACCCGCTCAATGGCGATGATTGACGACATGCACAGGCGCTTTCGAAGCCGTTTCCATATTCAATTCAGGCACACAGAATGACCAAGACCGTGGTGTATTTCGACATTGATGACACACTGGTGCGCTCGGTGGGCAGCAAGCGCATTCCGATGCCGGCCGTCATCGCAGAAGTACGGCGACTGCATCAGGCCGGGGCAGAGCTCTTTCTGTGGAGTTCCGGCGGCGCCGAATATTGCCGGGCTACGGCACAGGAACTGGGCATCGCAGAATGCTTTGCAGGCTTTTTGCCCAAGCCCCACTATTACGTCGACGATCAGCCTGTGCATGAATGGAAACTGACTCGCCACCTGTATCCATCCCAAGCAGACCAATTGCCAGCACCATGAACCAAGCCCGCATCCTCCTTATCGAAGACGAACCGGCGATCGCCGACACGCTGCAATTCGCGCTGCGGCGTGACGGCCATGACGTGCAGTGGGCGGCGCTGGCGCGCGACGGCGAAACACTATTGGCAGCCGGCGGCATCGATCTGCTGATCCTCGACGTCGGCCTGCCGGATGACAGCGGCTTCGAGGTGCTCAAGCGCCTGCGCCGGCACAACGACACGCTGCCAGTGCTGCTGCTGACCGCGCGCGCCGAAGAATTCGACCGCATTCTGGGGCTGGAGCTGGGCGCCGATGATTACGTCGTCAAACCCTTCAGCCCGCGCGAGGTCGCCGCCCGCGTCAAAGCCATCCTCAAGCGCAGCCGCCCGGAAAACCCAGGAACCCATACGTCCATAAGCAATGAACACAAATGGTTTCAGCACGATACCCCTGGCAAACGCATCAGCTATGCCGGCCAGGCGCTGGCGCTGACACCGTCGGAATACCGCCTGCTCGCCACGCTACTGGCCCACCCGGGGCGCGTCTACAGCCGCGCGCAACTGCTCGATGCGCTGGGCGAAGCGGCGGAAGACAGCTTCGAGCGCACCATCGACAGCCACATCAAGAGCCTGCGCGCCAAGCTGCGCGCAATCACGCCGAACGCCGACCCGATTGCCACGCATCGGGGGTTTGGCTATGCGCTGGATATCAATCTGCCGAAGGAAGCGTCATGAGCCCAGTCATCGATTATGGCCTGACTATCACGAGGGGCTGGCATGACGAAACACTGCAGGAAATCGAAATACAGGCCAGAAATAAGCATATCTGTAGCAAAACTCAAACTCATGTTGGACTCCAAACACTCAACGAATTTGCTGAAATGCTCAAAGGCTTCCCCGCTTCGGTGACAGACCAGCGTGAATTTGAATTCGGTGTTCCGCATGCTCCTGGGTGTGGCCATATCAGATTGAGCTTTATGTGCAGAGACGGCGCAGGTCATCCATTGCTGCAGATATCGATTAGCGAAGCATCGTTCGACTATCCAGGCTACACAGAATCAACGGTGCAGTGCATCCCAGTTTCAGCGGCTGCAATTGATTCGTTCATACAGCAACTTGAAGTACTTCTGCCGTCACCAGACCAGGCAGAAGCGAGGGTTGCCAGACTCTGCATGGACATGGGCTAAAGCCAAAGAAATTCGACCATGCGCTTCTCGCTCCGCATTTTCCTCGGTTACTTCCTGCTGGTCGCCTTGCTGGCGCTGCTGCTGCTCAGGCTCGTCGGCGACGAGATCAAGCCGGCGGTGCGGCAATCCACGGAAGAAGTGCTGATCGACACGGCCAATCTGCTGGCGGAAGCCGTGCAGGCCGATTTTGTCGCCGGGCAGCTCAGCGACAGCCGCTTTGCCGCCGCGCTGCAGACCTTTGCCGCGCGCGACCCGGCAGCCGAAGTCTGGGGCGTGAAGCGTGACCGTACCTTTCTGCGCGTCACCATCACCGATGCCCGGGGGCGCGTGGTGCTCGATTCCACCGGCCAGGATGTGGGGAAGGATTACAGCCAGTGGCGCGATGTCTACCTCACGCTGCGCGGCCAGTACGGGGCGCGCAGTACCCGGGCGGTTCCGGGCGATGAGCTGTCCACCATCATGCACGTCGCTGCGCCGATCCGCGATGGCACGCAGATTGTTGGCGTGCTGACGGTGGCGCGGCCGAACTGGGCGATGCAGCCCTATATCGAACGCAGCGAGGGCAAGCTGTGGCGCGCGGGGGCCATCCTGCTCGTCGCGGGCCTGCTGCTGGGCGCGGGCTTCTCGTGGTGGCTGAGCCGCGGCATCACCAGGCTCACCGATTTCGCCCACGCGGTCGGCGCGGGCAAAAGCGCCGACATTCCGCGTTTTGTCGCCAACCGCGAGCTGACCACGCTGGCCCAGGCACTCGGCGAGATGCGTGAGAAGCTGGAAGGCAAGGCCTATGTGGAAAACTATGTGCACGCACTGACGCACGAGCTGAAGTCGCCACTGGCCGGCATCCGCGCCTCGGCCGAGCTGCTCGACGACGGGCTGGATGCAGAGGATCACGCGCGCTTTGTCGGGCATATCCGCGCGGAAACCGCGCGCATGCAGCAGATTGTCGATTACCTGCTGCAGCTGGCGACGCTGGAGGCGCGGCGCAGCCTGCACGAGCCACAAGCCCTCGTCTTGGGCGAGCTGGTCGACGGCGTGCTGCAGGCGCTGGCGCCGCAAAGCGGCCATTGCGTGATCGAACACGCGCCGTGGCCGGATGCGCTGGTGCTGGGCGAGCGCTTCCTGCTGGAGCAAGCGATCCGCAATCTGCTGCAGAATGCGCTGGATTTCACCCCGGCCAGGGAGCGCATCCGGATTGGCATTACCCATGAGGGTAACGTCGTGCAGCTCACTATTTTCAACCCAGATTATCCATTAGCCATTTCCCAAGCATTTGAGGCAAGCTTGCGGCAAGGCAGTGGGTCTTCGCTACGGCATCAAGCCGGGGCATTTCTAATGGATTCCATTAGCAATAACCTTCATGAATCAGCCACATAAGAGGTAGACATGGCCGGGCTGCCGCTGCAGGGAGATGGGTTTTCGATCAGTTTCAGCAACCGCGAGGTCACCGCCTGGGGCGGATTGGTGCTCTTCAAGCAGATGCTCGACAGCATGG
>NZ_ATZJ01000057.1 GCF_000428145.1 Chitinilyticum litopenaei DSM 21440 | reverse complement strand
CACCCCCCAACCAACACCAGCAGCAGGACGACGGGCTTTCTTTTCTTTCTCCGGCTGATTCCGGAAAATCTCCCTCTAGAACTCTAGACGCCAATAACCACGCGGGTTACAGCCGTTTTTCTGACTCTAGAACCCCCAGCCCTCTAGAGGGAGGAAAACCGCTGCAGGCCAATAACCATGCGGGTTCTAGAGTTCTAGAGGGAGAAACACCCCAAACAGCCGAGAGAAAAGAAAACAGCATCGAAATCGAGGGGGTGGACTATGAAATCTTCTGATCTGTTCGCCACCCTGACCGGCGCGGATTTGTCGCTGGCGCTGTCCGACGACGGCGGCTTGAAGGTCAGCCCGCGCCCCACCCCGGAGCAGGCCGCGCTGATTCGTCAGCACAAGCCGGAACTGCTGACCTACTTGCAAGGCTGTAAGGAAGCACTGCGCCCACTGGCCGACATCCTGCCCGCCGTCACTACGCGGATTGCGCTGGCTGGCGCTGGCCTGAACCTGCCAGAACCTGACGCGCTGCCCGTCATCGAGCCGGAGGACGAAGCTGGCGACGTGGGGGCATGGGTGGGGCCGGAGGGCTACGAGAACAGCGACGACCCGGCATGGGCGAACCTGTCACCGATGCGCCGCCAGCAGCTCAGGCGGGCGAGAGGATGGGAAAACATGCAGGCCACCAAACGGGCGATTGCCGAGCGCAAGCACGCCGCCGAACAGATGCTGGGCGGTCTGCACGCCCGCCTTGCCGACAGCACGCACGTTCTGAACCAGCCCTGCCGCTTTGTGGACGTGGGCGAACTGCCGGCCGGCACGCCATGCCTGTTTCTGAGTATGGACGGGCAGGACGCACTGACCGGCAATTACCTGGCTGCCGTGTGGCTGGCCGGCAAGCGCCGCCGCATCGTCTACAGCAAGCTGAAGGAGGTCGGGATGGGCTGCCAGTAGTCTTGCCGACAAGCGCTTTAGCCATCCAGCCGTGGTTTCCATGGCGAGGTGACCATGCGAGTTTCCCCGGTAACCGCGCTGTGCCAAGTGACGAAACGGGCGAAATCATGCGATTTTGATGGTGCTATGGATGTTTGACATGGGGGCTATTACAGATGATACTTTCAAATGCTTACAAATATATTCCATTGGCCGATATGAAGATTCCTATGATGATATTCGCGCTCATGATGACGTTTCCTGCGCATGCCGTGAATAAATGCAAAATCGATGGCAAGACGGTCTATCAGGATGCTCCGTGCCCAAGTGGATCGGGTGGCGTCGTGCGAATTACCGACAACCGTGTTCAGGGGGCGAGGGCGGATCAGTCGGGCGATGTGCCGATGCAGGAGCAATCCAGCAGCAATCGTTACCAACGGCAGGGTATCAATCAGGATGCATGCGACAAGGCAAAACGCTCGTACGACATGGAGCAGCGGGCGATGAAGAAGGTTTCTGCTGGCAAATATGACAGCATTCGGTCTGAGTATGAAGCAGCCTGCGGACTCCGGCATGGGAGTATTGCCGCTGCGGAACAAGCTCAGGCAGATCAGAAGAAGGCTGCCGCAGCTGAGCGTGCCAAAGCCGCCATGGCTGCAGCAGATGCAATCGAAAGCCAACAGAAGAACAATCCTAAAACATCCGACATCAATTGCAGCCTTGGGGTTTGCCGCGACAAGTACGGCAAAACCTACAGCGAAATGTCTGATTTGGCCTCCAAACGCTCGGACGGCAAAGTGTGCTGGCAGAAATTCGACAAGTTGGAATGTAGATGAGCAATCCCCCTCTTTGCCTTCATTCGCTGAATTGATCACCGCTTCACTGACGAGATGATTTAGGAGCTAACTCAATGTCGCAATTGAGTTTTTCGGGAAAATGGTTTGCGTGGTCCACTGCGGGCGGCGCAGTGCTGTTTGCCGCGGTGGCGCTACTATCGCCCTATCTGGAAAATCGCCCTCCCGCCAGCATGCCGATGTTACTGGTGACGATGTTTGGTGGTGCCTTCATTGGCCTGCTGCTGTGCGGCGCACTTCTGCCGCTGGTTGCCTGGTATCAGATGGGCCGCGAGCGTGGTGCGAGCCCGCTGGTCGCCGTGCTGCGCATTGTCTTTGCCTTCGCGCTGGCGGGCATCCCCATCGCCATCCTGCTGTCGGCCTACCATCTACTGCCTTGGCTGGCCCTGCTGTGGGTCGCCACCCTGCCGTGGACGGTGCGTGACATTATCCAGCAACGCAGGCTGCGCACCATCACCCCCGACAAGCGCAACCTGCCCATGCGGCGTTAAACAGTATCATCCGTCGTGCAGCCCGATACGCGGAGCGTCAGGGTCTGACGCTTTCATCCACGCATCACCTCGCACCGCAAGGCTGCTATGGTGGTCAGCGAAAATGTTCGTTTTTCCGGTGAGAGTATGGAAAACACCCTGTATATCTGTTGCATCCTCGCGTTGGGTTTGGTCTTGTATGTCTGGCGGCAGCGCGTCAAACGCTGGAACGACCTCTACCGCATCCAGCGAGAGGCCGAGCTTGCCGAGCTGAACCGCGATGGCGCGGATGGCCTGCCGGAAATCGAGATTTACGCCCCCGCCGAGCGCGCCAGACAGGCCGCAGCTGCCGGGCCGTTCACCATCCCGGATTTTTTGCGCCGGCGACCTTGAAAGTACAGTAGGCCTGTTCACCGGCTTCTCGATTACCGCTTTGTGCGTATTGGCGCCGGGCATCACCGGCGGCGACGGAATGAGGAAATAGCCTTCAGGCACCTGTCGTGGCTGCCGTCTACCCGGTTTCAGTAGGGAATCGGCGTTCCGGCAGGTTAATGGCGGCCAGGCTGATTGCCGGGTTAACAGGGTTACCCATGCTTTCCAGAGCTGCGGTTGCCACGATGGTTACCACCCTCTACGCGCGCGAGGCGCTGATGGTGATTTCGACTGGTACGCAGTGCGAAGTGGATCGTGCGCAGCAAATTCACTGCAAACCAAGCTCAACCCTAGCATTGCCAAGGGTTGGCGCTGAATGCGAAGGCAATAAGTACGCACCCGGTTCGCACCCCCTACGCGCGTGCGCGCGAGGCAGTGCGAAGCTGTGGAACTGCCGGCACGACGGTGTTTCACCTGCTTTCCGGTAGTTACCGTCCTGTGTGACTGGTGCTGACCTGTTACGCCAAGAAGCGATATTCAGCGAGGTATGCATGGTTTCAGTGGCATGGTTGCTGGCAAGGTTTCAGCGAAACCTTGGTTAGTGGCAGAGTGGTTAGTGCCGAAGTTAGTGCGCGAACCTGTTAACAGCAGCAAGGTTAACAGCGCAGTTAACAGGACTTTCGGTGTATCCGGGCTGCGGCTTCCAAAGCAGCGGTTACCACCGTGGTTGCCACAGTTTCCAGCGTCTCTGAGCGATTGTTTCCAGCGAAGTTTCCACGGTTTCCAGTGCTTTCGAGGGTGGTATCCACTCCGGTATCCACGGTTTCCACTCCTTTTGAGCGTACAACGATTCGTCGGTTGACCATCGAGCCGAGAGGGTCGGCAAAGCGAACTGTTGTCAGGAAGTTCCGGTTTGCACCAAGGCTTTTCCTTGCTGCGACAATGTAGCAGCAGAATATGCCGTGTGGGTAATGGCAGCTTCTTCGGGCGGTGTGCGAGAGAGAAGGGGGGCGAATCGCACAGGGATACCGAAGGTCAAATTTGCCCCCATTTATGCCCCCATTTTTCATTATAAATTTGGTGAATTCAGCAAAAATGCGGGTTGTGGAATGAAATTCGATTCAGGCTGGCGCACCACCAGATCAAGGCCTTGCGCACTTCGCGCCAAGGCCTTTTTTGTTGTCTGGTCTGGCGCAATACCTGCTTGCCGCAGGCCTCGCTCTGCGCATTTCCTTGTCTTGGTGGTGTTGCGCAAGTTTCAATGAGTTATTTGAAAATAATCCCTGTTCACAAGACTTTCTTTTTTTGACAGCTAAAATGCCGGGTGCTGCACATGCAGTTCAGGAGCATCCATGGCATCACCACTGCGCATCAAACACAAACTCTGGGCTCTCACGGCCCTGGCCCTGATCGGCGTCATGGGCATCGGCATCATCATGCTGCTGGCCAGCCGGCAGTCGATGCTGGAGGATCGCCAGGCCAAGACGCTGAACCTGATCGAACTGGGGGCAAGTGTCATCGAGCATTACGGCAAACTCGCGCAAAGCGGGGCGCTCAGCCAGCAGGAGGCGCAAGCCCGGGCCAAGGCGGCGCTGAAGGATTTGCGCTACGACGGCGACAACTATTTCAGCATTTATGACCCGCAGTCGCGCATGGTGCTGCACCCGCTGAAACCGGAACTCAACGGCAAGGATTTGCGCGATCTGAAGGATGCCCGCGGTACGCGCATCGTGGTCGAACTGGTCGCTGCCGCGCAAAGCGGGCAGACGCGCTATGTCAGCTATCTCTGGCCCAAGCCCGGCGACAAGCAGCCGGTGCTAAAAATCGCCACCGCCAAGCTGTATGAGCCCTGGGGCTGGGTGATTGCATCGGGCATTTACATCGACGACCTTGATGCGATTTTCCTGCAGCGCGCGCTGTGGCTGGGTGGTGCGGTGCTGCTCGGCGCCATCATCCTGCTGGGCGCAGCGCTGGTGATTACCCGCAGCATCACCACGCCGCTGGATGGCATGCGCCACGCCATGCTGCGGATTGCCGAAACCGGTGATCTGACGCAGCGCGTGGAAATCCGCAGTAACCGTGAGCTGGCGGAGATGGCGACCACCTTCAATGCGCTGATTGCCCGGCTGCAGCAGTTGCTGATGAGTGTCGGCGATGCCGCACGCCAGGTTTCGCATACCACCGAGCAACTGGTCAGCTCCTCGCAGGCCGTCGAGCACAGCTCGGTGGCCCAGCACCAGGCATCCGCATCGGTATCGGCCGCCATCGAGCAGATCAGCGCCAGCATCGACCAGGTGGCGGCCAATGTCAGCGACACTGCCGGGGTGACGCGCGAACTGCGCGATCTGGCTGCCAGCGGCCGGCAGGCGGTGAAAGAGGCTGCCGGGGAAATGCATCAGATCGCCAGCGAAATCGACCGCTCGGCCGAGGCCGTCTACGGCATGGGCCAGCGTTCGCGGCAGATTTCCGACATCGTCAGCGTGATTCGCGAAATTGCCGAGCAAACCAATCTGCTCGCGCTGAATGCCGCCATTGAGGCCGCGCGCGCCGGGGAGAGCGGCCGTGGCTTTGCCGTGGTGGCCGACGAGGTGCGCAAGCTCGCCGAGCGTACCGGGCAGTCCACGCAGCAGATCAACACCATGATCGGCCAGATCCAGCAGGATACGCAGCAGGTGGTGCAGCAGATCGAAGCCGTCAGCACTCGCGCCCGGCAGGGAGCGCAGCTGGCGCAACAGGCCGACGAGGTGGTCGAGCGCCTCGATGGCCATTCCGCCGGCGTGTCGCCGCTGGTGCAGGAAATCGCCACGGCCACCAGCGAGCAAAGCCGCGCCACCCAGCATATTGCCCGCAATGTCGAGAGCATCTCGGCGATGGCGGAAAACAATGCGCGCGAGGTGTCGTTTACCGCGCAATCGGTGCGCACGCTCAAGCAGCTGGTGCTGGAGCTGCATGGCGGCGTGATGCAGTTCAAGGTTTAACCCGGATCATCCACCAGGCGGTCCTTCGAGCCTGCACGGGTGCTGGCGGCCGTTTCGCGGCGCCTTGACGTCCTTGTTGCGCGCCGCCCGAACGCGCGTGCAGCCGGGGCTCCGCTTTACCCAGCCGACAGCCGAAAGATAGCCGGAGCAGCAGCTGCTCCGGCGCGGGGCCGGCTACATGCCGTGCGCGACAATGACCCCGCAGGCGATGCGTGCGCCGGCATTGCCGGCCGGCTGGCTGTGGTAATCATCCGGATTGGCGTGAATCACCACGGCGCGCCCCAGAACGCCCTTGTCGCCCTGCAGGGCAAGGCCGTGCGCCATCAGGTGCTGGTCCACGCGGCCGCTGGCATCGGCGCGGACATTCGGCAGATCGCCGGCATGTTTTGCGCCGCCATGGTCGTGGCCGCCATGTGGCTGATTGTCTGGATTGAAGTGGCCACCGGCGCTGGTGAAGTCGGCCTTGCTGCAATCGCCCTTGTCATGGATATGAAAACCGTGTTCGGCGCCGGGTTTCAGGCCGCTGGCCATCACATGCAGCATCAGGTGGCCGTCTTTCTCGTGCAGCATGACCTTGCCGGCCACATTCTGCCCGGAGGCGGATTGCAGCGTAGCCATGGCCATGCCGGCTTTGCCGTGCTTGCCGGATTGCTGGGGCAGGCTGCAGGCGGCAAGCAGCAGGAGCGCCGCAGCGCTGGTCAGGGTCGTCTTGAGCATGGCGGTACTCCGTGCGGAACATGGACTTTCACCATAGCGCCTGCCGCAGCATCCGCCATGCTGGCCGCCTAATGGCCATCTACATGGCGGATTTGAAGATACATCATGATCTATAGGCCTGTAGCCTTTTTATGCAAAAGGTTGTGGATCTATACCCATGGTGTTGCTGCGGGAGGGGATTACAGCGCGGCGGCAAAGATGGCGCTGATTTCCTCGGCAGTCGCCTGCTTCGGGTTGGTGAAGCCGCAGGCATCCTTCAGTGCATTGGCGGTCAGCGTCGGGATGTCTTCGGCCTTGGCGCCCAGTTGCGCCACGCCAGACGGAATGCCGATGTCGGCCGACAGCTTGCGGATGGCGGCCAGGCAGACGTCGGCGGCGGCATCATCGCTCAGGCCATCAACCTTCTCGCCCATGGCGCGGGCCACGTCGCCCAGGCGCTTGGCGGCCACCTGCTTGTTGTAGGCCTGCACGTGCGGCAGCAGGATGGCGTTGCACACACCGTGCGGCAGGTCGTAGAAGCCGCCGAGCTGGTGCGCCATCGCGTGCACATAGCCGAGCGAAGCGTTGTTGAAGGCCATGCCGGCGAGGAACTGGGCATAGGCCATCTGTTCGCGGGCTTCGATGTTCTTGCCGTCGGCTACGGCGGTGCGCAGCCACTGGCTGATGATTTCCACGGCCTTCAGGGCGCAGGCGTCGGTGATCGGCGTGGCAATGGTCGAAACATAGGCTTCGACGGCGTGGGTGAGGGCGTCCATGCCGGTGGCGGCAGTCAGGCCGGCCGGCTTCAGCAGCATCAGTTCCGGGTCGTTCACCGAGAGAATCGGCGTGGTGTGCTTGTCGACGATGGCCATTTTCACGTGGCGGCTTTCATCGGTGATGATGCAGAAGCGGGTCATTTCGCTGGCGGTGCCGGCGGTGGTGTTGATGGCCACCAGTGGCAGCTGCGGTTTGGCCGATTGGTCGACGCCTTCGTAATCCTTGATGCTGCCGCCGTTGACGGCGACGAGCGCGATGCCCTTGGCGCAATCGTGCGGCGAGCCGCCGCCGAGCGAAATCACGAAGTCGCAGCCGTTATCGTTCAGCAGCTTCAGGCCATCGGCGACGTTGCCGGTGGTCGGGTTCGGCTGTACGCCGTCAAAGACAACCGCGCCAACGCCAGCGGCAGCCAGCCGATCGGTGACGGTCTTGACAATGCCGATCTGCACCAGCGGCTGGTCGGTGACGATCAGGGCCTTCCTGAAGCCGTAGGACTGGATGGTCTTGACCGCGTCGGCCAGACAGCCGGCGCCCATCAGGTTGACACAGGGAATGAAAAAGGCGGATGTACTCATTGCAGAACTCCATGCGGGGAAAACCGTTGCCGGTCGATGGCGTTCACGCTACCCCCGGCGGCGGCGTAAGAATTTGCCCCAGGTCAAGTGTCGGTACGCCCCCCGAATGCCCTTGTCATGCCCGGCCTTGCGTGCGCGCCAAGATGCTGAATCGGCAGGTTTTTATGGGCGTGGTGTGCGGCTACGGTCTTTCCCGTATGGCTGGCGCCAGCGGGGCCTTGCGCCAGAGCCAGGGGCAGGCCAGTGCGCCCAGCGTGGCCAGCAGCATGTCCTTGTGCGCATCCCACATATCGCCCTGCTGGCCGTTGTAACCCTCGGCATCGGCCGCGCCCAGCACCAGCGACACCCCCCACTCGAACCATTCGTACAGCACGCTGCTGGCGACGATCAGCAAGACGGCCAGCAGCCAGCACAGCCCGCGCGCCAGTCCGCGTCGCGCCACCAGCTCGGCCAGCGGCAGCGTGAAGCACAGGCCGTAGACCAGATGCACCAGCCGGTCGTAATGATTGCGCGACCAGCCGAAGAGCTGCCGGGTGTCCGTGGCGCAGCAGGCCTGCAGCCAGCGGTCATAGGGCACATTCGAATACAGCCAGCGCGCGCCGAAGATGTGCAGCAGCAGAAAGAGCGCGATCAGCAGCGTACTGGCGGCCGACAGCGGCCAGCGCCGCTGCAGCAGCCTCCAGCCGGCGAGAAACATGACGGTGAGGCTGTGCTGCAGGAAGAGCTCGCGCGGCCATGGCGCATTCACGCAGGAAAGCAGCATCAGGGCCGCGAGCAGCAGTTGCAGGGCAAGAAAGCGGGAGGCAGAAACCGGCGTTGCGGGCACAGGCTGGTCCATCGGAGTCGGGGTGGCGGGGCAGGAAAGGGAGGGCGGCATTGTGGGGCAGGGCGGCAGGACACAGGCATATCATGGCCCCGGGCGCGGCCGTCTTCTGTTGTTGTTTTGTTCACTGTGCCCGTTTGCGCGGTTTGCGGCTTCGCAAACTCAAGCCGTGGGCAGATTTGGTCGCTGGCTCGGCAAAGCCCCATTCGGCATTTCCGTAAACCTGAAGAGCAAGACTTCTCAGCAAAACCCAACCTGATTATGTATCTGCTTCAGGAAGCCTGAGCAACAAAGGCGCTGATTAGCACGCTCTGCCCTGAAAGCCGCTGAGAAGCGCAGGTTTCCCCGCAGGGGGAGGATCAGGCGCGGGACGTGTTTGAGGCCCGCAGGGCCGAGTTGTCCCGCGCCCCCGGAAAAACGAGCATCGCAAGGCACCCCGCGCAGCGGGGCGGCTGACCGGGCGCGCCTTGGGGGTGTCGGGGGGCTTGGCAAGACAAGCCCCCCGACGTGCCGCCGGGCACCCCCGGCATCAAAACACCGCGCCGCAGGCGCTGAAAACCTTGCTTCCTGAAGGAAAGACATAATCAGGAAACCCAAAGCAACCACAGCGACACAGAGAAAATCGGGAAACGTCATCGGCATTTCTCAGGGGTTTGCTTCCTCTGTGCCCTCTGTGTCTCTGTAGTTCAATCGGTTTTTATGGTTTGCTGAAAAGGGTTTCTAATCAGGATGCGGCTTATCGCACTTGCTGCCGGCATTGCCGAGGAGTCGGGGCGATCAGGGCGGGTATGACCGGAAGGTGCCCGCGTCATGCGCCGTGCTCGGCCAGCGCCTGCAGGCGGCGCAGTTCGGCCAGCAGCGTTGCGTGGCTGATCGCATGTGTCCAGCCCGAGGGGTTGCCATCCCGCCAGCCGCCCCGTTCTGCCGCGCAGTCCAGTCGGCCGGCCAGCTCGCCAAGCTGCACGGCGAGGCTTTGCTGTGCGCAGCACGCCTGCCGGGCGAGCAGATAGTCGTGCACCAGCGTGCGCAAGTCGCGGTCGGGGCAATGCTGCGCCAGCCAGCGCTCAAGCGCGCTCATCAGCACCAGCCCCTGGAAAACCGGCGGGCCGCAGCAAGCCCGTCGGCAATATTCTGATGGGTATGCTCATGACGCCTTTGGCAATCATTGGCTGTACCGATATGCCGTACAGGGTATGTGTGCAGGGCGGGGCGCCCGCGAGCGCCCCGCCCTGCACGTCTCAGCTGGTGCCTCAGTTGGCAATGTAGCGCTGGAAGACCGCGCCAAAATCCTTGGGCACATACTTCTGGTGACTTTCACGCAGCCAGGCAAACGCGCTCTGGTTGAGCTGGTCAAAGGCCTCGACCGGCGCACCGCCGACTTGTCCGCGCCCCAGTGTGGTGGCCGCCAGCTGCACGCTGGCGCGCGCCTGTTCGTAGGCAATCGCGTTGTCCTGCTGGATTTCACCGATGCGGATCAGCGATTTGTAGAGATCCTTCAGTTCTTCCAGATGCTTTTTGTGCACATCGATGGAGAAGCGGGCATCACCCAGCACGAACTTGATTTCCACATCCATATCCACCGTGCCGGCGGTTTCCAGTTTCACGTCGCTGACCGGATTGGCATGGTAGCTGTAGCGGTACAGCATGCGCTTCTTGCTTACCGCGCTGGTGCCATCGAGGTGGATCAGCGCCCGGTTGGTAAAGCAGTATTCATCGGTCTTGGATTTGATGAGGAAAAAGATCTTTTCGTTGTCCTCGTGCATCACGTAATCATCGGCATCGACCTTGTCAAAGTCAGTCGGGCCAATCACCGAACCGATATCACTCAGGCCCAGGGCATCTGCTGCGAGTTTGCCAAACATGTGAAGCTCCTTGCGGTTGGGAGGGCAGGACATCCGCCCCCGTTGGTTATAGCACTCCCCGTCGTCATGCTGAACACCCACTGGCGCGGATTGGGGGGGGGGCAGGGCTTACTGGCCTGGCAAAGCGGGCTCTTCCGGAGGGGGGGGCAGTGCGCGAGAATTGTTCCGGGAAGAGTTCAGGCGCCAAAGAACCAATCAGCAGCATGCACGCCCAGCCACCGGCAAAGGCCAGGGCGGCGAAGATGAACCAGCGCCGGCGCAATTTGCATAACGCGATCAGCCAGCACACCGCAGACACCAGCCACAACGCCAGTACGCAGAATTGCAGGAGGGGGCCATACCAGGCCGGCATCTCTGCATAGGCCATGAAGCCCATGCCCAGCACAAAGATGGACATGGAAATCGCCCACCAGGCCAGCAGCAGACCAAAGAAAATCAAGAGGCCATGCAGCAAGGGCAGGATGATGTTGCGAAACCAGTTGGGCAAGATTGACTCGAAGACGGGCGTAAAGCGGCATCGTAACATGCTTTCTTTTTTCGTCAGTATTGTGCGTGCAGGCCTTCGGGGCTGGACGCCGCTCAAGCAGATTGATTGCCTGGGTATAAGTCCGTAGCCAATGTAGGGATTGGGCTTTCGGCCTATACAGCTTGGGGTTTGTTGTGGCTGGGCTGGTGTGCGCCTGGGCACGCGTTGCTGCGCGGCTTTTTCAGAGCCGGCTTGCTACAATCGCGGCTGATTTTCAGGTGCCCCTCATGACGCTGGACGAGATTTTTGCCGACAACGGCCCCTTTGCCGATGCCTTTCCCGGCTACAAGCTGCGCACACCGCAGCTGGAAATGGCCAAGGCCGTGGCGGAAACGATTTCTGAGCGCGGCCAGCTGATCGCCGAGGCCGGCACCGGCACCGGCAAGACCTTTGCCTATCTGGTGCCCGCGCTGATGTCGGGCGACAAGGTGATCGTCTCGACCGGCACGAAAACCCTGCAGGATCAGCTGTTTGCCCGCGACCTGCCGGCGGTGCGCGACTTGCTGCGCGTGCCGGTGACGATTGCGCTGCTCAAGGGGCGCAGCAACTACATCTGCCACTACCATCTGGCGCGCGCGGAAACCGAAGGGCGTTTCCTGCGCCGCGAAGACGCGGTCGACCTGCAGAAGATCAAGCGCTACGCCAAGATTTCCACCAGCGGCGACAAGGCCGGCTGCCCCGGTGTCGATGAAACGTCGACGATCTGGATGCAGGTCACCAGCACACGCGACAATTGCCTTGGGCAGGATTGTCCCAACCACGGCGAATGCTTCGTGCTGAAGGCGCGCAAGGAAGCGCAGGAAGCCGACGTGGTGGTGGTGAACCACCATCTGTTTTTCGCCGACGTCTGGCTGAAGGACGAGGGCGCCGGCGAACTGCTGCCGGCGTGCAACACCATCATTTTCGACGAGGCGCACCAGCTGCCGGAAATCGCCAGCCTGTTTTTCGGCGAGTCGCTCGGCTCCGGCCAGATCGTCGAGCTGGCGCGCGATGCGCGTGCCGAGGCGATTGTCGTTGCCAAGGATTTTGTCGCGCTGCCCAGTGCTTCTGAAGATCTGGAAAAGGCCGTGCGCGATCTGCGCCTCGTTTTCAAGGAAAGCAACCGCCTGCCGCAGCACCAGCTTGATCAGGTCGAGGGCTTTGCGGCGGGGCTGGACGAGGTGCTGGGCAAGCTGGAGACGCTGCATGAGCTGCTCGCGAAACAGGCCGAGCGTGCGGAAAGCTTGCAGAAATGCCAGGAACGCGCGTTCGAGCAACTGCAGCTGATCCGCAACTGGCAGAAATCCGACCGTGACGATTATGTGCACTGGATTGATGTATCCACCCACGGCTTCATGCTGCACGCCACGCCGCTGAACATCGCCGAATTGTTCAGCAAGCAGATCCGTTTCAACCCGCGTGCGTGGATTTTTGCGTCTGCCACGCTGGCGGTGAACGGCAAGTTCGAGCATTTCAAGCACGAGCTGGGCCTGTGGGACGCGCGCGAGGAATGCTGGGACAGCCCCTTCGATTACAAGCAGCAGGCGGTGCTGTACGTGCCGCGCGACATGCCCGAGCCCAATTCGCCGGGCTTTACGCAAAAGGTGATGGATCGTGCCTGGCCCTTGCTGCAAACGACGCAAGGCCACGCCTTTCTGCTGTTTACCTCCTTGCGCGCCATGCGCGAGGCGCACGAGATCATCGGCGAAAAACTGAAGGAAGCCGGGCTGGATTGGCCGCTGCTGCTGCAGGGCACCGGCTCGCGTACCGAATTGCTGGACAACTTCCGCCGCTCGCCGAACGCTATTCTGGTTGCCAGCCAGACCTTCTGGGAAGGCATCGACGTGAAGGGCGAGCAATTGTCGCTGGTCGTCATCGACAAGCTGCCCTTTGCCAGCCCGGGCGACCCGGTGCTCTCCGCACGCATCGATAAGGTGAACGCCAGCGGGCGCAGCGCCTTCATGGACCTGCAGCTGCCGCACGCCACGATCACGCTCAAGCAGGGCGCGGGGCGGTTGATCCGTGACGAATTCGATACCGGCATCCTGATGATTGCCGACAATCGCCTGGTCGATAAGCCCTACGGCAAGACCATCCTGCACAGTCTGCCGCGCATGTACCGCACGCGCGAGCTGGACAACGTCAAACGCTTCTTCGAGATCAAACGCCAGCAGTTAAAGCAGCAGTGACGCTGGCATCGACGGGGTGTTGGGTCGGAAAGGCGTAGCCCGTTCCGACCCATTTCCGGACAGCCTGGCAGCGGTCTGCAGCCTTGATTGTTGAATTTGGTGATTGTGAAATCGCTGGGTACATTGCTGTTGGCCTTATTTATCAAGGCCTTTGGTTGTATACATTGCGAAGTTATTCAATAAAGCCGATCCCCCTGGGCTGGGTTTCCTTGTGGCGGCATTCGCGTTCCAGCGCCGCCAGCAAGCCGGCAGAGCTGGCCAGCGGGGCGAAACGGGATTGGCGGAATGCGACGGCAAAATCGCCCGGCGTCAGCGTGCGCAATCGTGCCAACTGCCGTAGTTCGGCTTCGCCCGGAGAGTCCAGCCCAAGTGTAACGCAGTAGCGCCGCAGCAGCTCCGCCGCTTGCAGATGTTGCAGGTAGTCAAAGCGTACCTTCAGATCAAAGCGTCGCATGGCGGCGGTATCCAGATCGTCCATCAGATTGGTTGAGGCAATCAGTAGGCCTTCATAACTCTCCAGCTGTGTCAGCAATTCGTTGACCTGGGTGACCTCCCAGCTGTGCTGCGCGCGGCGACGGTCTTGCAGAAAACTGTCCACCTCATCGATCAGCAGCACGGCATTGTTTTCTTCGGCCTCGCGGAAGGCCTCGGCAATCAGCTGCTCGGTGCCGCCGAGCCATTTCGACAGCAGATCGGATCCACGCTTGACCAGCAGTGGGCGATCCAGTTCGCTGGCCAGCCAGCGGCCAAAGGCCGTTTTGCCAGTGCCGGGCGGCCCGTACAGGCACAGGCGCGCTGCGGGGCGGACTTGCAGCTGCTCGGCCAGCGCAGCCAGATCTGCATCGGCGCAGATAAAGCGCGGATCGTAAACCGGTGGCGTGACTTTCTTGCCGGGTAGTGATGGTGGCACACAGCGCTGTGCCTTCAGCGTGTTGTGCACCAGCATTTCCAGTGCCTGCGCCGCAGGCATGGCATCCTCCTCATTGGCAATGCTCGCTACGACCGAAGTGCAGCGCTGCAGAATTGCCGGGCTGAGATCGGCGGATTCGGCCAGCCGGCCAATGGCGTCGGCATCCAGCCATTGTCCTGCTTGGCGGCTAATCAACTCACGGCGGTACGCTTTCGGTGGCGCATCCAGCTCGATAATCAGGTCGAAACGGCGCAAAAATGCCGGATCAAGGCCATGAATGCTGTTTGATACCCAGAAGGTGGGAATGCGGTTGGATTCCAGCATCCGGTTCATCCACGCCTTGCGGGTTTGTGCGGTACTTTTTTCCTGCTTCCGGTCATTGAACACATCTTCAACCTCATCAAACAGCAGCAGCGCATGCCGACCAAAAAATCCCTGCGCACAACGATAGGCGCGCAAACGAGATTCGGCATCGACCGGGTCGCCTTCGTCGTTGTCGCAGCTTATTTCGTAGAGCGCTGCGTTCAGGTGATTCGCGATTGCGCGCACCAGTTCGCTTTTTCCGGTGCCTGGGCAACCGTGCAGAAAGATGTTTGCTCCCGGGCGTCCTTGAGCAAGAACCTGCCGCAGATAGGGAAGCAGCAGGGACAATTCTTTATCCAGAAACGGATAATCGGCCAGCGTCAGTACGGGGGTGGGCGACGAATTGACCATGCCCCGCAAGAGATCAACCAATTGCACATCCGGGGTGAGTGCTTGATCGGCAAAGGCTCTGGACAGCAAATCCAGTTTTCCGCGCAGCATCGTGCAGCTGTTGTGGTCAATGCTGACCAACCCGGTACGCGCCAGTTTGCCATCCTGGCGCAACGCGGCGGCGACGGATTTGGTTGGCAAGCCCAGCGTATCGGCCAGCACAGGGATCAGCTTGCTGCTATTGAGCGAACCCAGGCAGTCGCCCGCCTCGTCAAGCACTTCTTCGGTATGCAGACAAATGGTAAAGCCCAAGATTAATCGTTCGGCATGGGTGAGGCCTGCCAGTTCCGCCAGCATGGTCAGGTTTGTGTCCAGTGTTACGGGCCAGGCATGAAGACAGGTCAGATGCTCGGCTTCGGCTTCGGCATGATATTGCCGCAGTGCCTTGAGTGCCTCGTGGCGGGTATAGGCAATCTCATCGCTTGGCCCGGATGGGTAATCAAAGCCGATTCTGGACGCAAGCCGAGTCTGACGCACGCTGTCTTGTCCGAGAAACATCTGATGGCCATCCAGCAAAACCAGCATCCGCAAAGCCCACAGACGCAGCAATGGCAGGACTGGGCCGGCCGAAGCGATTTCGTCATCAAGCAAGTGAAGCATGGCAACCCCTCCAAAGTGCATGTCGGTGTAATGATGGAGGTATTGATGGACATTTAATGTCTTTTTTGCGGGCGGGCCGTGGGTGTCATGCGGATGGTTGCTTGTGTTTTTGCGTTGGCTTCTGTAAGGTTTATTGGGGGTTTTTGGTGAATTTCTGACTTTTAATCTGTGCGCGAGGATGTTTTGATGGCTATGGATATTCATTGGTCGAGCCAAGTCCGTTTCCACCCATGGATAGGGGAGGCATATGGCACGAAAGAGGTGCGTTGGCTGATTCTGGGCGAATCCCATTATGGCAATCTGGATGCAGCTTGCGACTTCACCCAGGAAGTGACGGAAAACTACGTCAATGGGTCTGTTCAACATCGCTTCTGGACTGTGGTTGCACGCACTCTTGGCGGTAGAGGGCTTTCCATACAAGCTTGCCAGCAGTTTTGGCAGGAAGTGGCTTTCTACAATTACATTCAGCGCATTGTCGGGAGTTCTGCGCGTATGCGCCCGGATGCCGAAAGTTGGCAGGATTCCGCCGAAGCATTCCACGAAGTAATCAAGCAACTTGCGCCAACACATATGCTGGTGCTTGGCAAAACCTTGTGGCAGAACATGCCGGCAGGGGCGAGCATTTCGCGAGAAAATGACCGTGCCGCATCTTCTGGTGATCCGTTGCAGGAAATCAGGCTTTATCGGGCGGGCGAGGATGGCTCGGTATCTGCGGGCTGGATTTACCACCCGTCCAGCTCCTATTTCGACTATCAGCAAGGACAGAAGGTTGTTCAAAGCTTACTTTCTGGACCGAATGAGCTCTCTTTCGCCTGAGGGTGTTGCCGCTCGGAATGGTGAAATAGGCCGCTGACCGGAGTAAACCCATGCCAATGAACCGTACGGTCGATATCGTGGCGCGCCAGCAAGCGCTGCTGGATTTTCTGCCGGTCAAGGACGGGGGCGATCCCGGTTGCAGCCCGGCTCGCTTGAAGGCGTGGGTAGCGCAGCAGGACATTCCGGTCAGCTACAAGACTATCCAGCGCGATTTGGAGGAGCTGCTGGCGCAAGCGCTGGTGGTGTGCGATGAGCAGGGTGGTGGGCGGCGCTGGTGGCGTGTGCGAGGAGTGCAGCGCAGCCAGCCTATGAGCAGTCATGAGGCTTTCTTGCACGTACTGGTTAACCAGCGTCTACGCCACTGGTTGCCAGCCAGCCTGTATCAAAGCTTGCAGCCTGCCATGCTTGAAGCGGAAAAAACGCTGGGGCGGCCTGATTTGCAGCGGGAGCGCTCCTGGTTTCAAAAGGTGCAGTCCGCACAGGCGCTATTGCCGCCACCAGTCATCGAGCCTGCGCTGATGCAGACCATCATCAGTGCACTGCTTGATGAGCACTGGTTGCTGGCCTGCTATAAAAAACGCGATCAGGCAGTGCAAGAAGCCAAACGCCTGATGCCGCTGGGCATCGCCGAGGTGGACAGCATTTACTATCTGATTGCGCGCTACGATGGTTATGACAATGACTGCCATCTGCGCATTGATCGCTTTATTACGGTGGATGAGCTGGATGAGCCGTTCAGCTACCCGCGCGAGTTTGATTTGAAGGATTACCTTGCTGGCGGGGCTTTCCGCTATGTGCATGGCGAGCCGATTGTGCTGAAGCTGCGGATTGAAACCTATGCCAGTCAGCATTTGATCGATCAGCCACTGTCGGATGATATGGTGATCCGGGAGGATGGGGCGGGTGCGCAGCTGCTCACGGCAACGGTCAGCGATGATTCCCGCTTGTTCTGGTGGCTGCTGGCGATGGGCGAGAATGTGACGGTGCTTGAACCAGTGTCCCTGCGAGAGCGGCTGCTTGTTACGCTGCAGGCGATGATGGGTAATTACCGGCAAGCCGGAACGGGGCTTGAGGCGGCGCCTTGATTGCACCTGCTTACTGTTGAATTGATCCATCGTCGGGGCTGGCGTGCATCCTGAAAACGATCAGTGCCTGCGCAGATATTTTTCTTCACAGCCGAATGATCAAGAAGGCAGGCGGCTATACTGTGCGGCTGTTCAGATTCGAGGTTTTGCAAAGCATGGCCAGCCGGAAATCTTCCGCATCAAGCAAGAGCAAGTCTGTTGTGGTAGGGCGGCGAGTTCACCCCCTGAGCCGGCTGATGGCCATCGTGCTGGTGCTCCTGCTGCTGGCCGTGGTTGGCGGCAGCGCGGCGTTTTATGCCTGGGCGAACAAGCCGCTGATGATTGCCGTACCCAAAGACTTCGTGCTGAAGCCGGGAACGCTGAAGCAGGTCGCCGGCCAGCTGCAGGAGCAGCAGGTGATCGATTCGCCGGATCTCTTCATCCTGCTCGCGCGCATCACCGGCCAGGCGGGCAGCCTCAAGGCCGGCAGCTATCACCTGTCGCTGGCGCCAAGCCCCTTGGAGCTGCTGGAGAAAATCGGCAAGGGCGACACCAGCATGGTGCGCGTGGCCATCATCGAGGGGCGCCACTGGCGCGACATCCGGCGCCAGCTGGAAGGCAATGCGCAACTCAAGTCCGACATTCGCGGCATGAGCGATGCCGACATTGCCAGGGCGCTGAATATCGATGCGCCCAGCCTGGAAGGGCAGTTCTTCCCCGATACCTATCAGGTTGACAAGGGCAGCTCGACACTCGAATTGCTGCGCCGCGCACACGCGCTGCTGCAGGAGCGGCTGGATGCCGCCTGGGCGGCGCGCGTGCCGGGCCTGCCGCTGAAAAATCCGCAGGAAGCGCTGATTCTGGCCTCGCTGATCGAGAAGGAAACCGGCAAGGCCGAGGACCGGCCGCTGATCGCCGGCGTCTTTATCAACCGGCTGAAGACGGGCATGCGCCTGCAGACTGACCCCAGCGTGATTTATGGCGTCGGCGAAGCGTTTGACGGTGACCTGAAGAAGATCCACCTGCAGACTGATACACCGTGGAACACCTACACCCGCGCCGGCCTGCCGCCGACACCGATTGCCATGGTTGGCGACGCGGCACTGGCCGCTGCCACGGAGCCGGCACAGACGAAGGCGTTCTACTTTGTCGCGCGCGGCGATGGCAGCTCGCAGTTTTCCAATACGCTTGACGAGCACAATGCGGCGGTGCGCAAGTACATCCTGAACCGCTGACCTGGCCTTGCCCCGTTATGACTGGAAGAAACGTGCGCTAACACCGCATCCACCATAGAGACATAGAGGCGCAGAGAAAACCGCAGTCAGCATCTGCTTTCATGAGTGGGCCCGGTTCGCCATGCTTTAGCTGTCCCTGCTTCGTTGAACCCAGATTGTCCATTAGCCACTTCGCAGTCCTTGGACAACCGGCGGAGCCGAAGCATTGGCCCAAAGTCCGGAGAACCAGGCGCGTTTGCGGCGGGGAATCGATAGCATCAGGTGGTTCTGCTTGCTGCCCTGACCCCACGCGCCGCCAATCGCCAGCACCAGCCCATGCAGCGTCGACAGCGTGTGCTGAACCCGGGAGCGCAGCACGGCCTGCCGAAACAGGCTCATCAGGTTGTAGGCCAGCATGGCAAAGCCCAGCGCAGCTTC
>NZ_ATZJ01000056.1 GCF_000428145.1 Chitinilyticum litopenaei DSM 21440 | reverse complement strand
TGGAACGGCAGTCGGGCAGTTCGCTCTTCGGGCGTGCGCGCCTGTCGAAAGCCGGCCCGGCGAGGATACGGGCCATGTTGTACATGGCGGCGATCACGGCCAAGCGCTACAACCCACATGTGAAGGCGCAGTACGAGCGGCTGCTGGCGCGCGGCAAATGCAAGATGTCGGCACTGGGTGCCGCGATGCGCAAGCTGGTGCATTTGTGTTTTGGCGTCCTTAAAACGCGTCAGCCGTATCAGGCTGATTATGCAGTTGCAAGATGAGTGGCAAGACGGTATCTGCGGTCCAGGCCGGCATCCAGACTGCAAACGTTTTGTTAACCCTTCTGGATTCCGGCCTTCGCCGGAATGACGGCAAGAAAGCTGAAGAGTCTTGCTAATTATTGATCCGGCCCTCTGATGTTCTCAGTCGTAGGAGCGAGCTTGCTCGCGATCAGCAAGGCTTCGCGAGCAAGCTCGCTCCTGCAGAAATTCAAACTGCTGAGGGCCGGATCAATAGGAAACCCGAATCAAGCGCAGAGACACCTGTGCCTATTGTGTCTCTGTGGTTCAATGGTTTGGGGAAAGGCCCGCAATAAAAAACGCCCGGCGCCATTGCGGCGGCCGGGCGTTTGCAGATTCTGGAGCCGTTGGCGGGAATTGAACCCGCGACCTCTCCCTTACCAAGGGAGTGCTCTACCCCTGAGCTACAACGGCGCTGTCACAGTCTGCCGGTGTTCTGGCGTCAGGACGGAGCGCCATTATAGGGGTAGACTCCAAAAAGGCAAGCGCAATCTTGCCCGGCTGTCGCCCCCGCCCGGTGTGGCATTGCTGTGAAGTGTGTTACAGGAAGATTGACGCTCTAGCCGCGCATGCGGAAACTTTGTGCGCCGGTCCCGTGTTGATGAGTAGTTGCGCTGGCGAAAACGCCTGTGCGGGGCCAAACAGGCAGGGGAAAGCGATGGACAGTGCCGAAGAATTGCGACAGAAATTATGCCAGGCCCGCTTGCGCCGACTCGGGCGGGTGGCTGACCTGAACGGGCTGCAGCAGCGCCTTGATTACCTCTTTGACGGCAGGGCGCCGCAGGCCGAGCCGTCCGGTCAGCTGCAGCTGGCGTTTTTCCTGCCCGTGCGCATCCCCGAGCTGATCCAGCAATTGCAGCGCAAGACCGGCCGTGATGGCTGGCGCGATATCGACGGCATGGTCTGGCTGTTCAGCGACACGGCCGGCAACTACACGCTGACGCTGCAGGACGCGCGTGGCCAGTGCCTGGTGGTGGCCGAACTGGCTGGTAGTACCGCCGAACCGTCGGCCCCGGCCACCAGCAGCGCCACAGCGGACATCGAGCTGGAATTGAATTAGAAAACCTGATTATGTCTCTGCTTCAGAATTGTCATTCCCGCGTATGCGGGAATCCAGATGACGGTGTGAAAGCAAGCGTTGCTCTGGATGCCCGCCTTCGCGGGCATGACGAAAAAAGGGTTTCTGAAGGAGAGGCATAATCAGGTTGGAAAAAGGGTATTGCCCTGCAGCCTTTTATGTTATTGGGCTGCAGCGCAATACCTTTGGTGTTGTGTGAATCACAGCAGCGCGAACGCCACCATCCCCACCGCTGCACCTGTCGTTCCCAGAATCGTTTCCATCACCGTCCAGGTTTTCAGCGTCTGGATTTCCGTCGCGCCGGTGAACTTGCCGAACAGCCAGAAGCCCGAGTCGTTCACATGGCTCAGGACAATGGAGCCGCCGGCGATGCAGACTGACAAGGCCGCCAGTTGCGCGCCCGAGAAGCCCAGCGTTTCCACCACCGGCAGCACCAGGCCCACCGTGGTCAGGCAGGCGACCGTTGCCGAGCCCTGGATCACGCGCACCGCGGCGGCGAGCACGAAGCAGGCGACAGCAATCGGCAGGCCGGCGCCGATCAGCGCATTGCCCAGCGCCGGGCCGACACCCGAATCGACCAGCACCTGCTTGAACACGCCACCGGCACCAGTCACCAGCAGAATGATGCCGGCCGGCTGCAGCGCGGCGCTGCACACATTCATCACCTTGTCGCTGCTCATGCCACGGCGGATCGCCAGGCCGTAGATTGCCACCAGGCAAGCGACCAGAATCGCGGTGAACGGGTGGCCGACGAACTGCAGCCAGTGATACAGGCTGGTATCGGCTTCCACAAAGCGCGCGGCGATGGTTTTCAGCCCAACCAGCCCCAGCGGGAACAGCACCAGCGCCAGCGAAAAGCCGAACGACGGCATCTGGCCCTGGCCCAGGCTGGGCTCGCTGATGTCATCCGGCAATTTCAGCGTGACATGCTTGCTGATAAAGCGGCCGTACAGCGGGCCGGCCAGCAGCATGCCGGGAATCGCGGCGGCCAGGCCAATCGCGATCATCCAGCCGAAATCCGCCTTCATCTGCGAGGCGAGCAGCATTGGTGTCGGGCCGGGCAAGAGAAACGCCGCCGCGGCGGCCACGCCGGCGAACAGCGGAATGGCGAGCTTCACCACATTGCCGCCGGTGCGCCGCGCGACCGCAAACACTACGCCGATCAGGAGCACGATGGCCACGTCGAAAAACAGTGGCAGCGCGCACACGAGGCCGGCCAGCCCCAGCGCGTAGTGCGCGCGGTTCTCGCCAAACTTGGTCAGCAGCTTCACGGCGATCTGGTCCAGCGCGCCGGTTTCGTGCAGCACCTTGCCGAACATCGCGCCCAGCGCCACGACAATCGCCAGAAAGCCCAGCGTGCCGCCCATGCCCTTTTGCATGGTGTCGGCAATTTTCTCCAGCGGCATGCCGGAAAACACGCCGGCGCCGATCGACACCAGCATCAGCGCGATAAAGGCATGCATGCGCGCCTTCATCACCAGAAACAGCAGCAGCACGACCGAGCCAACTGCGGTGAGTACGAGACTGAGGGTATCCATCGCTGGCCTCCTTATTGATTGGCCTGGCTGCGGATATGCAGCAGGGTATGTTCGACGACCTCGGCCAGCGGAGCGGCAATGTCGACGGTGAACACGTCGGCCTCGTCCGCCTGCGGTGCTTCCAGCGCGGCGAACTGCGAGGCCAGCATCTCGGGCTTGAAGAAATGCCCCTTGCGCGCCGCCAGTCGCGCGCCGATCAGCGCCGCGTCGCCCTGCAGATGAATGAAAGACAAATGCGGATTGCCTGCGCGCAGCCGGTCGCGGTAGCGCTTTTTCAGCGCCGAACAGACGATCAGCGACACCGCATGCGTGCGCTGCATGGCAAAGGCCGCGTCGTTCAGCGCCGCCAGCCACGGTGCGCGGTCGTCGTCATCCAGCGGCTGGCCGGCTGCCATTTTGACGATGTTCGCACGCGGGTGCAGAAAATCGCCGTCGAGAAAGGCGCAATCGAGCTCGCGGGCCAGTGCCCCGGCAACGGCCGACTTGCCGCTGCCGGACACGCCCATCAGCACGAAGACGCGGTGGCTGGGTTCGGATTTCATGACTGCTGCTCCTGCGGTAGCGGCAAGCTTGGCCTGCCGGGGTTTCATGCTGTTTCGCGTAACTGTTACTGGTAACATCGTGATGTAGCATGTTCCGCCTCGACTACATGCGTCGCAATAAGGGCTTACCGCAAGTGGGGCGAGGAAGGGATCAATCGATATTGAGATGCATGGCAGCGCACATGCGACGCTGCTGGCGCAGGCGAGCAGCATGTTGCTTCGCTGCGATGGGAGGGGCGGGGTCTGGCGGACATGAGCACCCGTTCTGATCACGCGTGATCACATCGCCGATGACTTGTGCGCAGCCTACTGGTGATCTGACCGGCAGCTTTTTTGTCTGTAATTCGGCCGAAGTAGAATATCAGTCCTTATTCAAAATCAGGCAGCTATAGACTGGGTACCCGCCACACAGCCGAATGCTTTGGCAAATGCATGTTTCTGACCGCAACCCCTAGTTTGATTCTTACGGCTAAGCGTTTGGATGTTATGCTTAGGCGTATGGCCAATAGTTTGGAAATAGAAAGGAACTGAGGGGCGAACATTGGATCAGCGGCAACTTGATCTACCTGGGATAATGGGTGATACCGGCCTCGCCGACGAGTTAGACGAAAACAGGAAGGGCTCTGGCTTATGTAACCGCGGAGAGCTTCATGTGCACATGAACGGCGCGATTCCAGCGCTGACAATTCGGGAGATCCTGGCTGATGAAGAGACCGTTCTGCCAGCTGGATTCGAGTTCGAGCGAGATCTGGTGCGGACATCACCCTGCCAATCGTTAGCTGAATATCTGACGCCTTGGCAAGTACTGCGACTCTTCCCTCGGAAGCGCGAGAACCTTGATCGCCTTACTCATGCGGTATTTGCAGGCTTTGCGGACAACAACGTGCGTTTCGTCGAACTCCGCAGCAGTATTCTTTACCTCGCTTCTCTACAGAAATGTTCACCGGCCCAAGCTCTTGAACGTTTGATTGAATCAACCGGTAAGGCCGCGCAACGCTATGGTATCCGCCGAGGTTTAATCCTCACGGTAACTCGTGGCGACTATAGCGCAGTCAACCTCTCTACACTTCTTCAGGCCTACAGTGACCTTGGTGAGCCGAAAGACGTAATTGGCCTCGATCTAGCTGGAGATGAGGAAATAGGCTATCCGGCGGAGTTGCCTTCCCTATTTCAAGCGGCCAAGGACAGGTTTGGACTCGGGGTCACGATCCATGCGGGTGAAACAGGTCGCGTTGTGAATCACCCCGGGTTTCGCGGAGGCTGTTTTGTGTGAGTCAGGTCGGTACGGCCTGCTCGCTCAGACTGCGGTAGTAGTTTGCTTCCGCCTCCGCCGGCGGGATGTAGCCGAGCGGTGCCAGCAAACGCTGGTGATTGAACCATGAAACCCACTCCAGCGTCGCCAGCTCCACCGCCTCCATGCTCTTCCACGGGCCGCGGCGATGAATCACCTCCGCCTTGTAGAGTCCGTTGATGGTTTCCGCCAGCGCGTTGTCGTAGCTGTCGCCCGTGCTACCGACCGAAGGCTCGATGCCGGCCTCCGCAAGTCGCTCGGTATAGCGGATCGAGACGTATTGCGAGCCGCGATCGCTGTGATGAATCAGCGCATCCCGCTCCGGCTGGCGCGCCCACAGCGCCTGTTCCAGCGCATCCAGTACAAACTCGGTCCGCATGCTGCGGCTGACTCGCCAGCCGACAATGTAGCGGGCGAACACATCCACCACAAAGGCAACGTAGACGAAGCCCTGCCAGGTCGAGACATAGGTAAAGTCGGAGACCCAGAGCTGGTTCGGCCGCTTGGCGACAAACTGCCGGTTGACATGGTCGCGGGGGCAAGGAAGCGCCGGATCAGGCTGCGTGGTGCGCACCGCTTTGCCGCGCGTCACGCCGCGCAAACCCAGTTGCCTCATCAAGCGCTCGACGGTGCAGCGCGCGATGCGCTGGCCCTCGCGGATGAGCAGGCGCCAGACTTTGGCGACGCCATAGACCTCATGATTGGTCTGCCAGACGCGCTTGATCTCCCCAGAGAGCCGCTCATCGCGCACTGCGCGTTTACTGCGCAAGGTCGGGTTCTTTTGCCGGGCAGCCTGTCGGCGATAGGCCGAGGGGGCGACCTGCAGCACGCGGCAGATCGGCTCGACCCCCAAACGGTCCCGATGGTTATCGATGAAGGCGTTCACGACTTGATGCGGCGGTCGAGCTCCGCCTGCGCGAAATACGCGCTGGCCAATCGCAATATCTCGTTGGCCTTCTTCAGCTCGCGGACTTCGCGCTCCAGCTCTTTGACCCGTGCGGCCTCGGCGCTGGTTGTTCCGGGGCGCTGGCCGGTATCCCGCTCCTGTTGGCGAATCCAGCGACGCAGCGATTCGGGCGTGCAACCGATCTTGCCAGCAATGGACACGATCGCCGCCCACTGCGATTCATGCTGATCCTTGGCATCGAACACCATGCGCACAGCGCGCTCGCGGACTTCGGGGGAAAACTTCGTTGATTTCGTCATGGCTCTATTCTCTCAATTGAGTGAGCCTCCGCGAAACCCGGGGTGATTCAGACAACCCTGCAATCCACCAACGTGGTCTTGTGGACGACCACACGGCTGCGATGACTGAAGGCCTTTCGATTGGCGATATCCGACAGCAATACGAAGTTGCCAAGCGCTATTCATTCATGAGGGATCTAAATTGAAAATCAGATTCATGTCAGGCAACGCCCACAAGATTACTGAAGTGCAGCGAATCCTTGCCCCCGTAGGGGTGGATGTTGTGCCAGTTTCGAGAAAAATCGAGGAACTCCAAACCGAGGATGTCGAAAAATTAGTGCGTGACAAACTGATCAAGGCGTTCGAGTCTATCGGTCGTCCTTTGTTCGTTGAGCATACGGGATTGTACTTGAGCGGCCTCAATGGACTTCCTGCAGGCCTAACAGAGATCTTCTGGAACAGGCTGGAGGCTGATCGATTCGCAAACCTAGTTGCTGGTCTTGGTGATGCCAACGTCACTGCGAAGACAGTCCTCGGATACTGCGACGGGCACAAAATACACCTATTTGAGGGGGCGATTGAAGGCACAGTACCTTCCGTTCCAGCAGGCTCTCGTGATTTTCAGTGGGACTGTGTTTTCGTTCCGAACGGTAGCACTCTGACGTTCGCTGAGATGGGCGTAGCCAAGGATACAATCTCAATGCGCCGCAAAGCATTGGACTTGTTTGCAGACCACCTCAAATCTACAAAAGGCACGAGATGAAAGCCGAACTACTTGAAGCACATCGTACGGGCAGGCTCATGCTCTTTGTTGGAGCTGGAGTGTCTGCCAATCTTGGCCTACCCAATTGGAGTGCGCTAATCGATCACATTGCGGAGGAGCTTGGATATGACCCGAAGATTTTCGCTACATACGGCACGCCTTTAGCCCTTGCTGAGTTTTACAAGAAAAAGAAAGGGAGTATCGGGCCGCTGCGCAGCTGGATGGACCGTGAATGGCATAAACCAAGTACGAAAATCGAGGAATCTGGCATTCATGAGCTAATTACCAAGGGCAACTTTTCCCGGATATACACCACAAACTATGATCGCTGGCTGGAGCTCGCTCACGAGGCGTTCGGGGTGCAATACGACAAAATCGCAAGTGTGGCTGATCTTGTTTCTGTTACGAATGGTCGCCGGCAGATTATCAAGTTTCACGGCGACTTCGACGCAGACGATTCAATCGTTTTGGACGAGACTAGTTATTTTCAGCGCCTCGACTTCGATACACCGTTGGACATCAAACTTCGAAATGACGTACTGGGAAGTTCAGTTCTCTTCCTCGGTTACAGCCTAAACGATATCAACATCCGCCTTCTGTTTTATCGTCTTACTGAGATGTGGGGAGGCTCTGCCCTTGCGTCTGCCAGGCCAAAATCCTACATATTTATGAATCGTCCTAACCCGGTGGCACAGGAAGTTTTGAGCCATTGGGGAATTGAAATGATTGTTTCAGATGAAGATGATCCCAAGAAAGCGCTCACGGAGTTTTTGCAAGAGTTGGTGTCCTGACTTGCGGTCCAAGCTGTGCCGCAAGGTTGAACAGATGTTGCTTAGGGGGTTTCAGGAGATCGGCAGATTGTGGTAGAGGAGCGTATTCACATTCGCAGGATGAAAATGCTACCGTGCGCTGTTGATCCCAGATGAACGACAGCTAATCAATCTACTGTCGCCCTTATCGAGGTGAGGGCTAAAGGGCCGCTTGGGCCGATCAGCAGTCTCTGAGGCCATCACGATGATCACATCTCATCAGCGGAGTGCTCACAACACCAGAATGGGTGGTCATGAGAGACCAGATTCCGCAAGCGGCCCCGCGGTGCTGGGTGCCTTGCGATGTGCCCCGCAGGAAATCCCCTTGGGGGACTCGTTTTTCGGGGGCGCGGGACAACTCGGCAGCGCCCTCAGACACGTCCCACGCCTGATCCTCTACCTTCGCGGGAACCAGTGCCTCTCAGCGGCTTTCAGGGCAGAGCGTACTGATCAACGCCTTTGTTACTCAGGCTTCCTGATGCAAGACGTAGTCAGTAATCGTTTGGTTCGAGCAGCCAATTACTACTTGTCACCCTGCACAAAAAACCACGCTCCCCACCCCTGGGGCTTGCCAGCGGCTTCGGTTTTGTATTTAATTTCTGTAACGACAGAAATTAAGGAAAGGCGATGCAGCTCAGTCCCACCATGCAGAAGTACATCCTCCACTGGGGCGAGATGGGCGCGCGCTGGGGGGTGAACCGCACCGTTGCGCAGATCCACGCGCTGCTTTACCTGGCCAACAGCCCGCTGAACGCCGAGCAGATCTGCGAGACGCTGGGCGTGGCGCGCTCCAACGTCAGCAACAGCCTGAAGGAGCTGCAATCGTGGGGGCTGATCCGCGTGCAGCATGTGCTGGGCGACCGGCGCGATCATTTCGTCGCGCTGCAGGATGTGTGGGAGATCTTTCGGCTGATCACCGAGGAACGCAAGCGCCGCGAGCTGGACCCGACGCTCTCGGTGCTGCGCGAATGCGCGATCGAGGCCGAGAGCGATCCGCTGATCGAGGCGGCGACGCGCGAGAAGATGGACAAGGTGCTCGAATTCCTGGAGCTGCTCTTGTCCGGCTACGACGATTTCAAGAAGCTGCCGCCCGGCGTGGTGCTGCGCTTGCTGAAAATGGGCAGCAAGCTCGGCCAGCTGGCGGCGATGTTCGGCAACGACGAGGAGCAGAAATCATGACCGCCTACACCATCTATTACGACCGCGCCTGCCCGCTGTGCCGCGCGGAAATCCACCGCCTGAAGCGCCTGGACCGCAAAGGCGCGCTGACGCTGGTTGACGCCAGCGCGGCGGATTTCGTGGCGCCGGCCGGCGTCAGCGTCGAGGACATGCTGACGCGCCTGCATGTGCGCGACGCTTCCGGCAACTGGCTGGTGGGGATTGACGCGATTGCGGCGATCTACCGTGCCATTGGCCATGGCCGTGTGTGGGCGAGGCTGATGGTGTGGGGGCCGCTGCGCCCGCTGATGAGCCGCGCCTATCGCTTGCTGGCCAATAACCGCCAGCGCGTCAGCGGCTGGATGGGCATGCGCCGCGATCCGCCCGCGCGTTGCGAGGACGGCGTGTGTCGAGGCGATTTTTTGTGACTTGTTGTTTCTGTTTTGACAGAAATAAAAGAATGCAAGGGGCATGAGGGAGGCGAAATGCGGGTTCTGGTCTATGGTGCAAGCGGCCTGATCGGTGCGGCGCTGGTTGAGCGCCTGCTCGAGCGCGGCCACCGGCCGCTGCTGCTGCAGCGCCGTCCGGCCCCCGTGCCTGCGGGTTGCGAGGCGGTGGCGGGTGATTTTGCGCGGGTGGCTTCGCCCGCCGATTGCCTGCCCTGGCTGGCGGGTGTGGATGCGGTGGTCAACGCGGTCGGGATTTTTAGCGAGTCGGCCGGCGCGAGCTTTGCGCAGATCCACGAGCACGCGCCGGCCTGCCTGTTTGCCGCGTGCGAGCAAACCCGCGTGCGCCGCGTCGTTCAGGTTTCGGCGCTGGGCGCAGCGCCCGATGCGATCACGGAATACTGGCGCAGCAAGGGCAGGGCGGAGCAGGCCTTGCAGGCGCGGGGGCTGGACTGGCGCATCGTTCGGCCTTCGCTGGTGCTGGCCGATGCTGGGCGCAGCAGCCGGCAATTCGCCGCGCTGGCCAGCCTGCCGCTGTTGCCAGATTTGGCTGACTGCCGGCCGGTGCAGCCGGTGCTGCTTGCCGATGTGGTCGATGCGCTGCTTGAGCTGATTGAGAACGACGCACCGCCGCAGCGCTGCGTCGATGCCGTCGGGCCGCAGGCGCTGGATATGGGTGAGTATCTGGCCTTGTTGCGCCGGAGCATGGGCTTGCCAAAGGCAAAGGTAGTCGGGGTATCAGCCTGGAGCCAAAATTGGGCGGCGGCTATCGGGCAATACCTGCCCGGGTGTTTGCTGTCGCCGGAGAGCCTGGCCATGCTGCGCCAGGGTTGTACGGCCGATGCGGCGGGCTTGCGTGCCTTGCTGCGGCGTGAGCCGGGCCCGCTCCGCTGGAATCGGCCCGATGCCGTGCGGCTGCATGCGCAACTGGGCTGGCTGCTACCGATCATGCGGCTGGTGCTGGCCAGCGTCTGGCTGGGCACCGCCGCGGTGAGCCTGTGGGGCTGGCCGCGCGCGGCCAGTTATCAGTTGCTGGGCGCCACCGGCGTGCCGGCCGCTGTCCAGCCGCTGTTCTTTTACGGCGCTGTCGCGCTCGATACGGTTTTCGGCGTGGCGAGCGTCGTTTATCCCCGACGTGGCCTGTGGCTGGCGCAAGCTGCGCTGGTGCTGGGCTACAGCGCGATCATCGCGCTGCGGCTTCCCGAATTCCTGTTGCACCCCTTTGGCCCCTTGCTGAAAAACCTGCCGGTGCTGGCGCTGTGCCTGCTGCTGGCGGTACTGGGGCGGACCAATTCCCAATCACACTAAGCTGGAGACCATCATGGAACACTATCTGCTCGTGAAATGGCTGCACATCCTCTCGGCCACGCTGATGTTCGGTACTGGCTTTGGCACCGCGTTTTACCTGTTCGTCGCCAACCGCAGCGGCAATGTCGCGGCCATCGCGGTGGTCAGCCGCTGGGTGGTGCGCGCCGACTGGTGGTTCACCACGCCGGCGGTGATCATCCAGCCGATCAGCGGCTGGTATATGCTGCAGCTGACCGGCATGCCGCTGTCCGCACGCTGGGTGGCCGGCTCGCTGGCCTTGTACGCGCTGGCCGGTCTGTGCTGGCTGCCGGTGGTGTGGCTGCAGCTGAAAATGCGCGACATGGCGCAACTGGCGCACGCCAATGGCAACGCACTGCCGGCGCGTTTCTGGCGCTATGAACGGATCTGGACCGTGCTCGGCATCCCGGCCTTCGGCGGCCTGCTCATCGTGTACTGGCTGATGGTGAGCAAGCCGTTCTGATCCGATCAAGCTGGGTTGTGCAGTGACAGTGGCGGCTTCAAATGTCGCTTCTCAGAAAGCCTTGCCAAGTAATTGGTGAATTTCAGATTTATTGATCCGGCCCTCTGATGTTTTCACTCGTAGGAGCGAGCTCGCTCGCGATAAGCAATGCTTCGCGAGCAAGCTCGCTCCTACGGAAATTCATACTTCCGAGGGCCGGATCAATAGTACGCGGCTGCCCTGAAGGCAGCCGACCGGGCTCGCCTTTCTTTGGCTACTTTCTTTGGCGAAGCAAAGAAAGTAGCCCGTCTGCCGGGCGGAACCGGCCCTTGAATACTGCGCCGCAGGCGCCAAACAGACTCAAAGCCATGTTTCAAAGAAATTGACCAAAAATTGACCAATTGACCCGCCTGAAAGGATTTGAACCATGAACGCCGCTTCCACCCCTCTGCGCATCCTGATCACCGGCGGCACCGGCTTTATCGGCGCCGCGCTGCTCGAGCGCCTGCTGGCCGAAGGCCACCAGCCCACCGTCTACACCCGCAAGCCGGCGGCCACCGCCACGCGCTATCGCGGCCGTGTCGCCACCTTCGCCAACTGGGACGAGCTGCCCGCCGACGCGCAGTTCGACGCCATCGTCAATCTGGCCGGCGCGCCGGTCGTCGGGCCGCGCTGGTCGGCCAGGCGCAAGCAGGCTCTGCTGGATAGCCGCGTCGGCACTACCGAGAAGCTGCTGGGCTGGCTGGCGCGCGCCACACACAAGCCGGCGATACTGGTGAACGGCTCGGCCATCGGCTACTACGGCTGCCGCGGCGACGAGGAAATCGACGAGAGCGCGACCTCGCCGGAAGGCGAATTCCAGGCGCAGCTGTGCCGGGAGTGGGAAGCTGCGGCGATCAGGGCCGAAGCCTTCGGTGTGCGCGTCGTCCGTCTGCGCCTGGGCCTGGTTTTCGGCCCCGGCGGCGCCTTTCCGAAGCTCCTGCTGCCCTTCCGGCTGGGCGTGGGCGGGCGCATGGGCGACGGCAGGCAGGTGATGAGCTGGGTACACCGCGACGACGTGATCGCGGTCATCGAGCGCGCAATCGTCGATGAGTCCATGCAGGGCGCGTACAACCTCTGCGCGCCAAAGGCGCTGACGCAAGCCGAATTTGCCGCACTGGCCGCGCGCCTTTTGCACCGGCCCAATCTGTTCGTGACGCCGGCCTGGCTGATTGATTGCCTGGCCGGCGAAATGGGCGCGCTGTTCACCCGCGGCCAACGTGTGGTGCCCAGGCGCCTGCAGGAGGCCGGTTACCGGTTTGCCTTTCCCGACATGGAAAGCGCGCTGCGTGATCAGCTGAACGCCCGGAATTAATTTCCTCCCGATTCACCGTGGAACACCCCGCCAGCCGGGGTGGTGGAGCCGGCTGTGCCGCAATTCCGCTACAAGGAAACCATCATGACCGCTAAGCAACGCCCCAAGCTCTACCTGCTGGCCGGCAACGGCAGCGCCGCCGACTGGTGGGATGAAGTGCTGCCGTACTTTAGCCAGTATCAAGCCGTAGCCATCGAGCTGCCTGGGTTCGGAGGTAATACCTCCGAATTGCCGGATTCGCTGTCCGGCCTGGCCGACGCGCTGGCGGCGCAGACCGAGCCCGGCCACGCGATTGTCGCCACCGGCATCAGCGCCTTGCCGGTGCTGCACCTGCTGGTGCGCAAGCCCGGCCATTTCAGCCGCACGGTGCTCTTGTCGCCGGTTGGCGTCGCGCTGTGGCGTCGCCGCCTGCCAAGGCTGATGCAGCTGCCCGGCCTCTTGCCGCTGGCGCAGTGGCTGCTGGCGAACTTTCCCCGCGTGTTCTCGCGCCAGTTTGCCTTGCCGGGCTTCAGCCCCGATTACCGGCGGATTGCCCGCGGCTACGCGCGCTGCCGCGCCTTTGCACCGTATTTCCGCTGGGTGCGGCCGGACAATGCGCTGACGCTGTTCGACCAGATTAGCGACCCGATCGAGCTGCTGTGGGGCGGGCGCGACGGCGTGATCGGCGCGCAGCACGCCGCCGCCTGGGAGGCGGTGCTGTGCCGCAGCGCGCTTGCAGTGACCTTCAAGCCCGGCTGGGGGCACTACCCGTTCTGGCAATGCCCGGCCGACTTCGTCGCGCAGCTGGAGAGGGGCGTGGAAGACGCGGGCTTCAACGCGCACACCAAGGGCGGGCGCTTGCTGCTGGCGCAGGCGGCCGGTCTGCCGGTGCCCGCGCTGCGCGTGCTGCGCCCTGGTTTTGACCGGCAGCGGCTCGCGGCGTGGCTGGGGAGTTTTGATCGGGAAGCGCCGCAGGGCTGGGCGGTGCGCTCGTCGGGCGACGACGAAGACGGCATCGATTGCGCCAACGCCGGCCGCCACGACAGCTTTCTGCGCGTACCGGCTGATGCGGTCGTCGAGCACGTCGATCGTCTGCACGCGGCAGGGCTGGCCAGCGTGGTTGTGCAGCGCATGATCGAACCAACCCTTTCCGGCGTGGGCTTCGCGCGCGGGCTGGCGGCCGAAATCGAATGGGTTAACGGCCATCTGTCCGCGCTGGTCGACGGCCGCGTGCAGCCGCAGCGCCTGCGGTTCTCAAAGCTGGGCGGCGAATGGGGCGAACGGCCGTCGCGCCGCGTGCTGGCCGGCGCGCTGAGCGAACGCGCACTGTGGGATTTTCTGCAGGCGGTGGTGCGCTGCTTTCACGGCCAGGCGCTCGACATCGAATGGGCGTGGGACGGCAGGCAGCTGTGGCTACTGCAGGCACGCCCGGTAACACGCTACGGCTGGCAGCGCTGGCTGACCAATGCGAACATCGGCGAAATCCTGCCACCGCAGCCCAGCCGGCTGATCGAGGCCGCGCAGCGGCAGGCGGCGGCGAGCATCCCGCAGGTTTACGCGCGCTGGGATGCGCGCGCACTGGACGACGCCGAGCCGTTCACCGCGCTGCATGCCGATGCCAGCTACATCAACGCCGAACTGTTCCTTGCACGGCTGGCGGACTGGGGGATTCCGGGCGACGCGCTGGCGCGCGAGATCGGCGGCAGCGTTCCGGATTTGCCGGCGCGGCCCTGGCGCTGGCCGCGCGCGCTGCCGGTACTGCTGCGCATGCTCTTCGCCAGCCGCCGTGCGCTCGACGGGCTCGATGCCGGTCTGGCGCGCTGGCAGGCCGAACTCGACGCGCTGATTGCCAGCCCGCTGAGTGATGAAGCACAGGCCAAGCGCCTGGCGAACTGGCTGATGCGCTTTTACACCTGGCTGGTGCAGCAGAACCTGTGCATCGGCGCGGCAATCGCCAGCAGTGGCGGCGCCTGGCTGGGGCGGCCGCAGACGCAAACCGAGCAGCGCGGGCCGCACCGCCTGCCCTGGGAAAGCGATCCGGCGACACCGCGCCCGGCGGTGGCTGCACCGTCGCTGGCCGCCTTGCCGCGCTGGTCATGGCCGCTGCGGCTTGCGCACAGGCTGGGCCTGCCGGGAATGCGCGGCTACTACCTGCAAACGCGCGAGCAGTTCCGCGACCGGCTGATGCTGCTGTTCTTCCGCCTGCATCATGCCTTCCCAGCGTCGCAGCGCGAGCACTGGTTTGCGCCGGTGAGCGTAGTGCGCAGCGAGCAGGGCGGATTCTGGCAGCACGGCGGGCGGGGAGACGCGCCCGATGGCGCGCTGCAGCTGTCGCCCGGCGAGGTCGAAGGCGTGCTGGGCGAGGACATCCTGCTCGTCGACGCGCTCGACCCGGGTCTCTTCGAGCATTACCGGCAGGCGCGCGGCGTGGTCACGCGCAGCGGCGGCCTGCTCTCGCACGGCGCAACGATGCTGCGCGAGCTGAAGGTCCCGGCGCTGGCCTGGGCGGACGTGCCGGAAAGCTGGCTGGGGGCAAGGGTGCGGCTCGCCAGGGGGCAGCTGCATGTGCTGGGCTGATGATGTGGGGAAAGCGCTGCCGCCATTTCAGGGGGATTTTCTTCTCATGAATGATTTTAAATGGTTTGCGGCTCGATACGCTGCTGGCATTTTCCATGCTCTACCAGTCTGCTACGAGCCTGCTGGTTAGTGACGTCGCTGCCGCAATAATACAAATTGCCGCGCACGTACTGCAGGCTGAGCAGACGGGAGACCGCGTTCCCTTGCTCGGCCTGAACGCCCTGAATACGGAAAATAATGCCGATGCGCCCATCGGCAAAGTCCAGCAGTTCCATGAGGGCATTGGCTGGCAAGCCTGGAAAGCTGGTCCCCTGTGGTAGAGCTGCCATTGTCAGAGCTTGCAGATCCCAGAGCTTTTTGCTGTCCGTTTGATAGAGTACTGGCCAGCTGTAGGCGTCATGAATGGCGATACCAACACCGAAGACACGGTGCCTCTGGCAGAGCAGGATATCGTAATGGTCGTATCTTCCCAGCGCTCTGTCCGTCTTTGAACAGGCCGCCTCGGCAAGACTGATGTGGCTGATCCCATATCCCGGTGCTACAGGATTTTGTGCACGGCTTGGGGTTGGTGCCAGCGCTATGGAGGCCAGCAGTGCCGCCAGGGTGAGTCGTTTGGTCATGGCGAGTAGTTTTCCCGAAGAATGTCTTTCTGTCAGGGGATTGCTTGTCTGGCAGAAGAGCAGTAAATCACGACCTTACCGTGCAGGGTGAATGGACTGTCTCGGTGGTTTCTTAAGGCTCTCAGTCTGTTGTGGTGATTCTCGAACATGAAAGCACAATTGCAAAGCAAAGACAGCCGTCACCGTTGGCGTGTAGGTGGTAATTGGCTGGCTTATGTATTTGTGTGTCAGGTTATATTGGTTTTTATTAATCAGGCCCTCTGATGTTTTAACTTCTCGTTTACCGTTGGCAACGGTTTGAGATTCGAATCAATAGCGTTTTCAGAAGGCAAGGCCTCTTCATGTTTTCCTTGATTCGGTAGCCTGCTCACCAACTTGTTACGCCGTTGTCCCTTTCTTGATGGTTATGCCCTGCTGGGAGCAGCCGGTGCTGCTGGACGATAGCGATGCACGCCTGACGACCCATTTCCGTGCGCAACTCCGTGGTCTGCACGAGGGCCTGGTGCACTCGGGCGAGCGCGTCGCCAGCCCCGGTCGGCACATGCAGCACGACTGATCTGCTCAACATATGGGTGCAGAATCTGTGCCACCGTCGGGACAGGAATGTGGCCACGGGCACCTTGGCCAACAACACCGTCAGGCTAGCCAGGGTGTTACTGAGCCGGAAAGCGGATTATGCGATGGAGTACGGGCAGGCAGGAGAGGCTGCGGCCAGATGACGGATGCCTCACCTCCCCCAAAGGGCCTGCGCGAGATACTGTTCTTAATGAATCTGAAGGTGAACAGGGCTGCAACATCCACTGCGCAGGCGGTAAGCACAAGAAGCGAGGCGGAATCCACCTGTTCAATCCGAGGTGATCGACTCTTGAAAATGCCGAACTCGGGGTGTCTCCCCGGCAAAGCCGGGGGGCTCGTGACAAATAATCAGGTTTGGCTTAGTGGCTGGCGCTGGCGCTTTCCATCTTCGGCGCTCGTCCCATCAGTTCGCCGATAATGGCTTTCACTGGCTGGTTGTCAAACAGCATCTGGCAGACTGCGCGAGTGATTGGCATGTCCACGCCCAGTGCATCGGCCTGGCGCAATACTTCCTTCGCGGTCGGCACGCCTTCGGCGACATGGCCGAGGTGTACCAGAATGTCGTTCAGATTCTTGCCCTCAGCCAGCAACAGGCCGACGCGGCGGTTGCGTGACAGGTCGCCGGTGGCGGTCAGCATCAGGTCGCCAATGCCGGAAAGGCCCATGAAGGTCTCGGCGCGCGCGCCCAGCGCTACGCCAAAGCGCGCCATTTCGGCCAGGCCACGGGTCAGTAGCGCTGCGCGCGCGTTCAGTCCCAGATTCAGGCCGTCGCACACGCCGGCGGCAATCGCCAGCACATTCTTCACTGCCGCACCGATTTCCACGCCGACCAGATCGGCGCTGGCATACAGGCGCAGCACATTGGTGTTGAGCTCTTCGACCACCAGGCGCGCAAAGGCGGCATCACTGGCGGCAATCGTCACGGCGGCGGGCATGCCGGCGGCGACTTCCTGCGCAAAGCTCGGCCCGGACAGCATGCCGCGCGGAATGGTCGGGTCGAGTTCTTCTTCGGCAACCTGGTGCGGCAGCTGCATGGTGCCGGCCTCCAGGCCCTTGCAGGCCCACAGCACGGGGGCCTTGTTGCCCAGTTGCGCGAGCTGCTGCAGCGTGGGGCGCAGGCCGGCCAGCGGCGTGACAATCAGCACCAGATTGACGCCCTGAATCGTGCCGGCCAGATCCGCGCTCACCTGCAGGTGAGGCGGAAAGTGACAGCCGGGCAGGAAACGCTTGTTCTCGCGGTCGGCGCGCATGGCGTCAACCTCGGCAGCCTCGCGCGACCACAGGCGAATCTGGTGGCGGTCGGCAAAACGGATGGCCAGTGCGGTACCCCAGGCACCAGCGCCAAGCACGGCAATCTGCATGATGATCTATTCCTCAAGAAAAAAGCCCGCAGCAAGCTGCGGGCCGGGTAATGCCTGTGGCTAGAGGCCCCAGATGTCTTCAATACGCACAAAGCCACGCTGGCCATCCCGGTGCTGTACCTGAATCCAGCCATTTTGCTGGGCATCCAGCAGGGTGAGCAGGACATCCTTTTCCACTCTGAACACGACAGGAGCCTTGTCCTGCGGGCCGGCAAACACCGTGGTGTTGCGGATGGCCTGCACGGTACGCTGCTTCGATAGCTCGCCAGCTTGCATCCAGGCCAGCGCGCCACTGCGATCGCGCACGCGCAACCAGCCTGGCTGCTCGGCCAGGATTTCCACCGGCATGCCTTTGCTGACGATGAATAGCTTCCTGGCGTTCGCAGCCGGCTGTTCATACCAGAGGGCGCCGTCGCGGGCGACGGAGCGAAACTCCAGCGCCAGCGTGAGTGGGCTGCCAGCCAGCAGAGCGCTGGCGAGCAGCAGCTTAGTGAGTGGTCTCGGCTTCGGCATTCTGGGCGGCAGCCTGCTGGGCGCGCTGTTGCATGAAGATGGCTTCGAAGTTGATCGGCTGCAGCAGCAGCGGCGGGAAGCCGGCGCGGGTGGTCAGGTCGGAAACGGCCTCGCGCAGGTAGGGGAACAGAATGCTCGGGCAGCCGATGCCCAGAACCGGCTCCAGTTCGCTTTCCGGAATGTTCTCGATATTGAAAAGGCCAGCCTGGGTGACTTCCACCAGGAATAGTGTGCGCTCGCCGACCTTGGCTGTGGCGGTTACGGTCAGCGATGCTTCGAAGAAGCCATTGTCAAAGCTGCGGGCCTGATTGCGGAACTGGATGTTGAAATCCGGCTGTTCCTGTTCAACAAAGGCGCCAGGCGCATTCGGGGATTCCAGCGACACATCGGTCACATAGATTTTTTGCAGTGCAAACACCGGTTGCTGGTTTTCTTGGGCTTGTTCGGACATTTTGATTCCTTCCTGATTTATAGGTATGGCAAGCGTGGCGCTGCCTTGACTCGTTGGTGGCAACAATCATCGCATGTTTGCACGACAGGGGCTAGGTGCCTTCCGCCAGGAGCAGATCCAGACCTCCGGCACGATCCAGCGCGGCCAGATCATCAAAGCCGCCTATATGCCGCTCACCAATGAAGATTTGCGGCACCGTGCGGCGCTGGCTGCGTTCCATCATCAGGACACGCTGTTCCGGATCCAGATCCACGCGAATCTTCTCGATCTGTACCCCCTTGCTGAGCAACAGGCGCTCGGCCATCACGCAGTAGGGGCAGACCGCGGTGGTATACATGATTATTCGGGGCATGGCGCGGCATCCTCCAACGTTGCGCTTATATATATGTGCACGAACACATATGTACGAGCTGGGAACATGCGGGCGAAGGCGCGAAATGCAAGTTGCGGCGTTGTTGCCGTAAGTCGCTGAGCTGCCCGGCTTGCGCGCCTCGGGGAGTAGGGCAAAAGGCAGCCATGCGCAGTCGTGTATTCTACCCGGCGGCGGGGTGTTGATGGCCTGATGAAAATCAAGCACTTATCGAACTGTGTGGCGATTTTGTGTGGCGGGGTGTTGACGGGGTCGGGTTCGGGCCGTATAGTTCGGCCTCTCTGCTGCTGACGCAGCGAAAGAAACGAAGCGAAACGACAAGTTTAGCGAAGTTTGCAGCGTCAGGGCAACGATCTTTAACAATCTACAGCCGATGAGTGTGAGTGCTTGGTTTGACCAGCACTCGCACTTAAGACAGAAGTAACAAGTACACACTTGTTGATTCTGAGTTTTAAGCAAGCGAGCGCAATTAAGTAGTAACAGTGATTAAACGAAAGAGTTTGATCCTGGCTCAGATT
>NZ_ATZJ01000055.1 GCF_000428145.1 Chitinilyticum litopenaei DSM 21440 | reverse complement strand
CCAAAAATCCGCGCATCCATCTGCACTTCACTCCGACCAGTGCGTCCTGGCTGAATCTGGTCGAGCGTTTTTTTCGCGACCTGACCGATGACCAGCTGCGCCGGGGTGTGTTTCGCAGCGTCGGGGAGCTGGAGGAAACCATTGCGCGCTACCTTGAGCAGCGCAACGCCACCCCCAAGCCTTACCGCTGGACCGCGACGTCATCTGCGATATTGGAAAAGGTTGCGAAAGCTAAAGATTCGTTGCGCTCAGAGCACTAGCTGGCGGCGGGTTCCGGCGTCCGCATGGGCGCCTTACTCCAGATGCGCGTGTTCAGGTCCAGCATGTCAACCACGCCCAGGTAGCGCTGCAGTTCCTCGCTCAAGGCGAGCGCCTGCTCGCCGCTGAGGAAGGAGTCGCCGCCATCGACCTGAAAGGGCTCGCCGCCCGGCAGCGCCAGCAGCAGCCGGCTGTCGCGGTAGACGGCATGCATCTCGCGAAAGCGCTCGTGCAGTGCCTTGAAGCGCTCCATGGTGCTGGGGGTGAGCAGGTAGCGGGCTTCGACTTCGTTGTCGGCCGATACCTTGAAGATGTCATTGAATTCGGGGTCTTCCAGCGTGAGGTAGCTGCCGAAGAAATTGTTGAGGAAATTGACGCTGCCGGGCTGCAGCAGGGTGCGGGAATAAAAGGCCTTGTTGTTGTCCGCCGACAGGAAGATGCCCCGGAACAGGGTGCGGTATTTGGTGCGGGTGCGGCGTTTGCCCTGCGAATCGGTATACGACTCCTGATAGGATTCCTCGGCGTGCACATAGCCAAAGTGCAGCGCGGTAAGCCCAAAGCGCCCTCCGATCCTGCCACTGCTGGTGTAGCGGTCGATCTTGCCGAAAAAGCCGGCTGCGACGAACTCGTTTTCGCTGATGCAGCGGTTCGGCTCGTAGCGCATGTCCGGCGCCAGCTCGGCCAGCAGGGCGGGGATGACTTCCAGCTTGAACTTGATCGCCGTTTTGCTGCCACGCTGCAGCCAGAGCATGCCAGCAATCAGTACGCCGATTCCCAGCGGAATGGCGCCGGCCAGCAGTTCGCGAAATATGGCCAGGGCGATGACCGCGAGTACGGCGGCGGCGCCGGCTGCCCACAGCATGTATTGCCCGTTCCGGCCGACTTCGGCCTCGCGTTCGTTTTCCAGACGGGCCAAGATTTGCTGGATGGCGGGGGAGAGCTGGGTCATCGCCATACCCGTACCGGTTCGCGCTCTTCGGCGGTGGCCTCGAACCAGCTGCGTTCCTTCAGTCCCATCATGCTGGCGAGGATGCTGGTGGGGAACATCTGGCAGGCGTTGTTGTAGTCGGTTACCGCCGCATTGAAGGCGCGGCGCGCGGCGGCGAGCTGTTCCTCGACTTCGTTCAGCGCGCGCTCCAGCGATTCGAAGCTGCTGCTGGCTTTCAGCTCGGGATAGCTTTCTGCCAGTGCCATCACCGAGCGCAGCTGCGCGCAGGCCTGCCCATCCATGCTCACCTTGCCGTCGTCGCTGGATTGCATGAAGTTGCTGCGGCTGGCGGCCAAGTCCTTCAGCAGCCTTTCCTCATAGCCCATGTACTTTTCACAGACGCTGACCAGATTGGGAATCAGGTCGTAGCGCTTCTTGAACTGCGCATCGATGGAGGCAAAGGCGAATTCCACCTGGTTTCTCTTGCTGACCAGAAAGTTGTACAGCAGGGCCAGCACGATGATTAGCAGCAAGGGGATGGCCCAGACGAGAAAGCTTGGCATGGCGAGTAGTCCAGAAAAGCGGCGGAAAAATAAACAGGCAGCCGGGGTGCAGGGGCGGGCTGCCGCGTAGCGTTTGCCGGTCCTTGGCAAACAATGCTTGCGAAAAGCTTACCATCGCGCTTGCCCTGCCTTCCGGAAAAGCATACCCACTGTTGCAGTAGGGGAACACGCGAGCGCGCCGCTTGGGCCTGACCAACATACGCGGCCCACCGCGCCGGGCATGCATGCGCAGCAAGCAACCGTTCAGCATCTGGCGCCAGCCCCTACAATGCCGCTGACGGGCGGCGTGTCGCCGCCGTAACGGAGCATCGCCATGACACGATTGTTTGCAGTACTGCTGTGCATTGGCGCGGCGCCGGCCTGGGCACTGGATTGCCAGAAGGCCGTCACCACGCCGGAGATCGAGCAGTGCGCGCGCAGCGCGCAGGAAAAAACCGAGCAGAAGCTCAATGCGGTGTACCGCAGCGTGCTGAAGCAGATTGATGCGCTGAGCAAAAACCCCGATACGCCGGAGCAGGCCGGCCTGAAAAAGCAGTTTGTCGATGCCCAGCGGCTGTGGGTGAAGTTCCGCGAGGCGGATTGCCAGGCGGTCTATACCTACTGGTCCGGCGGCAGCGTGCGCGGCACGATGTACCTTGGCTGCATGCAGGCGCGCGCCGAGCAGCGCATCAGCGAGCTGCAGGAGTTGGTCGAGGAGCAGTAGGCTCTCCGGCATGCCGGGTGTGCAAACCCCAGCGGGATTTGCGCACCCTGCCTTGCCGTTGCGGGCTGCTCAGCGTGCCCGCCTGATCAGCCGTTGGCGCAGCCGTTGCTGCAATTGCCGCTGTCGTCCGTTTGCAGGCACTGGCCGGCGAACATGAAGTAGAAGGCCGTGGCGCTGCCGTCCGCGTTCAGCACAAACAGCGCGCCGTCCTGATAAGTGCCATTGTCGGCACTTTGTTCCTGCGAGGACGGGGTGCCCTGGTTCAGGTGCACGTCGTCCATGCCGCGTGGCGGCAGCTGGCTGTTTTCCTGCGCACGCTGACGGCCGTAACTGTGCCAGCGCGGCTCGGACTGATCCTGCGTCGAATCATCGTAATAGGTGCCGAACACCACCAGGCTGGCGCCCACCGTCAGGGCTTGCGCCAGTTGCGCGCCGATCTGGTCGGCCGACAGCGGCGTGCCGGACTGGAAGGCGGCAATCACCGGGGCAAATTGCGCCTGGCGGATCAGGTCCAGCGCGCCGCTGCCGGCCTGCGTGGCCAGCGCCGTGAAGCCGGCGGGCGGATTGCCGGCGGCCGCGAGGATTTGCTGCATGTCGCTGGCGCTGACGGTGTTGCTGGTCATCAGCACATTCGGATTGGCGCTGCTCTGCGAGTCGATGTTCACCTGATAGCTGCGGCTGCCGTCGCTGCCCAGCAGATTGAAGTGCGACAGGCCGCTGAAGGAGGAGGTGTGGGTGCCTTCGACGTCGGTGACTTGGATGCTCAGGGTGCCGTAGGTTTTACTGGCGGGAAAGGGCATGGCGATTCTCCAGGGTGTTCTTGTTGTGATGGCGCAGAACCGGGCTGTTGTGCCAGCACCGGGCCGGGCAGCTTACCATGGCTGAATGCAGGCTTATCCAGCGGGAATGCTGGCGGTGGCGCGGCCTGTGGCGCTCACGCCACCGGGGCACTGGCCGCAGCCATGACCGCCGCCCGCAGGAAGCCCTGCGGGCGGCGGCGGTACGGTGCGGGGGGCTGGCCGTGCCGCTCAGGCCTCGTCCGCTCTGGCGGCGAGTGCCAGCCAGATTTCGGTGCGCAGATCCTTGGGCGCGGTATCGCAGGGGTCGTTGAGGTAGAGCTCGATGCCCGGCACCGGCTCGGGCAGCTCGCCGCTTTGCGGCAACCACACGCCGATCAGCCAGTGATAGGCCTGGTCCAGCTCGACGTAGGGGCCGTGATGCTCGATCACCGCATAGCGTCCGGCGGCAATCTGCGTGCGGTGCAGGCCGGCAGGCAGCGCGCCGCTGGCGGCGATTTCCACGCAGGCTTCCGAGCGCAGTTCAGGCCCGATCCGTCCCTGCCGCACATCGTCCGGGTCGTCGTGATACAGCCCGAACCAGCGCGCTCCGGGCACGGCCGGCAGCGCCGGCATGGCCAGCTCCAGCAGGCTGAAGGCCTCGCCAATTTCGATAAAAGCCCCTGCATGCGCGCGCGCTGCCAGATGAATCGGCGCGGTGAGGGTGCGATATTCCACCTTGTACATATCCAGCTCCTGATCAATGTGTGACTGGAGGGTGGCCAAGCGCACGCGGCGATATGCCCCAGGTGTCATGCCGTAGGCGGCAGCAAACGCGCGCACGAAGGCGGCGCTGCTCTGATAGCCGGCCCGCCGGGCCACGCGCAGCAAGGGCAGCTGCGCGGCCGACGCCAGATCCCGCGAGGCAAATTGCAGGCGCAAGCGTTGCTGCGTCGCGTTCACGGTTTCGCCCATCATTTCCCGGTAAATCCGGTGGAAATGATAGGGCGAGAAGTTCGCCACGCTGGCCAGTTCCTCCAGCGAGTAGCTCCGTGTCGGGTCCTGCCACAAGGTTTGCACCACGCGCATCATGCGCCGTGCGTAGTCCTGCAGGGTGCGTGCTTTGCTCATACATCCTCCAGGCCAAAAGTCTAGGCGGGGCGCATTGATCCGGGTTGCGGAGTCGGTGGGGCTGGCGCGACTGCTGGCCGGGGGCTCCTGACTGGCGCGACCATGCCGGCTTGTGATTATTGATCCGGTCCTCTGCAGTTTGAATTTCCGTTGGAGCGAGCTTGCTCGCGATCGGCAACGCTTCGCGAGCAAGCTCGCTCCTACGCGTGAAAACAACAGAGGGCCGGATCAATAGGTCGCTACCTCAGCAAAGTACAATTCGTCATCCCCGTGGGACACCGGCATGACGAGTTGCCGGGCTGGCTACCCAGTCAGGTCAGGTCTTGCGGATGCGCTGGGTCAGGCCCTTGAGGAAGTGGCGCAGGAACTGGTCGCCACAGGGCCGGAAATGCCTGTGGTCCTTGCGGCGGAACAGGGCCGAGAGTTCCGATTTCGAGACGCTGAAGCCGGCGGCTGCCAGCATGGCGCAGATGTCATCGTCCTTCAGCTCGAAGGCGGTGCGCAGCTTTTTCAGCACCAGATTGTTGTGCATCGGCAGCTCGATGGGCGGTGCGGGGCGGCTGTCATCCCTGCCGCGGCGCAGGATGATCAGTGCGTCGAGAAAATGCGCGAGAGTGAGGTCGTCGCATTCGGCAAAGCCTGGCTCGTCCACTTTTTTCAGAAAGGCCGCCATGTCGTCCAGGCTGACGGCATGGCCGGTCGATTGCACCAGCTCGGCCATTCTGGCGTCGGACAAATCCAGCATGAAGCGAATGCTGCGCAATACATCGTTATTCAACATGGGGCGGGCCTTGGTGGGTGAAGCGGGTATTTTACGCGGCCCCTGCGCTTGCCGGGCAGGCAAATCCCCTTGGGGGACTCGTTTTTCCGGGGACGCGGGACAACCCGGGCTACGCCCTCAAGCACGTCCCGCGCCTGATCCTCCCCTTGCGGGGAAACCTGCGCTTCTCAGCGGCTTTCAGGGCAGAACGTACTAATCAACGCTTGTGTGACTCTGGCCTCCTGAAGGAAAGACATAATCAGGTTGATTATTGAGCTGGTGCCTGCGGGATGCATGCGCCCAGTTTTGCATGGGGTATTGAGCTGTGGCCCTCTCATTTATTAGGCTGCATGTGGAATGGGTATTGGGTATGCGAGTTGCCCTGCCACCAGAGGGCGGCCAAGCGTTTCGGCACGGCGGGCGAGCGTTTCGGCACCGTGGCGATGGCGCGCCATCCCTAGACTGGCAGCTCCTTTCCCTTGCCGGAGTAGCCACATGCAACGCCTGATTCTCTCGTCCCTTTCCTTCCTGGCGCTGGCCGCCGCCAGCCACGCCGCCGATTTCCGCCTGTCCAGCCCGACGCTGCAGGCGGGAAAACCGATGCCGGTGCTGCACGAATTCAACGGCTTCGGCTGCACGGGCGCGAATGTGGCGCCGGTGCTGAACTGGCAGGGCGTGCCGGCCGGGACACGCAGCCTGGCGGTGACGGTGTTTGACCCCGATGCGCCGACCGGCAGCGGCTGGTGGCACTGGCTGGTGGTGAACCTGCCCGCCGGCAGCCGCACGCTCGACGCGGCTGCACTGCCGGAAGGTGCGCTGCAGACGCGCACCGATTACGGCTCTGCCAGCTTCGGCGGCGCCTGCCCGCCGGCAGGCGCTGCGCCGCACCGCTACCAGTTCACCGTCTGGGCGCTCGATACTGATAAGCTGCCGGTCGATGCCAATGCCAGCGGGGCGCTGATCGGCTATCTGCTGCGCCAGCATGCCCTGGGCAAGGCCGAGCTGACCGCCACCTACCAGCGCCCGGCCAGCCGCTAACCTTGCACGAATTGACCGCCATGACCGACACCCTCACCCATTCGCCGCCGCAGACCAGCCCCGTGCAGCTGCGCGTGGTGCAGCAGGGCACCATCACCGCCCGCAGCGCGCAGCATCTGCGGCGGGTGATGTGCTGGTCGCCGCTGCTGATGCGCGTGCGGCGCGGCCAGAAAATCCTCATCGATGGCGAGCACCGCCAGCAGGCCGGCCCCGGCCAGCTGGTCGCGGTGCCGGCCGGCACCGAGCTGGAGCTGATGAATCTGCCGGAGGCCGGGGCGTATGTCTGCGAAGTGCTGCAGTTTGCGCCGGCCTTGCTGCAGCACTGCCGCGACAGCCATGCCGGGGTGTTTGCCGGCTTGCTGGCGCGCCCCAACCCCGCGCTGATCTGCCCGCTGGACGCGCTGCCGGCGCGGCTGTGGGATGAGGTCTTTGCTGCCGCCAGCCAGCAGGAGCCCGATGAACTGCTGCAGCACCGCGCCGAGGGCCTGCTGCTGGCGCTGGCCGGCCACGGTGGCAGCCTCTTCATCGACCGCAGCGCGGCGCTGACACGGCGCGTGCAGCAGATGCTGCTGCTGCAGCCGGGCCGCGACTGGACGGTGGACGATCTGGCCGTGGCGCTGGGCGTGGGCGCATCCACGCTGCGCCGCCAGCTGGCGCAGGAAGGCACGTCGTTTCGCGAGTTGCTGGAGCAGGTGCGCCTCAACAGCGCGCTGGCGCTGCTGCAGGGCTCGCGCCAGCCGGTGGCGCGCATCGCCGAGCAGTGCGGCTACGCCTCGCCCTCGCGCTTTGCCGTGCGCTTTCGCAGCCGCTTCGGCATGAGTCCGCAGGAGCTGCGCCTGAGCTGCTGAATCGCCCGGATAGCTCATCCGCGCGACGCTGCCTGCGCTGGCGCCAGGCCGCCGCAGCCTTGCTGCCGACGGTAGGCGGATGAGCCGGCAATATGTCCGTTTGCACGGCGGTGCGTGGTCTAGCGTAAAAGCCCCGCCGGCTGAATGCAGCATAAAAGCGGGGCTGCCAAGGAGTGCAAATCATGATGATCGCCCGCTGGAGTATTGATGTCCGCTTTGGCCACAAGGCCGAGGCGGTGGCGCTGATGCAGCAATGGCTGCAGGACATCGGGAGCCAGATCGGCTGGACGCCGGACAGGGTACGGCTGCTGAATGGCTCGCTTGGTGCGAACGAATCGCTGCTGGTGTCCGAGCTGGAAATCGCCGACCTGGCCGAACTCGATGCCGCCTGGGCAAAACTGGCGCAGATCGATGCGCACCGCGACTGGGGCAAGGCGCTGGAGGCGCACATTGTTTCCGGTACGCCGCGCTGGGAGGTGTTTCGCGTGCTGTAATGCCGCCGCATCCTCGCGCCTTGCCGCCCCAGGGCGGCGCCGCCGGGCGTAAGCTGGGCTGTCGAAAGCCGGACCTGCAGCTTGAACCCAGGGGTATATGCTTGTAACCATTTCTGGTGAATGACTGTGGGTCTATACCAGTGTTTGTATGTGCGGTGGGCTCAGCCGGCGGCTGGCACAAGCCGCCGCTGGCCCGGCAGATCATTGCGGCGCGTATTGCGCCAGCACCTCGGCCTCGGTCAGTTTTTCGGTGTTGTTGGCAAAGTCGTAATAGGCCGGCTTGTGGTCGATGAAGATTTCGCTGCGGAAGTCCAGTGCAGTGCCTGCTTCAAACAGCCCGGCCGGGATGATGTATTCGCCGGTCGGCAGGAAGCGGTAGTAGAGGTGGCTGCCGCACTGGCTGCAAAAGGCGCGCTCGGCCCAGTCTGACGAGCGGTAGGCGCGAAGGTGTTCCTCGCCAGTGATGGTCACCGCGCTGCCGCAGTGCACCGCCAGCAGCGGTCCGCCGCCCCAGCGCCGGCACATGCCGCAGTGGCAGGCGCCGGCCTCGCGGTATTCGCCGGTTTCGATGCGGACGGCATTGCACAGGCAATGGGCTTTCATGGTGCTTCCTCCTTGGGTGATGGGCCGATGATGCGGATGTTCAGCGTGGCAGACTGGCGGGGGTGGCGCTTGTCCACCCTTGCGCAAGCGGTGGACAGCGCCGGACGGGAATCAGGGCAGATAGCCCAGGCGGAACAGCTCGTGCTGGCGGTGCTGCAGCGGGTCCTGCAGTGTGCACTGGCCTTGCGCGCCGGCCAGTTCATGCTGGCAGCTCCGGGGGGTGAGCGCCTGCTTCAGCTCGCCGATCAGGCCGGCAGACCACGCCTGCCCGGCGTAGCGGCTTTCGCGCAGGTGCACCAGCCTGGACAGCACCGTCGGCGCGGCCCAGGAGGTTTGCTCGCTGCACAGCGCGCCATAGCCCAAGCCCAGCAGGCCGGGATGCGCGTAGGTGTAGGGCCCCGGCTGGCACTGGTGGCCAAAGCCGGCGAAGTTGAAATTCACCAGTACGTCGAGGATCGCCAGCGAATTGCGCTGGAAATCCGGCACCGGTGGCAACGCGCCGCGCGGTACGCCCTGCGCGTCCAGCGTGCTGGGTGTCGCGCCGCTGTTGTAAAAGCCCACGCGCACGCGGTTGGGCAGCGGCAGCGCGTCGAGTTCGTGCTCGTCGGGCTGGTAATCGCCGCTGCCGGCCTGCACGCCCAGCACGCGTTCGCTGGCGAACAGCTGCTGCATGAAGGGGTCGTGGGCGCGCAGCAGCGCCTGTTGCTGGCTGCGATTCAGCCCGCCGCCGCACAGGCGCTCGGCCGAGGTGGCGATGCTGCGGCTCAGCTCCCAGCCGGCGGACATGTTCACATACTCCACCTGCTGCTCTTCCAGCACGCGCTGGCGAAATTGCGCACTGGCGGTGGCGACCTTCTGCCGGAAGGCTTCGGCATTGCCGGCGCAGAATTCGGTCTTGAACAGGCTGGCGAAATCGGGCACGTCGGCCACCACCAGCTCGGCCTGCGGATTGTGTTCGGCCACATAGCCCAGCACGACCGCCCCATGGCCGGCGTAGGGCTGGGCGACCTGCGGGCTGATCTGCTGCACGCGGGCGCGCAGGGGCTCCAGCCAGGCGGCGGGAATGAACGCATCCGGCGCCTGCTGCCGCAGCTGGCTCAGCGAGGCGTACATCCCGGCCAGGTAGCGCGGCATGCTCACGCTGGCGTTGCGCTGCCGGATCTGCCCGCTGGCATCCCATTCCCACTGGCTCTTGACGCGCGTGCGGTAGGTCACGGCGCTGGGCCAGTCCAGGCCGCCGGTATCGATGACCAGAATGGTCTGGTCGCTTTTCAGCTTCGCCGGCTGGAACTGGCCATCGCTGAAGCGCACGGTGACGGCCTCGCAGCGCGCATCCGGGCAGCTCAGGCCCTGCAGTGCCTGCAATTGTGCGTCCTGCCACTGCGTGGTCTGGCGCTTGAGCTGCGCCAGCGGGGTTTCCGGCGGCGGAGTCGGCGTCGGTGTGGGGGTGGGCTGCGGCGCGGGCTGGCTGCCGCCACCGCCGCCGCACGCGCCAAGGCCCAGCGCCACTGCGATTGCTGCAATCCGGAAGATGCGGTTCATGATTTTTCCTGTGTGAGTGCCGGCTGCCGGCAATGCAAAACGGGTTGCGGCGACTTGCCCATGCCGCGAAGACCGCAGCAGGCACTGCGACGCACGCGCCACAGCGGAAAACGGCAGCAGGCCTGCAAGGCCGAATCCCTCGGCAACAAAAACCGCAAGTCTTGCAAGGCAGCGGCGCAGGGCCTTGCCGGTTTTCTCTGCGCCCCTGCCTTGGGATTTATCCCGACCTGAGGCAAGGGCATTGCCGCCGCTGTGCGGCCCGCCTGCTGCCGGTACTGGCGCCGTAGTGCCTGGCCGGTAAATGAGATTGATTCATGCCTGCCCATTATGCTCAGTAAGTCCGGTGTCATGTCAACGGCTGAAAGTTGTCCGGAATTGCCATCTTGGCAACAGTGAGCGCCGGCTCAGGCATACTGCCGCGCAGGTTCACAGGACGGACACACGGCATGTATATCGGCGAAGTGGCCCGACGCACCGGGCTGACACACAAGGCCATCCGGCTCTACGAGGCACGCGGCCTGATCCGCGCCGGGCGGCGTGGCAAGTACCGCGTTTATACCGAGGCGGAGATCGACATCCTCGCCCTGATCATCGAAGCGCGAGCGCTTGGCATCACGCTGGCGCAGCTCGCCCCGGTGATCCGCTATGGCCAGAGCGGCCCCGACTGGGCGCGCATCGGCGTCTTCCTGCACGAGGTGCGGGCCCGCGTGCTGGTCGAGCAGGAGGCGCTCGCGCAGCGCCTGCGCCGGCTGGATGCGTGCATGGCGGCACTGGCCGCCTGCCCGGGGGCTTGACTCTGACCCATGGGGCAGACCGCAGACTGGTGCTGTTTTCACCCGACAGGACCAAACCGCCATGCACCACGGACCGAACCCGCACACCCTGATCTTGAACGGCAACCCCAAGCCCGACAGCCTGGCCGGTGCGCTGTGCGACAGCTACCAGGCCGCACTTGCGCCAGCCCGAACGGCGACCCGGCTGAACCTCCACGACATGGTCTTTGACCCCGACCTGCGCCAGGGCTATGACGCCGTGCAGCCGCTGGAGCCCGCACTGCAGGACTGGCAGCAGCAGTTGCTGCGTGCCGATCAGCTGCTGATCGTCGCCCCGGTCTGGTGGGGCGGCATACCGGCGCGGCTCAAGGGCCTGTTTGACCGCAGCTTTCTGCCCGGCTTTGCCTTTCGCTACCAGGCCGGCAATCCCTGGCCCGAGCCGCTGTTGCGGGGCAGGCGCGCCAGCCTGATCCTGACCATGGATGCGCCCGCCGAGCTGCTCGCCGAACAGGCCGCCCCCGTGCTGGCGCAGCTTGGGCAGTGCACGCTGGCGTTCAGCGGTCTTGTGCTGGACGAGCCGCTGCTGCTGGGCTCGGTACAGGCATCCACCCCCGGACAGCGGGCGGACTGGCTCGGCCAGGCCGGCCAGCTCGCCAGGCGCCAGAGCGAGGCCTGCTTGCAGCCAGCCTGAAGCCGGGTGGCAGGTAGCCAGCTCAACAACTCGTCATGCCGGCATGGCGAGTTGCTGAGGTCTGATCAGGCACTTCGCCGGCCCCCGCCCGGCCTGTGTGTGGCCGGGCGGGGCGGGCTTTAGCGCGCGGCAGCGCCGGCCGGCAGCGAGCGTGCCAGCCGGAAGCCGATCGACGGGTTGCTGTACGTCGGCTCGATGGGTGCGCGGTCGGTCAGGTGCATGTCGAAGGTGTTGTCGAAGCTCGCGCCGCGCAGGATGCGTACCGGGCTGTCGACGGGACCGAGCGGATTGCGCTGCGCCTCGGTCGTGAAGGTGCGCTCGCCGTCGTTCGTCCATTCCCAGACATTGCCCGACAGGTCGTGCACGCCCAGCGCATTGGCCGGGTAGCTGCCGACCGGCGCCAGGCGCGGATGGCCGTCGTCGTAGTCGGGCCACGGTGTGAAGCCGGCGGCCAGCTCGCCGAAGTAGGCCATGAAACTGGCATCGGCGACATTGGCGGTCGGCTTGCCGTTCACCAGCGGGCTGCCGTTGCCCCAGGCGTTGACGATGTCGCGGCCGCGCTCGCGCGCCGCATATTCCCACTCGGCCTCGGTTGGCAGACGGTAGCCGAACACCTTGCCCACGTCGCGGGTCGGCTGGCCGGCGGAGTCGAGCAGCGCGCCGGTGTTTTCGTCATACGCGCGGGGCCAGCCGCGCTGCTGGTTCAGCCAGTTGATGTACTTGATCGCATCGAACCACGTGACATTGATCACCGGGTTCTGGCCGCGCCCCATCTCGACCTGGCCGATGTCGAGCGAGCTGGCCGGCGTGCGGCCGGTCGCGCGCGTATAGCGGTCATAGTCGGCAAAGGTCACCTCGGTCTTGCCGATCTGGTAGCTCGACAGCGTGACCGGATGCAGCGGCGTCTCGTTCGGGTAATTGAAGCCGTTCTCGACGGTCGCGCCCATGATGAAGGTGCCGCCGGCGACAGTGGCCAGGCCGCGCTTGGCGGCATTGGCCGATTGCCACGGTCCCCACTCGGCCCCCGGCGCCTCGCCATAGGACCACCAGCGTGCCTGCCAGTCCTCGCCATCGTGGCTGACGGTTTCGCCCTGTTGGTAGGCGCGGTTGGCCTGCCAGCTTTCCGCTGCGAAGGCGGCCGGAAAGAGGCCGGCCAGCACGGTGGCAAACAGCGCATGCAGCGCCATGCTCTTGCTCTTGTTCATGTTTCCATCCTCATTGTCTTGCGGTCTGTGCCGCTTTAACGCACCGGTCGGAATTGGCCGGCCGGATCAGTGTACCGGGATGGCTGGCGTGTGCTGCCGGAAAATGCATGGTTGTTGTAAGTTTGCGGCAAATCCGTAATGTTGGCCTGCTTGTACATCCTCTTGCCGGGTATATCTCCATAAGCATTTAATTCAATGCCATGTAGCGATATACCAGAGCATGTTTCTCATTCTCTCGCAGCTGCTGCGGTGCAGCTCCGCGCCGGTTATCCTGCCGCTGGCTTACGGAAGATGGGCTCGATTACGCCCCAGTGTCATCAAGTCGCCAGCAAATCTCCATCAGTTCTCCATCGGCATCGCGCAGCATGCAGCGTGTTTGCGACGGGGAGAAGAAGATGACGAACATGAAGATAGGCGGCCTGCTGGCGCTGGCCGCCGTGCTGGCCTGGGCGAGCGGTCTCCTGAGTGCGCCGCATTGGTACTTTGGGCGGGATTTTCTGCCCATCGGCCAGCTGTTCCCCGGCCTGTGGCTGAGTGTGTGCCAGCTGGCCTTGCTGGTGCTGATGCGTGTGCAGTTAAGCACCGCTAGGCGTTGCGCACTGGCGGTGCTGGCCGTGGCGCTGCCCGCAGTGCTGCCGGCGCTGCTGTTCCAGGTGCTGATCGGGTGGGGCGTATTGCCGCTGGCAATGCGGGAATGGGTAGATGTACTGGCGGAATGGCTGCTGGCTCCGCCCTTGCTGATCCCTCTGCCGCTGCTGCTGCTGGCGGCGGCGGTCGCTGGCAGCCCATGGCGACCAGTGCCAATGTACTGCCCGCTCCTGCTGCTGGCCGTGCTGCTGCCTGCCGGCGCGCATTTTCTGGCCTGGCCTCCGATTGAGGACGGGGCCTATTTCCAGCTGCGTTGCGATTGCAATGGAGGGGGGTACTGGCCGCAAGCCCCCTGGGTATTTGCCATGCTGGTCGCGTATGCCCAGCTGTTGTGTGTCGTCTCGCTGGAGAGCCGCACGGCCGCGCGAGCGCCGGGCTGGCGCTTCTGGCTGATGCAGCTGGCAGGGCTGGAAGTGCTGCTGCTGGCCTATCCCCGGATCATGCGGCAGGGGTTGTTCATGGGGAACGCACTGTTGGAGCAGGCCACGGCGCTCATGGTCTTGCTCGCGGTGCTGCTAGCTCTCGCCCTGGTGTGCTTGCGCCTGCCGTCGCTGTGGCGTGCGGGCGCAGTGATGATGCTGGCGGACGTGTGCCTGCTTGGCGCATCGGCCTGGCAACTGGCTCGTGTGTGAGTGATCCTGCCGCCGATGCTGCGCTGCAGTAAATGCGCCTTTCTTTTCCATTGGGCGCGCGGCCATAATCGGGTGTTCATCCCGGAAATCCGCATCATGTCCACCGCCGCATCATCGCAATTTGCCCAGGGCCGGGCGCGCCGCCAGCAGGCGCCGCTGGCCGGCCATGCCGAGCCCGGCAATATCCGGCGTGATCCGCTGCCCCTGCTGGAAGCCAGCAGCGCCGGGCGCATTGCCCGGCTGGTGCCGCTGCGCTACGGGCGCATGCTGGTGTCGCCGTTCACCTTCTTTCGCGGCGCGGCGATGCTGCAGGCGCACGATCTGGCCGGCACGCCGCACAGCGGCATCATCCAGCAGATCTGTGGCGACGCGCATCTGGGCAACTTCGGCGGTTTTGCCTCGCCCGAGCGAACGCTGCTTTTCGATCTGAACGATTTCGACGAAACGCACCCCGGCCCCTGGGAGTGGGATGTGAAGCGGCTGGCGGCCAGCTTCGTGCTGGCCGCGCGCACCGGCGGCTTCAGCCGGCACAGTGCAGACGAGATCGTCTACCGGCTGGTGCGCAGCTATCAGCGCTGGATGGCGCATTACGCCGAGAAGGGCGCGATGCAGGTCTGGTATGACCGCATCAGCTACGAGCGCCTGCTCGACAGCATTGACGACGAACACGCGCGCGAGGTGCTGGGCCGCGAAATGAAAAAGGCACAGAAACGCACGCACGAGCGCCTGCTGCCCAAGATCGGCAGCAAGGTCGAGGGCCGCTGGCAGATCAACGACGAGCTGCCCTCACTGTTTCACATCTTCGGCGAAAACCCGGTCTTCGGTGCCGAGGAGCGCAAGATGCTGCTGGGCAACCGGCAGGCGCTGGCGCAGCAGCTGTATGGCGAATACCTGGCGACGATCAGCATCAGCCACCGCCAGCTGCTCGAACGTTTCAGCATGCAGGATCTGGCGTGCAAGGTGGTCGGTGTCGGCAGCGTCGGCACGCGCTGCCTTGTGCTGCTGCTGACCGACGAACAAGACAAACCGCTCTTCCTGCAGATCAAGGAAGCGCGGCCCTCGGTGCTGGCGCCCTATGTGCCGGCGGGCGTTTCGCCCTACGCCAACGAAGGCCAGCGCGTCGTTGTCGGCAAGCGGCTGATGCAGGCCTTCAGCGACATCTTCCTCGGCTGGTCGCATGCGGGCGGGCATCACTTCTACTTCCGCCAGTTGCGCGACATGAAAATCTCGCCGGCCATCGAGCGCTATTCGCCGACGGTGATGGCGCTCTACGGCGAGCTGTGCGGCTGGGTACTGGCGCGCGCGCATGCCCGCAGCGGCGGCTTTGCCGGCGAAATCAGCGGCTATCTGGGGCGGGATGACGAATTCGCCAGCGCGCTGGTGCGCTACGCCGCAGCGTATGCCGACCAGAGCGAGCGCGATTACGAGCTGTTCCGCGCCGCCTGCCTGAGCGGTCGGCTGGAAGCGCAGTCGGAGGATGATTTCGTCGCCGCGATGACGGGCGGATAAGGCATCCATCCAGACGGCAAACTCTTACGTGCCCGGTGTACCGGTGTTGAGCGAAGGGAAATCCGCCATTGATCCGGCCCTATGATGTTTTTACTCGTAGGAGCGAGCTTGCTCGCGAACAGCAACTTCGCGAGCAAGCTCGCTCCTACGGAAATTCAAACTTCTGAGGGCCCGATCAATAGCGGCCGGGCGCAAAGCGGAAGACATGCTCGCGGTGCCCCCTGGGCGGAATCGTCAGTGTCGTAGTCAGCACTTCTCCCTGACTGCTGGCGCTGACCGTGTACTTGCCGGCCGGCAGTCGTGCGTAGAGCAGCGGGCCTTCGCTGGTGGTGGCCAGCACCGTCTGCTGCTGCGTGTCGCGGATCGTCACCGCCACGCCGGCCAGATAGGCGCCGCTGCCGCGTTCGGCGAAGGTGAGGTGGGTGTTGTAATTGCCGTAGGCCTGCTGCAGCGTGGCGAGACTGTCTTCGCCGACACCGCCGGAGACATAAGGCGCAGCGCTGGCGCTGGTGGCTCCGGCAAGCGCGGCGGCCAGGATCAGGGAACGGACGATCGGGCTCATGGTGGTCTCCTTGCACGGCGTGTGATCATGCCCGGATCGCCGTGGCCCGCCGTAATGCCGCGCGGTGCGTCCGGGGTGAGTCTGCCTTGATTCTTTTTTGATAGACCCGCCCCGGCGCTGCGGGTTGCGTGAACGTTCACATCCGCCGGCCCGCCGGAACGGGATGGGCAAGTGAGCGCGGCCATTGCGGCCCAGGTCAGCTCGTGTGTCTAATGCAGGATTCAAGTCAAGGAGTTGAAAGCATGGCAGGTTTGCGTGATTCGATGCTGGGGCTGGGCGTCAGCATTGCCGTGGGGCTGGTCTTGTCCTCGGCCATTGTCAGCTATACGGCGGGCCGCATCAGCGGCAACAAGCAGTCGGTGTCGGTGAAGGGGCTGGCGGAAAAGGCGGTGAGCGCCGATCAGGCGCGCTGGAGCATCACCGTGCAGGGTGGGGCGACGACCTTGCCGGCGGCATTTGCGCAGCTGCGCGCCAATCGCCCGGCGCTGGTCGATTTCCTCAAGCAGCAGGGGTTCGCTGAAAAACAGCTCGCCTTCGGCCGCGAGGAATACGAAGTGGTTTACAAGCAGGACGAGGAAGGCCGCCCTACGCGCGAGGTCGAGCAGTATGTGGCCAGCCAGAGCGTGCAGCTGGCCAGCAATGATGTGAAGCGCGTCGATGCCGCTGCCGGCAAGATCGTGCAGCTGGTCGAAAGCGGTCTGCCGATCCGCGTGAACGACCCCGAATATCTGGTCAGCACACTGGAAGCCGTGAAAATGTCGCTGATCGCCAACGCCACGCGCAATGCGCATGACCGCGCGACCGAATTCGCCAAGACCGGCGGCGCGACGGTGGGCGCGATGAAGTCGGCCAATCAGGGCGCTTTCTACATCCTGCCCGCGCAGGGCGGCGGCAGCGATGACGACTACGGTGGTGCTTACGACAAATCCACCATCGACAAGATCGCCCGCGTGGTGGTGACCGTCGAGTACGCGATCAGCCAGTAAACCGCACCATCCGGGCGGCACGCCGGCAGAAAGGAACCCCGCATTGGTGTGCGGGGTTTTTTATGGGTATGCTCTTTGAGCCCATGCAGTTCAATGGCTTTGCAGATATACCCTTTCGATTGTCATGATCGGGCAGCTACCCCGGCCAGCAGGGCATTCGTCATTCCCGCGTCCCACAGGGACTTCCTGCGGTCGCAGGCGGGAATTCTGCTGCAATGCCTGCTCGCACGGCGCTCGGGATGCCGGCCTGCGCCGGCATGACGGGCTGTTTCGGCGGCCTTGCCGGGCAGACGGCCAGCGTTTACCTGGTGCCCCGGCTGATGCTCAGCCTGCTGATGGCGTAGTCGTGGCCGGCCGGATCCTTGCCGATGTTGAAGGCATAACCCAGCGAGTCGATCAGCAGGAATTCCTGGCGGTTCACCCGGCCATCGTCGTCGGGCTGGTCGCTGCAGACCAGACGGCGGGCCAGGCCGTCCAGCGCCGGATCAAAGCTGTTTGCCGGCTGGCTGGCCTGTTGCGTGCAGCGGCGCTCGATCAGTCGGGCGTGCGGATCGCCGGGGAAATCGGCCAGCCGGGTTTTCAGGGTGAGGCTGGCGCCATCCGCGAGCTGCTCCGGCAGCGTGTAGGCGAATTCGTCGGCCAGCGAAGTGGACGGACGGTAGCCGCCCACGCTCAGGCGCTGCACCAGCAGGTTGGCCAGCGAATGGTCGGCGATGTCCAGCTCCAGCCCGCGCGTGCGCGCTTCGGTGTGCAGCAGCGCACCGTTGGCGCGCACGCGCACTGCGGTTTCGTGCTCACCCTGTTTCAGCACATACGACAACTCGCGGAATTTCGGCTGCAGCGCCGGCAAGGCCTTCAGCAGCGCGGCGTGGCTGGCGCTGACGCTGGCCGGCAGCGCGCTGTCCTTGCCATATTTCACCGCGCTGGGGGCGGGTGCCGGTTTGGCCGGGGCAGGGGCTGGGGGCGGCGGCAGGTCGGGGCGCAATTGTGCGAGCTGGGCGGCGCCGAGCTTGCCCGCCAGCACGCACGACACGGCCAGCGAGCCCGGCGTCGGCCCTTCGTCGACCACCAGCAGGCGTGCGATCCGTTGCGGATCGTCGGCAAGGTGGCTGACGCTCCGCCATTGCCCGTCTTGCCAGACCTCCAGGCGCAGTGGTGTGCCCGGCTCGCTCACCGCAGCCTTGCTGCCGTGCAGCAGCGGCTTGAGCGCTGGCAGTGCCGTGCGGGCGTCGCCGACGGCAACCAGGCTCCAGGTATAGAGTTCGCCCGCACCGGGCAGTGGCAGCTGGCTGAGCTGCAATTGCGTGAAGCTCAGCCCCGCTGCGTTCAGCGGACTGGTCAGTTTGATGGTCAGCAGGTCTTTCGGCGCCTTGCTCCTGCCGGCCTCGGCGGCCGGCGTCAGCGCATCGCCCGCGCCCAGCCTGGCCGAGTTGGCCGCGCTGAAAAAGCGGCCGTCGCAGTGGCTGAAATCGGTGAGCAGGGCATCGTTGGCCAGCGTGCAGGCGGGCCAGAGCAGCAGGGCCAGTGCGCAGCTGGCAAAGGAGGGGCGGGTCAGGGGCATGGCAGGCTTCGGCGGAGCGGGGAGAACGGTGCCGAGCACTCTACCGCAGCCGGGCGGCCTGACCAAGCGCTGGCAAGTGGCGATGGCAAGCATGGGGTATCGGCCTGCAAGTCATGTTGTGCATGCGTTATGTACTGATCACGGGTGGGGTATGTCCGGCGTCGATCCGGCGGTGGCCTCCGGGTGCAGGTGCACGGCCAGCCACAGCGCGCCGTCGCTGACGCGGCATACCGTGTGCGGCGTGCCGGCGGGGAGGAAAAGGTAATCGCCGGCCGCCAGCGCCACCGTTGCACCGGCCACGTCCAGCACCGCCTCACCCTGCAGCAGCAGCACCCATTCGTCCTGCGCCTGCACATAGCTCGTCGCCGCAATGCGCGGCGAACTGACGATGCGCTCGATCAGCAGATTGCGCTGCGCCAGCAGCACATCGAAGCGCTCGCCCTCGGCTGGCGTGCCGGCATGATGGAACAGATTGCCGCGTTGCATGATTGATTCTCCAGCTCGATAACTCAGCCCGGCAAACCTTCAAAGCCCGTCCTGATCAGAAACCCTTCTCAGCAAACCACAAAAACCGATTGAACCACAGAGGCACAGAGGGCACAGAGGAAGCAAACCCTGAGAAATGCCTTTGACGTGCTCCTGCTTTTCTCTGGGTTCTCTGTGTCGTTGTGCTTGATTTGGGTTTTGCTGAAGTACCTTTTTGCTGCCTGATTAGGCTCTGTTGAGGTTTGATTGATTTTCCTGATTATGTCTCTCCTTCAGAAAGAGAACGGATGTTCTATATTGAAATCCGGTTCAGCCAAGGAGCGAGATCATGATCAACGGCATCCAGTTCCAAAAAGGTCTTTCACTGCCTGAATTCGTGGCCAGCTACGGCACTGAAGCACAATGCCAGGCGGCGCTCATCAAGGCGCGATGGCCAGATGGCTTTCGCTGTCCGCATTGCCAGCACCCGCTGGCCTATGAATTTCAGCATGGTCACCATCGCTACTGGCAATGCCGCTCCTGCCAGCATCAAACCAGCCTGCGGGCAGGCACCATCATGGAGCAAAGCAAACTGACGCTGAGAACATGGATGCTGGCCATCTATCTGGTTACGCAAGCCAAGACCAACATTGCGGCGCTGGCATTGCGACGACAACTCGGCATCAGCTGGAAAGCCGCATGGTTGCTGAAACACAAGCTGATGGAAGCCATGCGCCAGCGGGAAGAGT
>NZ_ATZJ01000054.1 GCF_000428145.1 Chitinilyticum litopenaei DSM 21440 | reverse complement strand
CCAAAAATCCGCGCATCCATCTGCACTTCACTCCGACCAGTGCGTCCTGGCTGAATCTGGTCGAGCGTTTTTTTCGCGACCTGACCGATGACCAGCTGCGCCGGGGTGTGTTTCGCAGCGTCGGGGAGCTGGAGGAAACCATTGCGCGCTACCTTGAGCAGCGCAACGCCACCCCCAAGCCTTACCGCTGGACCGCGACGTCATCTGCGATATTGGAAAAGGTTGCGAAAGCTAAAGATTCGTTGCGCTCAGAGCACTAGCGGCATGCTGAAACCAGACCCGGCCATTGGGCGGAACAGCCGGCTGGTGCTGGCGTGAGCGCGCCAGGCGGGGGCAGAAGCGCAAGGCTCTGGCATGCGCCGCCTGCGTTTTTCAGGGGTATGGCTCTATAGCCAATGATGATATTGGGGTGCAGGGATATACCTGGCTCGGATGGGCCTTGTGGTCGCACCGGCCTTCTGGCCAGCCGCTTTCAGAATGGCGCGGGACGTTCCCAGCACAGGCGCTCGCCGCTGACCGGGTGCACGAGTGCGAGCAATTCGGCATGCAGACACAGGCGCGGCGCTTTGGCGCGCCCTGCCGGGCTGGCGTACAACTCGTCGCCGAGGATGGGATGGCCGATGGCCAGCAGGTGCACGCGCAACTGGTGCGACCGCCCGGTGACCGGCTCCAGCGCCACGCGGGTGGCATCCAGTGCCGCATCGTAGCCCAGCGTCGCGAAACGGGTCAGCGAGGGCTTGCCGTTCTCGAAATCGACCATGTGCTTCGGGCGGTTGGGCCAGTCCACATTCAGCGGCAGGTCGATGCTGCCCGAATCCTGCGGCAGTTTGCCCTCGGCCAGCGCCACATAGCGCTTGTCCACCTGCCGGTTCATGAAGAGGATGGAGAGCGCGCGCTGCATCTCGGGCCCGCGCCCGAGCACCAGGAGGCCCGAGGTATCCATGTCCAGCCGGTGCACGATCATCGCATCCGGGTAGTCCTGCATTACCCGCGCCACCAGGCAATCGGCCTTGTGCTCGCCACGTCCCGGCACGGACAAGAGGCCGGCTGGCTTGTTGACGACCACCAGATGCGCGTCGGCATAAACCAGGTCGAGGCCAGTGTTGGCGGGAGGAGCGTAGGTCATGGTGCGGGTCCGGAAAACGAGCGCGCAGTCTACCACGCGCGTCCTTTCCGGCTGAAACCGGGCCAGTCCGTCTGCCCTTCGCCGCGAAGACAAGGCCAGCAGACCGGACAGGCGGCGCATCGTACGGCGCTTGCGCCGTGGCGGATGGCGCTGCCGCTTGTGCGGGCCGCGGTCTGCTCAGGTCAGGCGCTGCCTGTGCTCTGCGTTTCCGCCTGGGATTTGCCGCGCTGCTGCATATTTATAAGGTGGTGTATTGCCTGAAAGCCATTTTCAGTGTTGGCTTTCAGGCTTATACCCATTGCAGATGATTGCGCGGATTTACAGCGGACAATAACTGTCCGCCTTTTCCGGCCAGATGGGTTCGTTGCGGGCATTGAGCAGTTGCTGTGCGCCGCAGGGCAGATTGCGCACCATCAGCAACTGGCGGCCATCCAGCGCATACACGCCACGGATGGCCTGAAAGCGCTGCGCCATACTGTCGCGCGAGGCGCCGTCCTCCTGGTCGTAGGTGAAGAAGACGCCCAGATCCTTGCGCACCTGCAGCTCCGGTGCGGCAATCAGCGTAAGGCGTCGGCCCTGTCTGTTGAAAACGTGCGTCAGACCATCCGGGGTGGCGGCCGTCAGCAGCGTGCCGGTCGGGTCTGCCCAGAAATGCGCGTAACCTTCGGATTTGACGAGCACCTTCTCCGTGCGATCCATCAGCCCCATGCCCGGCACCGCAATGCCGTCTTCCGCCCCGCCGTGCCGCCCTGCCGGGGCATCCTTGGTGCTGAAGGTCAGCAGATCGGCGCCGAGCGTGCCCATGGCGATATAGCCCTCGCCCCTGGTCAGCGGCTGGCCGCTGTCGGTGTCGAACAGCGTGATCGCATAGTCGAAAACGGTCTGGCCCTTGAAGGCCGTCGCCAGCCCCGGGCTGTCGTCATATCCGCCGATGCGGTTGTAGCCGGCACCGTAGACATAATCCCATTCCTGCGCGCCCTGCCAGTTGCCATCACGCTTGATCAGGCCGTACTTGCCATTGTCCGGGTGTCTGGCGAAGGCAAACTGCTTGCCGAAGGGCTCGCAACTGGTAAAGCGGGGTGGAATCACCTCCTTGCCCTGGAAGTCCAGATAGCCGCAGCGCTCGTCATCCTTGGTGTGGAAGGCCAGCAGGCCATTGGCCGGCTGGCCCAGGCGGCGCGGCGCCAGCGGCACCACCAGCTTGCCTTCGGCGTTGATCAGGCCGTACAGCGTTTCCGGCTGTGCTTCCGTGGGCTGGCGTTTCACCAGCAGCACGCCATCGCGGATGGGGTCCATGTCATCAAAGTCCACCGCCCAGGATTTGCCGGTTTTGCTGTTGATCAGCCAGGATTTGCCGGATTTTTCCGCCAACACCAGGCCGCCAAGGCTGGCCAGGCTGTGCTCGTTGCTGCTGGCAATGCTGTCAAACTCGGGCGCGGTCAGCGGCTTGCCCTGCAGGTCCAGCAGGCCCTGCCTGCCGTTTTGCTGGTAGACGAGATACTCATCCGCGCCGCCGCGAAAGATGTCTGCGTAGATCTCGTCCGAGATGGGCTTGCCGTCAGCGGTGAACAGGCGGTAGCTCTCATCGTCCTCGGCAATTGCAAACAGGCCATGCCCCAGAAAACGGATCGTGCCCGGATATTGCCCCAGCACCTTGCCGTCCAGCATGCGCAGATTCCAGTTGCCGCCACTGTCGATGACGTAGCGGTCGAATTTGCCGGTGGTGTAGGCGCCTGCCTTGCCGAAAGGCACCAGTACCTTGCCATCCTGATCGACGACGCCGCACTGGTCGTTCAGGCAGAAGGGCACAGCCAGCTTGGCTACGGGCGGTACCGGGTTGTCGCCGGTGGCCGACTGGCTGAGCTCGCAGCCACTCAGACCGGCGAGCAAGCCTGTGAGCGTGCAGGCGAGCAGGGCGGGGCGCAACACCGCATCAGCTAGAGTCATGTCAGCAAATCCTTATAATGCGTAAAAAATATGAAAGCTTGGAGTATTAATTCCGCCACGGCGCTTGACAAGGGAAATCTGCGCACAAGCGGGCTGCTGCGTGTGCAGACCCGCTGGCGCAGACAGGTTTTATGCTGGGTATATCTTTGCAGCCTTTTTCTAAAAAGGGCTGTGGGCAGATACCTTGCCAGTTTCTGACTGACTGCCAGCCTGCCGGGATTGCATGGCAAGAACCGGAGTGTGGCGGCTGGCCGGGGCGGATAGTGTTGCGCCTGACGCTGCGCTGCCATGGGGGCTGCGCAGGACAGTGACAATCAGGAGAACGCAATGCTGGCATTACAGGACAAGGTGGCGCTGATTACTGGCGCAAGCTCGGGCATCGGCGCGGCTACCGCGCTGCGGTTTGCGCGCGCCGGCGCACGGGTGCTGCTCACCGGACGGCGTCAGGCGGCGCTGACCGCGCTGGTGCAGGCCATCCGCGCGGGAGGCGGAGAGGCCATCGCCGTGGCGGGCGACATCCGCGATGAGGCGCTGGCCCGGCAACTGGTCGAGGTTGCCGTCGGCGAATACGGCGGGCTGGATATTGCCTTCAACAATGCCGGCAGCACCGGTTCGGCCTGCGCGCTGCCCGAGCTGGCGCTGGCCGACTGGGATGAGGTACTGGCCAGCAATCTGGGCAGCGCCTTTCTCGGCGCCAAATACCAGCTGCCGGCCTTGCTGGCGCGCGGTGGCGGCGCGCTGCTGTTTACCGGCAGCTTTGTCGGCCATACCGCCGGCTTGCCCGGCATGGCGGCTTATGCGGCGGCCAAGGCCGGCCTGGTTGGCATGGTGCAGGTGCTGGCCGCGGAGTACGGCGCGCAGGGCATACGCGTCAACGCGCTGCTGCCCGGCGGCACCGACACCCCGATGGGCAGGGCCGCCACCAGCGCACCCGGGGCACGCGAGTTTGTCGAGGGCCTGCATGCGCTCAAACGCCTGGCGCAGCCGGAAGAAATCGCCGAAGCCGCGCTGTTTCTTGCTTCGCCCGCCGCCAGCTTCATCACCGGCAGCGCCATGCTGGTGGATGGCGGCGTGTCGATTTGCCGCAGCTGAGCCGGGAGCCGTCTGGCCGGGCGGATTTCAGCAATTGCCGAGCGGTCTTGCCAGCAAAACCAATCCTGATTAGATAGCTACCTCAGCAAAGTACAATTCGTCATTCCGGCGTCCCACGGGGATTCTCTTGCGGTCAACGCCGGAATCCAGCGGCAATGCCGGTTTGAGCGGCGCCCTGGATGCCGGCTTTCGCCGGCATGACGAGTTGCTGAGCAGGCTACGCTGGCGGGGCTGCGTAAAAACCAATCCAACCTCAACAGAGCCTAGCAGTACATCAGGATGGGCCGACAAGCCGGCCCGTCGGATTCCGGAGCCCAGCCATGACCACCGATCCTTCCCGCCCGCCGCCCGCCAGCATTACCGATGACCCGCGCTGGGCGCGCATCGTTGCCCGCGACCGCACGGCAGACGGGCAGTTCTGGTATTCGGTCAGCACCACGGGCGTGTACTGCCGGCCCTCCTGCCCCTCGCGGCTGGCCCGGCCGGAACACGTGCGCCTGCACGACACACTGGCAAGCGCACGCGCCAGCGGCTGCCGGCCCTGCCTGCGCTGCCACCCCGACGAGCCCGCCGCGGACAGCCGCCATGCCGAGCTGATTGCGCGTGCCTGCCGCCTGCTCGCCGCGCAGGACGAAGCGCCGCCGCTGGCTGCCCTGGCGGCGCAACTGGGGCTCAGCCCCGGCCATCTGCACCGCCTGTTCAAGGCGCAGACCGGCCTCACGCCCAAGGCCTACGCCAGCGCCCAGCGGGCAGAAAAACTGCGTGCCGCACTGCCGCAGGCCGACAGTGTCACCAGCGCCGCCTACGCCGCCGGTTTCAATTCCAGCGGGCGCTTCTACGAGCAATCCACTGCACTCCTGGGCATGACACCCAGCCGCTACCGGGCCGGCGGCGAGCGCGAGGCGATCCGCTTCGCCATTGGCCAGAGCGCGCTGGGCGCCATCCTGGTCGCCTCCAGCGCGCACGGCGTGGTGGCCATCCTGCTGGGCGATGATCCCGAAGCCCTGTTGCGCGAGTTGCAGGACCGCTTCAGCCGCGCGCAGCTGATCGGCGCCGACGCGGCCTACGAAACACTGGTCGCACAGGTGGTCGCCCTGGTCGAAGCGCCCGGCCTTGGCCACGCCCTGCCGCTGGACGTGCGCGGTACCGCCTTTCAGCAGCGCGTGTGGCAGGCGCTGCGCCAGATTCCTGCCGGCCAGACCGTCTCCTACAGCGAGCTTGCCGCCCGCATCGGCCAGCCCCGCGCCGTGCGTGCCGTCGCCAGCGCCTGCGCCGCCAATTCCCTGGCCGTCGCCATCCCCTGCCACCGCGTCGTGCGCACCGACGGCGCACTCGCCGGTTACGCCTGGGGCATCGACCGCAAGCGCGAACTGCTGGCGCGGGAGGCCGGCACCGGCACGACGGCCGAGCGCTGAAGCGGGCGCGGCCCGCAAGTCTCCCGCCATAGCGGGGCGGCTCTGCACGGCTGACCCTGGCACGGGCCACGCACGATTGGCTGCCTGGCAGCCTGTACTACAGCGTGCGCAGATTGTCGGCGCTGAACATCGCCGCCGGCGAGATCACCGTTTCAGCCAGCGGCACCGCCTTGCCATACCGCTCGCGCAGCTTGGCGGCGACCGCCGGATCATCCAGCCGGAAGTCGCGCAGTTTTTGCGTTTCCCCGAGGCGGATACCCAGCGCGCGCTCGTAGCTTTTCCACACCAGCTCGGAACAATAGATGCGCTGGTCCGACCATTCGAAGGTCAGGTCGTAGGATTTGCCGAGATAGCGTTCGGCCTCCTTGCGCAGCCGCGCGGCCTGCGCCGGGCTCAAGCCCGCTTTCAGGCGCTTCGCCACCAGCTTGCCGCCCTTGCCGCGCGCCGCCCACTCCGCCAGTGGCGTATAGCGCACCGTGCTCACCGCCTCCAGCACATAGGGCTGACCGTGCTTCAGAAACACCATGCCCATGTGGCTGTACTTCGACCCCGTCGCCCGCTGCACCGCCAGGCTCTGCGTCGAGCGCGAGGTATGAAACACCAGATCGCCATCCTGCACATCAGGCAGAACCGCGAAGGCTGGCGCAGCCAGCGTGAACAGGAAGAAGGGCAGGCAGCGCATCGTGCATTTCCTTGCTGTAGATACAGGCTGCTGTATAAGGCGGAAGCCATTTATCTGCAATGGCTACGCTCATATACACATCAATTTTAATACGGTGAACTGAAGACAATAAGCCGCATGATGGCAACGTAGCTGATAAAACCGAGAGCCTGTTCACCGGATGGAAATTCACCACAGTTTTTGCGGCGAGTATGGGCATTACTCGCTGCAGCAATGCTACGAAGGCTTATTCTTCGTCCGTATTTTTCAGGCGTTTTTGCCTGGCCCTTTCCAGCTGCCCAATACTTTGCTCGGGTGTGGGCAAATCTTCCGGCATCGTGCCGCCCAGCTCTTCAATGGTCTGGCGGACTTTCTGGCCAACCTCGTAATGCGTAAGGTTGGCTTGCTGCTTGCTCTGCACGCCATCACGACGCAGCTTTTCCTCGGTTTGCGTGGCGCGGAACAGGTTGGCTGCCAGCTCGGTGCTGCCCATGTGATCCAGAATTTTCTGGCTTTTCTTCAGCCCCTTGTGGGCATGGATGTCTTTCTGCCCCATGCCGCCATATAGACCCCGGTAACCGTGATCCTGAAAAATGGCGAAATCTTTTGATTCGACCACCCCCGCATCCTGCGCTGCAGCAGCCAGATACTTGTTGTGCTGTGCCAGCTCGTTGCGGATGGCCAGCCGCTTCTCGTCTTCGGTCAGCCGGGCAAATTGTGCGTTGTCGGCCAGCTCCTGCCGGCGGGTCTGGATGGCGAAATACGTCTGGCCATTGGCGATGACCGGCTTGCTTGGGTCGCCGTTCTGCACGATCAGGTAGCAGGCGTAGCGGGATAGCCGAACGTCCTCAATCTCGCGTTTTGCACCAGAACCGATTTCGACCATTTTGTCGGAATCAACAAAATGGTCACTTACTACCTTGCCTGAACGCTCACAGGCGATACGGGCTTTGTTCATCACCAGCACAAAATTGCGCCAGGCCTGGTAGTCCAGCAACGGGGCCAACTCGCGAGCCAGCCAGAACTCGTTACCTTCTTCATCCTTGTGGCGAATACCTTCAAAACTTGCGTGCGGTGTTTGGCCGATTTTGTCCTGCACCATTCCTTTCTCCTTCACACGTTGGTCTGTTGTTTACGCCAGCCACTGCAGGCGCCCGTCGTCCAGCCGCTGCACACGATGCACGCTTTCCAGCGTGGCGATAATCTGCAGCAGGGCTTCGCGCTGGTTTTTGCCCAGCCGGCTGAACTGGCTGGCCAGCTGCTCGGCATCCAGCGGCGCACTGACGGCTTGCAGTACCTCGGAAACTGCCTTGACCTGCTCCAGCAGTGTTTTGGGCCATGGGCTGGCCTTGCTCGTGATGGGAGTGGCGACGGTGGCGGGCTGTTCGAGCGTCACTGCCAGCTCGCCGGTTTGTGGTGCCGGAGTCGCCGCCGGGTTCTGGAACTCCGGGCGCAGCCAGCGGACATGGCCTTGCGCTTCCTCGCGCTGGCGCTCGGCATTCAGCGCAACCAGTCGCTCCAGCACCCGTGCGGAGAAATGTTCGGCAGCTTGTGCGCGGTCGGTCGGCAGACTGCGGTAGAGATTGTCGCGGTCAGCACCCGCCGGCATCGGCCAGTCGGTCTTGGCCGCATGGCCTTGCGCCACATCCAGCAGCGGCTGCAAATCCCACCAGCCGTAGGCATCGACAACAGTATGGTCGAGATCGTCATGCAGACTGCGCAGCACACTGACCAGCCCCAGCGTATTGATCTGCTGTTCCTTGGCGGTTAGCGTCGTGCCGGTTTTGAGTTTTTCCAGCACGTTGTAGAGGCCGGTCAGCGTCAGGCTGGCGTGGGTGGCGAGCACCTTCTTGCGGTGCGCGTCCAGCGCTTCGGCCAGCTCGCGGATGCGGGCTTGCTGTTCGAGCGTGGCGGCAGGGAAGGGAAAGGGCTCGAAGCAACGCGATTTGTTGTAGCGCGGCCGATCTTCCAGCGTGCCGCCCGCCGCCAAAGCCCATGCCACATGCACGCGGCTGGAAAGAATGCCGAGGTGGAAGGCGTCCGGCAATGCAAACATGACTGTCGTACTGTCGCAAATGTCCTGTGCATCAACGAAAACGAAGGTTCGATGCTTGGCCGTCAACGATGCGGCAATTGCTCTGTCACATCCTGCCAATGATGGGCGGAAAGTGCTTCTTGCTTCACCAAAAATCCACCAACGCTCTCTAAGCGCTGACCGATTATTGTGATCACGTTCTGGCTTTACCTTTTCATATACCCATTGATAGATCGCTGGGTATTCCGCACGCACCGTTTCTGCATTCAGGCCAAAAAGATCAATGGCAAATCCGCGGCTATCGCTTTGCGTGATGTCAGAGCCGGTAACCAAACGGCGAATGCGTGCCCTTGGCTGGCCAAACAAGGGATCAAGCTGGCGTGCTTGCTCCGCATCGACACGAAAACCCTTTCCCGTCAGTTGGTAACCGACACAGCAAATGCCTTCATTGGCGCGCAAGGCCGGCGCCGCCGCTGCGTCTACCCCGATGGTAAGCCCAGGGGTGATTTGCCCGGTTTGCTGTGAAAGGGTGACAACAATTTCGTCATTCTCACCCGATGCTTCCGACAGAACATTGCTGAGTCGGCCATTCTCCGAGCCCGTACCCCCTACAGTCATGGCTACCCTGACTGCCGCACCGTCCGCACTATCTACCCAGGGATGATCGGGAATGGCAAAGGACAAACGAATTTTGTCTGCCAGCCAGCGCTCCAGCACGGCACGGTTAAATGTCTGACGTAGGCTGTTTGTTGTAATCAAACCAAAACGAGCCGCCATGCCTTTCGCAACGATTTCTGCCGAGCGATGCCACCAGTACATCACAAAATCGGCATTATCAGGCACGTCTGGATAAAGGTTGCGCACCGCATCCAGATAGCCATCACCCAATGCCAAACGAATCGTGCGCGCGCCAATAAACGGCGGGTTGCCGACGATGTAATCGGCGCGGGGCCAGTCGGGGATGCTCGGGTTCAGATAGCGCAGCAGCGGCACGCGGACGCTGTCGTCCGGCACCAGCTCGCCCGTTACCGGATGCGGTTTGCGGGTTTTGCCATCCCAGCGGGTTTGTGGCTGGCCGTGTTCGTCCAGCACCGGCTCGGTGCCGCTATAGGCCAGCACGGCATCGCGGCATTCGATGTTCTTGAAATCGCGCAGAATCGGCGTAGGCGGCAGGCCGCTGCCCTTGGTGCGGTAATGCCATTGCAGATAGCCGATCCACAGCACCAGCTCGGCCACCGCAGCGGCGCGCGGGTTGAGCTCGATGCCGAGAAACTGGTGCGGGTCGACCGTCAGCCCTTCGGTTTCCAGTGCGGCGCTGGCGCCAAAATCTTCTAGCAGCGCCAGCACTTCACCTTCCAGGCGCTTCATGTGTTCCATGGCGATATACAGAAAATTGCCCGAGCCGCAGGCCGGATCAAGCACCGTGGTCTGGCACAGCTGGTAATGAAAACGCATCAGCACATCACGCGCATCTTTCAGCTTGCCGTCGCTGCCGAGCGTCAGTGCAGCGGTTTGCACCAGCTGCCATTGTGCGCGCAGTGGCTCGATCACCGTGGGCCAAACAAGCCGTTCCACATAAGCGCGCGGCGTGTAGTGCGCGCCGAGGCTGTGGCGCTCGTCAGTGCTGAGCGCGCGTTCGATCAGCGTGCCGAAAATGGCTGGCTCAACGTGTCGCCAGTCCTGCTTGGCTGCGCTCAGCAGCGCTTCGATTTGCGCCAGCGTCAGCGGCAAGGCAGACGGGTCTTTGAACAGCTTGCCGTTGAAATGCGGTACGGCTAGATCAAGCGCAACCGAATAACCGCCCTTGTCCATCTTGGCCCAGAGCTCTTCCAGCTTGTGCGGCAGGCTTTCGATCTTGGTGCGGCAATCGCTCAGGAGTCTGGTGAAGGTTTTTTCTGGCAACAGCCCGACGTCTTCGGCAAACATGGTGAACAGGCTGCGGGTAAGAAAGGCAGCCACTTGCTGCGGCCGGTGCTGCTGTTCCAGCGTGCGGGCAAGCTCGGCCAGTTGCAGCGACACCTGGCGGGTGACTTCAGCGCTGATCAGCTCGGGATTGAGCGCCTGCGGGTTGAGCCAGATTTGCCGCAGGCGTTCGCGTACTTCCGGCTTGGCCAGATCGGTGATCGCAATCTTGTAGCTGGCCTTGTCGGGGTACATCGCATAGCTGCGGTCGCCGTCATTGAACTGGGCATACAACGCGAGATAGCGACCGACATTCGCCACGATCAGGAATACCGGGCGCGGCTCGTAATCGGGCAGGGCGCGGGCGTAGGCTTCGGCTTGCGCACGGGCTTCGGTCAGCTTGTTTTCCGCCCCCTGATTGCCCGGTTTGCCGGTGTTGAAACTCTTGGCCTCGAAGATGAAGCTGCCCCGGCAATACACATCGATAAAGCGGCTGGTGCCCGCACTGAGGCCATCCAGCGATTTGATGTAACGCTCGGCGACATAGGCATTCAGCGTATCGTCATCGTGTGCAGGCTGGCGTTTTGGCACGCCCAGCAGATCACACAGATCATCGAAAAACAGCTGGTAATTGGCGCGCTCACTGCCAGCCACCCCATCCCAGCGGTCAATAAAAACCTCGGGAGTCATCAAGGGGGCAAGGGGTGCAAGTGAGGTGGTCATAGCGCGTCCTGCTGTCGTTCATTGTCAAGAAACAGGAGGGTAGCATAAAGCAATGCCCCGCAATTGCGGGGCATTGTGGGTATGCGCCTGCAGCCCAATCAAATATTGGGTTGCATGGCTATACATTACACATTGAACAGGAAGTTCAAGACGTCACCGTCCTTCACCACGTAGTCCTTGCCTTCGGCGCGCATCTTGCCGGCTTCCTTGGCGCCCTGTTCGCCCTTGTACTGGATGAAGTCGTCGAACGAGATGGTTTGCGCGCGGATGAAGCCGCGCTCGAAGTCGGTGTGGATCACGCCGGCGGCCTGCGGGGCGGTGTCGCCCTTGTGGATGGTCCAGGCGCGCACTTCCTTCACGCCGGCGGTGAAGTAGGTTTGCAGGCCCAGCAGGTCAAAACCGGCGCGGATCAGGCGGTTCAGGCCCGGCTCTTCCAGGCCCAGCTCGGCGAGGAATTCGGCCTTGTCCGCGTCGTCCAGCTCGGCGATTTCCGACTCAATAGCCGCGCACACGGCGACGACCGGCGCGCCTTCCTTGGCGGCGTGTTCTTTCACGCGGTCGAGCAGCGGGTTGTTCTGGAAGCCGTCTTCCGCCACGTTGGCGACGTACATCGCCGGCTTGATGGTCAACAGGCACAGCGACTTGATCGCCAGCTTGTCGTCGTCCGACAGGCCCGCCGAGCGTGCCGGCAGGCCTTCGTTGAGGTGGGGCAGCAGCTTTTCCAGCACCTTGATCTGGGCCAGCGCTTCCTTGTCGCCGGACTTGGCCTTCTTGCCTTCGCGCTGGATGGCCTTCTCGACGGTCGCGAGGTCGGCCAGCGCCAGTTCGGTGCCGATGACGATGATGTCGTCGATCGGGTCGATGCGGCCGGCGACGTGCACGATGTTGTCGTTCTCGAAGCAGCGCACGACGTTGACGATGGCATCCGTCTCGCGGATGTTGGCGAGGAACTGGTTGCCCAGGCCCTCACCCTTGGAGGCGCCCGCCACCAGACCGGCGATGTCGACGAATTCGACGATGGCCGGGACGATTTTCTGCGGGTTGATGATTTCGGCGAGTTGCGCCAGGCGCGCGTCGGGGACTTCCACGATGCCGACGTTCGGCTCGATGGTGCAGAAGGGATAGTTGGCGGCTTCGATGCCGGCCTTGGTCAAGGCATTGAAGAGGGTGGACTTGCCGACGTTGGGCAGGCCGACGATACCGCATTTCAGACTCATGGAATTCCCCGTGCTCGCCGTCTGGCCGACGGCGACAAAAATGGCAAAGCGCTGATTTTACCCGATTTCCGGCTCGCCCCGCAGCGTCCGTGCCGGGCGGGGCTGGCGGCTGGCCAGCGCCGTGCCGCTGTGACATTGCTCGCTCGCTGGGGTTTGGCGTCGTGCAATCACGGCCTGATTTGTGTAAATATTGCGTCAGTTTCCCGACTTGATGCTTGTGATGACCCTGCAGCAGACCAAGGGCGTGCCCGCCGCCATGGCCGCCGATGCCTACCAGCCCCGTGATGTCGTCAATGCCCCGGCCGTCAAGGCTGCCATCGCCGCGCGCAGCGTCGCGCGCGGCGACGATGCCGAGATCGCCGCCTGGTTGCTCAACCATTTCTACCGCTGGGCCATCGGCTGCTTCGACGGCGTGCTGGCGCTGGCCGATGCCGCGCAGTACCGGCAGCTGTGCGGCGACGCGGCCTGCCCGTCCTGGCTGCTGAAAAAATGGCAGCAGGGCGAGCCGGTATTCTTTCTCGACCCCGAGCACATCCTGCTGGTCGAGCGCGAGCGGCAATTGTGCGAATTCCTGCTGGCACGGCGCGGCACGCGGCTGGAGCACAAGCTGCAGCGCATCAGCTGCATGCAGGCGCTGGCGCTGTGGGAAGAAGAACACCTGCGCATGCAAAAGCGCCGCAACAAGGGCTGGGTGCCCAGCAGCGGGCTGGCCTTGCGCCAGGTGTGGCGGGGTGAAACCGGCACCTTTTTCGAATTTGACGCGCAAAGCCCGCACCTGCGCGAGGAAATGGCCTACGAATCCTTCCACATGCAGCATTGCCTCGGGCAATTCCAGGATCGCAAGCGCCTGCGCGGCGGCTATGGCGAGCAGTACGCCAGCGCCGCAGCGGCGGGCAAGCTGCGACTGTTTACCCTGCGCAGCGCCGGCAATACGCCGCATGTGACGATCAGTGTCGACTGCAGCAAGGGCACGCTGACGCTTGATCAACTCAAGGGCAAGCAGAATCGACCGCCGATCCACAGGTATCAGGCCGATGTTCTTGCCCTGCTTGGGCTGCTGGGCATTACCCCCCAGTCGCATCATGACTGCGAGGCCATGGGCATTGTGCCGGCCGGCCCGGCGGACGCACGCAGCGGCTGGGAAACCGTCTTTGCTACTCCGGATGAAACGCTGCGCTTCAATGTGCTCAGCCGCCATCCCGGCCTGCTGGCGCAGCAGGCGGATACGCCGCTTGCGCTGCAATGGCTGGCGCTGAGCGTGCGCCCTTACGACCCGCCGGCGACGGCCGGCTATGCTGCCGTGCCGCAGCTCACGGCCTTGCTGCAGGCCGAAGAAGCCGACGCCGCAGCGAGCGTACTGCCTGCAGAGTGGCAGGACTGGCTGGGCGGGCGCGGCGCGCCGCTGCAGATCGACGGCATTGTCCTGCCCGCGCTGGCGGCCTGGCGCGAGGTGTGAGATGAAAACCCTGTTCAAGATTCTGGCCGGCCTGCTGGTGCTGGCCCTGCTGCCGCTGTTCCTGCTCTGGCGCCTGCTGCGCGCGCTGCTGCCCGGCCGACCCGGCAAAGAGCCCGAGCCCGCCGCAGCCGCCGAGCCCGGCCTGCCGGCGCAGTACCGGCGGCGCTGGGCGCTGGCGCTGGCCGATATTCTGCTGCGCCGCAACCAGTTGCCCACCGACAGCGCCGAGCTGCTCCTGCCGCTTGAATCTGCCGCGCGCGAAAAACTGCGCGCCGCCGTGCTGGCGGAGTGCGGTCTGGCCGGGCTGCCCGCCGCTGACCAGCCGGCCGCTGCGCGGCGTCTGCTGCGGCAATGGCTGGGTGGCTTCAGCGACGAGCATCACTACTTTTATTCGCATTGCGCCGAGCATGAGTCGGTGCGCGATGCGCTGGCCTTTGACTGCGCGCGTGTCGCCTTTCTGGTGCGCTGCCTGGCCTTGCTGGAGCTGATCCCGCAGGACGAAGCCTGGCTGGTGCTGTTCCTGAACGCGCAGCGGGCACAGGATGTGTTCCGCGGCTGGGACGATTTCGGCATGGCGTATGCGCGCGCCCGCGCCGTCTGGGTGCGGCACGCCGGGCAGGGCGGCCCGGCCTCGCAGCGCGCCCGCCTTGAGGTCGAGGACTACCTGGGCCTGAGCGGCGGCAACTGGCGCACGCTGCCCTGGGCCGCCGCCGCCATCTTTGCGCCCGAGCCGCTGGTGCCGGTGGCGGCTGCCGATTCCGATCCTTCATCCAGCGCCGCGCCGGCGCTGGCCACCATGAACTGAGCCGACCATGACCCTTGCCTCTCCCGACCTGCTTGCAGCAAACGCGCTGCACCAGCCTGTCTATCCGGAATACCCTACTGCTGTATCAGTTGCAGACCCTTTGCAGTATTTGCCTGCGGGTGAATACCTTGAGTTTGATCGCCGCTTGCGCGCGGCCAACGCTGCCGCACTGAGCGATCGCGACGCCGAGGCGCGCTATACCGACTGGTTGTATGAAGAATGCGAGCCGCTGCTCAAGCTGGGCCATGAAGGGCTGGCGCTGCTGCACGCCTGGCAGCAGGCGCAGCCCGAGTCCGGCCATGCCTGGCTGCTGGAGTGCTGGTACTGGTATCACTGGGCTTACCAGTATCGCGGCTCCGGCTGGGCCAGCTCGGTTACGCCGCTGATGTGGCAGGCGGCGCATGCCTGCAGCGAACGCATGTTCGTCGCCGGCCTGCGCGCACTGGAGCGCGACCCGACGCTGTGGATGGTGCCGGCGCTGATCATGCAGGGTGTCTCCGCCTTTGAGGAAAGCGACTGGCTGCGCAGCCTGTTGCTCACCGGCAAGCAGGGCGAAGCGAGCCTGCGCCTTTCCGCCCCCAACGACACCGCAGAGCAAGCCGAGCTGGCTGAAATGCTGGCACGCTCGGGCATTGCTCTGGACAGCGTGCTGGCCCTGCCGCAGCAGCGCCCGGTTGCCCTGCCCGACGCCTATCAGGGCAAGAAAGCCTTGCGCGGCAAGGATTACTGGCTGCATGCCACGCTGAGCATCCATCCGCAGGCCTTTTTCATCCTGCGCCGCTATGTGTGGTTCCTGCAGCCGCGCTGGGGCGGCAGTCACGAGCGCATCGAGGCCTTTGTCGCCTCGCCGCAATGCGCGCACCTGACCGACGTCGAGCGTGATCGCCTGCTGCATGAAATCTGGCGTGACGATTTCTACAACGATTTCCTGCAGGAAGATACCGATGAAGACGATGCCGAATCCTGGCTGGCCTACACGCGCGAACGACTGGCTGCCGCGCTGCACCCGCAGCACCGCCAGGAGCTATGCCTGTGGCTGATGCGCAGCCTGACGCATCGCCAGCGCTATGACGAAGCCGTCGAGTGCGCGCGCCAGGCGGTGGACCTGCTGCCGCTGGAGGATGAATGGGCGATCGAATACGTGTTCTGGCTGGTGCTGCGCGGCGTGCTGGAGCCGCAATGGATAGCCAGGGCGGTCATCGCCAGCGCGCACGCGCGCAAGACCGTGGGCGCGCGCATTCTCTATGGCCATTTCGCCAGCACCGGCCGCTACGGCTTCGCCCGTGACCTGGCCGTGGGCGAGCGCTGGTTTGCCGAAGTCTTTGCCGAGGCGCCGCAGCACAGCATGTGGCGCACGCTGGCGCAGGATCTCGCGCAGTTCGAACGGCACGAGGAAGTGGTGCAGCTCTGCCTGATGGGCGACCGTGAACAGAATCCGCACTGTGCGGTGACGCTGGGCTACCACTACAACAACGGCCTGGGGGTGGCGGTCGATATTGATCGTGCCTGCGAGTATTACCGGCGCGCCATCGATGCCGGCTATGACCATGCCGCCTACAACCTCCAGATGATCTACGTCGAGCGCGCGCAGCAGGCCGAAGGCCCGACCGAACGCGCGATCTGGGAAAAGGGCGCGATTGAAACCATGCTGCGCGGCATCGAGCTTGGCGAGCCCGATCTGCCCGGCATCTATTACGGCTTCATGGCCAGGCTGGAATCAGCCGAGCTACTCGACGAATACCTGCCGGGCCTGCAGCGCGATGCCGAAACCGGCAACCCGCAGGCGATGGTGGCGCTGGCCGGCATCTACGGCAACAAGCGCAACCGCCGCCACCACAATTACCGCGAAGGCGTACGCTGGCTGATGGGCGCCGAAGCCATCGACCCCGAATTGCCGCTGCTCAAGGAGATCGACGACGAACGCTTCAGCAACGGCTGGCTGGCCTCCATCCGCCTGAGCTGGACGCGCAGCCGCATCGCCCCGCACGAGTTGCCGGGGGTGGATAACCGGATGGTGTGAGGGCGAATGGCGAGTCAGCGTGGCTGGTGTGGCTCACGCCAGCCATCCGGCTGCCGGCGCTCTCGCCAAGGATGAGGTGGCTGCTGGCGATCAGCTTGCCGCGTTCGTCATGGCGCCAGCTGCAGGTTTCGCCAGAGCAGCTGGTGTGCCGCTTCTTGTTGGGCTGGTGGGTATATGTCCGCAGCCTTTTTATTTCATTGGCTACAGGCCTATACCCTTGTGGATTGTTGAGGGGCTGTTTGGGCTCGTTTGCTGCTATTGGCGACGATGCAGGAAGGGTGCCGCACTTGAGCGACATTGCCGCAGACGTGTTGGGTTTCGCTGGCGCTCAACCCAACCTACCGCGCTAGTTGGTCGATTACACTGGGCTTTAACGACCTGGCCGCCTTTGCCGCCGACGACATGTACGCGGTGGGCGGCTACGGCGATGTATGGCGCTTTGACGGCAAGCGCTGGCTGCAGTGCGCTTTCCCCAGCAACGCGCATTTGGAAACCGTGTGTTGCGGTGGCGATGGCCGCGTCTACATCAGCGACCAGAAAGGCAAGGTGTGGGCCGGGCGCGAAAACCGCTGGGAGCTGCTGGCCGACAGCGACCTGCCCTGGGGCAGCCAGCCCATCGACGCGGTATGGTTTGCCGACCGACTAATCCTCGGCGGCTGGGGTGGACTGTTCGCGCTCGATGGCAAGGAACTCGTCCCGCTGCAGGAACTCGACCCACGCTCGCCCAATGCGATGGTCTCGGGCCGGCTCGACGTCAGCCCCTGCGGGCAATTCCTGCTCACCGCCGGCCCCTACGGCGCCTGCCTGTACGACGGCCAGCGCTGGACGCGGCTGTTCAGTATGTTCGATTTCGATTAAGCAGCATCACACAAGCAGTTTTTCATAAGCGAACTGATTACATCTTCATGCACAGCGCGGTAGGTTGGGTTGAGCGTCAGCGAAACCCAACACAGCTACGGCGATTTTGTTCATGTGCAGGCATGGGAAAACCGGGGTCTGGCTCCTGATGCGTTCACAACGCAATGGCGGGATTATGGAATTATATTTTCCCGCGTATGCATTTCATGACAATCTCCCGATACCAGTCCAGCTCCCGGGAGTCAGGCAACACATCCCCGCTGTCCAGTAATGGCAGTGCCATTTCGGCATTAAATCGTTCAATCGCGATGGCTTCATTGGGCGCGTAGATCATATAGCCAGCAACGTCGAAGCCTTGTGCCAGCAGTTGCTCCCGGCGGGCAATAAAGTCCTCCTGCTCGACGCACAGATGGCGAATCTCGTCCTGGCCATCCATCGTCCGCTTGAAAAACTGATACTTTGCCATTGGCCCTCCCGTGCATTGCAAATTGGGGTTTGTCGCACCATGCGAAGCGCGGTGTGCTGGCGCTGCCATGCCGCAAGCAGCCAAAAAGTGATCGTTGTTGGTTGATCCTGACCCTGAGAATTATCTTGGTGCAAAAGTTAGGTGTAAGCAATGGGGTGGCAACAGGGGGCGGGTAAAGCGCCGAAGGTGATCGTTCGCCTGCGACGATCAGTGGCCACCCGGCCGGATTTGCCCTCGTCCTGATACAGACGCCCGCCCATGCCCCGTAGTGGTCGTCGATAACCCCGACTGACTTGCCGCCAGCCTTGCGTTAGGCTCTCCGGCTTAACCCATTTACCGGAGGACCAGCCCATGCACTGGATCGACCTGCGCAGCGACACCGTTACCCCGCCCACTCCCGCAATGCGCCGCGCCATGGCCGAGGCCGACGTGGGCGATGACGTGTACGGTGACGACCCGACGGTGCAGCGCCTCGAAGAACTGGCCTGCGAGCTGCTGGGGAAGGACGCGGCGCTGTTCGTGCCGTCCGGCACCTTCGGCAACCAGCTGGCGCTGTTCACTCACTGCCAGCCCGGTGATGAGGTGATCTGTGGCGAGGATTCCCATCTGGTCTGGCACGAGGTCGGCGCGGCGGCGGTGATTGCCGGCGCCAATCTTCGCCCCGTGCCCACGCAGGCCGGCGAGCTGGGGGCGGACGCCATCCGCCCGCGCATCCGTCCGCCGGGCGACATCCATCTGCCGAAAACCGCGCTGATCGCGCTGGAAAACGCGCATTCCAACGGCCGCGCGCCGCCGCTGGCCGGCATGCAGGCGGTGCGCCGTCTGGCCGATGAAAAAGGCATCGCCGTGCATCTGGATGGCGCGCGGCTCTTCAATGCGGCGGTGGCGCTGGGTGAAGACCCGGCCGCGCTGGCGGCCTGCGCCGATTCGGTGATGGTGTGTCTGTCGAAAGGCCTCGCCGCGCCGGTAGGGTCGCTGCTGCTGGGCTCGCGTGACTTTATCGAGCTTGCGCGCAAGAAACGGAAATTGCTGGGCGGTGGCCTGCGCCAGGTTGGCATTCTCGCCGCCGCCGGCCTGCTGGGCCTCACCGACATGCGCGCGCGCCTGCATGAGGATCACGCCAATGCCAGACTGCTGGCCGATTTGATCGACGGGGCGGCTGGCATTGCGGTGCTGCGCGATCAGCTCGACATCAATCTGGTCTGGTGTCGCGTGCCGGCGTCACTGGATGGCGCACGGCTGGCGGCGGATTTGCTCCGCGATGGCATCAAGATCAACCCGCCGGAAGACGGCCTCTTGCGGCTGGTGACGCACTGGGCGGTGAGCACCGATGATGTTCGCCACAGTGCACGGCAACTGCTGGAGTACATACGTGCACAGGGTATTGCTGCGTAGGCAAACATGGTCATGGGCTGCAGATTTATACCTTGATTGCAGGTAAATTTTACCGACTGCCGGTGGGGATTTGTGCCGTGCCGCTATCGGTTTGCACGGGGATAATGGGTTCCAACGCAAGCGCTGCTTGCAACTCTCCTAGACACGGATTCAGGCCACCTTCGCGGTGGCTTTTTTTCTGCGGTAGACATCATTTGCCGTGACTGATGCGCAGAATGCGCCCATCCGCTTTCGAAATCTCCGCAATTGCCGTACCGCCAGCCTGCTCCTTAGGAAGGGAGCCTGTTACGAACCACTTGCCATTTTTAAGACTTGCTCTGTAAGGTTTTTGCGAGCCGATTTCTTTCTCGCCATAAATTGGTTTCCATACAGCAACCGCGATGGCAATCGCAGTCGTTGCGTCTGGAACATAGCCTTGTGGCGGTCGATAGCTGGGCACCTCGAATAACCCGGCATTTATCAGCTTCCAGTCGGAACCTTACAAACCAGCCCGCTTGCCGGACTGATTTCATTGGGGCTCCAGCATAATTCGAGGCCTTTTTTGCCTCGCGGACCCTGAATTCCCCCGCCTCAGGGGGCCGAGGGGGCGCTTCGGACGTCAGAACGCCTCGATCCCGGCCTCCTTCAGCCAGGTAAACCGTTTCACGTTGTAGGCCAGAGCCTGCATCGTCAGCGCAAAGTCGGCGCGGGCCTGCCCGATGGTGCGGATCAGTTTGCCGCCCATCTGTGCTATTGCGCCGAACACATGCTCAACCCGCGCACGGACTTTGGCGATTCGCTGGTTGCGGCGCTGCTGGCATTCCGACAGCGGCTTGTTCTTGTTCCCTTTGCGCTGTATCCGGCAGCGATAGCCGTTGGCCTTCAGCCACGCTTC
>NZ_ATZJ01000053.1 GCF_000428145.1 Chitinilyticum litopenaei DSM 21440 | reverse complement strand
GCGGCAGTTTCGCCATGCCGGATCAGTTTCCTGACGGCGCTGCGTTACATTGTGGATGAGTGGCTGTGGAGTTCGAGTCGTTGCTCACCGGGCACGATCCCGGGCAAGTTGAAGGCGATGCGCAGCAACATCAAGCGCTTCATTCTGCCGCCACGTCGCAGCGAGCGGCGCTATCCGCGCGCAGTGAAGATGAGCAAAACCCGTTACCCAGTCAAGAAAAATGCCGCTCAGGCTTAACTGAGCGGCATTGCCGGCGTCAAGCCGGTTTTTTTGTGCCGGGTTTTTGGATGAGCCAGGATTGCCGGCTCTTATATACATGCATGTGTATTTTTTTGGGGCCTTTTATTGAAAAGGGCTGGGTTGATATACCCTGATATTTGCGATTTTCTGTCTGCGCACATTCGCATAATGCCTGCTGCAAAGTGCCGTTGGTAAGTTGTCCCGAACTTTGCCGAAAGCCCGCCATTGCATTGTCAAGCGTGTTGCATAGACTGAACCACATCCCGCGAGATTGCCGAGATGTCCGTTCTTCGCTTGCCGCTTGCTGCCCTGACAGCACGACCAGGCACATCAGATGGAGATGACTATGCCAACACTCGCAATAAAAACAGTGGGTGGCGCAGTGTTAGTGCTCTGCGTCAGCCAGGGCGTTTTTGCAGCCACGCTGCGGGACGCAGTCGAACAGACCATACGCAACAATCCGGATGTGCAGGCAGGTGCCGCATTCCGGCAATCGACCGACGAGGCGGTCAAGGTTGCCCGAGGCGGCTATTTTCCCAAGGTGGACGTGATCGCCGGTACCGGCTCGCAGCGTTATGATTCGCCCGCCATACGCGCGACCAGCCGCGGTGTCGATACCATGCATCGCGAAGTTGCCAACATCCGCCTGTCCCAGATGCTGTTTGACGGTATGGGTGTGAAGAACGAAGTGCTGCGCAATGAGTCGCGCGTCAATTCCGCCGCCTACAAGCTGGCCAGTACCTCCGAGCAAAGCGCTTTGCGGGCTGCGGAAGCCTATCTGGAAGTGCTGCGCAATCAGGAGCTGGTCACGCTGGCCCAGGAAAACCTGAAATCGCATGAAAAGGCCTTTGACCAGATCAAGATGCGTTCGGACGGTGGCTTTGGCAAAAAATCCGATGAAGACCAGATGGCTGCGCGGCTGGCGCTGGCGCAATCCAATCTGCTCGCCGCCGAAGGCAATCTTAGCGAGGCCGAATTCAATTACCGCCGCGAGATCGGTGTTGCACCCGAAGGACTGAGCAAACCGGACAATCCGCCCGACAGCCTTATTCCGGCCTCGGTTGACGAAGCCGCTGCACTGGCCCTGGCCAGCAATCCCATCATCAAGTCCGCCCAGGCCGATGTCGACGCCGCCAGAGCCCAGAATGAAGCGGCGAAGTCGCTGCTCTACCCGCGTCTGGATGTCGAGGCCGATTATGCCTACAACCGCAATGTTGATGGTGTCGAAGGCAGCCAGAAGAATGGCCAGGTGATGCTGATGATGCGCTGGAATCTTTTCCAGGGGGGCAGCCACAAGGCGCGGGTCGGGGAAACCCAGTTGCTGTCGGTCGAGTCGCGGGAAATCGCCAATCGGGTACTGCGCGAAGTCGAACAAAGCGCCCGGCTTTCCTACAACGCCTACAAGGTGGCGCAACTGCGCCTGCCCTCGTTGAAGCAGCACGCGGTGGCCAGCGAGCAGACGCGTGATGCGTATCTGAAGCAGTTCAGCCTCGGGCAGCGCACGCTGCTTGATTTGCTCGACAGCGAAAACGAGTTCTATACCGCCCGCACCGAATATGTGAACGGCGTGTACACCGATCTCTATGCGCGTTACCGCATCGCCGCCGACAGCGGTCGCCTGCTGGAGGTGCTGGGCGTGCCGCCCCGGGAAGAAACGCTGCTCGGGCAAAAATAAACCGGGCGGATGACACACCATGTCGCCAGCCGCTACCGCGCATGCCAGTCCGGCGCCCAGGTCGCAGCAGACCGCGCGCTGGAGTTGCATGGTGGCGGCTGGCCTGCTTGGACTGTTTGTCGCGGCACGCGGCTTGCAGGCGGAAAACGGCGGTATTGTCCTTTCCGAAAAGGATCTCGAGCTGGCAGAAGTCAAATGGAGCGGTGCCAAACGGCGCCTGCTCGCCTGGCAAAAACTGCTGGAAACCGGTGGCACCCTGGGGTCGGAGGAGGCCAAGCTCAAGGCCGTGAACCAGTTTTTCAACCAGATCGGCTTTGTTTCCGATCAGCAGCACTGGCGGCAGAAAGACTATTGGGCCACGCCCGTGGAAATGCTGGGCAGCAACGGGGGGGATTGCGAGGATTTTGCCATTGCCAAGTATTTCAGCCTGCTGAAAATCGGCGTGCCGGTCAGCAAATTGCGAATTACCTACGTCAAGGCGCTGAACTGGAATCCGATTGACCAGGCCCATATGGTGCTGGCCTATTACGCCACCCCGAAAACCGAGCCGGTGATTCTTGACAACCTGATTCCCGAAATCAAGCCGGCCAGCCAGCGTACCGACCTGATTCCTGTCTATAGTTTCAACGGTGAAGGGCTTTGGCTTGCCAAGGAGCGCGGCTCGGGCAAGCCTGTTGGCGGCTCTGACCGCATCAGCCTGTGGAAAGACCTGACATCACGGCTGGGTAATGAATTGAACTAGGGGCAATCAGCTCCGCGAGGCTGCCATGACACTGATACGCCAGCTCATCATCGTCATCATCACATTATTCATCGTGCTGTTTGCCGGCAATATCTATCTCAGCGTACAAAGCACTCGTGAATTCCTGAATAACCAGCTTTCGACCATTTCGCAGGATACGGCCACCTCGCTGGGATTCACGCTCTCTCCGCACCTGGCCAAGAATGACCTGATCATGGCCGAGAGTGTCGTCAAGGCCATTTTCGATAGCGGCTATTACCGGGAAGTGGTGGTGCGCGATGTGGATGGCAATACCCTGGTCGAACGGATGGCGCCTGTCTCCTTGGCCGGGGTGCCGCCCTGGTTCATGCGCATGTTTCCGCTGGAAACCCCCAAGGGAGAAGCCCTGATCAGCACCGGCTGGATGCAGGCCGGCACGGTGACGGTGTCCGCCAACCCGGGTTTTGCCTATGCCACGCTGTGGGGCAACAGCGTGCAATCCTTCTGGTGGTTTCTGGTGTGCTCGCTGGGTGCCTTTGTGCTGGGTGTGGTGCTGCTGCATTTCGTGCTGCGGCCCTTGCGGGCGGTCGAGGAGCAGGCCAAGGCCATCTGTTCGCGGGAGTACCCGGTACAGACCCGCCTGCCCTGGACACTGGAATTGCGCAGCGTGGTCGAGGCCATGAACCGCATGACGCAGAAAGTGCGCGACATGTTTGCCGAACAGGCCGAAGCCATGGAGCGCGTGCGCGCCGATGCCTATCGCGATCCGCTGACCGGTCTCGCCAATCGCCGCTACTTCGACATGCAGCTGCGCCACCTTGCCGAAACCCCCGAGCTTTTTCATGCGGGGGCGCTGATCTTTCTTGAGCTTCGCGATCTGAAGCAGCTTAACGACAAGCGCGGCTATCAGGGTGTCGATACGCTGATTGCGCATACCGGCCAGCTGATCGAACGGATCTGCCGCGAGCATGCCAGCCTTGACAGCTTCATTGCGCGCTTGGCCGGGGGGACGTTTGCGATCGTGCTCAATGGCGCGAGCGAGCAGGATAGCGAAAGTCTGGCCGGTGATCTGGTCGTTGCCTTGCCGGGGCTGGTCGAGCAGGGCCTCCTGGATGATGCCAATGTCGGCCATGTCGGCATTGCGTCCTATCGGGGGCAGCCTGTTCCCCAATTGCTGGCTGATGCCGATCTGGCCCTGCGCACCGCCCAGGGCAAGGGCAGCAATGCCATGCACAGGCATGAACAGGGCAGTGCCGCGGGCTTTGAGGCGCTGTCTTCCAGCAAGTGGCGCGAATTGCTGCAGCAGGTCATTCAGGAAAAGTGGTTCGAACTGCATCTGCAGCTGGTGGAAAGCTGTGACGGCAGCAAGGTGCTGCAGGAAGAGGTGTTGCTGCGCATCCGCAATGCTGACGGTGTGATGATTCCGGCCGGCCTCTTCATCCCGATGGCCAAGCGGCTGGACATGATCCAGGAATTTGACCGCATGGTGGTGCAGGCCGCCCTGCAAAAGCTTGCACAAGGAGGCGAAGGCAAAACACCGCTGGCCATCAACCTGTTCCCGAGCTCCATCCAGAATCCCGGCTTCATGGACTGGTTGTGTACCGAGCTGGCGGCACAGCCTGTGCTCAGGCAAAGGCTGATTTTCGAGGTGTCCGAATTTGGCGGCTCCGACCAGCTGGAGCCCTTGCGTCAATGGGTAGAGCGCATGCGCGAGCTGGGTGTGCGTACCGGCCTTGATCATTTCGGCAAGGGGTTTGCCTCGTTTGGCTATCTCAGTACCCTGAAACTGGAATGTCTCAAGATTGACGGCAGCTATATCCGCGGCATTGCCGACAACAAGGACAACCAGTTCTTTGTCGACTCGCTGGTCAAGATCGCCCATGGCCTGGACATCACCGTGATTGCCGAATCGGTCGAAAACGAGGCTGATCGCAAGCTGCTGGAAACCCTGAGGCTGGATGGCGTGCAGGGTTTTGGCGTGAGCAGGCCCTGCCTGTGGGAGTGAATGACGCCCGCACAAGCTGAAGACGCTTGCCAGACATGACAAAGCAAAACGCCTGCCGCGTTCGGTGAAAAGGCGCAGGCGCCAATAAGAACAAGACGAGGAGAAGCACATGCAGGAGGCGTCTGCCGAGCCGCACCGGACCTGGACCTTGCCCCGGGAGGCGGTCTTGCCCGAAGACCCCCTGACGGCCTGTCTGGTCATCCTGTCGCATTTTTTCCAGAAACCCTATTCGGCGCTCACGGTGCTCAAAGGCTTGCCGCTGGTCGAGGGGCGGCTGACACCGGAGCTGTTCCCGCGAGCTGCGGCGCATGCCGAGCTTTCCGCCCAGGTACGCGCGCGCAAACTGGCCGACATCTCGCCGCTTACCCTGCCTGCCGTCCTGCTGCTGGAGCATGGCCGGGCCTGCATCGTGACCGCCATCGGCGAGGATGGACAATGGTCTGTCATCCAGCCCGAATCCGGGCGGGGCATTGCCAGCGTGCGACAGGAAGAACTCGCCAGAGTCTATTCCGGTCACGTGATTTTCGTGCGCCCCAGCTTCCGCTTCGACGAGCGGGCAACCCGCCCCAAGCTGGCCATGGATCGCCGCTGGTTCCTGGATGCCTTCCGGCTGGCGCGGCCGCTGTACAGCCAGGTTTTGCTGGCCTCCTTCCTCATCAACTGCTTTGCGCTGGTCATGCCGTTGTTTGTCATGAATGTGTATGACCGCGTTGTGCCCAACCGTACCTTTGCCACGCTCTGGGTGCTCACCGCCGGGGTCGGGCTGGTGTTCATCTTTGATGCGCTCATTCGCGGCTTGCGCAGCTATTTCATCGATATGGCGGGCAAGCAGATCGATGTACTGCTCTCTGCCAGCACCTTTGAGCACGTGCTTGACCTGCAAGTGGCAACCCGGCCCGATTCGGTAGGCGCGCTGGTCAGCCACTTTCAGGAGTTTGAAGCCTTTCGCGAGTTCGTTACCTCCGCGACGCTGACCACGTTGGTGGATCTGCCCTTTACCATTCTTTTCCTTTTGCTGATCTTCTGGCTGGGCGGCTCGCTGGTCGTGGTGCCCATTGTGGCCATTCCGCTGATGGTGGGGCTGGGGCTGCTGCTGCAACTGCCCTTGCGCAGCATGGTGCAGGAAACCTTCCGGGTGTCCGCGCAAAAGCAGGCCACCCTGATCGAAGCGTTGTCCGGGCTCGACACCATCAAGGCGGTTGGCGCCGAAAGCCCCCTGCAGCGGCGCTGGGAGCAGGTCGTCGGCGAGCTGGCCCGCTTGTCCATCCGCACGCGGATGCTGTCGTCATCCATCATCAGTCAGGCCTCCTTCATCCAGCAGCTGGCCTATGTGGCGCTGATCGTGGTCGGGGTCTACAAGATCGCCGAGCATGAGATGACCACCGGCGGGTTGATTGCCGCCACCATGCTGATCAGCCGCGCACTGCAGCCCTTTACACAGATTGCCGCGCTGATCAGCCGCTTTTTCCAGGCCAAGGCGGCGCTGATGGGCATGGATTCCGTCATGCAGCTGCCGGTCGAGCGCCCGGATGGCAAGCAATTCCTGCATCGCCCCGATTTCCAGGGCGCCATCGAATTCCGCAATGTGTCCTTTGCCTATCCGGGTCAGGATGTCGAAGCCCTGCAGGATGTTTCCTTTGCCATTCGCGCCGGCGAGCGGGTGGGCATCATCGGCCGCATTGGCTCGGGCAAGACCACGCTGGAAAAGCTGATCCTCGGTTTTTACCCGCCCAAAAGCGGCACAGTGTGGATAGACGGTGTCGACATTCGCCAGATCGATCCGGCCGACTTGCGCCATCACATTGCCTATGTGCCGCAGGATGTCTGCCTGTTCTATGGCAGCGTGCGCGACAACATCGTGTTTGCCGCGCCTTATGCCGATGATGCGGCGATCTTGCAGGCGGCGGAACTGGCTGGCGTCACCGAATTCGTCAACCAGCATCCCAAGGGCTTTGACATGCCGGTGGGCGAGCGCGGCGAGCGCCTGTCCGGCGGGCAGCGCCAGGCCGTGGCCGTAGCGCGCGCCCTGCTGCTTGATCCGCCGCTGCTCTTGCTGGATGAGCCCAGCAATGCGCTGGACAACCGTTCGGAAGAAAACCTCATCCGCAAGCTGGCGCAAAGGCTGGCGGGCAAGACGGTCGTGCTCGTCACGCACCGGGCATCGCTCTTGGCGCTGGTTGACCGGCTGATCGTGCTGGAAAAGGGGCGGGTCGTCGCCGACGGCCCGAAAGAGCAAGTCCTGCAGGCCCTGGCAAGCGGGAGGGTGCATGCGTCTGATTCCTGAAAAATACGCGGGGCTTTTCAGCCGCGATGTCGGGCACATGGGGGAGCGCACGGCGGCCATGTTTCTGCCGCCGCTGCATCTGCCCTTGCTGTTGCTGCGCGCCTGTGCCCTGTTCCTGCTCTGTGCGCTGATCTGGGCCTATTTTGCCGAGATCGATGAAATCACCGTCGGCGAGGGCAGAGTCATCCCCTCCAGCCAGGTGCAGCAGATCCAGAACCTCGAAGGCGGGATCGTGGCCAGCATTCCGGTGCGTGTCGGGGAAATCGTGCGCAAGAACCAGGTCCTCATGACGCTGGACGAAAAGCGGTTTTCTTCCTCGCTGGGAGAGAGTCGCGTCAAGAACGCCGCGCTGAGCGCCAAGATCGCCCGGCTGAAAGCCGAAGCCAATGGCAGCGAGTTCGTGCCAGGCGCCGAACAGATGGCGGAAAACGCCGCGATTTACCAGGAGGAGTTGTTGCTGTTCCGCACGCGCCAGCGTGATCTGGAAACCACGCTGAGCGTCTTGCGGCAGCAGGAGGCGCAGCGGGCGCAGGAAATTTCGGAAAAGCGTGCCCTGCTGTCCCAGCTGACCTCCAGCCAGAATCTGCTGAACCAGGAGCTCAAGCTCACCAAACCCATGGTCGAGCAGCGGCTGGCGGCCGAAGTCGAACTGCTGCGGCTTGAACGCCAGGCCGCCGACTTGCAGGGGCAGATTGATGCGGCGCGTCTGGCGATTCCGCGCCTGCAGATCGCCCAGGAAGAAGCCCGTTCAAAAATCAGCGGCGCCCATGCCAAATACCGCTCGGATGCCGCTACCGAACTGAGCGCCGCCACGGCCGAGTGGTCGGCGCTCAATGCCGGCAAGGTCGCGCTGGAAGACCGGCTGGAGCGCACCACCTTGCGTTCCCCGGTCACCGGCATCGTCAAGAACATCGCCGTCAATACCGTCGGTGGCGTGATCCAGCCTGGCATCACGGTCATGGAAATCGTGCCGATGGAAGACAATCTGCTGATCGAGGCCAAGATCCGCCCGGCCGACATCGGCTTTTTGCGCCCCGGACAAAGCGTCAGCGTCAAGCTCAGCGCTTATGACTACTCGATTTATGGCGACCTTGAAGCCACGCTGGAAAACATCACCGCCGATTCCTTTACCAAGGAAAAGGAGGAGAGCTTTTATCTGGTGCAGGTGCGCACCCGGAAAAACCACCTCGGCAGCGCCGACAAGCCCCTGCCCATCATCCCCGGCATGCTGGCCACGGTGCATATCCGCACCGGCAAGAAAACCATCCTGGAGTACCTGCTCAAGCCCATCGTCAAGGCCAGAACCGAAGCCATGCGCGAGCGCTGATCAGCCACTGGGGGGGAAGAGCGGAAACGTAAAGAGAGGGGCCGCAAGCCTGGAAAACTTACCCCCTTCGGCAATGCTGGCCATTGCCAGAGCTTGCAGATACCAGATTTTTGCTGCCCGTTTTATAGAGTACTGTCAGCTGCAGGCGTCGTGGATGGCGGTACCAACACCGAAGACACGGCGCCTTAGGCAGAGCAGGATATCTACTGGTCGTATTTTCCTAGCGTTTTCTCCGTCTTTGAACAAGCCGCCTCGGCAAGGCTTGATGTGGCTGCTCTCATATCCAGTGGCTACAGAATTTTGTGCACGGCTTGGGGGTGATGCCAGCGCTATGGCGGCCAGCAGTGCAGCCGAGCAAGTCGTTTGATCATGGTGTGTGGAGCTGCCGGAAGAATGCTTCGGCTCGCGCGCAGTACTTGTGCGGATGAGCGCTTGCCGGGCCGGGGGGCGGGAATCAAGACATTTCTGGCTATGTGCGGCCATGAATGTTTCTTGATGCTTTCATTTGTCCGGGTGATTTCAGGGAAAAAAGCACAGTTGCAAAGCAAAATTCCTGGGCATGGTGAGCATGCTGGCAGCCGCGCTGGGCTGGGCTTAAGCCACTGTGCATCGAGGGTTTCAGCACCGTGCTTTCAGTGCTCTGCCTTCGGTGAAGTGAATGCGGGTGCCATCCCAGCCAAGCAGGTTTTCCTTGCGGATACCCTTGAGGGTCAGGGGTTTCTCCAGCTCCAGCGGGCCTCGGTAGTAAAGAAGCCGGTTTTCGTAATGAACCGTCCCGTGCAGCCGGCCATGCTGTTCCCTGATGGTGATGTACACGCGCCCATCACTGCCGCCGACCAGATAATCGCGGATCAAGATGCGCTGGCTAGGTTCGCCGGCAGAGACCTGCAGAGCGCTGACGACGAGAAACAGCAGGCAGATCGCTCTGCTGATGAGTGAGTTAGCCTTGCTGCCCATGCCCTTCTCCACGGATGTGCCGGATACGCGAAGCTGCTGTTATACAACAAGCAGCTCTGCGCTACCGATTTCATGCAGGTCAATTTGGCATGGGCCTGGCCAGACCAGGGTGCAGCGCAGCGCTGGCGCAAACAGCACGCTGTCCCAGCCGGGGAGTGGGTCGGCGTCGCCGTGTAGCGCGGCCGGTTCGCCGACGACATGCGCGCGCCAGCCGCCCTTGTAGGCGGCCTCGCGCAAGGTCCAGTGCAGGTAAAAGCGTTGCAGCTGTGCAGCGCTGTCCAGTGCGGCCAGTTCTTGCTGGTCGGTGGCACAGAATTTTTCGGCCAGGCGCAGCACATTGCGCGGGCGCTGCTGCTCGATGTCGAGACCGCAGGCGCCGTCGGGGTTCAGCGCCACGGCGAGGATTTCTCCGCTGTGACTGAGGCTGGCGCTGCTGTCTGGCCAGTCGGGCAGCCAGGGGTAGCCGTCCGGATGTTCAGCGATATCGGCCAGTGTCAGCTGGGGCGAAAGTGTGATCCGCGCCGCGTGCAGCAGCAGCAGCCGGCCAAGCAGCAGTTGCTGTGCTCGCTCCGGGCGGCTTATCCCGGCCAGCCTGGCAGCAGTGCTGGCGGACAGGGGCATGGTCGCACCGGGCGGCGGCGCAGACTGGCGGGTCCAGTAGACGGGAACGGCGATCACGGCGGTGTGCGGCAGTCAGGAAAGGATTCCGATTCTGGCAGAAAGCACAGTCTGTGCAAGGGCTAGCTGTGGCGGCGCAAGAATCAGTTGATATTTATTTCTTTTTATTGACTTAATTCTGACCAGTTTGTTGTAAATTGCGGGGCTGCCTTGTGTGACGCCATTTGCGGCAAGGGTAGCGGCAATGGGCGTCATGCCTGGCCGGTATCCCGTTTGCTCAACGATTGCGCCAATTTGGCAATTCAGCAGGCCCTTTTGGCGTTTGTCGGCGATGTTTCTGAATTGAATGCAATTTATTACAGAAATGTGTAAACACTGAAAGTCATAAAAATTTAAACAAAATTGACTGCCATATACGGCCCCGAAACAGTGAAAAACAATAATACTGTAAGCGCTGGCGCCCACAGGGAGTCCAGACCTGGCTGCGGGCCACGGGCTGGAGGGGGCCGGACTACTTTGCATAACTGGAACCGACGATGACTATCAGTCAAAAACAAATCCTGCTGGTCGGCATGTTGCTGGCCCTGATGCTGGGACTGGGGCTTTTTGCCCTCAACCGTCTTTACCATACCAATGCGGCTTTCGAGAGCACCTACCGTGACCGGGTCGAGCCGCTGGCGCAGCTCAAGATCGTGGCCGACATGTATGCGGTGAACATTGTCGACACCGTGCACAAGGCCAACCATGGCGCCTTGCCCCATGCCGAGGCGATCAGGCTGGTGCGCCAGGCCGAGCAGGAAATCGATCGCAACTGGAAGGCCTATACCGGCACGCAGCTCACACCCGAAGAGCAGCAGCTGATTGATCAGACGCTGCCGGTGATGCAGAAGGCGCACGCCGGCATCGCCACGCTGCTCAAACTGCTGGAGGCCAGCGACGCTGCCGGCATCGACGCGGGCGACGAGGCCGCCAAGCTGGATGTCTTTGCCCGCCAGGACCTGTATCCGGCTATCGAGCCGGTGTCGGTGCGCATCAGTGCGCTGGTCGATCTGCAATTGCGGGAAGCGAAGAAGAATTACGAGCAGGCGCATGATGATTATGTGCGCACGCGCGCCCTGACCTGGGGCCTGCTGCTGCTGGCCTTGCTGGCCGGCTCCACCTTTGCCGCCTGGCTGGTGCTGGGCATGCGCCGCAAGATCAATACGCTGCGACATGCCATGGACGAAGCGCGCGATCATCAGGACCTGACGCTGCGCGTGCCCGTCAGCGGTAACGATGAAATCGATCGCATCGCCACGGCCTACAACGAGCTGACCGAGAAAATCCGCGAGCTGATTCGCCAGGTGGCCGGCAGTGTCGACACCGTGCACCGTGAAACGGTGCAGATCGCCGAGGCCAGCGCCCAGGTCGCCGAAGCGACACGGCTGGGCGCCGAGTCGACGAGTTCGATGGCGGCTGCGGTGGAGGAGGTGACCGTGGCGATCACCCATGTGGCCGACAGCGCGCATGATGCCAAGGAGGTCAGTGCCCATGTGCGTGGTCAGGCCGAAAACGGCAGCGGCAAGATTCAGGACGCCATGCGCGAGATCAGCGCCATCGACTCCGCCATTTCCCAGGCCTCCGACAAGGTCGCTACGCTGGGCGCCGATGCCGCACGCATCAGCTCGGTCGTCAGCGTGATCAAGGATGTGGCCGAGCAGACCAATCTGTTGGCGCTCAATGCCGCCATCGAGGCCGCGCGCGCCGGCGAACAGGGCCGCGGCTTTGCCGTGGTGGCCGACGAGGTGCGCAAGCTGGCCGAACGCACGGCAGCGGCAACCATCGACATCCAGCAGATGGTCAGCCAGATCGGTACGGCCAGCCAGGCGGCGGTGTCCAGCATTGCCGCCACCGTGCAGCGCACGCATGACTGTACCGCGCTGGCAGACGAGGCGGGCTCGGCCATTGTCGTGATCCGCGACGATGTGCAGACGGCCGAGCATGCCGTCAACGGCATTGCCGACGCGCTGGCCGAGCAGAAATCGGCCGTGCAGCTGATCGCGATGCAGGTGGAAAAGGTCGCGCAGTTCACCGACGAAAACACCGAAATCGCCGCGACGATGAAGCAGTCGGCCGGCGTGCTCAGCCAGCTCACCACCCAGCTCAAGCAGGGGGTCGAGCGTTTCCGCTTCTGAGGCCCGGCAGCCTGTCCTGGCTCATGCATTGCAGCTGGATTCCCGCTTTCGCGGGAATGACGAATTGTTCTTTGCTGAGGTCGCTGCCTAATCAGGAAGCGCCTTATCAATACCCAGGATGCAAGGGTTGCGCTGTTTTCTATGGGTATATGGCTGTAGCCAATGCCGGTAAATGGCTGTGGCGATATGGGGTGTGCCCTATATGCTGCCGCCCGTGTCGATGGCAAAGCCCAGGTCGTGCACGGCTGGCGTGACCGTTTCGCCTGCGAGGCGGCGCAGCAGCAAGCGCGCGGCCAGTTCGCCGATGGCCTCGCGCGGCGTGACGATGCTGGCGAGCCGCGGCGTGAGCGCCTGGCCGATGTCGAGCGCATTGCAGCCGGCCACGGCCAGCTCGCCGGGAACGTGCAGGCCAGCGGCCTGCGCGGCCAGCAGCGCGCCGGCGGCGATGTCGTCATTGGTGCAGAACACGCCGTCGAGCTGCGGCAATTGCCGACGTGCCTCGCGCAGCAAGGTGCCGCCCAGCGTGAAATCCGACGGCGCGTCGGTCTGCACGATCAGCGGTGTCAGCCCGGCCTTGATCATGGCCTGCCGGTAACCGTCGGCGCGCAGCAGCGTGCGGCGGTCCATGCGCGCGGCAAGGTAGGCGATATGGCGCTTGCCGCGCGCAAGCATCGCGTCGACCATGGCCTGCGCGGCGGCCGCGTGGTCGAGCCCGACGGCCAGATCCAGCGGCGAATCGGGCGTTTCCATGATTTCCACCAGCGGAATCGCCGCCACCTCCAGCATGCGCAGCGTGCGCGCGCTGTGCACGGTTTCGGAGAGGATCAGCGCATCGACGTGGAAGGACAGCAACTGCTCGATCTGGCGCTCCTCGCGTTCCATGTCGTAGCCGTAATGCGCGTACAGGCAGTGGTAGCCGGCCGGCTGCGTGACGCGCTCGATGCCGCGCACCACGCTGGCGAACACCTGGTTGGAGAGCGATGGCAGCAGCACGCCGATGGCGCGGCTCTTGGCATTGGCCAGCATGTCCGGCACGCGGCTGGGAATGTAGCCCAGCTCGGCCATCACCGCGGCGATCTGCGCCTGCGTGGCTTCGGCCACCAGCCGCGGGTCGCGCAGGTAGCGGCTGATCGTCATTTTCGACGTGCCGACGCGGTCGGCGACGTCCTGCAGCGTCGGCCGGCGCGGCTTCTCGTGGCGGGAATCAGTCATGACGCGTGCCGCACACCGGGCAGGCCGGGTCGCGCTTGTACTTCATTTCGCGCCAGCGCATCTCGCGCGCATCGAGCAGCTGCAGGCGGCCAGTCAGCGGCGTGCCGCAGCCGGACAGGATTTTCAGCGCCTCGGCGGCCTGCGCCGCGCCGATGATGCCGACCAGCGGCGCGAACACGCCAAAGGTCGCGCAGGGGCTGTCGCTGGCTTCGCCATCCTCGCCGAACAGGCAGTGGTAGCACGGCGCCTCATCCTGGCGCGCGTCGAACACGGTGAGCTGGCCGTCGAAGCGCACGGCCGCGCCGGAAACGAGTGGCACGCGCGCCGCAACACAGGCGCGGTTCACCGCGTGGCGGGTGGTGAAGTTGTCGCAGCAATCGAGCACCACATCGGCAGCGGCCACCAGCTCGGCCAGCTCTGCATCGGTGGCGCGCGTGGTGACGGCATTGATGGTGATGTGCGGGTTCAGCGCCGCGAGCGTGGCCCTGGCCGATTCGGCCTTGTTCATGCCGACGCGGGATTCGGTGTGCACGATCTGGCGCTGCAGATTGGTGAGGTCAACGTGGTCGTCGTCGACGATCGTCAGCGTGCCGACACCGGCGCTGGCCAGATAAAGGCTGGCCGGCGAACCCAGCCCGCCCGCGCCGATGATCAGCGCGTGGCCGGCGCAGATGCGCTGCTGGCCCTCGACGCCCAGCTCGTCGAGCAGGATGTGGCGGCTGTAGCGCAGGAGGCTGTCATCATCAAGGTCGACAGCGGCGGAGCGGGTGGGGCAGAAGGTCATGACGGGCTGTAGGTGAATGTTTGCTGAGATAGCTTTCTATTGATCCGGCCCTCGGAAGTTTGAATTTCCGTAGGAGCGAGCTTGCTCGCGAAGCCTTGCTGATCGCGAGCAAGCTCGCTCCTACGAGTAAAAACATCAGAGGGCCGGATCAATAGTCAGGATTATTTACTCGGGATTATAGCCCTGCCGGCATCCGCTTCGGCCCCGCACGGCGTGCCGGCTTGCGCAAGATCAGCCGCGCCAGGCTGCGGCCAGCCGGGCGAGCACGGTGGCTACCTGCTCGCGCCAGTCGGCGCAGGCGGGCGGCAGCGCCAGCTGCCTGTTGATCAGCAGATCGGCCAGCCCGTGCACGGTGGACCAGGCCAGCGCCGTGTCGGTGGCCTGCGTGGCCGGCTGGCCGGTGGCCGCAGTGACCGCGCTGGCGAGGCAGGCCCACGCCGCCTGGCCGGCCTTCGCAAGCGCGGCGTCGTCGCGGCGCAGCACGCCGCTGCTGAACATCAGCTGGTAGCGCGCCGGGTGCGCCAGCGCGAACTCCACATAGGCCAGCCCCATCGCCCGCAGCGCCGCACCGGCGTCGGGGTTCTGGGCATGCGGCGCCAGGCTGTCCGTCAGTGCGCGAAAGCCTGCCGCCGCATACGCGCTCAGCAGGCCGGCGGTATCGCCGAAGTGGTGGGCCGGCGCCGTGTGCGACACGCCGGCGCGGCGCGCGCACTCGCGCAGGCTGAAGCCGGCGACGCCCTTTTCGGCGAGCAATTCGCCGGTGGCGGCCAGCAGCGCGGCGGCCAGATCGCCGTGGTGGTAGCTGTTCATGTGCTGTCCCTGTCGAAGCCGTCGCTTGCAGCGGCCCCGGAAGATGCGGTGATTGCAATGTTGACACTGGAAAGATTTGCCGTAAACTTGACAGTGTCAAGATTGATCACCGGGGAGAAACCTCATGCTGTTCGTCAAAACCCTGCACGTGCTGGGCGCCGTGCTGTTTCTGGGCAATATCATCGTCAGTGCCTTCTGGAAAACGCTGGCCGACCGCGACGGCCGCCTGCCGGTGCTGCGCTTTGCCACGCGGCTGGTGAATGTCACCGACCTGGTCTTCACCGCCGGCGGCGCGGTGCTGCTGACCGTCTGCGGCCACCTGCTCGCCGGCCAGTACGGCGGCGTCGCCGCGCAGGGCTGGATCTGGCAGGCCTATGCGTGGTTCGGGCTTTCCGGCCTGATCTGGCTGGCGGTGCTCTTGCCGGTGCAGATCAGGCAGAGCCGGCTGCTCGCCGCCTTGCCCGACGACGCAGCGGTGCCGGAAGCCTACTGGCGCCTGTCGCGGCTGTGGATGATCGCCGGCACGCTGGCCACGTTCGCGCCGCTGCCGGCGCTGTGGCTGATGATTGCAAGGGGGGCGTGAGGGGACGGGGCTGTTTGATTAGCGCCTGCGGCGCGGTGTTTGCATGCCGGGGGTGCCCGGCGGCACGTCAGGGGGCTTGTCTCGCCAAGCCCCCCGACACCCCCAAGGCGAGCCCGGTCCGCCGGCCGCCTGCGGCGGCTGCCCTGCGATGCTCGCAGGCCCCAGCGCGGGTTCGAAACTCGGGCTTCGCCCTCAAACATCTCACCCGCGAAACCCTGTGGCCTGCTGCGCTTCTCGGCGGCTCCAGGGCGGGGCGTGCTAACCGGCGGTAGTGACGATTCGTAGGTCGGTAAAGCATAGCGCCTTTCGACGCCCTTGTAGGCCAATGTATATGGCTGTGGCCCTTTGCTTTATTTGGCTTTGGCCTTATCCCTGCATTTGTATATCGCCGCATCCGTTAGAACGCGATGCCCTGGAGCCGCCGAGACGCGCAGCCGCGGCCAGGGTTTCGGCGTGACGAGTGTTTGAAGCCGAAGGCCGAGTTGCGGCGCGCCGCTGGGCGTGGCGAGCATCGCAGGGCAGCCGCCGCAGGCGGCCGGCGGTCACCGCAGAGCTTGGCGGCTTTGCCGCCTAGCACCGCGCGATGCCGGCTTGCCGGCACCGGGCTCGCTTTTGGCTGCGCCGAAACTTCGTTTTCTTTGGTTACTTTCTTTGGCGAAGCAAAGAAAGTAACCCGTCGGCGCGACGGAAACGCGCACCCAAGCACCGCGCCGCAGACGCTGAAAAACAAGGCTTTATTGATCCAGCCCCTTGGTGTTTTCAGTCGTAGGAGCGAGCTTGCTCGCGATCAGCAAGCCTTCGCGAGCAAGCTCGCTCCCACGAAGGGCCGTGTTGGTCAGCGACAAGGCCGGCGTCCGTCACCGCCTCAGAACCTGCACGGATCCTGGCGTTCGGCCGGCGTGATGACCACGCTGCGGCCGTACTGGCCGGCCGGCGCAGCGCTTTCCGCATAGGCAATGCTCTCGCTTTCCTGCCCCAGCTTCCTGAGCCAGTACGGCGCGCCCAGGTCGTCGCGCACATGGCCGTTGCCGGCCAGCAGCACCGCGTCGCGCCCGGCGGCGATCATCACCTCGGCCATGACCACGTCGCGGGCGATCTGCGCGCGCGCCATGCCGGGCAGCAGGTTTTCCGGCAGCTGATTGCAATGGCCTTCACGCACGGCGGCAATCTGGCCGGCGAACAGCCCGGGCGGGAGTGCATCAAGCGCGTAGCGTGCCTGCAGCTCGGGCGACAGCGCGGCGGCGAAGCTTTCCTTCACCACGCGGCTGGCCTCGGCGCGCGACAGATTGGCGGCGAGCAGCGGCAGGCGGTGGCGCTGTGCGAGCGCGATCACCGGCTCGTAGAATTCCCACTGCCAGCGCGCGCTGCCACGGGCGGCGTCGATCACGCAGCGGGCGTTGTCGCCGCAGTCGGCCTGGGCCTGCGTGAGCGCGGCCTGGTGTTCGCGGTCGAACTGCTCCATGGCAATCGCCGGTTGCCAGCCGGCAGCGACGCGCGCCTCAAGTTCGGCCAGCCGCAGGCGGTGGCCCTCGGCATTGTCGTGCGTCTCGCCCAGCAGCAAGAGCGTCTTGCCGGCTGGAGCAGGCGGGCTGGAAAGACTGGCGCAGCCAGCGAGGAGGGCACCCAGTGCGAGCAGGGTAGCGGTACGGATCATGCGCTGTCCTTGGTTTCACTATTTTCGGCGATGCGCCACAGCACGCCGCTGGGGTCGATCAGCACGAAGTCGCGCATGCCCCAGGGCTGGTCCTGCGGCGCTTGCAGGCGGATCGGGTAACGGTCGGCGAGCCGCAGGTCGGCGATGCGCTGCCACCACGGATCTATGGCCGGCACATGCAGGTGCAGCATGGTTTCCTCGGCCCAGCCCGGGCTGTAGCGATTCTGCAGGAAGAACACCTGGCCGCCGAGCTGGAAGCGCGCCAGTCCCGCGTCCTGCCAGATGAGCGCGAAGCCCAGTTCCTGATAGAAGGCCAGCGACTGCGCAAAGTCGCGCGCCGGCAGAAAGGTGGCGAGGCTGATCGGCTCGGGCAGCGGCGGGTGGTTTGCGGCGTTCATCGTTGCTCCTCAGGCAAACAGCACCAGCGGCCGGCCTGGCCGTGTCGGGTGCGGGTGAATGGTGCAGGGCTGCCGGTAGGTGGCTTCCAGATGCCCTGCCTGCAATACCTCGGTGGGTGTGCCGCTGGCGACAATGCTGGCGTTGGCCAGTAGCGCGATACGTGTGCACCAGCAGGCGGCCAGATTGACGTCGTGCAGCACGACGGCAATGCCCAGCCCTGCATCGTGCGCCAGCCGCGCGGCGAGCGCCAGCAGGCCGTGCTGGTGGCGCGGGTCCAGGCTGGCCGTCGGTTCATCGAGCAGCAGGTAGCGCGCTTCACCCGGCTGGCGCGCGGCCAGTGCCTGCACCAGCACGCGGGCGAACTGCACGCGCTGCTGCTCGCCGCCGGACAATTCCGGATAGCGGCGCTGCGCCAGGTGCGCGACCTCGGCCATCGCCAGCGCGTCCCTGCACACTTGGCCGACCTGCTGCGGCGCCAGCTCGGGAAAGGGGTAGGCACCCATTGCGGCAATGTCCTGCACGCTCAGGTTGAAGGCCGGGCCGAGTTGCTGGCTGAGTACCGCGCGACGGCGCGCCAGCGCGGCGTTGTCGACGCCGGCCAGCGGCTTGCCGTCCAGCGCGACGCTGCCGGCCTGCGGCGCCAGATCGCCGGCCAGCAGTGCCAGCAGCGTCGATTTGCCCGCACCGTTGGCGCCGAGTATGCCCAGCACCTCGCCGGACGCGATGCCGCAGCTGACCCCGGCGAGGACGATCTTGCCGTGGCGCTGCAGGTGGATGTCGTGTGCGATCAGGCTCATGCGCCACGTCCTTTCAGCAGCAGGTAAATGAAGAAGGGCCCACCAACGAGGCCGGTGACGATACCGATCGGCAACTCCGCCGGCATTACCACGATGCGTGCCAGCCAGTCGGCGGCCACCAGCGCGCAGGCGCCGGTGAGCGCGGCTGTGGGCAGCAGCAGGCGGTGGTCAGCGCCCAGCGCCATGCGCACCAGATGCGGCGCAACCAGCCCCACGAAACCGATGCCGCCGGTGGCCGCAACCAGCGGGCCGACCATCAGCGCCATCAGCAGGATCAGCTTGCGGCGCAGGGCCTTGACCGGGAAACCGAGGTGGCCGGCCGCGCGCTCGCCCAGCAGCAGCGCGTTCAGTGCGCGCCAGTAGCGCAGCGCCAGCAGCGAGAGCACCAGCAGCCACGGCCCGAGCAGCGACAGCTCATGCCAGCTGGCGTTGGCCAGCGAGCCCATGCTCCAGAAGGTGATGCTGCGCAGCTGGCTGTCGTCGGCCAGATAGGTCAAGAGCCCGATCAGGCTCGCGCACAGCGCATTCACCGCGATGCCGGCGAGCAGCAGGCCGGCGACGCCGGGCTGGTGGCGGCCCAGGTGGTAGGCGGCCGCCAGCGCCAAGAGGCTGCCGGCAAACGCCAGCGGCGCGACGAGCAGAAAACCGCCGCCCAGGAGCACGATGGCCGTCACCGCGCCAAGCGCGCCGCCGGCGGTGATGCCAACGAGGCCCGGTTCGGCCAGCGGATTGCGGAACAGCGCTTGTGCCAGTGCGCCGGCCAGTGCCAGCACGATGCCGGCGAGCATGGCGAAGAGCACGCGCGGCAGGCGCACGTCCAGCAGCACGCTGCGCCACAGTTGCGCATCGTCGTGATTGGAGGGTATTGCGCCATAGGCAATCTGCAATAAAGCCTTCAGCGGTATACCCACGGCACCGCTGCTGAGCGACAAGAACGCCAGCAGCAGCAAGAGCCCGGCGAGCAGGCCCAGCACCCGCAGCGGGCGATGGCCTGTTTCCGGGGCGTGGGGCGGGGGCATGACCAGCGTGTTCACGATGCTTTGCCGAGCGGTTTGCGCAACTGGGCGATGGCCTCGGGCAGGCGCGGACCGAAACCGAGCAGCAGCAGGTCATCGAGTACGATCACGCGGCGCTGCTTCGCCGCCGGCGTTTGCGCGATGCCCGGCTGCGCCAGCAGTGCGTCGATGCCGCCTGCGGCTTGCAGCGACAGCGTGGAGGTGACGATCAGCTCCGGGCGCAGCGCGGCGATGCTTTCCAGTGACAGCGGCTTGTAGCCCTTCTGGCCGGCCAGCACATTGCTCAATCCGGCCAGTTGCAGTGTGCCGTGTGCGGCAGTGTCCAGCCCGGCACCTTCGGCCTGTCTGCCGCGCTGGATCAACAGCAGCGTGCGCGCCTTGCTGGCCGGCTGCTTTTGCAGTGCCGCCACATCGCGCTGCAGCCGGGCGACCAGCGCCCGGCCGTCATTGCGCAGTTGCAGCGCGCCGGCGACACCGTAGATGCGCTGCTCCAGCGCGGCGAGCGAGGCATCGGCCGGCAGGACGACGACCCGCTTGCCAAGCCGGCGCAGCTGATTGATGGCCTCGGGCGGGCCGGCCTGCTCGCTGGCGAGGATCAGGTCGGGCCTGAGCGCCACGACGCCCTCGACCGAGAACTGGCGGTAATAGCCGACCTTGGGCAGCGTGTGTGCTGCTGGCGGGTAGATGCTGGACTGGTCGGCGCCGACGAGGCGATCCCCCGCGCCCAGTGCGTAGGCGATCTCGGTCAGCGCGCCGCCCAGCACGACGACGCGTTGCGGCGCTTCGGCCAGCGCGGAGGTGGACAGCAGGAAGAGCAGTGGGAGCAGGAAGCGCCAGATGGAGCGGTGCATGGGAGTTTTCCTGTGGTGGGAGGGTGTCTGGTTTGTTGGTTTGTTTGGCGCCTACGGCGCGGTGTTTACATGCCGGGTGTGCCCGGCGGCACGTCAGGGGGCTTGTCTTGCCAAGCCCCCCGACACCCCCAAGGCGCGCCCGCTCCGTCGCCCCGCTACGCGGGGTGCCCTGCGATGCTCGTTGCAGTCAGCGGCGCGCCGAAACTCGCCCCTGCGGGGCTCAAACACTCGTCACGCCGAAACCCTGACTGCAACTGCGCTTCTCGGCGACTGCGAGGGCATCGTGTGCTAAGCAGCGGCACAGCATACCCATGCAGTGATAAGCCCGCAGCCTAATAATCCAAAGGGCTGTAGCTGTATACCTACTATTGCATGGCGGGTTACGCCATCGGCTAACCCACCCTACGAATTACCACCGCTGCCAGTTAGCACGCCCCGCCCTGAAGCCGCCGAGAAGCGCAGTTGCGGCCAGGGTTTCGGCGCGACGAGTGTTTGAGCCCCGCAGGGGCGAGTTTCGGCGTGCCGCTGGACGCAACGAGCATCGCAGATACCGTCTTGCCACTCATCTTGCAACTGCATAATCAGCCTGATACGGCTGACGCGTTTTAAGGACGCCAAAACACAAATGCACCAGCTTGCGCATCGCGGCACCCAGTGCCGACATCTTGCATTTGCCGCGCGCCAGCAGCCGCTCGTACTGCGCCTTCACATGTGGGTTGTAGCGCTTGGCCGTGATCGCCGCCATGTACAACATGGCCCGTATCCTCGCCGGGCCGGCTTTCGACAGGCGCGCACGCCCGAAGAGCGAACTGCCCGACTGCCGTTCCA
>NZ_ATZJ01000052.1 GCF_000428145.1 Chitinilyticum litopenaei DSM 21440 | reverse complement strand
GAGGAGGCTGATCTGTCGGGATGCAGCGCGGTTTAAAGGGGCACTATGTTACAAAAGCAAAAAGCTCCTGACGGAGCTTTTTGCTTAACTGAGCGGCATTGGCCAACTGGCCGGTTTTTTGTTGGCGCTGCGTCACTTCCCAGAGGCTTGCGTATTCTGCGACTTGCGCCGCACTAGCTCCATCGTCTTTTCAAGCAGGCTTTCTATGAAGTAGTAAAGGCCCACCACCATATGGGCCTTGCCATATTCCTCGGCCGGATAAGTCATCCCGCTCTTGAAGTGGGCGATGGCCTCGGATTCATTCCTGGCATGGATCATGTCGCCGATCACTTCATAACCCTGAGCCAGCAACTGTTCCTTGGTGGACAAAAAGTGCGGTGCGTCGGTGCAGAGATAGCGCACGGCACTGCTTTCGCCGGTTTGCTGGAAGAACTGATATTTTGGCATGAGACACCGCCATGTAAGCGCTGGGTTGGTTGTGTCATATTATGACCTGTGTCATTTTATGTCAAATGCCGGCTGCATGGGCTGATCGCTACAGAAGCGGTATCTGTTGCAAGGAGTGATTCATGCCGTTTCAGTGTTAGGTGGCGACTTCTGTCGTTGCCATGCCGAGCGCGATCAGCCGGATTGCAGTGCGCGGTATTGTCCCGGCGCCATGCCGGTGGCGTTCTTGAAGCTGCGGGTGAAGTGCGCCTGATCGGCAAAGCCGCAGACAAAGCCGATTTCGGCCAGGCCCAGCCTGCCGCCCAGCAGCAGGCGGCCGGCTTCGCTGATCCGGCAGGCCTGCAGCTCGGCGGAAAAATGGCTGGCGCTGTCCTGCAGCTGGCGTTGCAGCGTGCGAGGCGAGACGGCGAGCAGGCTGGCGACGCGCGCCAGGGTGGCGTCCAGCAGGCCCAGTTGCGCGATGGCGGCGCGGGTCTGGCTTACGGTGCCGCTGGTGCTGGCTGAGGCCGGGCAGGCAAGGCAGGCCGGATTGCCGGGCGCCGCCGCGTTGCTCTGCCAGTGCAGATGCCAGTCTGCTCGCTGCATCAGCTGATCGGCAGCGATGCCCAGCTGCGGCCAGCGGCAAACGGTCTTCCTGCCTTGCGCGTCGCTACTCAGGCGCACTTCGCTGCCGGTGAGCCGCTGCAGCAGCGCGCCAAGCACACCCAGCACGGCCAGGTCTTCATCCAGGCTTGGCGGCCGGCCGCTGCGTGACACATGGGAAAGGCGGGCGGAGCAGGGGGCCAGTTCGCAAAGCAGATAATGCTGGCTGTGCAGGTAGCGCTCCAGCCGCTGCCATCTGCGCAGCAGGCCGGGGGCGTCGCAGCCGGCGAGCAGCGCCTGGCCGATGGGCGTGCCGGTAAACGCCGTGATGCCCGTGCCGATGCGCAGCAATGCCGCCAGGCCATGGTTCTCGCGTACGGTTGCCAGGAAGGCCTGCTTGCTGGCGAGCGGGATGCGCTCCTGCGCTGCGGGTTTGTCGACGGTTTCGCAGTCCAGGCCGTGCTGGCGCAGGCCGGCCTGCAGGATGGCGAGCATGGTACGGCTGGCGAAGGCCTCGTCGTTACGGGCGGAGGGCGGCGTCAGCGCCTTGTTTGGCCATGAATCGGGCAAGACGGTCTCCCACCAGTGGCAATCTTGTCAGCCAGCGCGGCGCGCGCACGATCAGCTCCAGCAGCGTGGCAAACCAGATGCTGCGCCCCAGGTTCTGTTGATGTTTTGTTTGCGTTCCCGTTTGTGCTGTTTTTAGCCTGAAACAAGGCGCGAAGCCCGCCGCATAGTCATTCTATGCAAGGGCTTTGCAACGCCGTGTCAGGCCAAAAACAGCCAAACCCGGAGGGCTGGGCGCTTTTTGCGCCGACTCTGCGTTGTTGCTTCGCTGGCATAACCCGTTATGCGGCGCTCGCAACGTCTTGATTCGGCGCAAAAAGCGCTCCAGCGGGAGCGTAAACAAAACATCAACAGAACCTAGCTACGGCCAGCAGGATCTGCGGCCACGCCAGCCCGGCCAGCGCGCTCAGCACGATCAGGCTGCGTGGTGGCGAGGGTAGCGCACACAGCACGAGCAGCGCCAGCAGGCCATGCTCGTGCAGCAGGCGCTGCGCACCGGCCCAGCTGTGCGGCCACTGCGCTGGCAGGTCCAGCGTGGCGGCGAGCGTCAGCAGCAGCGCTGCACCGGCGGTGCCGGCCAGCGCGAAGGCCAGTGCGATCAGTCTGCGGCGCGCCGGTTGCAGCAGGCCGAGCAGGACGACCGAGCCTTGCGTGGGCAGCGCCGGCACGATGGCGTCGCCGACCGCCAGCAGCGCCAGCACGGGAATCGCCATGGGGCGGCGGCCGTGCCTGTGCAGCCAGCCGAGCAGATGGCGCCGCAATGCGCGCATCGCTCAGGCCTTCAGCATCAGGTTTTCGACGACCTGCGGCAGCACGGCGCGCAGGCGCATCAGCCAGCGCACCTTGCCGACGCGGATCTCCGCATGCCCGGCTTGCGCGCCCCGGTAGATTTCGGCGGCGGCCTGCGCCGCGCTGATCTTGCCCCGGCCGCGCCCGGCGGTCATGCCGGTATCCACCATCGGCAAAATGGCCTCGCAGACGCGGATCGCGCTGCCGTGCACCAGCGCCTGGCCGCGCAGCGACTTGCAAAAGCTGCGCAGCGCGGCCTTGCTTGCGCAATACACCGGCGCGCTCTGCTTGGGCGCGATGGCCAGCCCCGAGCTGACGAAGACCCAGGTGCCATTGCGCTGCGCGACATTGTCAAACAGCAGGCGGGTGAGCAGCACCGGCGCGGTGAAGTTGATCCGCAGCTCCGTTTCCACCGCAATCGGCTCGGGCTCGGCGGCAAACCAGCTGCGGGCCTGCTGCACGCCGGCGTTGTGAATGACCAGATCGAGCGGCCGCTGGCCAATCTGTCCGGCCAGCGCGGGCAGGCTGGCCGGGTCGCTGAAATCGCAGACCAGCCATGCCACGCCGGGCAGGTTGCTGGCGGCTGCCGCGACGCTGGATGCGCTGCTGCCGGTGGCCAGTACCGCATGACCCTGCGCCAGACAAAGGCGCACCAGCGCCGCGCCGATGCCGCGTGTGCCGCCGGTAATCAGGACTGTTTTCTGCATTTGCCTTGCTCCCCGTGTGCTGGACAGGAGCAAGATACCCGCGCGGCATGCCGGGTTCTTGAACAATCGCGCCAGCAGCACATTGCCCGCTGTGGCTTTTGATTGTCTTGATGGGTATGTGGATACACCCATTCATACATAAGGGATGAGGGCGTATACCATCGCTTTGATGGCGGGAGCGCGGTAGGATGGGTTGAGCCTGTAGGGCGATACCCATCATGGGGGAGGCAAAAATAAACCTGATTATGTCTCTGCTTCAGAATCGTCATTCCCGCGTACGCGGGAATCCAGATGACGGTGTGAAATCAAGCTTTGCTCTGGATGCCCGCCTTCGCGGGCATGACGAAAAAAGAGTTTCTGAAGGAGAGGCATAATCAGGAAAATAAATGATGGGTTTCGCTGCGCTCAACCCATCCTGCCTTGCTGCAGCAATTCATAAGTAAGGGCGGGTGGTGTATGCCCTTTGACTGCGGTGGCGGGGCAGGTGCGCCCCATGCTGGCGGCTTATTCGCTGTGGGCCGTTGCCGCGCTTTCCGGGGCGCTCCACACCTTGTAACGCAGTTCGCTGCCTTGCGGGATGTAGACCACCAGTGGCAGCTTCGGGTTGTAACGGATCAGCTGCTCGTGATGCACCGGCACGAATCGGTCGCTGGCGGGCTCCGGGCAGGCCATCAGCGTGGACGGGCCCGGCTGGATGGGGCCGACGGTCCAGTAGGTATAACCCCAGCCCTGCACCGTGACTTCACTGATGCTGGCGCGCAAGCCGCGGGTGTTGCAGTCGGCCTTCACCACCTTGCCGGGAATCAGCTGCACGCGGTAGAGCTCGGGGTTTGCCACCTCCGGCAGGCGGATCACCTTGCGCTCAAAGCCTGCCTGCGCCGGCGGGAACGGCTTGAGTGCGTCGCCGGCCAGCGCCGGGCCGGCACCGAGCATGGACAGGGCAAGTAGCGGAAGTAGCGTGCGGGTCGGGGTCATGGTGTTCTCCTTGTTGGCTTGCTATTGATGTGTTGCTTGCGTTCCCGCTGGCGCAAAACCAGCACAAACGGGCCGCGCCTACACGACAGCACAAAGCCTGATTCAAAACGGCGGATCCAGCGCCTGGCGCTGACCGCTGCAAAGCACCGCGTGCAGGTTTTATCCGGGGCCTGCAGCCTGCCAGGCGGCGAAGGCATGCCAACAGCTTACGTTTGGCCGGCCTGCGCGGGCTAGCAACTAATCACATCGCTGGGGTGAAATGCGTCACAGCCTGCCTGGCCTGGGCGCGGTGTGCCGTGCGTGCTGGCCAAGTGGCCGCCCTCTTGGCTGTGCTGCCCCCGGCAGGCTAGACTTCCGCCACCACGCAAGAATGGATGCCGGCATGCAAGCCCCGCAACTCCCGCCCGATGAAGACACGCGCATTGCCGAACTGCGCAGCCTGCTGATTCTGGATACTCCTCCGGAAGAGCGCTTTGACAACCTGACCCGCCTGGCCGCCGGGTTTTTCCGCGTGCCGATTGCCCTGGTCAGTCTGGTGGACAGCGAGCGGCAATGGTTCAAATCCGCCTGCGGACTGAATGCCAGCGAAACGGCGCGCGACATTTCGTTTTGCGGGCACGCCATTCTGGGCGATGAGGTCATGGTGGTCGAAGACGCGCTGGCCGATCCGCGCTTTGCCGACAATCCGCTCGTCACCGACGCCCCGCACATCCGCTTCTATGCCGGCGCGCCGCTCACCAGCAGCAAGGGACACAAGCTGGGCACGCTGTGCCTGATCGGCGACCGGCCCCGTCACCTGGCGGCCGAAGAAATGCAGATGCTGAAAGACCTCGCCCGGCTGGTCGTGGTCGAGCTGGAGCGTGATCCCGCCTGATTGGCGGGTATGTTTCTGCAGGCATTTGCCTGATTTGCCTGCAGGGCAATGGCTGATGGGGTATGTTCTGGTGCCCCGAGCCCCGGCAGCGTTCCCTTGCCGTAGCGGCCTGCGCCGTGATCAGCCAGGCATGGCGAGCGCGCCGGCGCCAGCCCGCCTTGCTGCCCGCGCAGGGCGGATCAAGAGCGCCCCGGCCAGTGCCAGGCCGGCAAATCCAGCTCGCCCATCCCGGCCAGCCTGGTCTGGCCGAACTCCTTTTCCAGCGGCAGGCTCTGGCAATCGGTGTGGCGCTCCAGCGCGCTGACCAGCCGGCCGGCGTGCGTGACGACGATGATCTGGCTGTGGCGTGCCGCCTGCACGATCAGCCGGCCCAGCGCCGGCAGCAGATCGGGGTGCAGGCTGGTTTCCGGTTCGTTGAGCACCAGCAGCTCGGGTGGGCGCGGGCTGAGCAGGGCGGCGGCCAGCAGCAGGTAGCGCAGCGTGCCGTCGGACAATTCGTGCGCGGCCAGCGGGCGCAGCAGGCCGTGCTGGCGCATGCCGACGCTGAACCGCCCGGCGTCCACGGCAATCTCCAGCTCGGCGCCGGGAAAGGCATCGGTGATGCAGTCGTGCAGCGCACGGGCATCGCCGATTTCCAGAATCGTTTGCAGGGCCGCGGCCAGATCGCTGCCGTCATTGGCCAGTGCCGGCGTGAAGGTGCCGATCTGCGCCTGCCGCGCCGGTGCGTCGCGGTCACAGCGCAGCTGGTCGTAAAAGCGCCAGGCGCGCATGCGCTCGCGCAACTGCAGCGCTTCGGGCGCGCGCAAGGGGTCGGTGAGGCTGAAAATGCTGTCGCTGGCGGCGAGATCGCGGCTGAGTATCTGCCAGTCGCGGCCGTCGCGCACCTTGACCAGCGCGCCCTGGCGGTCGAGCAGGGTGCTGGCGGGGCGGCATTGTGAACCGGCCCAGATGCATTCGCGATGGATTCCCGGGTCAAGCAGGAACTTTGATGGTTCATCGCGAAAATAAGGCCCTGGCGAATAATTAGGCGTGCCGATGTCGACCGCGTAGCCGAAATCGTCGCCGGCAAACCCCAGCTGCAGTGCCTTCGGGCGCTTGGGTATGCCGCCCTGGATGGGGTGTTCGCCCGCTTTCATCGCGCGGGAAATCGTTTCCGGTCCCGCCCAGTAGGTCGCCTGCAGCCCGCCTTCCTGCGCCAGCGCGCCGACCAGCCGGCCGTGCGCAGCATCGGTCAGCAGCTTCAGCGCGCGGTAGGTGCTGGATTTGCCGCTGCCGTTGGCGCCGGTGATGACATTGAGCCGGGCCAGCGGCAGCACCAGCCGGTCGAGCGAGCGGTAATGCGCGATGGCCAGCGTGTTGAGCATCAGCGCGCGCCGTAGACCATGCGCCGTGCAAAGCCCCGGCGCAGCGGCGCGGCGGCGTCGAGCGCCAGCAGACCCAGACTGCGCGCATGCTTGAGCGCCGGGTTGGGCGATTCGAACAGCGTGATCAGGCCGTCGGTGAAGTGTGTGACCAGATTGGCATCCTGGCTGCGCAGGCGCTGATAGCGCGCCAGCTGCGCGGTCTCGCCCAGCTGGTCGGCCGGGCTGGTGGCGATGACTTCGGCGAGCGTGACCGCATCGCGCAGTCCCAGGTTCAGGCCCTGGCCTGCGACCGGGTGCAGCGTCTGCGCGGCGTTGCCGACCAGCGCGACGCGCTGGCCCACGACCGAATCCACCGTTTTCAGCGCCAGCGGCCAGCTGGCGCGCGCGCCAAGGCCAACGAGCTGTGGCGCGCGCCGGCCCAGCCGGGCGTTGATCTGCGCGAGAAAGTCGGCCTCGGCGAGCGCGAGCCTGTCCGCCGCACCCGCGGGCGCTTGCGTCCACACCAGCATGAAATTGCGCCCGTCGGGCAGCAGCGCCAGCGGGCCGTCGTCGGCGAAGCGCTCATACGCGCAACCCTCGTGCGGCGTGGCGGGGGTGACTTCGGCGAGCACCGCCGACTGTTCATAGGATTTGCTGCGCTGGCGGATGTCGCGCAGCTCGCCCAGCAGCTTGCCGCCCTCGGCCAGAATCACCAGCCGGCAGGTCAGCGTGTGCTCGCCATGCGGCGTGCCCAGCGTCACCGCCGCATAGCGCGGCAGCTGGCGGATGCGCAGCACCGGCGTGCCCAGGCTGATCGCCGCCGGGCCGGCCTGCAGCACGCGCTGGGCATGGCGGGCGAGCGCGGCGTAACGCACCGTGTAGCCCAGCTCCGGCAGGCCCAGTTCGTCGGCGGCCAGGCCCGTGCGTCCCAGCGTGCCCTGCTGCGAGATGTGCACGCGGCCGATTGCCGTTGGCGCCAGCGCCGCCGCATCCCACAGCCCGTTGGCCGCGAGCGCTTCGCGGCTGGCAAACGACAGCGCCAGCGCACGCGGGTCGTCGGGAACGTCGCGGCGCGCCTCGGCCAGTAACACCCGCTGGCCACCCTGGGCCAGCCGCTGCGCAATCAGCGCGCCTACCGGGCCGCCGCCGACGATCAGGATGTCAGCATGAGAAGGGAGTGTGGTGCAGAGCATGGGGTATAAGCCTGTGGCCTTTTTTGGTATTAGGCTGTGCGCCTATACCTTGTTATTTGTTTACTGCCGCCGTGGCGATCAGCTCCTGCACCAGCTTGAGGATGGCCTGGCTGCTGCAGGAATAGGGGTCGAACTCGGCGCGCGGCAGGTAGCGCAACAGGATGGCCGGGTTGATCTTGGCCAGGTTGACCTGGCCCATTGTCCAGCCGGCAAAGTGGCGCTCGCTGATTTCGGAAAACTCCAGCAGCTCGACGCGCTGGTGCCGCCCGTCCTTGACGATGCGGTTGTACAGCTTCGACACCGCGCCGCGGTCGCCTTCGAGCACCTGCACAAAGGCCGTGCCGGAGAAACACAGCACGCCGGTGATGCCGTGCTCCTGGTTGTACTGGCGCGAGTTGCGCAGGATGTCGTCCAGCACGACGGGGGTGATGGCGGCGGTGGCCTCGCTGGCGTAAATCAGGCGGACTAGCATGGTGAACCTCGGTAGTGGGTCAGCGGCGGATCAGCGCCAGGAATTCGCGGCGCAGGTCGGCATCGGTCATGAACACGCCGCGCATCACGCTATTGATCATCTTCGATTCGTTGTCCTTCACGCCACGCCAGTGCATGCAGAAGTGGTCGGCCTCCATCACGATGGCGAGCCCGTCGGGGTTGACCTTGTCCTGCAGCAGATTGGCGATCTGCGTGACGGCTTCTTCCTGGATTTGCGGGCGGCTCATGATCCATTCCGCCAGCCGCGCATATTTCGACAGGCCGATCAGGTTGGAATGCTGGTTGGGCAGCACGCCGATCCACAGCTTGCCCATGATGGGGCAGAGGTGGTGCGAGCAGGCGCTGCGCACCGTGATCGGGCCGACGATCATCAATTCATTCAGATGCTCGACATTGGGAAACTCGGTGACCGCAGGCTGGTGCACATAGCGGCCACGGAAGATTTCCTTCAGGTACATCTTGGCGACGCGGCGCGCGGTGTCCTGCGTGTTGTGGTCGTGGTCGGTGTCGATGACCAGGCTCTTGAGCACTTCGTGCATCTTGCCGGCGACTTCGTCGAGCAGCTCGTCCAGCTCGCCGTCTTCGATAAAGGCAGCGATATTGTCATTGGCGTGGAAGCGCTGTCCGGCCTCGCGCAAGCGATAACGGATGCGCTGCGAGGCCGGCAGGGCGGGCGATTGCTCGTCATGATGGGCGGGCATGGGGTGTCCTTGTGTCACTTGTCACTATCGATCCGGCGGCAGGCGGGACGCTGGAGCGGGGAGGCTCCGGCACAACCCGGTCTGCAGCCGGCCGTTGGCTGCTTGTTGTTGAACCCGAATAATCCATTACCTGATCGCAAGACTTCTCAGCAAAACCCAAATCAATCACAGAGGCGCAGAGAACACTGCGAAAAGCGGGAGCACATCCAGGCATTTCTCAGGGTTTTGCTTCCTCGGCGCCCTCTGTATCTGTGTGGTTCAAGCGGTTTTTGTGGTTTGCTGAGAAGGGTTTCTAATCAGGATCCATTATTAATCCGTAATCCGGCCCTTTGATGTTTTCAGTCGTGGGAGCGAGCTTGCTCGCGATCGGCAAGGCTTCGCGAGCAGGCGCGCTCCCACGGGAATTCAAACATCTGATGGTCGTTTCATGGCTGGCCGGCACCAACAAAGCCAGTTTGTACTATACAAGCTTTTTTGCCCGGGATGGACGTTCAGTCTTCACGGGCCCGGGCCATCAGCGCCTCGATCTCCGCCACGGTCTTCGGGCAGCTGGCCGTCAGGTTTTCATGACCGTCAGCGGTGATGGCCACATCATCCTCGATGCGGATGCCGATGTGCTCGAACTCTTTGGGGACATTCTCCGCCGGCCGGATGTAAAAGCCCGGCTCGATGGTGAACACCATGCCCGGGCGCAATTCGCGCCAGGCGCCATTACTCTGGTAATCGCCCACATCATGCACGTCCAGGCCCATCCAGTGCCCGGTGCGGTGCATGTAAAACTGCCGGTAGGCGCCGGTTTCCAGAATTTCGTCCACCGAACCGCCGAGCAGTTTCAGCTCGCGCATGCCCTCGATCAGCACGCGCGTGGCAGCGTCATGCGGCATGTTCCAGGTATTGCCCGGTTTGGCGGCGGCAAAGGCGGCCTGCATCGCGGCCAGGGTGATCTCGTAAACGGCTTTTTGCGCCGGGCTGAAGCGGCCATTGACCGGAAAGGTGCGCGTGATGTCGCTGGCATAGCCATTGAGCTCGCAGCCAGCGTCGATCAGTACCAGCTCGCCATCCTGCATGCGGCGGTTGTTCTCGCCGTAATGCAGTACGCAGGCATTCGGGCCGCTGGCGACAATCGACGAATACGCCGGAAAGCGGCTGCCCTGGCGGTAGTAGTCGTGCAGGATTTCGGCTTCCAGTTCGTATTCCATCTGCCCCGGGCGGGCAAAGCGCATCGCGCGCACATGCGCGGCGGCATTGATGCGGCCGGCCTCGCGCAGCACGGCCAGCTCGTGTTCATCCTTGCCAAGGCGCATCTCGCCCAACGGGCCGCGCCAGTCGTTCAGCCGGGTCGGCGCCTGTACGCCGGTGCGCACCAGGCTGCGCACGCTGTTGAGCCAGCCCGACAGCCGCTTGTCCCACTGGCTGTCTGCACCCAGCGCGAAATGCACGGCAGGCTGGTTGGCCATCAGCTGCGGCAGGCGTTCATCCAGCTCGTCGATGGGGTAGGCCGCGTCGAGGCCGAAGGCGTCGCGCGCGGCGTCGGGGCCGTAGCGGTAGCCGTCCCAGATTTCGCGTTCTGCATCCTTCGGGCGGCAAAACAGAATGTTTTCGACCTTGTCTTCGCCAATCAGCTGCACGAACAACGCATCCGGTTCCGTGAAGCCGGTCAGGTAGAAAAAGCCGGAATCAAAACGGTAAGGGTAGGTGGAGTCGGCATTACGGGCGGTTTCGCCGGTGGTGGGCACAATGGCGATGCCGGGGCCAAGCCGGCTGGCCAGCGCTGCGCGTCGCGCCTGGTGGGCGCTGATCGGCTGGGCAGGGAACGGGTGGTTCGCGTTGGCGGACATGCGGGCTCCAGATGGGCTATGCAACAAAGGGTGGCGCAAGCGTCGCGGTGACGGCGGCGCAGCGACACGGACAAACGAAACGGGCGAATGGAATTATAACGGCCACCCGCGCACGGGTGGCCGTGATTTCTGCGCATGACCGGCGGCGGGCGCCGGCCTGTGCGCGCCCTATTTGCCGCTTTTCTTGCCCTGGCCCTTGCTGGGCGTGCCACCGGGCGACTTGCCCTGCTTGACGGCAATAAAGCGCTGGGTCTGCTGCACGCCGCCGGCATAGGGCTCCAGCTGCTCGCCCACCGACGCTTCGATCACATCCTGCCGCGCGCCGGGGTCGGAGTGGGTGTTGAAGACCTCCAGCCCGCCGCTGTTGGCATTGAAGCGTTCCAGCATCTGCAGCACGCTGACCATGGCGTAGGGGTTGTAGCCGGCGCGCGCCAGCAGGACCATCGCAAACACATCGGCCTCGTATTCGTCGCCCTTGTCCAGGCCGCGTACGGCAATTTCGGAAGCGCCCTTGCCCAGATTGCCGATCAGCTTTTGCTTGTCGCCGCCGCCCTTGGCCGACACGGCCAGATCGGCAAGGTTGGCCAGCGCCTTGCGGCTGGCTTCGCCCTTCATCGCGCGCAGATGGTGCTGCTTCACGACATGGGTGATTTCGTGACTGAGCACGGCAGCCAGCTCGGCTTCGTTGCTGATGCGATCCCACAGGCCGCGGGTAATGACGATATTGCCGCCCGGCGTGGCGAAACTGTTGACCGTCGGGTCTTCAATCACGCCGAAATGCCAGGGTAGCGCAGGCTTGCCGGATTGCAGCGCCAGCCACATGCCGACCTGGTTCACATAGCGTTGCAGATTGCTGTTGTTCACCAGCGGCTTGGCGCCCAGCAGCTTGGCGGCGGCTTCGTCGCCAATGGCTGCTTCCTGCTCGGGAGTCAGTTCCTTGTTGGCGTCGGCGGTATTCTTGGCGAGCTCGACGGCCTTGTTGATGTTCTCGGTGCTCAGCAGCTTGCCGAAATCGATGGCATGGGCCGGCAGCGCGCAAACGCTGGCCAGCGCCAGCGCAATCAGGGTCTTGGTCATGGCGGCTTACCTCCGGCGATTCATCAGGTCGTTTTGGGAATTGCCATTGCCGTCCGACGAGGAGGCTGCTGCCCCCTTCACCGCGATTTCCGGCACTTGCGCGGCCGCCAGTCGTGCCTGTCCGGCGAGCCGGCTGGCCTCGGTGCCGCTGCTGCCGAAGGCTTTGAGCTTGTCGAGTTCGCCATAGTTGGGTTGCGCGTGCGCCAGCTCTTCTTCACTGAGACCCTTTACGCCGGTTGAGACGGTTTTGCCCGACGAGCCGGTGGTGACCACCTTCAGTCCCTGGCCCACCGCCGCGCCGGCATTGGTGCCGCCGCCGCTGCCAAGGCGCACCTGCAGCATTTTCAGCCAGCCTTCCTGGCCGTTGCTGCGCACATTCATCCAGGCGCCCTCGCGCGCCAGGATTTCCACCTGGGCACCTACGGCCAGCTTGCTCAGCACGGCCGCGTCGGCAAAGGGTTTCTGGCGCAGATCGGCGTCGCGGATCACGCTGCCGCTCTCGGCGCGGGCCTGGGTGGCCCAGAGGCCCGCCAGCACAAGACTGGCGGCAAGATAGTGTTTCATTGCTGTTTCTCCCGGGGTTCAAACAGGTTGACCGGCTGCTCGCGGCCTTTGACGTGCTGGCTGCCGTGGGCAATAAACTCGAAATCGTCCGCGCACGCGTCGCGGGTAGCTTCGGAAACCAGCACCCGCGCCACGCCCTTGGTCAAACCTTCAATGCGTGAAGCCAGATTCACTGTATCACCAATGATGGTGTAATCCAGCCGCGATTCGGCGCCGATGAAGCCAACCACCGCACGGCCGGTATGGATGCCGATGCCGATTTCGAAATCGGCGCCCAGATCGGTAAGTTCCTGCTTGAAGCGTTCGAGTTCCCGGCCCATTTCCACTGCCGCGGCGACGGCGTGCCTGGCGTGCTGCGGGTCGTCGACCGGCGCGCCCCAGAAGGCCATGATGGCGTCGCCGATGAATTTGTCGAGCGTGCCGCCGTGGCGGAAGATGATTTCCACCTGGCGCGAGAAGTAGCGGTTCAGCAAATTGACGATGTATTCCGGCGAACGCGTTTCCGACAGCGTGGTAAAGCCGCGAATGTCGGAAAACAGCACCGTCAGCTCGCGCGAGCTGGCCTGTTGCTGCTGGTTGATGTTGCCGCTGGCCACCAGATCGGCGACCACGCGGTGATCGAGAAAGCGCGCGAACATGCCGATGGCCTGCTCGCGCCGCGCCTTTTCGGCCAGATAGGCCAGCAGCGCCGAACCCCAGAAATACACCCAGGCCCAGACGACGGGGGCCGCCAGCGGCAGGAACAGCTGATGACCCAGCCCCACCCAGGCCAGCGTGGCGATCAGCAGCGTGACCAGCAGCAGGCAGCCGGCCATGGTCAGCGTGTTGAGCTGCTTCTGGAAGCCCAGCGCCAACAGGCCCAGCAAGAGCAGTGCCGGCAGCACGAACCAGCCGCGCGGCGGTGTGCGCAGCCAGTCGCCCTGCTGCAGATTGTCGATGGCGCTGGCGAGGATGTCGACACCGGGGTAGAGGCTGTCCAGCGGCGTCGGGCGCAAATCCTGCAGGCCCGGCGCAGCGGTGCCGATGATGACGATCTTGTCGCGGAACTCGTTGGCCGGGCGCAGTTTGCGTTCGCGCTGGGCATCGAGATACAGCTCGGAATAGGAGACATGCTGGCGCTGGCCGTGCCAGTTGATGCGCAGGCTGTCGCCGGCCGGCAGCGGCCAGCCGAAGTCGCGCGCCAGCGTCGCCGGCAGCGAGGGGATGCGCCAGCCATCCGCATCGCGGTAGAGGAAATAGCGGCGGCCGATGTCGTCGTGGTCGGTGGCGAAATTGATCAGGCCGCCGCGCCAGTATTGCGGCGGGACGATATTGGGCAGCAAGAGCGGCGGTCGGGCCTGGCGGTCGGCATGGGCCAGCGCACGGATGCCCAGCTCCTGCGGCAGTTCGGCAATCAGCGCGCTGCTGCTGCCTTCGGCCAGCAGCATGTAGGGGAAGTACACGCGCGGCGTCGCCGCGACGGCCTCGCGGAAAAACTGGTCGGCTTCCGGGCGGTCGACATCCTGCTCGTTGAAGAGGATGTCGAAGACGATGGCGCGCGGTTGCTGGGCCGCCAGCGCCTGCAGCAATTCGCCATGCACCGAGCGCGGCCATGGCCATTTCCCGGCCTCCTGGTTCATGTCTTCCAGGCTTTTCTGGTCGATGTCGATGACCACGATGTCGCTCGCCGGTGCGTGGCGCGGCGCATGCCAGCGCAGCAGCTGGTCACCCGCGCGCTCGTCGATCACCCGGCTGAAATTGAAGTAGCCGTAATCCAGTGCCAGCAGCAGGCCGACAAAGAGCAGCAGGCTCAGGTAGGAAAATTTATGCAGCATCCCTGCCTCCAGCAGTCATCCGGGTGCGCAAAGTGTGCCCGATTATGCCCGTCCGCGCTGAACGGACCATGAATTGCCGCGTGCAGATGCAACAAAGCCTGCCGCAGAGCGGCAGGCTTGGGCGATCGGGCGACGGGGGTTATTCCTCGTCCATCACCGCCGTCGTGTAGACCTCCTGCACGTCGTCCAGGCTTTCCAGCGCATCGAGCAGTTTCTGCATTTTCGCCACATCGTCGCCGGTGATTTCGGTTTCGCCCTGCGGCTTCATCGTCACCTCGCCCATCTCGGCCTTCAGGCCGGCGGCTTCCAGCGCTTCCTTGACGGTCACGAATTCATAGGGCGGCGTGATGACTTCGATGGAGCCGTCATCGTTGGTGATCACGTCCTCGGCGCCCGCTTCCAGCGCGGCATGCATCAGCGCGTCTTCGTCGGTGCCCGGCGCAAACACCAGATAGCCGCAGTGCTTGAACTGGAAGCTCACGCAACCATCGGTACCCATATTGCCGCCATACTTGGAAAACGCATGGCGCACATCGGCGACGGTGCGGGTGCGGTTGTCGGTCAGGCAGTCGACCATGACGGCCGCGCCGGCAATGCCGTAGCCTTCATAACGGGTTTCGATGTAATCGACACCTTCGAGCTGGCCGGTGCCGCGCTTGATGGCATTCTCGATATTGTCCTTGGGCATGGATTCGGCCTTGGCCTTGTCGATGGCCAGGCGCAGGCGCGGATTCATGTTCGGGTCGCCACCGCCATTCTTGGCGGCAACGGTGATTTCCTTGATAAGACGCGTGAAGATCTGGCCGCGTTTGGCATCCTGGCGACCCTTGCGGTGCTGGATGTTGGCCCATTTGCTATGACCTGCCATGGCTATTCCCTGACTTAAACGGCGATTGAAACAGGCGGCGATTCTACCACGCCGCAGCCGCCTGCCGCGAACCTCGCGCGCCAGCGCGCGGCCCGATTCAGAGCTGGCTCACCAGCCAGGCCAGCCCGGCGCTGCCCAGCCAGCTGCCGATCAGCAGCAGGCTCTGGCTCCAGCGCTGGCGCAGCAGCAGCGCCAGGCCGGCCAGCAGGACAAAGCAAAGCAGATAGTTGTAGGGTATGTGGCTGTAGCCATTTATCTTGCTGAGTATCAGGGTGATACATGGCCATGTAATCAGGGCGGTGCGCCAGCGCAGCCAGCGCCCCTGCATCGGGGTCTCGGCCAGCTCGGGCAGCGCCGCCATCAACAGTGGCAGTGCCGCGGCGGCATTCTGGCGCAAGAGCGCCACCAGCCTTGGCGCGGTGCCGGCCGGGCAGCCGCGCGCCAGCAGCATCGCCGTCAGCCCCAGGCTGGCCTCGGCGCCGGGCAGCGGCTCCGCGCCATCACCCGGATTGAGTGCATCATCCGGCGCGCGCCAGGTGCGCCAGGCGCTGATCAGCAAGGCGCCGACGCACACCAGCCACAGCAGGAACTGGCAGCTGGCCGGCAACAGCGCAAAACCGGCCGCCAGCCCCAGCGTCGCGCCCAGCACCAGCAGGGCATCCTGGCTGACGGCCTGCCAGCGGGCGCGCCGGGCGGCGTGGCTGGCCTGGTAGAGCGCCATGGCCGGCACGCCGGCGCCATGCAGCAGTGGCAGCAGCCTGCTCGCGCCCAGCCAGCGGATCAGCAACAGGTAGAGGCGGGCGCGCCGGGAGGGGTGCGGCGCCGGCAGCGCGCTGGCCAGCTCCAGCCAGAACCATTGGCGGGCATTGCCCGACTCGCGATCCGACAGGCCGCGCAAGAGCACCGCCAGTTCGGCTGCTGAAAAAAGGGGGAGGGACGTGACAGGCACCGGAAAGTATCTATAACAATGAAGTCGGGAAACGAATTAAAAACCTTTCTCAGCAAGCGTCAGAACCCCCGTGCGCAGTCGGCCGGGGCGGCTTGCCAGTCAGAACCGCAATTGCATTGCAGGAGTGTCGCCGATGCTGCGCCAGTTGACCATACGTTTACGCCTCGCGATCCTCACCGCGCTGGCCGTGCTGCTGGTACTGACCAGCGGTCTGGTTGGCCTGTTCAGCAGCAAGGGCCTGACCGAGCGCCTGATGGCGGCTGGGGTGATCATGGCCGCCATCCGCAATCAGGGCGCGGCCGACATGATGCACGACGCCATCCGTGGCGACGTGCTGGCCATGTACCAGGCCGTCGGCAGCGGCGCTACGCCCGAAGACCTTGCCGCCATCGAGCGTGATTTCGCCGAACACGGCGAGGAATTCAACGCCCGGCTGGCCGCCAACGCCGCGCTGGCGCTGAGCCCCGCCGAGCGGGCGGCGCTGGCCGCACTCAAGCCACGCATCGCCACCTATCTGCAACAGGCTGCGCAGACCCTGCAGGCCTTTCGCGCCGGTCAGCACGATGCGGCCGTCTATGCCGCCTTCCAGCAAAGCTTTGCCGAGCTGGAGGACAGCATGGAGGCCTTTTCCAACCTGTTGGAGCAGCGCGCCGCCACCGAGCGCACGGCGACCGAGCGCGTGGAAAGGCTCACCGGCTGGGTACAGCAGGCCACCCTGTGGGGCGGCGTCACGCTGATTCTGCTGCTGTCCTGGATACTGGCCGCCAGCATTGCCCAGCCACTGCAGCAGCTGCAGCAGTTTCTGGCTGGCCTGGGCACCGATCTCAGTCGTCGCCTGCCGGCGGCGGGGCGCGATGAAGTGGCCGACATCGCCCGCGCCTGCAATGTCCTGCTCGAAGACCTGTCCCGTCTGGTTGGCGCCGTGCGCCAGTCGGCGCAGGAGCTGGAGCGCACCGCCGGGGCGCTGGCGGGCGATACCTCGGCGCTGCGCGAGCGCGCCGGCAACTCTTCCGCCCTGGTCATGCGCACCGCCACGCAGGCCGAACAGATTGCCGCGACGGCCGATGAAGTGCGCGAGCACGTGCTGCGCTCCGATGAGGCAATCCGTCGGGCGGCCGCGCTCGCCGAGCAATCGGCCGGGCGCATGGAAGACGTGGTGCGCAACAGCGAGCGGCTGGGCAGCACCACCAGTGCTGCCGCCGTTCAGATCGAATCGCTGGCGGCCAGTGCCCGCGAAATCGAAAGCCTGACCGGAGTCATCCGCGAGATTGCCGAGCAGACCAATCTGCTGGCGCTCAATGCCGCCATCGAGGCCGCGCGTGCTGGCGAAACCGGCCGCGGCTTTGCCGTGGTGGCCGACGAGGTGCGCAAGCTGGCCGAGCGCACGGCGGCCAGCACGATCAGCATCACCGGCATGACCGCCGGCATCCAGAAATCAACCGATTCGGCGGTGCAGAGCATCCGCAGCGTGCGCGAGCAGGTCAGCGCCGGTTCCGGCGAGCTGGGGGCCGCCTGCGCGGCGCAGCAGGACATCCTGCAAGGCACCCGCGAATTGCAGGGGCAGTCGCGCGACATCGCCGAAGCGGCGGCCCAGCAGGGCGAGTCGGTGCAGCAGGTCGCCGGCGCCATGACCGCGGTCAGTCAGGCCATCGCCAGCAACCTCGATGCCTTCACCCGCCTGCAGACGATGGCGCAAACGCTCAATGCGCTTTCCGGCGCGCTCAACGAGCGCATCGGCCGCTATCGGACCTGAGAGCGTGTCCGCTCAGCGCAGCAGAAAGTCCGCCAGCAGGCCGGCAAACAGCAGGCCGCCGATGCGGTTGTTGGCCAGAAAGGCAGCAAAGCACGCCATGCGCTCGCGGCCACGGATGCGGCGGTACTGGTCGGCGATCAGGATGAGCGCGCCGGCGAGCGCCGCGTAGAGCGGCCAGCCCAGCCCCTCGCTGAGCGCGATGCCCAGCCAGATCGCCATGAACCCCGCGTAGCACAGCAGGATTGCGGCGATGTCGTAGCGGCCAAAGGTAATCGCGGAAGTGCGGATGCCGATTTTCAGATCATCCTCGCGGTCGACCATCGCGTATTCGGTGTCATACGCCACCGTCCACAACAGATTGGCCGCCACCAGCCACCAGGCCAGCGCCGGCACGCTGCCGGTCTGCGCGGCAAAGGCCATCGGAATGCCGAAGCTGAACGCCAGCCCCAGATAGGCCTGCGGAATCGCCAGAAAGCGCTTGGTAAACGGATAGCTGCCGGCCAGAAACACCGCCGGCAGCGACAGCAGCAGTGTCAGCGAGTTGAGTGGCAGCACCAGCAAAAAGGCCGCCAGCGCCAGCAGCGCTGCCAGCAGCAGGGCTTCTTTCGGGCTGACTTCGCCCGCCGCCAGCGGCCGCGCCCTAGTGCGCGCGACATGGCCGTCGAAATCGCGGTCGGCGTAATCATTGATCACGCAGCCGGCCGAGCGCATCAGCACGGTGCCGGCCACAAACACCAGCAGAATGAAGGGATCGGGCCGGCCGGCACTGGCCAGCCACAGCCCCCACAGCGTCGGCCACAAGAGCAGCAGCGTGCCGATGGGCTTGTCGATGCGCATCAGGCGGGCGTAACTGGATAGTCGGGCGGTGAGCGGGGTGGGCATAAACACGATGGCTGCAACAAAAGCGGGAAGCGGCGCCACTCTGCGCCGTCAGCCTGCTGGCGTCAATCCCTTGCTTTGCCCGCCAAGCGCCTGCCACAGCCGCTTGAGCAGGGCCTCGTAGTCGCTGTCCAGTGGCTCGATGCGATGGCGGCGGGCGTCGGCAAGCTGGCCGTCAAAGAGTGTTTTTCCGCCCAGCCTGAGGCTGCTGCGCGTTCTGGTTTCCGCCTGTTCGTGCTTGCCCTGCAGGAAATAGCCGTAACCCAGATTGCCGTGCAGCATTGCCGTCAGCTCTTGCTCCTGCTGCTGATCATACCGACGCAAGCCGCGCTGCAAATGTTTCATCGCCTGCTGCAGCCGGTCCTGGGCCTGTTGCGGGTTGGCCCATTCACGCTTGGCAGCCATCAATAATTCAAAGCCAAGGCCGTTCATGGCTTGTGCAAGCCACTGCCGCACTGCCGGGTGCGGGTCATTGCGGTAACGCTTTTCGACGGCCAGGTAAACACTGATTCCTTTGTCCTTTTGCCCCTGCTCGGCGTAGGTGTCGCCCAGATAGACGAGGGCATTGACGACCTGCTGGCGAATTTCCGGGAGTTCATCGTTGCCGAAGCGCGTATCGATATCCTGATAGGTGGTGATTTCCTTGTCATGCCTGCCTTGCCGGTTATAAGCAACGCCCAGGTTGAGAAGTGCCATGGCGACCTGTTTGCGTACGGCAGGGTGGCGAGTGTTGCCATAGCGCGTGTCTATCTCCTGATAGGTGGCGATTTCCTTGTCGTACCTGGCTTGCTGGTAATAAGTGACGCCCAGATTGAAAAGGGCAATGGTGACCTGTTCGTGCAGTTCGGGCTGCGGGGCATTGCGGTAACGCCGGTCGATTTCCTGATAGGTGGCGATAGCCTTGTCGCGCCTGCCTTGCTGGCCATACTGGTAGCCCAGGCCGATGAGCGCTCTGGCGACCTGTTCGCGTATCGCGGGGAGCTGATCGTTGCGGTAACGCTGGTCGATTTCCTGATAAATCGCAATGGCCTTGTCGCGCCTGCCTTGTTGGCCATGCGCGTAGCCCAGGCCGACGAGCGCCCAGGCGACCTGTTCGCGCATGGCCGGTTGCGGGTCGCTGCCGTAGCGCCTGTCGATGTCCTGGTAGATCGCGAGGGCTTTTTCTGCCTCACCCGCTTCGACATGCTCGTACGCCCTAGTGTGAAGCAGCTTGGCATGTTCGATGCGGGAATGGCGCTTGCCGAGCCCGTCGCGGGTTCCGGCTTGCCGCGTGCTCTGGTTTTCCGTCGTTTCCGCCGGCGCCCACAGTGGCGTGGCAAGCAGGCAGATGGACAGCAGCAGGTGGCGTAGCAGTGGCATGGCAGAATCTTTCACGAAAATGAAGACTGGATTGTGCCATGTGTATGCTGATGGCGACTATCCGGCGGGAAGCAGCGCCGGCAAAAACACCTCCGTCACCAGCAGCACATCGCGCCCGGCATGGAACAGCGAGCGCCGTGCCCACAGCCGTGGCGGCAGCGGGCCGGTGGCGGCGCGGGCGCTCTGGTAGAGCGGATGGCGGGCGTCGATGCAGCGCCAGGCCAGCGGCGAGCGGCGGATGGTCGGGTCGGCGAACAGCAGTGCGCCAAGCGGGCGGCTGCCGGTGCGCCCCAGCAGGTGAAAGCCGCGCGTGAGCGCCCTGCGGGCGGTGATGCTGTGTGCGTACACCAGCGGCGTGCCGCGGCTGGCGAGCAGGACTTCGCGTACGGCAACCTGGCTGCTGCCGCGCGGCAGGCGCAGGATGGCGATTTCGTCGGTGTGCGGCTGATCCCAGCCCTGCCGCAGCACGGATACCCGGATGTCGGGAAAGTGCGCCATCAGCCGGGCCGTCAGCGAGCCGCGCGCGGCCAGCCACGGGCGAAGGGCGCGCGGGGCAAGGGCAAGCGGATGGCGCCAGAGGCGGGGGCTGGGCATGCAGGGCTTCTCGGCAGGCAAGGCGGGCGATTATGCCACAGGCCCGCGCCGTGGCCGTATTGCCGAAATCCTGGCTTGGGGGTATGTCGCCACAGCCTTTGCAGGCAATTGGTCTTGTGGGTATGCACTATCGGGTATGTTGCCCCGCCCGGCGGATGCACGACTGGGCTAGAATGCCGGATTGTATTTTGAGTTGCGCCTCATGCCTGTGTCCGACCAGGGTCATCCTTCCGCCGTGTTTGCCGAGTTGTCGGCCGCGCTGCAGCAACGCGAGGCCGCCGGCCTGCTGCGCCGCCGTCGCGAGCTGGCCACGCCGCAGGGCGCGCTGGTCGAGGTGGACGGGCAGTCGCTGGTCAATTTCTGCAGCAATGATTATCTGGGGCTGGCCGCGCATCCGGCGCTGATCGCCGCCGCACAGGACGGTGCGGCGCGCTGGGGTGTGGGTTCGGGCGCCTCGCATCTGGTTTCCGGCCATTTCACGGTGCATGAACAATTCGAGCAGGCCTTTGCCGCCTTGGTCGGCCGGCCGGCGGCGCTGTCGTTTGCCACCGGCTATCTGGCCAATCTGGCCGTGGTGACGGCGCTGGTCGGGCGCGATGACGCGGTGTTTGCCGACAAGCTCAATCATGCCTCGCTGAATGACGCGGTGACGCTGTCGCGCGCCGAATTCAAGCGCTTTGCCCACAACGACGTCACGCAGCTGGAGCGCCTGCTGGCGGCCAGTACGGCGCGACGCAAGCTGATCGTGGTCGATGCCGTGTTCAGCATGGACGGCGACCTCGCGCCGCTGGCCGAGCTGCTGACGCTGGCCGAGCGTTACGATGCGCTGCTGTATGTCGACGATGCGCATGGCTTTGGCGTGCTGGGCGACGGGCGCGGCACGCTGGCGGAGCTGGGGCTGGCATCGCCACGGCTGATCCAGCTCGCCACGCTGGGCAAGGCGGCCGGGCTGGGTGGGGCGATGGTCGCGGCCGAGCCGGTGGTGATCGACTGGCTGGTGAACGCCGCGCGGCCGTATATCTATACCACCGCCGCGCCCCCCTTATTGGCGCAGGCCGGGCTGGCGAGCCTGCGGCTGATTGCCGAGGGCGCCGGGCTGCGCGACAGGCTGCGGCGCCATGTGGCGACCTTCCGCGCCGCGCTGCAGGCATGCGGCGCGCAGCTGCTCGATTCGGCGACGCCCATCCAGCCCATCCTTGTGCAGGACAATCAGCGCGCGCTGGCGCTGTCCGACGCCTTGCGCGCGCGTGGCTACTGGGTCGCGGCGATCCGCCCGCCGACGGTGCCCACGCCGCGCCTGCGCCTGTGCTTCTCGGCCGCGCACAGCGATGAGCAGGTCGCAGGCCTGTGTGCGACGCTGCAGGAATTGTTACGTGACTAATGGGTATCGCCCGGTAAACTTTTCCGATTGAGGGTTACAGGCTCATCCCTTGCCGGGTATGAGGTGCGGAAGAAGGCAATGTCTTTGTATTTCGAATCGCTGGGGCAGGGCCCCGATCTGGTGTTGCTGCACGGCTGGGCCATGAATGGCACGGTCTGGCAACCGGTGGCCGAACAGCTGGCCGAGGATTACTGCGTGCATGTGGTCGATCTGCCCGGGCACGGCAAATCGCCGGCCTCAGGGCCGCTGACGCTGGATGCCATGGTGGCGGCCATCGATGCCGCCTTTCCCTGGCCGGTGCAGGTGATCGGCTGGTCGCTGGGCGGCGCGGTGGCGACCCGCTGGGCGCTGCAGCATCCCGCGAAAGTGCGCAGCCTGACGCTGGTCGCCTCCAGCCCGTGTTTCATGCAGCGCTCCGACTGGCCGCACGCCATGGCGACCGCAACGCTGGCGCAGTTTGCCGCCAGCCTGCAGGCGGACTGGCGCGGCACGCTCAAGCGTTTCATCAGCCTGCAGGCCATGGGTGACGCGCAGGCGCGCGCCGTGGCGCGCACGCTGGCCGACGATCTGTTTCTGCATGGCGAGCCGGCGCTGGGCGCGCTGGCCGAGGGCCTGGGCATCCTGCGCGACACCGATCTGCGCGCGGACATGGCGCGCCTGGATTTGCCGGTGCTGCTGCAGTACGGCGACCGCGACACGCTGACGCCGGTGGGCGCCGCGCACTGGCTGGCCGGTATGCTGCCGCTGGCGCAATGCGTCATCCATGCCGGCGCCGCGCACGCCCCCTTTCTCTCGCACCGCGACGATTTTCTGACGATACAGCGGCAGTTTCTCGCCGGCGTCTAGCCGGGGGCGTGGGTTGCGACCTCAGCAAAGAACAATTTGTCATTCGAACAATTCGTTATTCCCGCGAAAGCGGGAATCCAGGTGCAATGCCTGTTCCAGCGATGCTCTGGATAGCGGCTTTGACCGCAGATACCGTCTTGCCACTCATCTTGCAACTGCATAATCAGCCTGATACGGCTGACGCGTTTTAAGGACGCCAAAACACAAATGCACCAGCTTGCGCATCGCGGCACCCAGTGCCGACATCTTGCATTTGCCGCGCGCCAGCAGCCGCTCGTACTGCGCCTTCACATGTGGGTTGTAGCGCTTGGCCGTGATCGCCGCCATGTACAACATGGCCCGTATCCTCGCCGGGCCGGCTTTCGACAGGCGCGCACGCCCGAAGAGCGAACTGCCCGACTGCCGTTCCA
>NZ_ATZJ01000051.1 GCF_000428145.1 Chitinilyticum litopenaei DSM 21440 | reverse complement strand
CCATTGCCGAGTGGGCCAAGAGCAACCTGGCCAGTGGCGCACGAGTGATCTCGGATGGCTTGCCGGCATTCCGGGCGGTGACTGCCGCGGGCTGCCAGCATGAGGTTCGGGTCGCTGGCGGCAAGAAACCGAAGGACTTGCCGGAGTTTTACTGGATCAACACCGTGCTCGGGAATGTCAAGATGACGCTCGCGGGCGCTTACCATGCGTTTGCCTTCGGCAAGTACGCTGATCGTTACCTGGCCGCCATCGCCTACCGTTTCAACCGCCGCTTCCGGCTGGATAGCTTGCCTGAACGCTTACTACTGGCGGTAGTGGCTTGCGGCCCAAAGACAGAATTGTGGCTACGTAAGAAAGCTGAGGGGGCTTGCTAATCAGGAAGTCATTTGATGTATATGCCTAAAGGCAAAGCAGATGATGGCCTGCGAGGGTATACATGCACCAGTATCTGGACTGGAGGCGCGGCCCGGCTTGCAAGCGGCTGATGCCGGGGGCGCCAGTGATGGAAGTCAATCGGCCCCCCAGCTGGAAACCTGGTCGGCAGCAAGCTGATGTCGGTCAGGAGGGGGCAGTGCAATAGTATGGCGGGCCGCCGGAATCTGGCGGGCTGGTACTGCCGGACAACGCGCCTGCGTGTCCGAGCCGGTTTTAGCCTGATCCCGGATAATCCGGCCCCGGTCAGATTCTGGTATCTATTGATCCGGCCTTCAGAAGTTTGAATTTCCGTAGGAGCGAGCTTGCTCGCGAAGCCTTGCTGATCGCGAGCAAGCTCGCTCCTACGAGTGAAAACATCAGAGGCCGGATCAATAGTTTGAAGCCTTGCGCAGCTTGCGCAGGGCGAAGCGCCCCGGGTCGATGGCGTCGAGCAGTTTGCGCTCCAGCGGCAGCGGTTCGCCGTTGAGCTGGCAGGCCAGCAGCTCGCCGGCCAGAATGCACCAGCTCAAGCCGCGTGAGCCGAAGCCGAGTGCGCCATACAGCCCGGTTTGCCGCGCCAGTTGCCAGAGCTGGTGGGCGGGGCCGTCCTGCTGTTGCGGGGCGGGCAGGGGGCCGATCAGCGGCAGGCGGTCGGGGGAGGTGGGGCGCAGGCAGGCCCGCCAGTCGTGGATCAGTGTTTCGTCGAGTGTCACGCCGGGCAGCAGTTTGCCGATTTCCTGCAGATTCTGGCGCGCGGCGGCGGCGATGTCGCCATCCTTGACTGCTGCGGCGCCCAGGCAACGCAAGCCCGCATGGGCGGGGGTGAGATAGCCCGGGCCGGACAAGGCCAGCGCCGGACTGGGCAGGTGCGTGGCGCGCAGGCGCGTCACCACGCGCTGACTGTCGCTGAGCGGCAGTTCGGCGTCGGGGCAGAGCTGGGCGGCGGCGCTGGCATTGGCCAGAATCACCGTGGCGCAGCGCGCCAGCTCTTCCTCTTCGCCATCCTGACCGCCAAAGAGGCGCCAGCCGTCTTCGTCCTGCTGCAATCGGCGGACCGTGCAACCGGTGCGCACGCGGATCTGCGGGTGGTCGAGCAGGCTGGCGCAGAGGCCGGGCGGATGTATCCAGGCGGAAGCCTTGTGCAGCAAGCCTCCGGCGGCAATGGGGGTCTGTGTATGCGCGCTGGCCGCATCGCGGTCCAGATAGCTGGCCAACTCGGGCGGCAAGTGCAGTTCGGTGGCGATGGCGGCAAACAGCGCGTCCTGTTCCGGCGTTTTGGCGATCTGCAATTGGCCTGGGCTGCCACTGGGGACTGGCCGGCCCGCGGCGGCGAGCAGGCGCAGCGCCTGCAGCGTGTGCGCGCAGCCGGCGCGCGTCAGGCGGGCCTGCAGATTGTCGTCGCGGCTGAAGGTCGGATGCAGCAGGCCGACATGGTTGCCCGAGGCACCGCTGGCGATCCGCTCGGCGCTGTCGAGCACCGTGACCTTCCAGCCGCGGCGCGCCAGTTGCCAGGCGACGCTGCTGCCGGCCATGCCGGCGCCGATGATGACGGCCTCGCGACTGGCCGGGGCTGGTGCCGGCCGGCTGCGCCATTGCGGGGCAATGGTGCTGCTGCCCACGAGCATCTGGCGCTTGCCGGCAAAGCCCTGCACGCGCTGCACGCCAAAGCCGGCTTCCTGCAGGCCGCGCCGCACGTGACCGGCCACGGTGTAGGTCGCCAGTGTCGTGTGATCGTGCGCCAGCCGCCGCAGCTGGCGGTAAATGGCCGGGCACCACAGTTCGGGGTTCTTGTCCGGGGCAAAGCCGTCGAGATAGATCGCATCGGCGGCAAGCTGCAGTTCGGGCAGCCAGTGCGCGGCCTCGCCCAGCACCAGCGTCAGTACCACGGCGCCACCGGCCAGCTCGATGCGGTGCAGGCCTTCGGTCAGCCAGGGCCAGCCGGCGCGCATTTCGGCAGAAAGGGCGGCGATTTCCGGATATTGGGCATGCAGCGTTGCGAGATCGTCGCGCGTGAAGGGGAATTGCTCGACCGACACGAAATGCAGGCGCTGGCCGCGCTGCGGATCGGCCGCCCAGGCTTGCCAGGTGGCAAGAAAACTCAGGCCCTGCCCGAAGCCGGTTTCCAGAATCGTGAAATGTGGCCGGCCCTGCCAGGCTGCAGGCAGCCGGTTGCCGGCCAGAAAGACTTCGCGTGCCTGCGCCAGTCCCCCGGCGCGGGCATGATAAATATCATCAAACTGGCTGGAATACGGCACCCCTTCAGGGGAAAATTCAAGTCGGGCGGGGCTTATGGCGAGCATTACAGACGGCGGCGGGGCAAATCGCTTAGTCTACCCGTTTCGCTTGTGACGTGTGGTGGGCCCGACTGGTACTTGACGCGGCATAAATCCACTGCAAATGACAATTCATTAGCAATTGCTTATGTCACAATGCAGTTCAACTCGGTTGTTTGGGGGAGTCCATGGGACGATTCGGCAACGGCAATGCGGCTTCGGCGCTCTATGCGCCCGCGACGCTGCTTACTCTGAGCGATCACCTGCCAGCGGTGTCGGAGGCGGGCGGGCGTCATCTGCACCCGGGGCGGCTGCATGTCCGCCATCAGCGGATCGCCGCCTGGCTGGCGGCGGGGCTGAGCTGTCTGCTGCTGCCGCTGCTCTTTGTCCTGCAAGCGCCAGTGGCCATGCCCGTGCTGCTGGGCGTGCCGCTGCTGGCCGCAGCTTTCGTGCTGATTGCCTTTGGCCTGCAGGGCGTCCATCAGCAGGCGCTGCTCTGGGTGCACCGGCTGCTGATCGCGCTGGCTGTGCCCTGGCTCATTTATGGCTTGCAGCCCGAGCCGGTGCCCGTTCCGGCGCCGGTGGTGCTGTTGTGGCCGATTCTCGGGCTGTGGCTGCTGGCGGTCACGACCAGCCCGGGACAATGGCTGCTGTGCTTGCTGGTCGCCTTGCCGGCGCTGCTGGCCCTGCTGCCCGCCTGGGATGCGCCTGCACTGCTGGTGGTCGTGGCCGCCTTTGCCTTGAGCTGCCTGCTGTTTCTGGCGCTGGCCGTACAGCTGGCCCAGTTGCGCCAGCGCGTCTGGCGAATTCGCCAGCGTGTGGCGGAAAAAGAGGCTGACCTGATGGCGCGCGCCGACAAGATGCGCAAGCTGGCCCTGCAGGATGCCCTCACCGGCCTGAGCAATCGCCTGCATCTGATGTCCCGGCTCAAGCGCCTGATGCGTGACGATCGCCGCGTGCGCGAGGGCGCAACGCTGTTCCTGATTGATCTCGATCTTTTCAAGGAAGTGAATGATCGCTATGGCCATGACGCCGGCGATGCGGTGCTGCTGGAGGTGGCGCGCCGTCTGCGGCGGCTGGTGCGGCGCGAAGATACGGTCTGTCGTCTGGGCGGTGACGAGTTCGTGTTGCTGATCGAGGGGCAGCTGCAGCAGGAGTTTGCTGAACATCTGGCACGCAAGATTCTGGCCAGCCTGGCCGAGCCCTGTCCTTACGGTGAACACCTGCTGCCGGTCGGCGGCAGTCTGGGCATTGCCGCCTGGCAGCCCGGCTTTGCCGATCCGGATGACTGGCTAAAGGCGGCGGATGTGGCCATGTATGAGGCAAAGCATGGTGATCGCGGCAGCTTTGCTTTTTATTCCGATACAAAATCCGCGTTGTAAGTTACTTGAAATCATGGGCGCTGCTCCACACAATCAAATACATGCTTGCCCGCAACCCTTGAGTGAGTACTGACATTGACCGATGTCCCGATTCCGGCCCGCTACCGCTGCGGCCATGTGCACGAACCCCGCGAACCGGCCACCGAGCTGGATGGCAGCTGCACGCAATTTGCCTGCCCGGCCTGCCAGCTGGCGCTCGCCGTGCAGCAGGGCAAAAATACGCGGGCTTACGTCAACATGCAGCAGATCAGCACCGGCATGGCGAGTTTCGTGATCGAAATCAGCGAAGCGACCGCCGTGCTGGGCGAATTGCTGGCGACACAGGGCTTTGCCCGCAGTACGCCCTCGCAGGACGAGCTGCACCCCGGAAATGGCTTGGCTGCCACTCTGGCGGTCATCTGGCGCAAGGAGTTCCAGTTTGCCGTCGACATCCATCCGGAATTCGTGCTGGCGCTAATGGAAGTGATCAAGAACGAAGTGCGCGCGCTGAGCGCCTATTTTCCCGCTGGCGAGCAGGGCGTGTCCTTCATGGCCTTTCCCGGTGACGATGCCGGGCTTGATCACCTGCTGTTTGTCGGCCAGGGCGGCATGGCGAGCCTCTGGGCGGACAGCTGAGCTTCGATTCGCCTCGCTTCAATGCAGACTGCAAATGACAATCCCCCGCCAGAAGCGGGGGATTTTGCATTTGCATCTTATGATCACGAGTGCCGATCAGCCGGCATGCTGCCCATCCGCTCCGAACAGGTCCGCCCACAGTGCGCGCACGCGAGCCAGATGGCCGGCCAGCGGCGCCAGCATGGCCTCGCTCGGCTTGTTGTCGTTCAGCCGCGCCGCGTGCTGCAGGCGGCGCAATTCACGGTAGGCATAGCGGGCCGCTTCCGCGGCAGGTTCCGGAATCAGCCCCTGCCGTGCCGCCACGTCCAGCAGGGCGATATTGCCGCTGTTGGCCGTCAGCGCCGGGCAATCGCCGGCGTGCGCGAGGATCAGGTATTGCACGATGAACTCGATATCGACAATCCCGCCGCGCACATGCTTCACGTCGCTATCGAGGGCTGGATGGCTTTCCAGCATGCGCTCGCGCATGGCGCGCACTTCCTCGCGCAAGGCCGTGCCAGCGCGGGGTTTCGCAAGGATCTGGCAGCGGAAATCCTCGAACCACTGGCCAATGCGCGCATCGCCGGCCGCAAAACGCGCGCGGCTGATGGCCTGGTGTTCCCAGACCCAGGCGGATTGCTGCTGGTACTCGGCAAAGGCCTCAAGGCTCGACACCAGCAGGCCTGAAGCACCGTTGGGGCGCAGACGCAGGTCGATGTCGTAGAGCTGGCCTGCCGGGGTCAGCGTGGTCAGCCAGTTGACGATGCGCTTGGCGTATTTGGCATACACCTCCTGTGCATTCGGGTGCTCGTCGTCAAACAGGAAAACGATGTCCAGATCCGAGCCGTAACCCAGTTCCTTGCCGCCCAGCTTGCCATACCCGACGACGGCGAAGGCCGGATGCTCGGTGTGCCGCCCGGGCAGCTCCTTCCAGACTTCTTCCAGCGTCACTGCCAGAATCAGGTCGGCCAGCGCCGAGAGGTGATCGGACACCTTTTCCAGCGTCAGCATGCCGCCCAGATCCTGGGCCACGATGCGGAACACCTGCGTGTGCTGGAAATGCCGCAGGCAGTCCATCTTGGCTTCGGTGTCGTCGCTGATGTCCTGCAGCTCGCTGCGCAGGATGCGGCCGAGCCTGTCCCAGTCGGGCTCCTGGTAAAGCAGCCGCGCATCGAGCAATTCATCAAGCAGGATGGGGTGGCGTGTCAGGTATTGCGATACCCAGGAGCTGGCGCTGTAGAGGTCGGCCAGGCGCTTGAGCGTTTGCGGGTGCTCGGCCAGCAGGGCCAGATAGGATTCGCGCCGGCTTACCGCCTCGATCAGGTCCAGTACGCGCAAGAGCGTGGTGTCCGGATTGGGGTAGGCGGCGGCGGTTTCCACCAGCGCCGGCAGGATGAGATCGATGCGGCGGCGGCAGCGATCCGGCATCTGCAGGTATTTGCTGCTGGAGGTATAGCTACCCAGCCTCCGGTGTACTTCGCCTGCGTCGATATACCCGTGATTGCGCAGCAAATCGACGCCGCCGTCATCCTGCAGGCTGCTCATGTCCTGCGTGCTGCCGGCCTCGTCGGCGGGTGATTGGGCAAACACCTGCTCGAATTGCCGGGTGACCTTGTTGCGGTGGTAGTCGAGCGCCGTGCGAAAAGCCGCCCAGTCCGGGTAATTCATGCTGCGCGCGATGCGTTCGCGGTCTTCCTCGCTGGTGGGCAGCATCTGCGTCTGCGCGTCGTCGAGGTACATGATGCGGTGTTCGAGATTGCGCAGGAAGACGTAAGCGGCATCGAGGTCGGCCACGGCTTCTTCGGGTAGCGTGCCCTGGGCGCCCAGCTCGCGCAGGATGGTTTGCGTGGCGCGCTGGCGCAGCGCCTTGTTGCGCCCGCCGCGGATCAGCTGGAAGACCTGGCCGATGAACTCGATTTCGCGAATGCCGCCCGGGCCGAGCTTGATGTTGTCGAGCTTGTCGCGGCGCTGCACCTCGCGGCGAATCTGGCTGTGCAGCTCGCGCATCGAGTGGTAGGCGCCGTAATCGAGGTATTTGCGGAACACAAAGGGCTGGACCAGCTCGTACAGCCCCTCGGCGTCGCCCGACAGCGCGCGCCCCTTGATCCAGGCATAGCGCTCCCATTCACGCCCCTGCGTGAGCAGGTAGTTTTCCAGTGCGGCGAACGAGCAGACCAGCGGCCCGGAGTCACCGAAGGGGCGCAGGCGCATGTCGACACGAAACACGAAGCCTTCGTCGCTGCTGTCGCCGATCAGGTTGATCAGCCGCTTGCCCAGGCGCGCGAAATATTCGTGATTGGTGATGCGGCGCGGCCCGCTGGTTTCGCCGTCTTCCGGATAGACAAAGATCAGGTCGATGTCGCTGGACACATTCAGCTCGCGCCCGCCCAGCTTGCCCATGCCGACGACGATGAGCTGCTGCACGGTACCGCTGTCTTCGCCGATCGGCTCGCCGTGGCGCTCGTCGGGCTGCGCCAGCCAGCTCAGCGCCGCGTCGATGGCGACCTCGGCCAGGTCGGTGGTGGTGTGCATGGCTTCGTTGAGGTCGGAGAGCCCGGCCAGCTCGCGGGCAATCAGCCGCGCCATCACGGCCTGGCGCAGATGCCGCAACTGGCGCTTGAGCATCTCCTCGTCCGCTGGCGCCTCATGTGCCAGTTGCTGTTGCATGGCCGCGCGGGTGAAGGGCTGGTAGAGGTGTTCGGCCGTTTCCGCAGCCAGCGCCGGGCGGCGGGTGAACAGGCGGCGCAGGTAATTGCTGTGGGCGAGTGCGGCGCTGAGCGCCGGGCTGGAGTCGTCAACGATTTCGGGCATGGCGGGCTGTGATTGTTGGTAAAATCAGCCATAACCCTAGCATAAGGGGCAGTTGAAAAAGTCTGAAAACGCGGGTTTGAGCCTTGGCGGCGGGGGCATGGCGAAAGCCGCTGCCCAGCGTTGGCTGCAAAATCAATGGCTTTTCGCGTTTTCATCCGTTTCCCGGCCTGGCCGGAACAACCGAGCCCGGCTGTGCATCGACAGCCTGATGTGGCCGCCCCAGCGCGCGCCCGATCTTCCGGATTCATTCATGCGCTTTTCTCTAGAGCCGGCGCGGATCCGGTCCCGTCTTGGACAGTGGACCGCCGGCCTGCACCGCATCACCCTGCGCTGGCTGTGGCGTTTGCTGCTTGCCGCTGGCAGCCTGCTGCTGCTCCTGGGGCTGGCCTGGCAGTTCGTCGTGATCCCGCGCATCGACCAGTACCGCCCCTGGCTGGCTGCACGCATCAGCGCGCAGGCCGGCGTGCAGTTTTCCGCGCAGCGCCTGGTGGCCGGCTGGGACGGCCTGCGGCCCGAGTTGCTGGTGCAGGGCGTCGTATTGCGCGGAGCGCAGGGCCAGCCCCTGCTGGATTTCGACGAAATGCGCGGCAGCCTTGCCTGGTGGCGCCTGCCGCTGGGCGAAGTGCAGTTCAGCCGCATCAGCCTGAACGGGCCTGATTTGCTGCTCTTGCGCGACGCTCGGCGGCGCTGGCTGATTGGCGGCAGCGCGCTCGACAGTGGCGACGCCAGCGCCGATCAGGGGCGCGTGCTGCGCTGGCTGCTGGACCAGGGCGGGCTGGCCATCCACGATGGCCGGGTGCGCGTGATCGATCAAACGCAGAGCCCGGCGCGCGAACTGGTGCTCAGCCATGTCGATTTCCGCACCAGCCGTATTCTGGCCTTTCGCGATGTCGAACTCGGCATGAACCTGCCGGCCGGCATGGGCGGGCGCGCCACGCTGAGCGGCTCGCTGCAGGGCAGCGATCCCGAACTGCTGGCCGACTGGTCAGGCCGGCTGCGCCTGCAGATTCCCGATACCGATCTGGCGCTGGTAGGCGAATGGCTGTCGCTGTTTCGCAGCCGCGAACATCTGCGCAGCGGGCGCGGGCATTTGCAAGTGGGTTTCGATTTCAGCGCGGCGCAGCTGGATGCGCTGGATGCCCGGCTGGCGCTGCGCGACGTGCAGTTTCGCCTGGACGAGCAAGCACTCAATCTGCCGGTGTTTGATGGTGAACTGGCCTGGCGGCGGGGCAGCAAGGGCGACAAGCTGACTCTGGATGCCCGGCAGTTGCGCACCGACAGCGGTGCGCTGTGCGAGAACTGCAGCCTGGCTTACCAGCGCAATGGCCAGCGTCACGCCCTGCAGGCCAGGGGCTGGCATCTGGCCGGCCTGCCGGCGCTGCTGCCGCTGCTCGCGCGGGAACAGCAGCTGGCGCTCGCTGGTGTGCAGCTGGACGGACGCATCGCCGAGGCCGAGCTGGGCTGGTCGGGTGACTGGCGCGCGGCCCGCGACTGGCAGGGTCAGTTGGAGTTTTCCGGCCTGGGCCTGCGCTGGCCCGGCGTGCTGCCCGAGCTTAGCGGCCTTTCCGGCGAGCTGGAGCTTGATGAAACCCATGGCAAGGCGCGCCTGTCCAGCGATGGCTTGCGGCTCAATTACCCCGAACAGTTTGTCGAACCCCTGCAGCTGACCACCCTGCGCAGCCGTCTGGAATGGCGACGCGAGGACAAGGGCTGGCGGCTGGCGTTTCCCGCGCTGCAGCTGGCCAGTACCGACTTGGCCATGTCGCTCAATGGCCAGTATCGCTGGCCCGGCCAGGGCCTGGGCAGCATGGCGCTGGATGGCGAAATCAGCCGGCTGGCCGCCAACCGCGCCTATGCCTGGCTGCCCCGCGCCGTCGGCGACGAAACGCTGGCCTGGCTGCGTGCGGCGCTCAAGAGCGGGCAGGCCCGCAATGGCCGGGTGCGCTGGCATGGCGAACTCGCTACCTTCCCCTACGGCCCCAAGCTGCCCGGCGAATTCCGCATCAGCGCCGATGCGGCCGAGGTGACGCTGGCTTACGCTCCCGGCTGGCCGGCCATCCAGAACATCCATGGTCGCCTGCTGTTTGCCGGGCCGGGCATGCGCATTGAGGCGGATCAGGCGCGTCTGCTGGGTGTCGGCTTGCGCGGCGTGGTCGCCGAGGTGCCCGATCTGGGCGTCGATGCGCCGGTGCTGGACGTGCAGGGCGATGCGGCCGGCCCCATCGGCGAATACCTGCGTTTTCTCGGCACGACGCCGTTGAAGGAAGAAGCGGAGCTGGTCCCCGATGGCTTGCGGGCCCAGGGGGAAGGGCGCCTGCAATTGCATTTGCAGCTGCCGCTGTATGCGCCCGAGACCAGTCGTGTCAGCGGACGCTTTGATTTTGCCGCCAGCCAGCTGGAAGTGGGCGAGCAACTGCCGGCGCTGCTGCAGGCGCAGGGCCGGCTGCTGTTCACCGACGAGCAATTCCGCCTGGAGCGCGCCGAGGCGCAGCTGCTGGGCGGCAAGCTGGCGCTCAGCGGCGCCAGCGACGGCAAGGGCGGCATGCAGTTCGCGCTGCATGGCGAGGCGCAGATGCAGGCCGTGCTGCAGCATTACCAGCTGCCGGCGCTGATGAGCGGGCCGCTGCGCTATCAGGGCTCGCTGCTCACGCGTGACGGACAGTTCGACCTGCAGCTGCAAAGCCCGCTGCGCGGCGTGCAAATCGATCTGCCGGCGCCGCTTGCCAAGGCACCAGGCAGCAATTTGCCCCTGCAATTGCGCGTCAGCGGCAATGAGCGCGGCGACACCTTCAATCTGGGCTTGCGGCAACTGCTGCAGCTGGAAGTCAAAAAACCAGTAGGTATGCCCCTGCAGGCCGCCATCGCACTTGGTTCCATGCCGATACCCGCCACAAAGCCGGGGCTTTACCTGGGGGGCGGCTGGCCCGAGCTGCAGCTGGAAGACTGGCTGGCCTGGGCTCAGCAGCAAGGGGCTGGCGCTACGGGCGGCAAGGCGGCTGCACCCATCGCCATCCAGGGCGCCGATCTGGCCTTCGGGCGGCTGAGCGGCTGGGGGCAGCAACTGAACGATGTCCGGCTCGGCTTTGCCGATCTGGGGCAGGGCTGGCTGCTCAAGCTCGGCAGCAAGGCCCTGAGCGGGCAACTCATTTCCGGCGGGCCGGGGCGCCCGCTGCAGGCCAGGCTGGAGCGTCTGGCCCTGCCGCTGGCCCCCCCTTTGCGCGCGAGCCTTGCGAATGGCAATGCCGCCCAGCCTGCGCGCCCGCCCGCCGGCAGTACGGCGCTGCAACGCTGGTCGCAACTGGAGCTGCAGATCGCCCAGTTCAGCTACAAGGGGCTGGCGCTGGGCCAGCTGGCCGTGACCGCCAAGCCGCTGGCCATGGGCTGGCAGGTCGAGGAATTGCTGCTGAGCAATCCCGATGGCGAGTTCCGCATGAGCGGGCAATGGCTGCCGCACGAGCGCCAGCCACACAGCAGCGGCAAGTTCAGCCTGCAAACGCCGGACCTCGGCAAGTTGCTGACGCGGCTGGGCTATCCGAACAGCATGTATCGCGCTCCCGGCAAGTTTTCCGGGGAGCTGAGCTGGCAGGGGGAGGCGGCGATTCCCGATTTCCCCTCGCTGCAGGGCAAACTGCGCCTTGATATGGAGGCCGGGCGTTTTGCGAAGGTCGATGGCGGCAATGCGCTGCGGCTGCTCTCCATCCTGAGCCTGCAGTCGCTGTCGCGGCGCGTGCGCCTGGATTTCAACGACGTGGTCAACGAGGGCATGGAGTTCGACCGCATCAGCGGCGATGCGCAGATCGATCGTGGCATCGCGCGCACCGGCAATCTGCTGATCGACAGCCCGGCGGCCGACATCCGCTTCAATGGCGAAGCCAATCTGGTGGCCGCCACGCAGAATCTGCGCGTCAAGATCACGCCCAAGATCGGCGACGCCGTTGCCCTGGCCGCCACTGCGGTCAATCCGCTGGCCGGGCTGGCGACCTTTGCCCTGGGCAAGGCGCTGAACGACCCCTTTGGCCAGCTGGCGACGATGGAATACAGCATCAGCGGCAGCATGGCCGATCCGCAAATCCGGCGCATCGAACGCCTGAGCCTGCCCGGCGTGCGCAGCGCCTCCGAGACCGCCGGCAAATGACACCTGACATCCGCGAGGAGCGCATGAGCCAGTTCCAGACCCTGAACGCCGCCGCCATCCAGATGGTTTCCACGCCCGACGTGGCGCAAAACCTGGCCAGCGCCCGGCGCCTGCTTGCCGAAGCAGCGCAGCGCGGCGCCCGGCTGGCGGTCTTGCCCGAGTACTTCGCCATCATGGGCGCGCGCGATACCGACAAGCTGGCGCATGCCGAGCACTTTGGCGATGGCCCCCTGCAGAACTTTCTGGCGGATGCCGCGCGTGCCGAGGGGATCTGGCTGGTGGCCGGCACGATCCCGCTGGCCAGCGAGATCCCCGGCAAGGCATTCAATAGCTGTCTGGTCTTTCAGCCCGACGGCCAGTGCGCCGGCCGTTATGACAAACTGCACCTCTTCGGTTTTGAAAACGGCAGCGAGCGCTACTGCGAGGCCGATACCATCGCGCCGGGTGCTGCGCCACTGATCATCGATACACCGCTTGGGCGGCTCGGGGTCGCCATCTGCTACGACCTGCGTTTCCCCGAGCTCTTCCGCCTGCAGGAGGCCGATCTCTGGGCGCTGCCGGCCGCCTTTACCGCGACCACCGGTCGGGCGCACTGGGAAATCCTGCTGCGCGCGCGCGCCATCGAAAACCAGTGTTTCGTAATCGCCAGCGGCCAGGGCGGTGTGCATCCGACCGGGCGGGAAACCTTCGGCCACAGCATGCTGATCGATCCCTGGGGGCAGATTCTCGACGTCCTGCCGCACGGCGAGGGCGTGGCGCTGGCCGAGCTGAAGGCCAGCCAGCTGGAGCGCACGCGCCGCGTGCTGCCGGCGCTGGCGCATCGGCGTCTGTGAGCGGCGAAGTGTGGTTTAATGGCGGTTTTTCCCGCCGGCCCGGATGTCCCGATGAATCGACTCGATCTTGCCCGTACTGCCTTGCTGACCCCTTTCGGTCTGGATGACGAGCGCCTGGAACAGGTGTTCGCGGCCATGCGCCAGCATGAAGTCGATTATGCCGACCTGTATTTCCAGTATTCGCGCAGCGAGGCCTGGAGCCTCGATGAAGGCATCGTCAAGTCGGGCAGCTTCAATATCGACCAGGGCGTCGGTGTGCGCGCCGTTGCCGGCGAGAAGACCGCGTTCGCCTATTCGGACGACATTGGCCTCGCGGCCCTGCTGCAGGCTGCAGAAGCCACGCGCGCCATTGCTCGCCAGGGCGGGCAGGGCACGGCGGCGCTGCTGCGTAACGTGGCCGGGCGCAATCTCTACGCCGTCGACGATCCGATTGCCAGCCTGGATTCCGCCGCCAAGGTGGCGCTGCTGGAGCGGCTGGAAAGCATGGCGCGCAGTCTCGACTCCCGCGTTGTGCAGGTGATGGCGAGTCTCGCCGGCGAGCATGAGTTGATTTACATCGCCCGCCACGACGGTGTGCGCGCTGCCGACGTGCGCCCGCTGGTGCGCGTGTCGCTGCGCGTGATTCTTGAGGAAAACGGTCGTCGCGAGCAGGGCAGCAGTGGTGGTGGCGGGCGCTTTGACTTTGCCTATTTCACCGATGAGGTATTGCTGGACTATGCGCAGAAAGCCATCGCCCAGGCGGTGCTGAATCTGCAGGCTCGCCCCGCGCCGGCCGGCGAGATGACCGTGGTGCTCGGCAACGGCTGGCCGGGCATTTTGCTGCACGAGGCCATCGGCCATGGCCTGGAGGGCGACTTCAACCGCAAGGGCAGCTCGGCGTTTTCCGGGCGCATCGGCGAGCGCGTGGCGGCCAAGGGCATTACCGTGGTGGATGACGGCACGCTGGCCGATCGGCGCGGCTCGCTGAATATCGACGACGAGGGCAATCCCACCCAGCGCACCGTGCTGATCGAGGACGGCATTCTCAAGGGCTATCTGCAGGACGACCTGAATTCGCGGCTGATGGGCATGGCGCCGACCGGCAATGGTCGCCGCGAATCCTATGCGCACCTGCCGATGCCGCGCATGACCAATACGCTGATGGAAGCCGGCCAGCATGACCCGCAGGAGATCATCGCCTCGGTCGAGCGCGGGCTGTATGCCGCGAATTTTGGCGGTGGCCAGGTCGACATTACCAGCGGCAAGTTTGTGTTTGACGCCGCCGAAGCCTGGTGGGTCGAAGACGGCAAGCTGCAATACCCGGTGAAGGGCGCGACGCTGATCGGCAACGGCCCGGACGTGCTCACCCGCGTCTCGATGATCGGCAACGACATGGCGCTGGATCCGGGCGTGGGCACCTGTGGCAAGGAGGGCCAGAGCGTGCCGGTGGGCGTGGGTCAGCCTACGCTGCGGGTTGACGGTGGCCTGACAGTGGGTGGCACAGTCTGACACATTGATTCAGCAATTTTCGTTCCGCGACTTGCAACTTTTCCGCTTTGCCGGCATCTTAGCCACGAAGCGAGCGCCTGATTCGCCAACTTCTCAAGGAGATAACGCCATGCAATTCAATCCCGCCTCGTATGCGCCGCAAGCGCTTGCGGCCGACCGCAACAAGGTTCTGCGCAACACTTACGCCATGCTGGCGCTGACCATGATTCCGACCGCCATCGGTGCGGTGCTCGGCATCAACCTGGAGTTCCGCATGTCCGGCTGGGTCGGCATGCTGGTGTTCTTCGGCGTAGCCTTTGGCAGTTTCTACGCCATTGAAAAGACCAAGAACAGCCCGCTCGGCGTGTTCCTGCTGCTGGCCTTCACCGGTTTCATGGGCTTCTGGTTGTCGCAAATCCTGCAAGTGGCGCTGAGTTTCAGCAATGGCGCCCAGCTGATCGGCACGGCCGCCGTGGGTACGGCTGCGATCTTCTTCACGCTGGCCGCGATTGCCACCGTGACCAAGAAGGATTTCAGCTTCCTGGGCAAGTTCCTGTTCATCGGTCTGGTGATGGTGATCCTGGCCGCGATCGCCAATGTCTTCTTCGCCATTCCGGCGCTGTCGCTGGCCATTTCGGCGGCCTGCGTGCTGATCTTCTCGCTCTACATCCTGTATGACGTGAGCAATATCGTGAACGGCGGCGAAACCAACTACGTCAGCGCGACGCTGGGTCTGTACCTGAACATCTACAACCTGTTCACCAGCCTGCTGCACCTGCTGATGGCCTTTACCGGCGAGCGTGACTGAGCGCCTGCCCCGGGGCTCGCAGCCAGCAAAAAAACCCGCCTCGGCGGGTTTTTTGCTGGCTGCATTCTTGATACCCATGGCTGGATAGGGCTGCAGCCATTACCCGCATTAGGTTACGCTCGTATACCTAGTGGAGTGGGGCTGCCTATTCGCTGTGACGGCGCTCGATCAGTGCCTGCGCCAGCGTCGCCGGATCGGCGTGTTCCAGCTCGCCGCCCACCGGCAGGCCGCGGGCGATGCGGCTTACGCGCAAGCCGCGGGCGCGCAGCAATTCGGACAGGTAATAGGCGGTGGCTTCGCCCTCGGTGGTGAAATTGGTCGCCAGAATCACCTCGCTTACCTCGCCATCCAGCGCGCGTGCCAGCAGCGGCTTGAGCGCGATGTCGTCCACACCGATGCCGTCGAGCGGGCTCAAGCGGCCCATCAGCACGAAATACAAGCCCTCGTAAGCGCGCGTCGCTTCGATCGACCACAGATCGGTCGGCATTTCCACCACGCAGAGCTGGCCGTGGTGGCGCTGCTCGTCCTGGCAGATGTCGCACAGCTCGGTTTCGCAAAAGGTGTTGCACAGCTTGCAATGCTGCAGGCGCCCCTGCGCATCGATGATGGCCTGCGCCAGCTGCACGGCGCCGGCCGGGTCACGCTGCACCAGATGAAAGGCCATGCGCTGCGCGGATTTCGGGCCGACGCCGGGCAGCACTTTCAGCGCATTGATCAGGTTTTGCAGCGACGGCGGAGTGGACATTGTTTGCTCTGTGTATCTGGCTGCAGCCTCGATAACAAAAAGGCTGCAGCCTGTTGGGGTGCCGGGTAGGGGCGATCAGGCGTCTTTCTTGATGACGATCTTCGGGAAGCGGCTGGAGAAATCCTGCGCCTTTTCGGCCACCTTGATCGCGAGCTTGCGCGCGATGTCCTTGTAGATGCCAGCCGCGCGGCCATCGGGCTCGGCGACGACGGACGGATGGCCGCCGTCGGCGTTCAGCCGGATCGACAGCTCGAGCGGCAGCTGGCCCAGCAGCTCGGTGCCGTAATCCGCGCACATCGCCGCGCCGCCGCCTTCGCCGAAAATCGGCTCGGCATGACCGCAATTCGAGCAGATGTGCATGCTCATGTTTTCCACGATGCCGAGAATCGGCACGCCGACCTTCTCGAACATCTTCAGCCCCTTGCGCGCGTCGAGCAGTGCGATGTCCTGCGGCGTGGTGACGATCACCGCGCCGGTCACCGGCACCTTCTGGCTCAGCGTCAGCTGGATGTCGCCGGTGCCCGGCGGCAGGTCGATGACCAGGTAATCAACATTGTCCCAGTGCGTGTCGTTCAGCAGCTGCATCAGCGCCTGCGTGACCATGGGGCCGCGCCAGACCATCGGTTGCTCGGTGTCGATCAGGAAGCCGATCGACATCACCTGGATGCCGTGCGCGGTGATCGGCTGCAGGTGCTTGCCGTCCGGCGATTCCGGATGCGCGTCGGGTACGCCCAGCATGGTCGGTTGCGAGGGGCCGTAGATGTCCGCGTCGAGCAGGCCAACGCGCGCGCCTTCCGCAGCGAGCGCCAGCGCCAGATTCACGGCGGTGGTCGATTTGCCGACGCCGCCCTTGCCGCTGGCGACCGCGATCACGTTCTTCACGCCGGAGAGCAGCGGCACGCCGCGCTGCACCGCATGCGCGACGATTTGCGTGCTGACGCGCACTTCGATGGGCGAGAGGCCTGCCTCGGCGTTCTCTAGGCGGGCGCGCACCAGTTCCGCCAGTTCCGCATGCCGGCTTTGCGCCGGATAGGGCAGTACCAGATCAAGGCTGACGCCGGAGCCGGACAGCTGGATGTTCCGGAAGCATTTGGCGCTGCTGAAGCTGCGTCCGGTATGGGGATCGATAAGGTCGGCCAGTGCGGCCTGGATGCGTTCAAGGGTTGCCATGCTGGCTCCGGACGGTATGGGAAAACAGAAAATGCAAATTTTGTAAAAGATGAGGGCGGCTGTTGCGCATTCAATAGCGCAAAGCCACAGAATTCGCGCTGCTGCGGTAGCGCTCGGCTATGATCAGAGGCAAAACAGAACAAGCCGATACCGTCATGGAAAAAGAACTGGCTGCGGGTCGTTTCCGCATCATCCGCAAACTGGGGCAGGGCGCGCAGGGCCTGGTGTATTTGGCCGAAGATCAGCGTCTGGGGCGCCAGGTGGCGATCAAGGTGCTGCACAGCCAGGGTAATTCGGTGCTGGATGAGGCGCGCACCGTCAGTAATCTGCAACATCCGCACATCGTGGCGCTGTTCGACGCCTTTGCCGAAGAAAGCCATCCCTGTCTGGTGTTCGAGTATGTCGAAGGGCAGACGCTGGCCGCGCTGTTGCGCGAGAAGGGCAGCCTCAAGCCGGTGGAGGCTGTGCGCCTGCTGCTGCCCATCCTGGATGGTCTGGCGCTCGCGCATGCGCGCGGTCTTGTGCATCGCGACATCAAGCCGCAGAACATCCTGATCGACAGCCAGCAGCGCCCGCGCCTGATGGATTTTGGCGTGGCCACGCCGCGCCAGACCGGCAGCGCCAGCATGACCGGTACCGTTGGCTACATGGCCCCGGAAATCCTCAAGAATCTGCCGGTCGATGCGCAGGCCGACGTGTTCGCCGCCGGCATGACGCTTTACCAGATGCTCACCGGCAAGCTGGCCAGCGAAGGCGATTCGGCCTTCGCCATCCTGCAGCGCACCCTGTCCAGCCCCTTTGTCGCACCGTCGTCGCTGCAGGCCGATGTCGACGACCAGCTCGACCAGATCGTGATGACGGCGCTGTGCAAGTCGCCCGACGAACGCTATGCCGATGCCGCCGCCTTTCACCACGCGCTGCAGGCCTGGCTGGAGCGCCCCGAGGCGGCGGCGGCCGAGGAGGGCGGCAGCCGCCACAGCACCCTGGATTTCCTCTTGCGGCGCATGCGCCACACCGCCGATTTTCCGGCGCTCTCGCAAACGATCAGCGCGATCAACAAGATCGACGAGGCCGATTCCGAGCGCCTGCAGAATCTGTCCGAAGTGATCCTGAAAGATTTCTCGCTGACCAACAAGCTGCTGCGCATCGTCAATTCGGCGAGCTTTGGCCAGTTCGGCGGCACCATCAGCACTGTGTCACGCGCGATCGTGATCCTGGGTTATGACAATATCCGCAATCTGGCGATCACGCTGCTGCTGTTCGAGCACATGCACAACCGCAGCCAGGCGATCAAGCTCAGGGAGGCCGTGCTGATGGCCTTTTTCGGTGGCCTGCTCGCGCGCTGTCTGGGCCAGAAGGCCGGCTGGCGCGAATTCGAGGGCGTGATGATCTGCGGCATGTTCCAGCATCTGGGCAAGCTGCTGACACTCTACTACTTCCCCGAGGAAAGCCAGGAAATCGAGCGCCGCGCCCAGCAGGATGGCTGCAGCAACGAAATCGCCGCCGAAAAGGTGCTCGGCATCAGCTATCGCGAGCTGGGACTCGGCGTGGCGCAGAGCTGGAACTTTCCCGACAAGATGCTGCACAGCCTGCGGGCCATGCCCGATGGGCCGATCCGCGAGCCGCAGAACAATACCGAGCGCCTGCGGCTCTTTGCCAATCTGTCGGCCGAGCTGCTTCCGCTGATCGACGCCAGCGCGCGCGACATCCCCGCGATGATGGTGCAACTGGTCAAGCGCTATACGCCCGCGGTGGCGCTGCACAGCAACGATTTCGAGAAGGTGCTGCAGGAAACCGCCAAACAGTATCTGGGTTATCTGGGTCTGCTGGGGGTCGATGTCAGCGGCAGCGCCTACGCCAAGCGGCTCAACCAGCTTGCCGGCACCCCGCTGGGGGTCAGCCAGACTGCCGAACCGGTCGCCGATACACTGACCGGCCATATTCTGGACGCCGGCACCCCGGCAGGCAGCGCCAACACACCGCAGCAGATCACCAGCATGCTTGCTGCCGGCGTGCAGGACATCACCAACACCCTGGTCGGGGACTTCAAGCTCAATGACCTGCTGCGCATGATCCTGGAAACCATGTACCGCAGTGTCGGGTTTGATCGTGTGCTGTTCTGCACGCGCGATACGCGCAGCAACCGCATGCTGGCGCGCTTCGGCTTCGGTGCCGACATCCAGCAGATCATCCCGAAATTCGCCTTTGACCTTGGTGGAGTGGCCGACGTCTTCCAGCTGGTGGTCAGCAAGAATGCCGACGTGCTGATCGAAGACATCGACGCCGAATCGATCCGCCAGCGCATTCCCGTCTGGTATCGCGACGCCGTGCCTGCGCATACCTTCATCGTGTTTCCGCTGGTGATCGACAAGAAGCCCATCGGGCTTTTCTATGGCGACCGGCTGGCAGCGCACACGCTGGAGGTGCCGCACGACCAGCTTAACCTCTTGAAAACCATGCGTAATCAGGCTGTGCTGGCCGTGCGCCAGAAGCAGGCCGGTGGTTGAAGTGTGTCATTTGTGCGCTGCAACAAAAAACAGTTGACATGGCCTGCGACAGGCATACAATGCAACTCATGATGCACTGCACAAAAGGAGATACCATCATGTACAACGCTCAACAATTCGTCGATTTCAACCAAGCCAACATCGAGAAGACCCTGCGTCTGACCAATATCGCCCTGGCTGGCGCCGAAAACCTGCTGCAACTGCAATTCACGCTGGCACGCGATCTGATCGCCGAAAACGTGGAAACCGCCAAGGCACTGGCCAACGCCCGCACCGCCCAGGATCTGGCTGATCTGCAAAAGACCCTGGCCCAGCCGGCCGTTGGCAAGTCGCTGAGCCTGGCTCGCACCGTGTTCGACGCGGCCAGCAACACCCAGCAGGAAATCAACAAGCTGGTTGAAGAACAGGTTCTGGAATTCAACAAGAACCTGCTGTCCAGCCTGGACCAGGCCGTTCAGCAAACTCCGGCTTCCGGCGCTGCCGTTGCCGTGTTCAAAAACGTGGTTGAAACCGCCAACACCGCCTACGACGCCCTGAACAAGACTGCTCAGCGCATCACCGGCAACATCGCCGAAGCCACCGTGGCTGCCGTTGAAACCGGCGCCAAGGCCGCTTCCGGTCGCAAGTCCGCCTGATTGTTGTAATCCGGCAAAAACAGAAAGGGGCGCAAGCCCCTTTTTGTTTGTCCGCATTCGGCAGGAGGCAGATGGGTATTGCCCTGTAGCCCTTATCTGAAAAGGGCTACAGGGCAATACACTTTTACAGGAAGTAATTCAGCACGCCATCGAGCCCGACGCGGTTGATCGCGTACGGCGCTTCGGCGACCACCTTGGGCTTGGCGTGACAGGCCACGCCAAAGCCGGCCTCGTGCAGCATGGGCAGGTCGTTGGCACCGTCGCCCATGGCGACGACCTGATCACGGCGCAGGCCGAGTTCCTCGCGCCAGGCGATCAGCTCGGCCTTCTTGCGCGCGGCGTCGACGATGTCCCCATCGACCTTGCCAGTCAGCTTGCCGTTGGCGATTTCCAGCACATTGGCGATCGCGCGGCTCAGACCCAGGCGCTCCTGCAGGCGCTCGGTGAAGAAGGTGAAGCCGCCGGAAATCAGCAGCGTTTTCGCGCCCGCGGCCTGGAAGCCCCTGAGCATCGCTTCGGCGCCGGCCATCAGCTGCAGGCGTTCGTCGTACACACGCTGCAGCGCGCTGGCCTCAAGGCCGGCCAGCAGCGCTACGCGGCGGGTGAGCGATTCGCGGAAATCCAGCTCGCCGCGCATCGCCGCTGCGGTGATTTCGGCGACCTGCGGCTTGATGCCGACCATGTCGGCGATTTCGTCGATGCATTCGATGGTGATCAGCGTTGAATCCATGTCCATCACCACCAGGCCGATGTCGCGCACGGACAGGTCTTCGGGAATGAAGGCGAAATCCAGCTGGTTGGATTCGCAGAAATCGGCGACGGCTTCCTCGTTGGCGAGCTGCGCGCCCAAGAGCTTGAAGGCTTGCGGGTTGATGGCCTGGATTTCGTAGGCGTCGGAGAGGCGGGCGAGCTGTTTCAGGTCTTGCGTGGCGATGTCGGGCGCCTGGATGACGAGACGGTGCATGGGAATGAGTCGCGAAAATCGGGGAAAGCGCGATTCTAGCAAAGCCGGCCGGCGCCCGGCGTTACCGATTGGCCTGGGTTCTGTTGACGTTTTGTTTGCACTGCCCGTTTGTGCGGTTTTTGGCCTGAATCAAGGCGCGAAACCCGCCGCATAGTCGTTCTATGCCAGGGTTTTGCAACGCAGGGTCAGGCCAAAAACAGCCAAACCCGGCGGGCTGGGCGCTTTTTTCGCCGCCTCTGCGTTGTTGCTTCGCTGACATAACCCGTTATGCGGCGCTTGCAACGCCTTGATTCGGCGCAAAAAGCGCGCCAGCGGGAGTGCAAACAAAACGTCAACAGAACCTAGCCGCTCGCGAAACCCAGCCCGGCGAGCGCAGTGGGCAGCTCGCTCAGCGCATGGATGGTCGTATAGCCCGGGCCGGTGCGGTGGATCGCGTCGTGCGGGTTGAACCAGACGGCGGACAGCCCCTTGGCGGCGGGCGTGCGCACATCGGCGGCAAACTGGTCGCCGACCATCACGACGTCGCCGGCGGCCAGGCCTTCGCGCAGCAAGAGCTTGTGCCAGAACTGCGGATTGGTTTTCTCCGCCCCGGTATTGCGCCAGCAGAAGATTGGCTCAATGTGCTCGGCCAGGCCAACCCGCGCCAGCGCCAGACGGATTTGCGCTTCGGTCGAGACGCGTGCACTCGTCGCCAGTCCGCAGCGCAGGCCGGCGGCGTTCAGCGTCTGCAGCAGGTCGAGGGCGCCGTCGACGGCGGCGACCGCGGGCCAGTCGGCCATCGGTTCGCGCCATTCGGGATGGTCGACCATCAGCGTGTCGTCCCAGTCGAACAGGATCAGTGCCGGATTCTTCATGTCCTGATGGGTATGGGCCTGCAGCCCAATCAGTCATTTGCTTGCAGGCCAATACATCCAGTTATTCTGGCTCAGGCGCCGTGGCACTTCTTGTATTTCTTGCCGCTGCCGCAGGGGCAGGGATCGTTGCGGCCGACCTTGGGCTCGTCGTTGCGCACGGTTTCCACCGTGCCGACGCTGGCTTCCAGCCAGTAGTGCATGATGTCCTCGACCAGCCAGGGCAGCTCGGCCAGCCGCGTTTCGCGGCCCTTGAGGTCGAGCTTGTCGTCCTCGTTTTCCGGATGGTGGCCCAGTTCAAGTGCCAGGATCTTGGCGACGGTTTCGAAGAAGGCCTCGTCCTCGTCGAGCGCGGCCTGCCAGGCGTCTTCGCGCAGCAGCACGCCGGCGCGAAAGCCCGAGGCCCAGTAGGCGCCCAGCGTTTCCTGCCATTTTTCGTCGACGCCTTCGTCTTCCAGGATCAGCGGGTAATACAGCGCGCTTTCCTTGGCGGCCTCGCGGGCGCGCACCGAGTAGGCGTGCATGATGCCCTCGGCGTGGCGGCGGATCAGCCCGAGAATCAGCTCGGCTTCGGCCTGGTCGTCGAATTCCGGCACTTCGCCGGCAAACACCTGCGGCAGCCATTCTTCTTCGGCGACATCGTCCGGGCCGACGGTCAGCGCGACGAGCATGCCGTCGAGCATTTCCAGGTCCATCGTTTCTTCCGGCGTCTTGCCGGACATCAGGAAGTCATTGAGCTGCTCGAGTTCGGTCTCGGTCAGGCCCAGGGTTGGCATTTTCAGGATCATGGTGCGGCTTTCTTCAGCTTAATCGATCGCACGATTATACAGAGCGCGCGGCCCGGCCGGCGTTCTTGCGCGAAAACCCTTGCCAGTCAGTCGCTTGCGCGTACAATGCCTGCCTTTTCCGCCCGGCTGTTTTCCCCATGCGTATCCTGCTTGCCCCGATGGAGGGGCTGCTCGACCATATCCTGCGCGACATGCTCACGCGTGTCGGCGGCATCGACCTGTGCGTGACCGAATTCGTGCGCGTGTCGGGCACGCTGCTGCCGAACCGCTTCTTCCAGCGCATCGCGCCAGAGCTGTTGACCGAGAGCCACACGCCGGCCGGCGTGCCGGTGCGCGTGCAGTTGCTCGGCTCCGACCCGGTGTGCATGGCGGAAAACGCGGCGAAGCTCGCCGAGCTGCATCCCTGCGGCATCGACCTCAACTTCGGCTGCCCGGCCAAGACGGTGAATCGCCACAAGGGCGGGGCGATCCTGTTGCGCGAGCCGGAGCTGATCCACGACATCGTTGCGGCCGTGCGCGGCGCGGTGCCGGCGCACCTGCCCGTGACCGCCAAGATGCGCCTCGGTTACGAGGACACCGGCAATGCGCTGGCCTGCGCGGCGGCGATCGAGGCCGCCGGGGCCGCCGAGCTGGTCGTGCATGCGCGCACCAAGGTCGACGGCTACAAGCCGCCGGCCTACTGGGAGTGGATTGCCACGATCCGCGAGCAAGCGAAGATTCCGGTGATCGCCAATGGCGAGATCTGGACGGTGGAGGATTTTCACCGCTGCCGCGCGGTGTCCGGCTGCGAGGACGTGATGCTCGGGCGCGGCATCGTCGCCAATCCGGGGCTGGCGCTGCAGGTGCGCGGCGAGCAGGGGCCGGGCTGGGACGAAATGCTGCCGCTGCTCGAACTGTTCTGGGCCAAGGTGCAGGACACCGTGCAGCCCAAGCACCGTGCCGGGCGCATCAAGCAGTGGCTCAATTACCTGCGCCGTCATTACCCCGAGGCCGAGGCGGCTTTTGTCGAACTGCGCCAGATCAGCAATCCGGACGAATTCGCCAACCGGTTTTTTGCGGCGGCGGCGCGCTGAGTGCGTCTTCCCGCAGCATGTGATCCCGCTTTGGATGTTGAAAACCTGATTAGGTAGCTACCTCAGCAAAGTCCAGCTCGTCATTCCGGCGAAAGCCAATGGGATGGACTCCTCCCTCCTGAAACGGCATCAAGTGCCAGACTGGGAAGTGTCACCAACCAGTCCAAACGGAACGAGGAGCCCATCATGACCATTATCCGCATCGGCATTGACCTTGCCAAAAACGTCTTCCAGGTTCATGGCGTCAACGCCAACGAACAGGTCGTCTGCACCCGGAAATTGCGCCGGGAGCAAGTCCTCGATTTCTTCAAAAAACTCCCGCCCTGCCAGGTCGGCATGGAAGCCTGCGGGGGCGCGCATCACTGGGCACGGGAATTGCAAACGCTCGGCCACACCGTGCTCATGATGGCCCCGCAGCACGTGAAGCCCTACGTGCAGGGCAACAAGAATGACGCCAACGACGCCGCCGCCATCTGTGAGGCCATGACGCGGGAGCGGATGCGTTTCGTCCCCGTCAAAAGCGTCGAACAACAGGATTTGCA
>NZ_ATZJ01000050.1 GCF_000428145.1 Chitinilyticum litopenaei DSM 21440 | reverse complement strand
GCGGATCACGCAGAAGGGCGCAATCCAGTTTGGCCTTGGCGACATCGATACCGAGATAGATCATGCTTGTTTCCAGTGATTGCGTTTGCCAACTTCACCCACTTGCCTTGTGCATGCAGGGTCTGGGCCCTTGGCTACCGTTCAGTGTTCAGGCTGGCGAAGAGGTGGGAGAAGGGCTTGATCTGCGATACAAGGTTTGGACCTTAAGGGAATCCACAAGCTGTCCTTCTCCCGATTGGCGGAAGCTAACCGCCAAGTACTGCGAGATACAAGGGAATCCCCGTGGGACGCCGGCATGACGGGCTGTTGGTGAATGCTTGCCGGGACAGCTTTCTAATCAGTTCGGGTTTTGCTGAAAAGTCTTGCTAATCCGCGCCGGTGTTTACCACACCGGCAGACTGATCAGCCGGCGTGCTGGTCGGCCGCGTCAAGCTTGCGCCCGACGATGACCAGATCGCGGGGGATGCCGTCCAGCACCGCCACCGCAGGCAATCTGCCCCAGTCGGCAAAACCCGCGCGGTAAAAGAGCCGCAGGCTGGGTTCGTTGTGGCCAAAAATGAAGCCCAGCGCGGTATGCAGGCCCAGCGAAGGCGCGACGCGCAGTGCTTCGGCCAGCAGCCAGCGCCCCAGGCCACGGCCGCGCGCGGCTTCGGCAAGGTAGATGCTGATCTCGGCGGTGCCGGCATAGGCCGGACGCCCGTAGAAACTGGAAAACGACAGCCAGGCGCTGATGACGCCCGCGTCCTCCACCACCCATAGCGGCCGCTCAGGGCACTGGTGGGCGGCAAACCAGGCCTCGCGGCTGGCCACCGTGACGGCTTCGGTGTCGGCGGTGACCATGCGGCTGGCGATGGTGCTGTTGTAAATGGCGACAATGGCCGGCAGATCGGCCGGCTGGGCGAGGCGCCAGCGCCAGGGGCTGGTCATGGCGGAACAATCCGGAAATGCGGGGCCCTTATGATCCGGCATCGCAAGTGTGCGGGCAATCGGGGACATCCTGGGGCAGGCGCAGCACGCGCGCGACATTGGCATTGCTCGCGGCGGCGACCTCGGCCAAGGTCATCCCGCGCAATTCGGCCAGCACAGCGGCGATGCGCGGCAGCTCGGCCGGCTCGTTGCGCGCCGGTGGCGGGCCCGCCAGCCAGGCCGGCGCGATGTCGGGCGCATCGGTTTCCAGCACGATGGCCTCCATGGGCAACTCGGCGGCCAGCCGGCGGATGCGCTGTGAGCCGGAATACGTCATCGCGCCGCCAAAGCCCAGCACAAAACCGAGCCGGACAAACTCGTCGGCCTGCTGGCGACTGCCGTTGAAGGCATGCGCGATGCCGCCCTGCACCCGCCATTTGCGCAGGTATTTGAGCACCAGATCCTGGCTACGGCGGATGTGCACGATCACTGGCAGGTCGAAGTCGCGCGCGAGCTTCAGCTGCACTTCAAAAAAATCGATCTGGCGCTGCATGTCCAGCGTCGCGACAAAGCCATCAAGACCGATCTCGCCGACGGCGACCGGGCTTTCATCGCGCAGCCAGCGCGCAAGTTCGTCAAGGTGCTCGGCGCGGTGTTCGGCCTCGTAGAGCGGATGCAGGCCGTAGGCTGGCCAGGCGCCAAAGCGCCGGGCCATGTCGCGCGTGCCGGCAAAGGTGGCGGCGCTGACGGCCGGCACCACCCAGCGCCCGACACCGACGGCGCGCGAACGCGCCACGAGCTGCTCCAGATCGCCGGCGAGCTCCGGCGCATCCAGATGGCAATGGCTGTCGATCAGCGCGGCAGTCATTATTGCGGCTTGACCGTGAAGGGCTGGGCAGCGGCGCCGGTAAATACCACCACCAGCTTCACCGGCTCCTTGCCCTCGTTCTTGCCGTTGTGCAGGGTGTCGATCACCTCGGCAAAGCCTTGCCCGGCGCGGAACACGTTGCTGCCGCCATCCTTGAGCTGCACGGTCAGCTGGCCGGCGAGGATGTAGGCATAACCGGGCACCGGATGCTTGTGCCAGCCGGTTTCCTTGCCCGGCGGAATTTCCACATGCAGCATCGTCGCCTCGGGCTGTTCGACGCTCGGATACAGCAGCGGTGCGCCGCTGGCCGTGGTGCCGGTCTTGAAGACCACGGTGGCGGTCACTTCCTTCTTGTACACCTCCTTGCCGTCCTCGGCGTGCGCGTTCAGCAGCAGCCCCATGCCGGCCAGCGCCAGCAACATTGTTTTACGCATTTCCATCTCCCGGTGATTTTCTCTGTGATTTTTCTGTCGGTGGTTTGCGCCGGCGCCGGACACGCAGGCCGGCGGCGCAGCGTGCAGTATATCCACCGGCGCGGCGCCGGCGGCTACGCTTCGTTACATCAGCAGCGGAACCTTTGCCATTCTGCTTTATCATTCGCTGCTGCCGCATGCACGCACGCGGGCGGCGCCAAACACAATTATTAGGAAATGAGCCAATGGATTTTGCCCTGTATCTGCCATGGATCGTGTTCGCGGTCGTGGTCGTCACGCTGCTGGTCTTCGACCTCGGCGTCCTGCACAAGGACAGCCATGAAATCGGCGTGGCGGAAAGCCTGAAACTGTCCGCCTTCTATATTGCCGCCGGCCTCGCCTTTGGCGGCTACGTCTGGTACACCAAGGGCGCCGGCGCCGGGATGGATTACTACACCGGTTTTCTGGTCGAAAAATCGTTGTCGATGGACAACGTCTTCGTAATCTCGCTGATCTTCACCGCGCTGGCGATTCCGCGCCAGTACCAGCACCGCGTGCTGTTCTGGGGCATTCTTGGCGCCATCGTGATGCGCGCCGTGATGATCGGCCTGGGTGCGAAGCTGGTGCATGAATTCAGCTGGATCCTGCTGGTATTCGGCGCCTTCCTGATCATCACCGGCATCAAGATGCTGTTCGCGCACGACGAAGACCCGAATGTCGAAAACATGCGCCTGTACCGCTACCTGAAAAGCCACCTGCGCATGACGCCGCAACTGCAGGGCAACCGCTTCTTTGTCGAAGGCAGCAGCATCGGTGAAAAGGCCGGCCGCGTCGCCACGCCGCTGTTTCTGGCGCTGCTGATGGTCGAAGGCGCGGATCTGGTGTTCGCCGTCGATTCGATCCCGGCGATCTTCGCGATCACCCAGGACCCGTTCATCGTCTACACGTCGAACATCTTCGCCATTCTCGGCCTGCGCGCGCTGTATTTCGCGCTCGCCGCCATGGTGCACCGCTTCCACTACCTCAAGTACGCGCTGGCCATCGTGCTGGTGTTCATCGGCGCCAAGATCGGTCTGGTGTACATGGACCACAAGATCCCGTCGCTGGTATCGCTGTCGGTGACCTTCGGCCTCCTGCTGGCCGGCGTGCTGTACTCGCTGTACAAGACGCGCGGCGAACCGATTCCGGAGAAGGGTGACGCGTGAGGTGTGAGGTGTGAGGTGTGAGGTGTGAGGTGAACATACTCACACCTCTATCCTCGCCAAGCCCTTTCCTGCAATAGGCTTCATGGTAATACCCTGCAAGGGCCGGAGATTTATCCGGCCCTTTGCATTTGTCGGCGTGATTTCTGGCAGACTGGCCGCCAATGCCAAACCGGAGCCCCAGCCATGTCGCGCGCGCTGGAACTGAAAATCATGCCCATGCCGCTGGCCGTGCTGGTCGCGGCGGCGATGTGGGCGCTGGCCAGTGCGTTTCCGGGGCTGACCATCGCGCTGCCGCTGCACGGCAGCATCGCCCTCCTCCTCTTGCTGTCGGGGCTGGTTTGCGTGTTCGGCAGCGCGCTGGTTTTCCGCCGCAAACGAACCACACTCGATCCGCGTCAGCCAGAGCAGGCCGCAACGCTGCTCACCGGCGGCCTCTTTCGCATCAGCCGCAATCCGATCTACCTGGGCTTTCTGCTGCTCTTGCTGGCGTGGTTCGAATACCTCGCCAACCTGGCCGCGCTGCCGCTACTGCCAGCCTTCGTGCTCTACCTGAACCGCTTCCAGATCATTCCGGAAGAACGCGCGCTGGCCGAGCGCTTCGGCGACGCCTACCTGGACTACTGCAAGCGGGTGCGGCGCTGGCTTTGACCGAGTTCAGGCGACAGCAGGCTTAGCGATCCTCGTGCTCGCGGTCGAGCTTGCCGCGCGGGCGCGCCAGCCAGGAATGGATGGCAGCCAGCATGATCAGCAAGGCAGCGACGCCGCCGGTGATGGCCTCGGGGATGTGCATGCGCGCGGAGAGCAGCATCACCAGCGCCAGCGCGCCAATCGCCCAGAAGGCGCCGTGCTCCAGATAGCGCAGGGCATTGAGCGTGCCCTTGTAGACCAGCAGCAGCGTGAACGAACGCACGAACATCGCGCCGATGCCAAGGCCGATCGCGATCAGGAAGATGCTCTTGGTCAGCGCAAAGGCGCCCAGCACGCCGTCAAACGAAAACGAGGCGTCGAGCAGCTCCAGATAGATGAAGCCGCTCCAGCCGGTTTTCACCGCCGCGCTGCCGTCGCCCATCAGCGAGCCCAGGCCATCAACCACGGTGTACACGATCACGCCCCACAATCCGGCCACCAGATAGCGATGGCCATCGGACGCCGGCATGGCCCCGGCCAGCAGCAAGAGCGTGAGCAGTGTCAGCAAGAGCGCGGCCATGTCCATGCGCCCGAGTCTGGCCAGCACGCGCTCGACCGGGACAAACCAGTGCTCGTCCTTGTTGGCGTCGATGAAGAAATTCCAGAACACCAGCAGCAGAAAGGCGCCGCCAAAGGCCGTGACTTCAATGTGCGCGCTTTGCAGCACGCTGGCGTAACGGTCGGGCTGCAGGATGGCCAGCGACAGCACATCGCTGCCCGGCCACTGCCCGCTCTCCAGCCATCCCCACAGCGAGAACGGCCCCGGCATCGGCGCCATGCCCGCGAGCACGGCGACGATCACCAGCGGAAACACCATGCGCATGCCAAAGACAGCCACCAGCATGCCCCAGACCAGGAAGCGCCTGCGCCATTTCTCGTCCCAGTGCTTGAGCACCGACGCGTTCACCACCGCATTGTCGAACGACAGGCTGGTCTCCAGCAGCGCAAGGTTGAAGGCGATCCAGACGCCGGCCCAGCCCCCCACCCAGGCGGCCAGCACAAGGCCCAGGGCGGTGACGATGAAGGAGGAGCGGAAATAATGCATGGCGCGGGAACCCGTTGATGATCGATGGCAAAACAAGCCGCGATTATGCGCGCGAGCGCCCAGTCGCAAAAGCTGATCCAGCTTAAGACCCATTGTTGGAAGGGCTGCGAAGATGCGCCTATACTCCCCGATGTTTGATCCACCCCCGACCGAATTCATGGAGAAGCCGATGGCTAACCCCTATCTCGCCCTTGTTGAAGCCCACGCCACCCTGCTGCAAAAAACCGATGCGCCGCTGTTTGCCAATCTCGACGGCCTGACGCCGGCCACGGATACCGCCGCCGCCGATGCGCCGGTCGTGGCCATTTTTGCGCCGCACCCGGATGACGAATGCATCATCGGCGCGTTGCCGCTGCGCCTGCAGCGCGAAGCCGGCCACCGCGTGGTCAATGTGGCGGTCACACAAGGCTCCAACGTACCGCGCAAGGCCGAGCGCTGGGCCGAGCTGAAAAATGCCTGCGACTACCTGGCCTGGGGCTTGCGCGAAACCATTCCGGGCGGCCTGGAAGCCGTTACCTGCAAAACCCGCGACGGCGATGCCGCCGCCTGGGCAGCCAAGGTTGATGTGATTGTCGGCATTCTCGAAGAGCTCAAGCCTGCAGTGGTGGTCTGTCCGAATGACAACGACGGCCATGCCGCACACATCGGCACGCACTTCCTGGTGATGGATGCGCTGAAAAAGGCCAAGCATGCCTGCCTCGTCGTGCAGAGCGAATTCTGGCGCGCCATGGCCACGCCGAACGCGCTGATCGGCAGCAACAGCACCGACACGGCCGACCTGATCGCGGCACTGGCCTGCCATGTGGGCGAAGTGCAGCGCAACCCCTACCACCTGCGCCTGACCTCGTGGATGGCCGACAATGTGCGCCGTGGCGCCGAAGTCGTTGGCGGCGCCGGCGTGGCCGCCCCGACCTTCTCCTTTGGCACCATCTACCGCATTGACCGCTTCGACGGCCTGCAGCTCGTCGCCAGCGAGAAAAAGTACGTCCTCGCCGAGAGCGACGACATCCGCGCCGTCTTTGCCTGATCTGGCGCAATACCGGGTGCGGGCCGCTGGCGTCTAATCAAGCCAGCAGCCCGCACCCCAACAGGCCAGACCTGAAAGCGGGCAAAAAAAATCCGCCTCGCGAAGAGGCGGATGAGAAAAGCGTGTTGAACACGCCAGCAGGTTACACTGTGAGCCCCACCGCTGGGGCAACTGCAAGCAATGTATGCCCCGGCCTGAACGGCGTCAAATGGCCGTCGCAGGAGTGCAACATAAACGCATATCCCCCGGATAAAGCGTCTCTTTTCATCAGGGTTTCACCTTAGTTACAGCACTGCTGCGCAAGCAGAAGTGCCAAAACAGGAATTGACTGGCGCAGCGACTCAGCCCCGAATCACCGCCAGAAACGCGTCGCCGTACTTGTCGAGCTTGCGGTCGCCCACCCCGGTGAGGCGGCCGAACTCGTAGTGATCGGCCGGGCGGGCGCGCACCATTTCCTTGAGCGTGGCATCGCTGAAAATCACATAGGCCGGCACGTCCTGTTCGTCGGCCAACTGCTTGCGCAACTTGCGCAGCGCCTGCCACAACTCGCGATCGGCCGCCGTGTCGAATTCGGCATCCCTGTCCTTGTAGCTGAATTTCTGCGTGCGCTCGCGCAGGTACAGGGGCTGCTCGCCGCGCAGGATTGCGCGCGACGCATCGGTCAGCTCCAGCCCCCCCATGCCGCCAGGCTTGAGCTGCAGCGCGCCACAGGCGAGCAGCTGACGATAGACGGCGCGCCAGTCGGCCTCGTGCACCTTGGCGCCGATCCCGAAGGTCGAGACGCGGTCATGGAACAGCTCGGTGACCTTGTCGGTTTTCTTGCCGCGCAGTACGTCGACCAGATGGCCGACACCGAAACGGTTGCCGGTACGGAACACGCAGGACAGCGCCATTTTCGCCGCCTCGCTCATGTCGATCAGCCGGGGCGGGTTCAGGCAGTTGTCGCAGTTGCCGCAGGGCTGGGCGGCCTCGCCAAAGTAGGCAAGCAGCGTCTGGCGCCGGCAGGCGGTCGCCTCGCACAGGCCCAGCATCGCGTCGAGCTTGCGCTTCTCGACGATTTTCTGCTCTTCGCTGGAACCGCCCTGCGCGATCATGTCGGAGAGCAGAATCACGTCGTTCAGGCCATAGGCCAGCCAGGCATTGGCCGGCAGGCCATCGCGGCCGGCGCGGCCGATTTCCTGGTAATAGCCCTCGATGGATTTGGGCAGATCCAGGTGCGCGACGAAACGCACGTCCGGTTTGTCGATGCCCATGCCAAAGGCAATCGTCGCCACCATCACCACGCCTTCTTCGCGCAGGAAAATCTGCTGGTGCTTGGCGCGTGTGCTGGCATCGAGACCGGCATGGTAGGGAAAGGCGCGGATTTCCTGCGTCCTCAACCACGCGGCCGTATCCTCGACGCGCTTTCGCGACAGGCAGTACACAATCCCCGATTCACCCTCGTGCTCGCGCCGCAGAAAGCTCAGCAGCTGTTCTTTCGATTTCTGCTTTTCGACGATGGTATAGCGCAGGTTCGGCCGGTCGAAGCTGGTAACGAACTGCCGTGCGCCCTGCAGGCGCAGCTTGTCGACCATTTCCTCGCGCGTGGCGTGATCGGCCGTGGCGGTCAGTGCGATGCGCGGGATGTGCGGAAACTCGTCGGCCAGTACCGACAGCCCCATGTATTCCGGACGGAAATCATGCCCCCATTGCGATACGCAATGCGCCTCGTCGATGGCAAACAGGTTCACCGGGGCATCGCGCAGGATGTCGAGAAAGCGCGGAGTGACGAGGCGCTCCGGCGCGACATACAGCAGCTTCAGATTGCCGGAAACGAAATCGCGGATCACCTGGCGCGCGGCCTCGGCATCCAGCGTCGAATTGAGAAAGGCGGCTTCCACGCCCAGCTCGCGCAGCGTTTCCACCTGGTCCTGCATCAGCGCAATCAGCGGCGACACCACCACGCCGCAGCCGGGCCGCAGCAGCGCCGGCACCTGGAAGCACAGCGACTTGCCGCCGCCGGTGGGCATCAGCACCAGCGCGTCGCCGCCCTCCGCCACATGACGGACGATGGCTTCCTGCTCGCCACGGAAGGCGTGGTAGCCGAATACGTGCTGGAGGATGGAATGCGGGGTGTCGTTCACGCGCGGGCCAAAGTGACAAAGCGCCATTGTAGCGCAAGGCCATTCCCCTGCCGCGCCCCAATCACCCGAAGACAGACGACACCAAGGGTATATCGCCACAAGCCAATCAGCAGAGAGGCTACACGCCAATACCCAAGCAAACAAGACCAGCAAGGAATCTGCCTGGCCGGCGTTGCCGCCAGCAGGAAAACCGCAAACAGCCAACGCAAGACACAGGGTAAAAATCAGGCAGGAGAAACTAAGATCAGCCAGAGCTGCCGGCCGGACTGGTTTTCTCTGTGCCTCTGCGCCTCTGTGCTTGGTTTGGGTTTCCTGATTAGGTAGCTACCTCAGCAAAGTACAGTTCGTCATTCCCGCGAAAGCGGGAATCCAGCTGCAATGCCTGTTCAAGCGGCGCTCTAGATACCGGCTTTCGCCGGTATGACGAGTTGCTGAGCTGGCTACCTAATCAGGTTGGGTTTCGCTGAGCAATCTTGCTGATCAGGTGCGCGGTGTCTGCTCTGCCCTGCCGCGCCGAATTCCGACCCCGCCCGGCTTTGGCCGAACGGCGGGGCTGGCCGGTATTTACAGAGCAGTCACCAGTTCCTTGAAGGTGTGGTCTGCCTGGCCGAAGTCGTAGAGCGCGCCCTTCTGGATGTCGAAGTACCAGCCGATCAGGCTGAGCTGGCCTGCTTCGACGCGCTCGGCGATAAAGGGAAAGGTCATCAGATTGTCGAGCGAGACGATGATGGACGCCATTTCGCAGGCGCGCAGCTGCTGTTCGGGCGTTTTGTGCGCCAGCTCGGCGACGACCTGGTCGCGCGCGGACTGGGCGATCTGCACCCAGCGACCGACGAAGTTCGCCTCGGTCTTGGGCTGGTAGCCCTTGAGCAGCGCGGAAATGCCGCCGCAGCCGGAGTGGCCGAGAATGACGATCTGGCGAACCTGCAGCTCGCACACCGCGTATTCGATCGCCGAGGACACGCCGTGAAAGGCGCCGTCGACTTCGTAGGGCGGGACGAGGTTGGCGATATTGCGCACGACGAACAGGTCGCCCGGGTCGGAATCGGTCAGCAAGGCCGGGTCGACACGCGAGTCGGAACAGCCGATCACCAGCGTTTTCGGATGCTGGCCGCGTTTGAGTTCGTCAAATAGGTTGGGCGAATGCTCGCCGAAGTATTTGTGTTGGAAGCGGCGAAAACCGCCGATGAATTTCTCGATATCCTGCACGTCTGCCTCCCTGCCTGACACTGTTTTGCCCCCGTGTTGCCGCGTCCGCCGCTCGCGGGGCCGCCTGTACGCGAAGCGGTGATTCTAACCGTTTTTTCCCCGGCCATCGCCTGCGGTGGCGCAAGATTCTGGCCCAGGTGGCCACCGGGGCTTTACCGGCGCGGCCGGCTTGACTACACCGATAGGGCGACGCAAGCCGTCGCCGCCGCAAGAACATTCAATTTTCCAGAATGATTCAAGCAACTTTTTCCGCTTTCTTGTCAGCAAGCCGCTCAATAGAATTCAACCCACATTCAATTTATTTGGATAAAGGACTAATCCCGATGACTCGCAGCAAACCCGATCACTACGATGGCCTGCAAATCCTGCTGCACTGGGGCGTGGCGCTGCTGATCGCCGGCGTTTTCACCGTCGCGCTGGTGTTTGACGACATGCCGCTCTCGCCGGCCAAATTCGCGCTGATCAGCTGGCACAAATGGCTGGGGATGGTCGTGCTGATGCTGGTGGTGGCACGGCTCGTCTGGCGCCTCGTGCGTGGCGCGCCCGAACCCGACGCCAGCCTGCCGGCCTGGCAGCGCAAGCTGGCCGCCGGCGTGCACCACCTGCTCTATCTATTGATGTTCGCGCTGCCCATGGCCGGCTGGCTGATGAGCTCGGCCAAGGGCTACTCGGTCGTGCTGTTCGGCAAGCTGCCGCTGCCCGATCTGGTCGGCAAGAACGAGGAACTGGGCCATCTGCTGAAAGACGCGCACGAACTGATGGCGTGGACGCTGCTGGTGCTGGTGGTGCTGCACGCCGCCGCCGCGATCAAGCACCACGTGATCGACCGTGATACCACGCTCTCGCGCATGCTGCCCTTCCTGCGCCGCAAGTAGGCACAGCCGCAACGCACCACCTGATTGGAAACCCTTCTCGGCAAACCCCAAAAAACCGATTGAACCACAGAGGCACAGAGGACACAGAGGAAGTAAAACCCAGAGAAATGCCTAGCCGTGCACCCGCCTAGCCGTGCTCCCGCTTTTCTCTGTGCTCTCTGTGTCTCTGTGGTGAATTTGGGTTTTGCTGAGCAGCCTTGCCACTCAGTCGCAAACAAACACTGGAATAACCCGGAACCCCTGGCGCGCCTGCCTGTCCATGACTCGCCGCCAGAATGAGATTGAACACCATTACACCGACTTGGAGCTTCACGATGATCCGTTCCCTTCTGCTCACCGCCGGCCTGACGCTGGCCTCCGCCCCGCTGCTGGCCGCGCAGACCATCGATACCGGCAAAAGCCGCATCGAATTCACCTTCAAGCAAATGGGCGGCTCGGTCGACGGCTACTTCAAGTCCTTCGGCGGCAGCGTGAACTTCGACCCGGCCAAGCCGGAAAAAGCCCGCGCCGAGCTCACGATCGACCCGAACACCATCGACGTCGGCGGCCCGGACGGCAATGCCGAAGCCAAGAAAAAGCCCTGGTTCAACGTCGCCGCCTTCCCCAAGGCCACCTTCAGCGCCACCGGCGTCAAGGCGCTCGGCGGCGGCAAGTTCGAAGTGAAAGGCAAGCTGACCATCAAGGGCGTCAGCCGCGACGTGACCGGCCAGCTCACCGCCACGCAACTGGGCGACACGCTGGAGCTCAAGGGCACGGTCCCGGTCAAGCGTCTGGCCTTCCAGCTTGGCGACGGCGTGTGGGCCGATACCGAAACCGTCGCCGACGAGGTGCTGGTGAAGTACAAGCTGCTCGTCAAGGGCAAGGCCGACTGAACGCGGCGACTTTCCAGGCGGGCGGCTTCCTGCGCGGCAGCCCGTCAGTTCTTTGCGCAGACCTGATCCGAATCCACGACCTGAACATCCATCCGGAGAACACACCATGAAACACCTGCTGATCGCCACCCTGCTCGCCGCCGCCGGTTCTGCCGTCGCCGCACCGGTCAACTACACCATCGACCAGTCGCACACCTACCCGCAATTCACCGTCGACCACCTGGGCTTCTCGACCCAGCATGGCCGCTTCAACAAGACCAGCGGCGCCATCGTGCTCGACCAGGCCGCCAAGACCGGTTCGGTGGACATCAGCATCGACACCGCCAGCATCGACACCGGCTGGGCCAAGCGTGACGAACACCTGAAGAGTGAAGACTTCTTCAACGTCGCCAAATTTCCGGCCATGACCTTCAAGAGCAAGAACCTGAAGTTTGCAGGCGACAAGCTGGTGTCGGTCTCGGGCGACTTCACCCTGCTGGGCGTGACCAAGCCGCTGACGCTGAACGTGAGCACCTTCAAGTGCGTCGATTCGCATCCGATGGCCAAAAAGCCGTGGTGCGGTGCGGATGCCACCGCGACCATCAAGCGCAGCGAGTTCGGCATGAACACCTATGTGCCGGCCGTGGGCGACGAAGTGAAGCTGACCATCCAAATCGAAGCAATGGCCGCCAAGTAAGCAGCGCCCCTTGCGAAAAAGCCGGCATTCGCCGGCTTTTTTCATGGGTATTGGCCTGCAGCCCTTTACCATAAAGGGCTACATGGCAATACCCAAGCATCAACCCTGCATCCAGCAGGCATATTGCCGGTCGGCTTCCAGCCGCCGAATCCACCACTGCAGGGCCTGGCCCTGGGCATCGTTGCGCCAGGCAAAGCAGCAGGCTGCCGGCGCCAGCGGCGCTTCCAGCTGCTTCACCACCAGCTGGCCGGCGGCAATCGCCGCCCGCGCCAGCGGCAGCGGCAGGTGGCCGCAACCTAGGCCGGCGAGCTGCGCGGCAAGCTTGGCCTGCATGTCCGGCACGTTCAGCTTTTCCTGCCCTTCCAGCAGGCCGACGGTGCGCGGCAGGAGGCTGCGCGAGCTGTCGCTGACCACCACCACGCGGTGACGCTGCAGCGCCGCGGCGGCGATCGGTTCGCTGGCCTGCGCCAGCGGGTGCGACGGCGCAACGGCAAACACCATCGGCACCTCGCCCAGCGGCCGGCTGACAAAGCCGCTGCCCGGCGCGCCGCTGGCGCCCACCAGCAGATCGGCGCGGCGCTCGTGCAGCGCATCCCAGCTGCCGCCCAGCGATTCGCGGCTGATGCGCAGCCGCGTGCCGCTGCCCAATGCGTCAAATTCAGCGATCAGCGTGAACAGCGGCTCCAGCGGCAAAATCACGTCGACGGCGATCAGCAGCTCGGTTTCCCAGCCGGTCGCCACGCGCTTGACCCGGCACTCCAGCTCGCCGGCGGCGCGCAGCAGGTGGCGGCCGTCCTCCAGCAGCGCGGCGCCGGCCGGCGTAAGCCTGGCGCGGTGACCGCTGCGGTCGAACAGCTGCACACCCAGGTCGTCCTCAAGCTTGCGCACCAGATAGGTGACGGCCGAGGGCACACGATGCACCTCGTCGGCGGCAGCGGCAAAGCTGCCGCGCCGCGCGATGGCGTCGATCACCTCCAGCGATTCCAGATTCAGCCTCAGCATGGCGATTCAGCCTCAGAAAAATTGAACATGCCGATCAATATATTCCGATCATCCGAACAGATACAACGCATACCATTACCTCACTGATTCAAAATCACTGAAGGAGAACACCATGCTGACCCTGCGCCCCGCCCACGAACGCGGCCACGCCAACCACGGCTGGCTCGACAGCCGCTTCAGCTTTTCCTTTGCCGAATACTACGATCCGGCGCACATGCACTTCGGCGCGCTGCGCGTGATCAACGACGACCGCATCGCCGGCGGCGGCGGCTTTCCGATGCACCCGCACCGCGACATGGAAATCATCACCTATGTGCTCGAAGGCGCGATCGCGCACGAGGACAGCATGGGCAACGGCTCGACCATCCGCCCGGGCAATGTGCAAAGAATGAGCGCCGGCACCGGCGTGCTGCACAGTGAATTCAATCCGCAGCCCGACGCCGAGACGCGCCTGCTGCAGATCTGGATCATGCCCAATGCGCGCGCCGTGCGCCCCGGCTACGAGGAGGCCGAATTCAGCGAAGCCGAGAAGCGCGGCCGGCTGCGGCTCGCCGCCAGCCCGGATGGCGAGATCGGCAGCGTCACCATCCACCAGGATGCGCGGCTCTACCTGGGCCTTTTCGACGGCGACGAGCACGCCGAACACGCGCTTGCCGCCGGCCGCAAGGCTTACGTGCATGTGGCGCGCGGCGAGCTGACCGTCAATGGCCAGCGCCTGTCCGACGGCGACGCGCTGATGCTGGTTGACGAGGCGGCGGTCAACTTGAGCGAAGGGCAGAATGCCGAGGTGCTGGTATTCGACTTGGCGTGAGACGCACACACAATACGCCACACCCCATACCTCCACAACCAAGCACTAAAAATGGATACAGCCTGATACCTGGCAAATAGGTCAGACCTAGTAGCTTTGTCAGGCGTCGGGCTGCCGACAGAACATCAAGGCGAGGTGCTTTCGCACTCATGAGGCCGGTGCAACGAAGAGGCGATAACCGGACTGCGGCACGCGAATCAAGGCTAAAGCAGCTACAGCATGCGACCGGCTTCGAATTCTTCCAGATTAAGTTGTTTATTGACCTTGAGCGTTAGCTTGCCGCGCCCGCATTTATGAAGCTCGACCCCCATGTCCTGATCATCCAGTCGCTTGCGTAGCAGAATCAGGCGTGCCTCTAGGTTGGCAACGATATCGGGCAAATTTATACGGGGATCCATGCGCAGCTCTCTGTTGCTGAACGTGGTTCGCTGCAGCCTGCAGTAGTCAAGCAGCATGCTCCATAAAATAGCTCCTGCGACGCCTTTGATGATGTAGGCGTCTTCAAAGAAGATGCTATGGGTTTCGCGAAAATAGCGCACTCGCATTGGGGTCTGCGCCACTTCCTGCTGCGTAAAGAAGCGGGGTATATCTTCCGATTCATGCTCGGGATCATTCCCATCCCGCAGGTTGGCCAAACAGGCGGCAACCTGCCCGGCCAATGAAAACAGGGCATCTTCATCATCGTAGGTGAAACAAAGATCGTCGTTGCTTTCGGCAAGTAGCACCCCCAGTATCTGCCCTCCGCAAATCAATGGCACAGCCAGCTGGCTATGGGGGGCATTCAATCCAGGGTAGGGTATTTCGGTTGACAGTTTCTCACCGCTGCCACTGAGCAGTACATAATCGCGAATACATTTACTGTAACGGTAGGCTTGTGTCATCCAGCTGATACGAATCGGAGTACCTGCCTGGGCGCAAACCCCGATCAAACCATCACCCATGTGGATTTCGGAGCCTATCCCGGAGTGACTGTAGCCACGTGAACCCAGCGTATACAGTCTATGTCTCCCTTCGTCGACCACCAGGAACATGGCATGCGGAACGCCGAACTCCCGTTGCATGGCATCAAGCGCTTCATCCACCAATGACCCCATATCGGAGCAATAACTGATGCTTTCTGATGCACGACGCAGGGCATTGAGGCGGTTTCTGTCTTTGGGTGTGGAGGGTAGCGTATTGCCAGGCAGCGCCTCGAGTTGTGTAACCTCGTAGATATCGGATCCAAGAAGACGGAACACCCCCGACATACCGGTATGTGACGCTATACCCTCCAGATGAGCTTTCATGCGCTCATAAAGCGCGCCGTTGCTCTGGGTCTGCACATAGCGCAGGGTCAGGCGGTAGATCCGGGCGCTGAATGGGCAAGCGATGGTGAGCTGACCGTGCGGATTGGCAAGGATATTCCGCCTTGTCTTGTTGAAGAACTGATACGACAAGGCAATGTGGTTTTCATCAACGTAATGGACCTGTGACAGGAAGGCCACGTTGGGCTCGCCTTCAGGCGAGCATGTGGCCAGCACCCCGGGAATCGCCCCCTCCATCGCACTGCGTATCTGATCGAGCCGTACTTCCATCATTGGTGCTGCCCCAAGGGCTGACCGGCTCGCGGTCCGGGGGTCTGCTCAAACATGGCGCTGATCGTGAAGTCTACCGCCATCAGGTCCTGCAATGGATACTCAAACACGGTTCTGGCGAACAGCTCTCCGAATTGCACGAGTTCCAGTTCTCGCACCATATTGCCGCAATGACGTTGCAGGATAAGCGCATCATCAGTCCTAGCCAGACGAACAGTGGCATTCTCCCCCTTGAGTTGAAAGCTGACATTGGTAAATGGCACGCTGAACACTGCGGATATCCTACTGGTATCACGAATGTCGGCAATCAGCTGCCCTGAGTGGTCGCGATGCAACCAGACCGATACGGTTTTACGGTCGTCATGCACCAGCCCACCCATACCCCAACACACACTGGGTAGATTATTGAGGCTGCGAGATGCTACGACCACGTCGCAACGGGTATTTAACAATTCAAATTGCTGGATGCTGATAATCATGAAGGGCTCCGGCTCGTAATGTTACGTTGCCTGGTTACCGTGGGGCAGCCTATGACCTGCCACTGGTTATGCTTTTAGTATTTTTTTAGTGTTTTCCTAGGAAATTCTTAGCAACACATGTTTACCTGCAGCGCCAGAATTTCCCCAGAAGCAATCCCGCTTCGGACGTCTTCTGGAGATTTCCATGCACTTCGACAAAACAGAACTTGCTCAGATCAGCCTGACCGGGCTGGCACGCCATGACATCTATCGAAAGATTCATAAAGCCTTGCGGATGGCCATGGCCGATATCATGGTTCGGGTAGGGCATCTAGACCCCCAAGATACCGAAGCCGTAGAAGCCACCTGTTTGCGAATGCTGGAGTTCGTAAACCTGTGTGAACACCATCTAGAGAAGGAAAATGCATTTATCCATCCTGTACTCGAGTCCAAGGCTGCGGGTGCAAGCGCACGCATTGCAAACGAGCATCATCAGCACATGAGCGACTTTGCACGCTTGCGTGAGCTGACGCGCGAGCTTTCCGATGCCCCCGCTCTGGCGCGTACCCATGTGGCACACGAGCTGTACCATGAGCTCGCTCTGTTTGTGGCGCACAATCTGGTGCATATGTACATAGAAGAGACGGCCAACAATGGCGTGCTCTGGAAGTACTGCACAGATGGAGAAATTTTGGCACTGGAACAAGAGCTTGTTGCGTCGATCTCCCCGGATGCCATGCAAGGCGTGTTGCGCTGGATGCTTCCTGCCATCAGTCATGATGAACGTTGTGCAATATTCGCCGGAATGAAACAAAGCGCCCCCAAGCCTGTGCTTGATGCCAACCTCCGCCTCGCATTCGAGGCGCTTCCCCTCTCTGAATGGAACAAGCTCACGCAGGCACTGGACGATCCCTCTGGCGCTTGGCTTTCGATGGCCTGATGAGGAGAAGATTTATATGAACAAGAACGTTCTCGCCGTGCGCTGGGTTCGCGCAGCAGTATTGTATCTGCTTGCAGGCGTGGTGCTGGGTAATGTCATGGGGGCCACCCACACCTTCACTTTTCGTTCACTACACGCACATATCAACTTGCTTGGGTGGGCGAGCATGCTTGGAGTTGGGCTACTGATAAAGGCCTTCGGAGACTCTCTCAACTTGCGCTTGGCCAACATCCAGTTCTGGTTATATCAGGCCGGGGTCGCTGCCATGCTCCTCTCACTTTTTGCGGTACAAATGGGCATTGGCGCTTTGGAGCCACTGCTTGGCTTGTCATCAATGCTGGTGGCAGTTGCGGTTGCCTTGCTGGCGTTCACCCTCTTTACCAGTCGCCTCGATTGACGAGCACTTCCAGCAAGCTGCAGCCAACCAGTCTCTACGTGCGCAGGCTCGGCGGCATGAAACGGGCGCAGAAAATCGCTCACTACACAGCAGGAAGGAGGCAGCTGCCCATCAGGTCAGCTGCTTCACCACCCACTTCAGCCCGTCGTCCTCCGGATGCGGCTGGATGCTGAAGCCCAGGTGTTTCATGAAGGCCAGCATGGTCTTGTTGCTGGAGAGCACTTCGCCCTCGATGACGGTGAGGCGCATGTCGCGTGCAGCGGCGAACAGCGCCTCCATCAGGCGGCTGCCCAGGCCCTTGCCCTGCCACTGGTCGCTGGTAACGACGGCGAACTCGCAACTGGCCTTGTCCGGGTTGGCGGTAAAGCGCGCGACGCCGATGATTTCCTCACCCTTCGCCCCCTCGACGGTGGCGACCAGCGCCATTTCGCGGGCGTAGTCGATCTGCGTGAAGCGCGCGAGCATGGCCTGCGGCAGCGTTTTCAGCGTGTTCATGTAGCGGTTGTAGCGCGATTCCTCCGAGAGGCTCGCCACGAAGGCGGCCAGCATTTCGGCGTCTTCGGGGCGGATCGGGCGCAGCGCCAGCGGCAGGCCGTTTTTCAGCGCGGTGACCTGCATCAGCTGCGCCGGATAGGGGTGGATGGCCATATGCCCGTAACGGCGCGCGCCTTCGGGCACCTTGCCGATGATGATGCGCGCATCGACCGCGATCACGCCGTTCTCGTCGGCCACCAGCGGGTTGATGTCGAGCTGCTCGATCTGCGGCAGCTCGCACACCAGCTCAGAGACGCGCAGCAGCACATCCTTCACGGCATCGAGGTCCACCGGCATCTGGTTGCGGAAGGCGCCCAGCATGTTTTTCACGCGCGTGCGGCGAATCAGTGCGTCGGCCAGATAGTCATTGAGCGGCGGCAGCGCGACCTTGACGTCGTTGAAGACCTCGACGGCGATGCCGCCCGCGCCAAAGGTGATCACCGGGCCAAAGGCGCGGTCGGTGGTGACACCCACCATCAGTTCGCGGCCGGATTTCTTGCCGTGCATGGGCTGCACGGTCAGGCCGCGCACCATGCCCTCGCCCAGCAGGTTGCGCGCGCGCGTAAGCATGCGATTGGCTTCGGTGGCCACTGCCACCAGGCTGCTGAGCCCCAGCGACACGCCGTCGATGTCGGTCTTGTGCGTAATGCCGATGGCGTCGATTTTCAGCGCCACCGGCAGCCCCATGCCCATGGCGGCGTTTACCGCATCGTCGGCGGTCGCCGCGCGCATGGTCAGCGTCACCGGAATATGGAAAGCGCGCAGCACGGCCTTGGATTCCAGCTCGTCGAGCACCGAGCGCCCGCCGGCCATGGCGCCGTCGATGATCATGCGTGCGGTTTCCAGATCCGGCGCTTCCCACTCGCCCAGAGGACTGGCGGTCTGCAGCAGCAGCTGCTGGCTGTACTGCCAGCTGGCCAGTGAATAAAACACCTCCACCGCGTGTTCCGGCGTATGGAAATAGGCAGCGTGGCTGGCCGCCAGCAGCCTGCGGCTGTCCTCGACCTTCTTGCCGCCGATCCAGGCCAGCAGGAGCGGTTTTTCGGTGGTCTTGCGCAGGTCGATCATGGTCTGCGCGGTGGCCAGATCGTCGGTGCCGGTCTGTGGGGTAAACACCACCAGCACGCCATCGACATTCGGGTCGGCGAGCACCTGTTCGGTGACGGCGCGAAAACGCTCGCTGCCGGCGTCGCCCAGCACGTCGACCGGATTGCCCACCTCGGATTGTGGCGGCAGCAGCGCGTGCAACGCGGCTTGCGTGGTTTCCGCCAGGCGCGGCAGCTCGATGTGCAGATCGCGCGCGCGATCCACCGCCATCATGCCCGCGCCAATGCCGTTGGTAATGATGGCCAGCCGGCGTCCTTTGGTCTTGTAGCTGCCGTTGAGCACCTGCGCGGCGATGAAGAGCTGGTTGATCGACCTGAGCCGCAGCACGCCGGCACGTCGCAGCGCGACATCGAAGACATCATCGCGGCCGATCAGCCGCTCGGAATGCGTGCGGCCCAGCCGTGCGCCCTCGTCATAGCGCCCCACTTTCAGCGCCATGACCGGCTTGGAGCGCGCGGCGGCGCGTACCGCCGACATGAAGATGCGCGCGTCCTTCAGGTCTTCGATATAGAGCAGGATGGATTTGGTTTTCGGGTCGGCGACCAGGTAGTCGAGCACTTCGCCCACGTCGACATCGGCCGCCGAGCCCAGCGACACCACCGAGGAAAAGCCGATGTCGTGCGACTCGGCCCAGTCCATGATGGCCGAGGTCACCGACGATGATTGCGACACCAGCGCCAGACTGCCCGCCTGGATCTTGCCCTGGAAATTGGCGGCGGCCAGCCGGCTGACCGGACGCGCCATGCCGAACACGCTGGGGCCCAGGAGGCGCATGCCGAACTGGCGCGCCAGCGCCACCAGGCGGTCGAGCAGAATGCGCGAGGCCGCGTCGGTGCCGACAAAATCCTGCGACATGATGCACACGGCCTTCACGCCAGCGCGCCCGCAGGCCTCGACTTCCTGCGCCAGCGAATCGGTCGGCGTGGTAATGATGGCCAGATCGAGCGGGCCCGGCGCGTCGGCGATGGTCTGGCAGGAGGGCACGCCCTGCACGGTTTCGTGAAAACAGTTGACCGGATACAGCCGCCCCACAAAACCCGCCTCGCGCAGGTTGGCAAACACCACGGTACCAACGGCGCCTGCGGTGTCGCTGGCGCCGATCACGGCAATCGAGCGCGGGTCGAGCAAGGGGGAAAGATAGTGGGGCTTCATGGTGCACCGCGGCAAAAAAGGGGCTTGCCTGCATTGTATATCGCCGGCATGACGCGCCGTGTGAGGGCATGTGTCAATTGACATGGCGCAAGCCGACGGCTGGCTACCGCCGACCGGCGGCGGCCGTTATAATCGCCCGGTTTTCCAACCCACATCAGGAAAGAAGGTCATGGACGTAAGCAAGATTCCCGCCGGCAAGGACCTGCCGAACGATTTCAATGTCATCATCGAAATTCCGGCCAATGCCGCGCCGATCAAGTACGAGTTCGACAAGGAAGCCGGCGCGATCGTCGTCGACCGTTTCGTTGGCACCTCGATGTCCTACCCGATGAACTACGGCTTCGTGCCGCACACCCTGTCGCTCGATGGCGATCCGGTCGATGTGCTGGTGCACACCCCCTACCCGCTCGCCCCGGGCATGGTCATCAAGTGCCGCGCCATCGGCGTGCTGGGCATGGAAGACGAATCCGGCCAGGATGCCAAGGTGATTGCCGTACCGGTGGAAAAGATCTGCCCGATGTACAAGCACATCCAGAAGCTGGAAGACCTGCCGGAGCTGCTGCTCGCGCAAGTGAAGCACTACTTCGAGCACTACAAGGATCTGGAAGCCGGCAAGTGGGTGAAGGTGACCGGCTGGGGCGACAAGGCTGCCGCCCATGCCGAAATCGTTGCCAGCTACGAGCGCGCCCAGCATTAATGCGCTCAGCAGCAAAACATCGCCATAATTGACGCATTACTGTCAATTGGTACAAAAAGCCGGCATTTTGCCGGCTTTTTGTTTGCCATCCGTTTAGCGGAACGGTATTTTCTTTGAAATGTCCGTGACATGCTTTCGTCAACTCCCGCGGATACTGGATGCCATGAAAACCATCAAAGCAAAAATCCGGCTGGTGCTGATCCTGCTGACCACGCTGGCCGTCGTCACCTTCTCCATCTTCAGCTATGTGCAAACCCGCAACAGCGCACTGGCCGCCATCGACGGCAAGCTGCTCGCCGCCGCGAACGGCTACCGTTTCATCGTGCCGCTGCAGCTGCACGAAGCCATGACGCCGCGCGACGCGGCCGATCTGGGCCAGATGCGCTACCTCAGCGAGCGCCTGACCCGTTTCGCCGAATCCATCGGCCTGCCCTACGTTTACAGCTTCACGCTCAAGGATGACAAGGCGCATTACGTCCTGTCCTCGCTGTCGCCCGACGAGGAAAAAGACCCCAAACTCGAGCAATACCTGAAACCCTATGACAGCCCGAACGAGGCGCTGCTGACCGCACTGCGCGAAGGCCGCCGCACCTGGGCCGAGTACAGCAGCAGCTACGGCAGCTTCCGCTCGATCTACCAGCCCTTCCGTACCGCCAACGGCCACACCATCGTCGCCGTCGCCGACGCCGATCTGGCCGAAGTCCACGCCACCTTGCGCCTGGTGCTGCTGGAATCCGCCGGCGTGGGCGCGCTGCTGATCCTGCTTTCCGTGCTTGCCTCCTTCTGGCTCAGCAATCTGGTGGCCCGTCCGCTGGAAAAACTGCTCGCTGCCGTGCAAAGGCTCAACAGCGGCGAGGCTGACCTCACCGTGCGCCTGGATGACCAGAGCCAGGACGAAACCGGCGCGATCGCCCGCGCCTTCAACCAGTTCACCGCCGAACTGCACCGGCTGATGTCCTCGGTGGACAGCGAAGCCCAGCGCCTGACCCGCGGCGTGCACGATCTGGAAAGCGTGGCCGAGCAGCTGGCCGGCGAGGCGCGCAACCAGGCCGACCTGGTCGCCGCCACCGCCGCCACCATCGAGGAAGTCACCGTCAGCATCTCGCACATCGCGCAAAGCGCCGAACAGGTCGAGGGCGCCATCCACCGCGCCGACGACAGCGCCCGCCACAGCGCCAGCGCCGCCGGGCAGATGCAGCAGCAAACCGGCGTCGTGCGCCGCGATCTGGGCTCGCTGTCCGAGCTGATGAACCGGCTGGACCAGCAATCGCAGCAGATCAACAGCATCACCAATGTCATCAAGGACATCGCCAACCAGACCAATCTGCTGGCGCTCAATGCCGCCATCGAAGCGGCGCGCGCCGGTGAGCAGGGTCGCGGCTTTGCCGTGGTGGCCGACGAGGTGCGCAGCCTTGCCGAGCGCACCGCGCGTGCCACGGTGGAAATCGAAAGCCTGCTGGGCAATATCTGCGGTGAAACCGCCAAGGCCGTCGAACAGATGCAGGGCACGGCCGGCTCGGCCGAAGCCAGCGGCCAGCTGATCGGCGGGCTCAACGAGGCCATCGCCGGCATGCAGGGCCAGATGCAGGGCGTGCTCACGCAGATGCGTGAAATCAGCAACGCCACGCGCGAGCAGTCGCTGGCCACCGAGCAGATCGCGCAAGTGGCGGAACGCATCAACCAGCAGGCCAGCAGCACCGACCAGGCACTGCAGCAAACCCGCCAGACGCTGGGCCAGCTCAATCAGCTGGCCGGCACGCTGTACGGCATCGTCAAGCGTTTCCGCCTCTGAGAACCCGATATACCCACAACCCCATAGCCATGCAGCCAATTACCATAAAGGGCCGCATGGCAATACCCATATCCTCGCCTCCTGATTGGATAGCCAGCTCAGCAACTCGTCAGGCCGGCGCCCCACAGGGATTCTGCGGTCAAGGCCGGCATCCAGCGCGATGCTCGAACAGGCGTTGCAGCTGGATTCCGGCTTTCGCCAGAATGACGAACTGGACTGTGCCGAGCTAGCTACCTAATCAGACCCCGCCTTGCAAATCCCGCCCTCGCACATCGCACGCACCAGCGAGGTGCGCAAACGCCGCCTCACGCACCACAATCGCCCAGTCAAGCGCACCAAAACAGCCGGCAAACCCGCAAAAAGACTGAAGCGTGCTCCAGAACAAGGCATGGCACGCCGTTTGCTATAACGCCGCCCACTACAAGAATTTCGACTGGAGATGTCGTGGACGCGTTTCAAACCAGCAGCGACGTGCTGTTCATTCTGCTCGGGGCCATCATGATCCTGGCCATGCATGCCGGCTTTGCCTTTCTGGAAGTCGGCACCGTGCGCCGCAAGAACCAGGTCAATGCCCTGGTCAAGATCCTCACCGACTTTGCCGTATCGGCCATCGCCTACTTCTTCATCGGCTATGGCATCGCCTACGGCGTGCACTTTTTCGGCCCGGTGAGCGAGCTCTCGCAAGCCAGCGGCTATGGCCTGGTGAAGTTCTTCTTCCTGCTGACCTTCGCCGCGGCGATTCCGGCCATCGTCTCGGGCGGCATTGCCGAGCGTGCGAAATTCCACCCGCAGTCGGCGGCGACCTTCCTGCTGGTCGGCCTCGTCTACCCCTTCTTCGAGGGCATGATCTGGAACAACAACTACGGCGTGCAGGACTGGTTCAAGGCGGTGCTTGGCGCACCGTTCCACGACTTCGCCGGCTCGGTCGTCGTGCACGCAGTCGGCGGCTGGATCGGCCTGGCCGCCGTGCTCCATCTTGGTGCGCGTCGTGGCCGCTACCGCAAGGATGGCGCCGTCTCCGCCCACCCGCCGTCGTCCATCCCCTTTCTGGCACTCGGCGCGTGGATCCTGATCGTCGGCTGGTTTGGCTTCAATGTGATGAGCGCGCAAAAGGTCGCCGGCATTTCCGGACTGGTGGCGATGAATTCGCTGATGGCCATGGCCGGCGGCACGCTGGTGGCGATGGTGCTGGGCAGGAACGACCCCGGCTTCATCCATAACGGCCCGCTGGCCGGCCTGGTGGCGATCTGCGCGGGATCGGACATCGTGCACCCGCTGGGCGCGCTCGCCATCGGCGCGGTCGCCGGCGCGCTGTTCGTGTGGCTGTTCACCGTCACGCAGAACAAGTGGAAGATCGACGACGTGCTCGGCGTGTGGCCGCTGCACGGCCTGTGCGGCGCCTGGGGCGGCATTGCCGCCGGCATCTTCGGCCTGCAGGCGCTGGGCGGCGCCGGCGGCGTCACCTTTGCCGCGCAGCTGGTGGGCACGCTGTTTGGCGTCGGCTTTGCCTTTGCCGGCGGCTGGCTGGTGTATGGCCTGCTGAACAAGACCATGGGCCTGCGCCTGTCGGAAGAAGAAGAATTCAACGGCGCCGACCTGGCCATCCACAAGATCAGCGCCAGCCCCGAGCGCGAAACCAACTGGTAAGCGCTGACCGGCCGTAATCACTCCCGTCGGGCAGGAGCAAATCTGTTGGGTTTCGCTTGATTGGCTTCCTCGGCGTAGCTGGCCGCTCTTCCGGGCCGGCGATCTTTTGCGTACGCTGATCACTCAATCTGCGAGCACGTCCCAGTCATGAGCAACCGCATTCACAGCAATGCCAGAACCACCCCGCTAACCCGCGAGGAAATCCGCAATTCCAGCCTGTCGCAGCGCGAACTGATGCTGCGCTACAGTGTGGGCAAGGACACAGTCCGCAAATGGCAGAATCGGGACGAGTTTACCGACCGTTCCCACCGGCCGCATACCATGCATACCACCCTGTCGACGGCACAGGAAACGCTGGTGTTGATGCTGCGCACCACCTTGCTGCTGCCGCTGGATGACCTGGTGGCTGTGACGCAGCGCTTTATCAACCCGGACGCAACCCGTTCCGGCATCAACCGGCTGCTGGTTCGCGAAGGTGTTGGCAATCTCAAGGTCTTGCAAGCCAGCCTGAATCCCGAGGAGCCAGTGGGCCCCTCCAAGGGCTTCAAGGACTACGCGCCGGGTTATTTCCACATGGACATCAAGTACTTGCCGCAGATGCCCGATGAAACCTCGCGTAGCTACCTGTTCGTCGCGATCGACCGGGCAAGCCGCTGGGTATTTCTGCACGTCTACCCGGATCAGTCCGAAGCCAGCAGTGTCGATTTCCTGCAGCGGCTAGCCAAAGCCTCGCCCATCAAGATCGAAAAACTACTGACCGACAACGGCAGCCAGTTTACGGATCGCTTCACCAGCAAGGCTAAAACACCGAGTGGCCAGCATGGCTTTGACCGCCGCTGCGCGGCGCTGGGGATCGAGCATCGCTTGATTCCGCCGCGTACGCCGCAAATGAACGGGATGGTCGAGCGCTTCAACGGACGGATCAGCGAACTGGTGAAGCAAACCCGTTTTGCCAGTGCCGCAGAACTGGCCCAGGTATTGCAGGATTACCAGCTGGCCTACAATCACCACATCCCGCAAAAAGCCCTGGGCTTCCGGTCACCGGTCGAGTCACTGAAAATGTGGCAGAAAGAGCAACCGGAATTGTTCAGGAAGAAAGTCTACAAACAGGCGGAACCCGACACAAATCGGCCGACTTTCCAGCCGGGTTTGCCCGCCCTGAAACCAGAAAGCCCGCAGCGAATGCTGCGGGCTTTCTGGTTTGCACAGTCCGAAAAACGGAGCGGACGCACGCGGCGCCTGCTCATCGGCCAAAGCCGGCCTTCATGTTCGAGGCATCCATGCCTGATTATGTCTCACCTTCAGAAACCCTTTTCTCGTCATGCCCGCGAAGGCGGGCATCCAAAGCAACGCTTGATTTCACACCCTCATCTGGATTCCCGCGTACGCGGGAATGACGATTACGAAGCAGAGACATAATCAGGTGTCTGTTTGCAGTTGCATTGCAGACGCCATTGAGGTTGACCGCGAATTTCGGATACCAAGCGTAGCCAGATAAACTGGCATACGGAGGTATCGATGTACAAAATCCCGAAGCAGAGCTACACCACCGAGTTCAAGCAAGAGGCGGTCCGTCTGGTCGAGGCCGAAGGCAAATCCCCCGCTCAGGTCGCCCGCGAGCTGGGCATTTCCGAGCAGACACTCAGCAACTGGCGCAAAGCCAGCAAGGCGGGAAAACTGGCCGCCGGCACCGGCAAGGCGATCACGCCCGAGCAGATGGAGTTATCCCGGCTGCGTGCGGA
>NZ_ATZJ01000049.1 GCF_000428145.1 Chitinilyticum litopenaei DSM 21440 | reverse complement strand
CAGTGGTGATGCACCGATCGACAACAACCCGGTGGAAAACGCCATCCGGCCGATCGCACTGGGGAAGAAGAACTGGTTGTTTGCCGGCAGCGAAGCCAGCGGCCGCCGTGCCGCCGCAATCCAGAGCCTGCTTGGCACCGCGAAACTGAACGGCATTGAGCCGCTGAGTTGGCTGACGGAAACGCTGGAAAAACTGCCGGCCTGGCCGAACAGCCAAATCGACGAGTTGCTGCCACTGCGACGCTAACCGAGGCGGTTTCCTTGATCAATGCGGGGCGGCTGGACGCTTACGGTCGTCTGGAGGCAGGCGCTGGCCGGGATGTGCGAAGCCGCCCAGGCAAGCGTCTAAGGCGAATACCCGGTGCCGCTTTTCTGATGCATCGCAGCACCCGTGGCGGTGCTTGGTGTAAATTAGCGGGCATGGCAATCAGGCAAGGGCCGCGAGGGCGGTGACGGGAAATACCATGGATGTGCTGGCACAATTGCAGCGTCTGCGCGACATCGCCCGACAGGTGGGCGCCGAGGTCGTCATGCCGCGCTACCAGAAGGTGGTCGCGGAAAAGAAACATGACGGCAGCCTGTTCACCGAGGCTGATCTGGCCGCGCAGCAGGCTCTCCAGCGCCTGCTGCCCGAGCTGGTGCCCTGCCCGGTGCTGGGCGAGGAAATGACGCAGGCCGAGCAGGAAGCGCTGTGGCGCGAGCATCCGCAGGGGCTGTGGGTGGTCGATCCCATCGACGGCACGACCAATTTTGCCCATGGCCTGCCGTATTTCGCGATCTCGATCGCCCTGATGCGTGCTGGCCGTCCGCAGCTGGCCGTGGTGTATCTGCCAGTGCTGGACGAATGCTTCAGCGCCGCAGCCGGGCAGGGCGCCTGGCTGAACGACCGCCGTCTGCCGCTGGTTCATGATGACAAGCTGCTCGCCGATGCGGTGGCGACCGTCGAGACCAAGTGGTTGTCCGGCCACCTGGCGGCGCGCGTCGTGACGCTCGGACCATTTCACAACCACCGCAATTTCGGCGCGTCGACCATCGACTGGTGCTGGCTGGCTGCCGGGCGCACCGATGTGATGCTGCATGGTGCGCAGAAGCTGTGGGATTACGCCGCTGGCGTACTCATCCTGCAGGAGGCCGGCGGTGTGGTGGGGGCCATTCACCAGCCGGATTTCTGGCAGGACAAGGTCTGGCAGCGTTCGGTGGTAGCGGCGCGCACGCCGGCTCTCTATGAGGCCTGGCGCGGCTGGGTGCGGGCCAACCGCTGAGCGGATCGGCACGCCTCAGTAGTCCTGGCCCATCACTGACGTTGCGCTGGATGCTTTTTGCGCCGACTGGGTGTCATAACTTAATAAACTGCCGCGCCCGCCACGTCTTGCTTTGACGACAAGCGCACTGGCGGGAACGCCAATCAGTCAACAGCAAACCAGTCAGCAATACCGCCCGACGCTCTGGGTTGAATTTGCCTGTTGGCCGAAGTCTCTGACTTGCCTTCGCTGCGGATGATTACTGTTGTCAGGGCGGTTTTTGCTTTTTGGTGGGTATGAGGCTGCAGCCTTTTATGGCAAAAGGTTGTGGCGATATGGGTGTTCTCGTATGTGCCGGGCGCTTAGCCCGGATTGTTCTTGCTGAGCGCGCCGATCCGTTCGCTGTCCCGCAGCAGCCGGGCAAAGGCATCCGCCGGCATGGGGCGAGCGAAGTAGTAGCCCTGCAGCAGGTGGCAATCCAGTTCGCTCAGAAAGGCCGCTTCCGCTTCCACCTCGACGCCTTCGGCGATCAGTGACAGGCCGAGGTGTTCGGCAATGCCGAAGATGGCCCGCACGATGGCGGCGTTGTGCGTGTCATCCGGCAGGCCGCGCACGAAGCGCTGGTCGATTTTCAGATAGTCGATCGGAAAGGTCAGCAGGTAGGCGAGGTTGGAATAGCCGGTGCCAAAATCGTCCAGCGCCAGGCTGAAGCCGGCGCCGTGCAGCTCGTCAAGGATCTGCGACATTGATTCATCACCCTGCATCAGCAACGTTTCGGTGATTTCCAGCTCCAGCAGTGCGGGCGGCAGATCGTATTGCGCCAGCACGGCCAGCAGCCGGTCGGCCAGACCTGGCTGGAATTGCCGCGCCGACAGGTTGACGGCGATGCGCGGCAGGCGCAGGCCGGCCTGGCGCCAGGCGGCCAGCTGGCGACAGGCCTCCTTGATGACCCAGTCACCGATCAGGCCGATCAGGCCGTTTTCTTCGGCAAAGGGAATGAACTCGCCAGGGCCGATCAGACCGCGTTGCGGGTGCTCCCAGCGGATCAGCGCCTCGGCGGCGACAATGCTGCCGTCGCGCGGGCTGGCCTGCGGCTGGTAATACAGGCGCAGTTCGTCGCGCTCCAGCGCATGATGCAGGTCGGCGGCAAGCTTGATGCGCGCCAGGCTGCGGCGATTCATTTCCGCCGAATAGAAGAGGAAGGGCTGGGCCGACTGCTTGGCGCGATGCATGGCCACGGCGGCGTCGCTGATCAGCCGGTCGGCGTCCCGGCCATCGTCCGGGTAGACGGTGATGCCGATGTGCGCCTCGACCATGATTTCCTGGCGCTCCAGCTCGAAGGGGCGCGTGACCTGGGCCAGAATCCGCCGGGCCACCAGGGCCGCATCGATGCGTTCGCTGATGGCAAACAGGCCGACATAAAACTCGTCGCCGCCAAAGCGCGCCAACACGTCTTCCTCACGCAGGCAGCTGCGGATGCGCTGCGCCATCTCCACCAGCAGCAGATCGCCGCCGCGATGGCCGAAGGAATCGTTGATGGCCTTGAAACCGACCAGATTGAAACACAGCACGGCGCCGGTATTGCGTTGCCGGCGCGCTTCGCTGAGCGCCTGTTCCAGCAGCGTGAACAGCATGCTGCGATTGGGCATGTTGGTGAGGCTGTCGTAATAGGCCAGCCGGTGGATCTGCTCTTCGGCGGCCTTGCTCTCCGAGAGGTCGGAAAAAACCGCGAAATAGTTGCGCAACTGGCCGTGCTGCCCGTACACGGCCGAGAGCGTCAGCCAGACCGGATAGCGCGTGCCATCGGCGCGCAACTCCCACAATTCGCCTTCCCAGTGGCCGGTGGCTGCCAGGCTGGCATCAATGTGGCTGCCCATTTCCGGATGCTGCAGAAAGCCGGGGACGCGCAGGGTGCTGTCTTCCCGGCTGAAACCGCTGATGCTCAGAAAGGCCGGGTTGACGTCGATGATCTGCCGGTCGGCATCGGTGATCACGATGGCGTCCGGCGTGTGCTCGAACACATTGCTCAGCAGGTGGGCATGCTCGCGGTCGGCGATCTGCTCGCTGATGTCGTGGATGAAGCCGATCAGCCGTTCGGGCCGCCCGGCCTCGTCGCGCACCAGGATGAGCTGGATGCGTGCCCAGAAGATTTCGCCGTTCTTGCGGCGCCGGCGCACTTCCACGGTGCCGTGCCCCAGCGCAAACACGCTGTTGAAGAGCTCGGCATCGTCTTCGTTCTCGTCGGCGTAGAGCAGCAGGATGTGCTGGCCGAGAATTTCTGCCGCTTCGTACCCGAACAGCTTCTCGGCGCCGGCATTCCAGCCGGTGATGTAGCCCTGCGGGTCAAGGACGATCAGTGAGGCTTCCAGCTCGCCCAGGAGGCGCGCCGCCGCGTCGAGCTCATTCTGCGGGTGCATGCTGCTTCCTGAGCTGGCAGGCCCAATCAAGGGCATCAAGCTCGCTGTCGAGCCAGGCACGCGGGCTGATGCTGGCCGAGGGCAAGGGACTGGCCGTGCCGGCTTCCAGTGCGGCGGCGCAGGCCAGCGCCTGCCCCAGCTCGCCCTCGCCGGCGAGCAGTGCAGCGCGCAATGCCGGCTGTAGCGGCAAGTCGGCCAGCAGGTCGGCCAGCGGCTGGCCAAACAGCCGGTCCAGCAGTGACAGCATGCCGACCAGAAAGGCACTGTCCGGCGCGTGATCAACCCAGTTGCGTGCTGCCCAGTTCTCCAGGCGTTTGGCGCGCAGCGCAGCGCCGATCATCAGCGCCTGTTCCTCGCCGTCGTCGGCGAATTGTTCGGCATACAGCAGCAGTTGCAGCCAGCGCTGCAGCTGGCGGCGGCCTAGCAGGGTAATGGCATGACGGATGCCGGTGATTTCCACCCGGCTGCCGATGCCGACCGAATTGACGAGCTTCAGCAAGCGCACCGTCAGCGAAGGCGCCTGCGCGAAGGCGGCTTCCAGCTCGCGGGTGTCGGCGTCGGCCACCACCAGCGCCAGGATCTGCATCAGCGCCGGCTGGCTGGGGTGGTTGCGCTGATTGCTGCCAGCCTGCAGGTAGGCCGGCCCGTAGATCAGCTCACCCTCGGCAAGCTGTGCCAGCTGGCTGCGCTCGGTGAAGCCGCCGCGCAGGCTGATGTCGTCTGCGCACCAGACCTGTCCGCGCAGCTGCAGCGGCAGCAGCTTGCCGAGCTCGGCGCGTGCGCCCGGCACATAACAGGGCAGGGCGGCCAGCTGCGGGCTGGCTTGCAGGTGCTCGGCCAGCCAGTCCTGCTGGTCGGGCGGGCACAGGGCGAACAGTGCTTGCCATTCGCCCTTGCGGTTCCAGAGAAGATGCAGGTGAGTGCGGGTCATGAAATGTTGTCAGTTGGCGGATCAGACGAGGTTCTGTTGCTGTTTTGTTTGCGATTCCCGTTTGTGCTGTTTTTGGCCTGAAACCAGGCGCGAAGCCCGATGCATGGTCATTCCATGTGAGGGCTTTGCAACGCCGTGTCAGGCCAAAACAGCCAGACCGGCTTTTTGAGAACACATCTAGGCTGGGCGCTTGTTGCGCCGACTCCGCGTTGTTGCCTCGCTGACATAACCCGTTATGCGGCGCTGGCAACGCCTTGTATTCGGCGCATAAGTCGCTCGAGCGGGAACGCAAACACATCATCAACAGAACCTAACCCTAGTCGGGGCCGCCGCCTGCTGCAAGGCGGCATTCGCGCGGCACCAGTGGACAGCCGGTAGCCGGTTGTTGCTGCAATGCAGCATCGGGCCGGCTATGCTGAAAGCGGCCGCTGCCGTGATGGCGGCACAGGGATGGAAAACAGGAGGTGCACCATGAGCACTCGCGATCCTGCCGGCTTGCTGGCAACCGATCAGGAACAACTCAATGCAGCACTGGCCCTGGCCAGCGAATTCACGCTGCCCCAGCTCGTCGCCATTGCGCTGGATGCCGGCAACAGCGAGCTGACGCGGCGGCTGGCCGGTACGCTGGCGGCCTTTCAGGAGGAATACCTGCCCGGACGTTTCGGTCGCTACTCGCGCCATGACCTGCTGCTGCTGCAGGCCGCCGGGCGCTTTATCGAAGTTGCCTCCAACTGGCAGGCGCCGGACAACCTGGATATCCACAGCAGCGGCCTGCTGCGCCCCTACATTCCGGAAGCGCACGACTGGGAGCACAGCGCGCTGTTCGAGCGTCTGCAGTCGGGGCAGGCGCCGCTGCCTTATCCACCGCCGACCAGTTTCGGCCAGCCCTGGTATGCCATCGTGGAAATGCCCGGCGTGTTTCCGGTGGCGGTGACTGCCGCGCAAAGGCTGGGCAATGGCCAGCATGCCGAGCTGGAGCTCAATGACTGCGTCTGGCAGGTGCTTGCCCATGTGCTGCCGGACGGGCGCGAGCTGGCCGGGGCGCCGGCGGTGTTCCGGGACGATTGCCGCTACATTGTCAGCCATGGGCACTGGCCGGCATATTGCCTCAGTCGCGGGCGCACGGCCAACCGCTGCGAACCCGCCTATGCCGCCAGGCTGGTGGCGGCCGGTGGTGACGAGCTGCATCCGTCGCCGCGCATTCTCGATGCCGAGCCCGACGAAAACGGCTGGGTGCTGCTCGAGTATGATCACTGGGTGCTGCAGCAGCGCTATCCGGCGCGCGACCCGCAGCAGGATGCCGCCGCCATTGCGGCGGATCGCCAGGCCATGCGCCAGCAACGCATCAGCCTGTCCTTTCCGCTGTGCCGTCAGCGTTTCGAGGATGCCGACCTCAGCTATGCCTGGGATGCCGAGCAGCCGGAGAACAGCACCGTCTATCGCATCCGCACCATGGCCGACCAGATGCGCATGTCCTATCCCGAACTGGTCGAGTGGGGCGACAAGGCGCTGGTCATCGCGGCCGGCTTGAGCAAGCTGTCGCCGGCCGAGCGCGATCCGGATCTCTTTGTGCGCCTTTACGAATACGAGCAACATGCCGACTACATGCTCGGTGGTGCATTTTCCAGCCTGCGCGAAGCGTCCTTCATGGGCGGACGCTTTGAAGACTGCTATCGGCAACTGCTGGCGGGCCACCATCTGCAGGCCAGCCGATGACGTGAGCAGCATGCAGGCCGGCAGCCGGCCCATTGCTGGCCGCGCGGGAATGCTAAAATGCGCGCAACGAGACCAATGAAAGCAGCGGTGACCCCGCTGCTTTTTTTCACGAGCCGCAATGCTGCTACCTCTGAATTTCATCCCCGCACTGCAGGCGCGCTGGCTGGCCATGCCGCGCCGCCTGCGTTACTGGCTTACCCTGCTGGGCCCCATGCTGCTGCTGGTGCCCGGCCGCCTGCTGGTCGACATGCAATGGTCGGTGGGCCGGCTGGTGTTCAGCCTGCTGCTGTACTGGGTCTTTGCCCTGCTGCTGGCGCGCTGGCCGGCGGTGCTGGCCGCGCTGATGAGCGAAGCCCTGCTGCGCCAGGTCAGCCAGATCAAGGAGGCGCAGACCGGCGAGCCGCTGCTGGCGCGCGACCTGCTGGAAGTGTCACAGGGCATGGCGATGAGCAGCTATATCGTGCCACTGATGGTGCTGTGCGGCCTGACCCTGCTGGCCGCCGTGGTGGCCGGCTGGCGGCTGCGCCCGCCGCGCAGTCGCCGTCACTGGCTGCAGGCCGGCGGCCTGGCGGCGCTGCTGCCGGCGCTGCTGCTGGTGCATGGCGTCGTGCATGGTTATCCCGGGCGCATGCTCAAGCGCACGCTGCAGGAGCTGGGCATCGTCTACCACGAATACAATTACCGGCAGAATGTGCGCGCCAATGGCCTGCTGGCGCACCTGTTCCAGACCGCCGAAAGCGTCAAGGCGCCGGCCGCCGGCCCGCATGATTTCTATGCCAGCCAGCAGCCGTTGCCGCTGGCTCCCGGGCAGCCCGATGTCGTCATGATTCTCTGCGAGGGCTGCTTCACCACCTTTGACCAGCGCATGCCCACCGTCATGCGCGAGCTGGAGCAGCGCGGCTTTGCCCCCTTCAAGCTGCTCAGCCCGGTGTATGGCGGCGGCACGGCCGAAGCCGAATTCGAGGTGCTCACCGGCCTGTCTTCGGCCGTCCTGCCCGGCATCGATTATCAGGTGCATGCGAGCGATCTGCGGCCCGATGCCCGCACACTGGTCAGCCGCTTTCGCGATGCCGGTTATCTGACCACCGGCATGCACAACTTCTACGCCAATTTCTGGCGACGCAACGAGATTTACCCGCGCATCGGCTTCGAGCAGACGCGCTTTGTCGAGCGCATGCCCTGGCGCACGCGCGGCTGGCCGCAGGATGCGCTGCTCTATGATGCCGCACTCCAGGCCTATGCCGGCGCGCCGCCGCAACGTCCGCAATTCATGTTCCTCATCACCGTGCGCACGCATGGCGCCTTTTACCATCGCGGCCAGGACTACGGCATCGGTGACTACAAGCACCGGCTGGGCGAGGCCATGGCCGACATGCAGGCCTTTCTCGCGCAGATCGAGCAACTGGCCGCACAACGGCAGCGGCCATTGGCGGTGGTGGTGTTCGGTGACCACAAGCCCTCGCTGACCGGTGCGTTCGTGCGCTATGGGGTGCTGCCGCCGTCGCTGTTCAGCGCCACCGGCCCGCATAACGATGATTTCCGCTTTGTGCTGCGCATGAATGCCGAGCAATGGCTGGCGCGTGCGCAATCAAGCGCCTATGTGCGCCTGCCGGATGCCGCCGCCACGCGGGCGCTGGCGCAGCGGCTGGATGACCGGCCGATGTTCTGCCTGCCGGCCGAGCTGGCCGGACTGACGCCCGCTACCGATCCCTTCTGGCCTGCCGTGCATGCCCTGTGCCAGCGTCCGCAGGGCGAGCTAGTCAAGCCCGATCCCGCTGCCTGGCGCAAGGTTTTTCCCTTGCCGCTGTATGGCGAACGGCTGTATTGAGCTGGCAGCCGCGTTTCGGGCCAGCCCGGATAATTCGCGCCAGCCTTCGTCGTGCCGATGAACTATCCGCGCAGTCATGGGGCATTTCTGCTGCTGCAACAGGGTTTTGTTTTGGGTATGCGTATCTAGCCGAATGAGTGAAAGGGCTGCCTGGCAATACCTGCTTATGTACTGGCGGGCAGGTCCAGCTGCACCTCGGTAAACTCCCCCGGGCGGCTGCGGATGCCGATCTGCCCGCCCAGCGGGCCGCTGACCAGATTGTAAGCGCCATACAGCCCCAGCCCGCCGCCGGAGCCCAGGCGGCTCAGGTAGAAGGGATCGAAGGCATGCTGCACGGCGTCTTCGCTCATGCCGATGCCATTGTCGCGCACCAGCAGCCGCAAGCTTGCCGGGCCGGCCTGCGCGCCGAGCTCGATGCGCCCGCTCTGCCCGGGCCGGAAAGCGTGTTCCAGGATATTGCCCAGCAGCTGGCTCAGCACCTGCTGCAGCGCGGCGGGACGCAAGCGCCAGGGCAGTCGCGCCGGCACATCGAGCAGCAGCACATGGCCGCCCTGCGCGATCTGTTCGCGATACAGCTGGCAGACGCCCTGCAGCAGGGCGCTGACATCCACATCGGCCGGGTCTTCCTGTTCCGGTTGCCCGCCGAGCACGCGGAAGCGCTGCACCAGCTCGGCCGCGCGCAGGATATTGCTGTCGGTCAGCGTGGTCGCCGCATGACATTGCTCCAGAATCTGCAGCACTTCGTCGCGTTGCGGCCGGCCGTTGCGGATCAGCAGCACGAGTTGCGCCAGTTCGTTGCTGATCGTGGAGGCCGCAGTGCGCGCAATGCCCAGCGGCGTATTCAGTTCGTGCGCCATGCCGGCCATCAGCCGCCCGGTGGCCGCCATGCGTTCGCTGTGCGCCAGCTGGGCCAGCGCCTGCTGCAGCGCCGCGCCGCGCTGCGCGACATGTTCGGCCAGCGCGCGGTTATCGCGCTGCAGGGCGGCATTGATTTCCTCCAGCTCGGCGCTCAGCGCCTGCTGCTGTTGCCGCGCGAGTATGCGCTGCAGGATGGCGGTGAGGCGTTGCAGGATGGCCTCATCGTCAGGCAGCCAGTTGCGTCGCGCCTGCGTGTTTTCCACCCACAGCAGCCAGTGCGTGTCGCCTTCGCGGATGGCTTGCAGCAGGATGGAAGACGGACGGGATTGCTCAGGCCACTGCGCCAGAAGGGCGGACAGCAGTGGATGCTGGCGGGCAAGGCAGGCATTGAGCTGGCCGAATTGCTGCACATGCAGGGCCAACGCCTGACTGTGGGTTGCCGCAATGCTGTCCGGCGCGGCGGTCGTGCCCCTTTGCACGCATTGCATGCCGAAATGCGGACCCAGCAGCCAGAGACTGGCGCCACTGGCGGCAAGCAGCGCGGGGGCTTCCTGCAGCAGCAGCGCCAGCGCCGCGCTCGTGCTGTTGCTGTCGATCAGGCTGTGGCTGGCCAGTTGCAGCAATTTCTGCTGGCTGGCGGGCTCCAGATAGTGCTGCTCCTGCGCGACTTCCTGCGGGCGCGGCAGCAGGCCGGTATAGGCCCGCAGCAGGCGGTAGGCTTCGTTGATGTCGCTTTCCTGCTCGGCATAGGCCGCGGCCTCGAGCAGCATGTCCAGGCGCTGGCGGTTGTAGCCGATCAGTTCGGCCAGACCGATGCCCTCGTTGCACAGGCGCCGGGCCTCGCCCAGATCGCCGCGCTCGGCGGCCAGCAGGCTCAGTTGCCGTAGCGTATTGGTTTCCGCCCAGTGATAGCTGATGTCGCGGGTTATGCGCAGGGCTTCGCGGAAATGCGCCTCCGCTTCGTCCGGGCGCTGCTCAAGCCGTGCCAGCTCACCTAGGCGAAACAGCGATTCGGCGGCGTAATCCAGCAGCTGCGCGGTCCGGCATTCGGCCAGCGCCTGGCGCAGCTGCTCGCCCGCCTCGGCGTGGTTTTCGCAGGCCAGCAGATTGGTGGCCAGATTGATGCGGATCTTGGCGCGCAGATAGGTGTCATCCAGCGCGCCGCAGTGCGCCAGCGCGGCGCGATGGCAGCGCACGGCGGCGGCGTGTTCGCCCAGTGCATCGTGTACCTGGCCCAGGCCGATCTGACCGTAGATCCAGCTGCTGGGCTCGCCGCCGGGCAGACGCGCCAGATCAATGCAGCGTTGCCAGTACTGGCGGGCGGGGCGGTAGTCGCCGGTAGTGTAAAAGCTGCGGGCGATCTGTTCGCACAGTCGAGCCTCTGCCGGCTGCCAGTGATAGGCGCAGGCCAGCTGCAGCGCCTCGAACAGCGTGTCGCGGCCATATTGCGGCACCACCAGCCCGTACAGCTCGGCCGCGGCGATCAGCGTGGCGGCCTGATTGTCGCGCCGTGCCGCCTCGGTCAGCGCCTCGCAGCGGCGGATGGCCTCCTGCTTGTGGTTGTTCAGGATGGCGCGAATGGCGTCCAGCTCGGCCTGTGCCGGGGCGGGGATGACAAAGGGAATGGAAAAATCGACGGCGTCCATTTCTGCAGCATGGCATATCGGGAGGCTTTTCCCATCCGGTCTGGTGGCCGGGGGCGCAAAAAAGCCCGTCTTCGTGACGGGCTTTCCGGATCAGGCGGTCAGTTTTTCCAGCGCCTCGCGGTACTTGGCGGCGGTCTTCTCGGCCACTTCGAGCGGCAGCGCCGGCGCCGGCGGGGTCTTGTCCCAGCCGGTGCTTTCCAGCCAGTCGCGCACGAACTGCTTGTCGTAACTCGGCGGGTTGCTGCCCGGCTGGTACTGGTCGGCCGGCCAGAAGCGGCTGGAGTCCGGCGTCAGCGCCTCGTCCATCAGGCGCAGCGTGCCCTCGGCATCCAGGCCGAATTCGAACTTGGTGTCGGCGATGATGATGCCGCGCGTGGCAGCGTACTCGCTGGCGGCCTTGTACAGCGCAATCGCGGTATCGCGGACGCGGGCGGCGAGTTCCGCGCCGATGATTTCCTCGCAGCGCGCATAGCTGATGTTCTCGTCATGGTCGCCAACGGCGGCCTTGGTCGACGGCGTGAAAATCGGCTCGGGCAGCTGGTCGGCCTCGCGCAGATTGGCCGGCAGCGGGATGCCGCATACCGTACCGCTCTGCTTGTATTCCTTCCAGCCGCTGCCCGCGATATACCCGCGAACGATGGCTTCAACCGGCACCGGCTTGAGCTTCTTGCACACCACGGCGCGGCCTTCAACCTGCGCGCGGTCTTCCGCACTGACGACGTCCTCGGCGCGCTCGCCGGTGAAGTGGCTGGGCACCACGTCCTTGAGCTTGTCGAACCAGAAGTTGGAGATCGCGGTGAGGATCTTGCCCTTTTCCGGAATCGGCTCGGCCAGGATCACGTCGAAGGCCGACAGGCGATCGGTGGCGATCATCAACATGCGCTCGCCGTCGATGTCGTAGAGGTCACGCACCTTGCCGGAGTAGATTTTCTTCAGGCTTTTCAGGTCGGTCGAAGTCAGGCCGCTCATGGCTATCCTTGCAAAACGGAACAAAACGGAAACGGGCGCAGTGCTAGGTTTTGTTGATGTTTTGTTTGCGTTCCCGCTGGAGCGATTTTTGCGCCGAATCAAGGCGTTGCGAGCGCCGCATAACGGGTTATGTCAGCGAAGCAACAACGCAGAGTCGGCGCAAAAAGCGTCCAGCCGGATGTGTTATCAAAAAGCCGGTTTGGCTGTTTTTGGCCTGACACGGCGTTGCAAAGCCCTTGCATAGAACGACTATGCGGCGGGCTTCGCGCCTTGTTTCAGGCCAAAAACAGCACAAACGGGCAGCGCAAACAAGGCATCAACAGAACCTAGGCCGCGCCAAAGGCGCTATTTTGCCTGAATCGCCGGCGCTGCGCTCGCCGCGCTGCCTGCCGGCAGTGCGCGCACCAGGCGCAGTACGCGCGTCGGCTCGTCGTGATGATCGAGCCGCGTTTCCCAGCCCTCGCTGCGAAAGCCCTGGCGCTGGTAGAAGACGCGCGCGGCAGCATTGTCGGCAAAGCAGATCGTCGCCAGCTCGGTGGCCGCGAAATCCTGCCCCGCCAGCCGGCTCATCACCGCCAGCAGCTGGGCGCCCAGGCCTTGCCGGCGCCAGGCCGGATGCACGATCAGGTGGCCGATCCACACGCGGCCGCGTTGCTGGATGCCGTAGAAGGAGGCGTAGGCAATGGCCGTATCGCGGTGATCGGTCAGCACGATGCCCTCGTTGTGCTCGGCCAGATGCCCGGCCAGCACGGCCTGGTCGGCCGGCCAGCGCGCACGTGGAAACAGGTTGCGCAGCTCCACCGCATCCTGTGGCCAGGCCACGATGGCGTCGAAGTCCTGCGTGCAGGCGTTGCGGTGGGGGAACGCGGTGTGATGCATGCCGGCTAAGGTGAACACTGTATGAGTATTTGATGATAGGCCATCACCGCGGCAAATGCAGCGGTGCATGTGACCTCCGCTGGTCGGCGTGCGGCGGACGCCGCCGCAGGATTTGCCATGCTCAGTGACAGGACGGCGAAGGCGCAGCGGTGCTTGCCTGTGCCATCAACGCCGATCAGGACCGATCATTTGCCGGAGACCGCGATGCATATCGAAGCCAGCCAGCCCCAGCCCGCCAGCGATGAAGACGAAGAGCAGGTACAACCCGCGCCCAGCTGTCCCGTGCCGCCGCCGGAGGCGCGCGAGGCCGCGCTGGCAGGCGAGCTGGGCGAAGACAGCTGACGCAGCAGGGGCCAAATGCACAGACCCCGGTCATGGTGGCCGGGGTCTTGGGTATCTGTTTGAGGCCTATTCAGCGCAAGGGTTGTGTGCGTATCCAGTCTAGGGTATTACTGCCCGCCCAGCGTTTCCAGCACCGTCCACTTGCCGTCGACCACCTTGTAGACGGTGATGGCGCCATCCTTCAGGTCACCCTTGTCGTCATAGGCAATCTTCGCCGCCGTCACGCCGGCGTGCTCGGTCTTGGCCAGCACCGGCAGGTATTGCGCCGGATCGGCCGAGTTGGCTTTCAGCATCGCGGCGAGCAGGATGCGCGCGGCGTCGTAGCCATAGGGCGTGTAGATTTCCATCGCGCCGAACTTGGCCTCGTAGCGCTTGGCGAAGTCGGCGCCGCCCGGCATCTTGTCCAGCGGCAGGCCGGCCAACGAGGCGATCGTGCCTTCGCCTTCCTTGCCGGCCAGCTTCAGGAAGGTGTCCGAGCGTGTCATTTCGCCGGAAATCAGCGGCGCGGCCAGCCCCAAGCGCAGCTTCTGCTTCACCATCGGCCCGGATTGCACGTCGGTGCCGCCAAAGAACACCAGATCGGGGCCGGCGCTCTTGATGGTGGTGAGGATCGACGAGAAATCGGTTTCCTTGTCGCTGGTGTACTCGCGCTTGACGATCGCGCCGCCGGCCGCCTTCACGGCCTTTTCGAATTCGTCGGCCAGGCCCTGGCCGTAGGCGGTACGGTCATCGATGATGGCGACCTTCTTCGCGCCGAGCTTTTCCACCACATATTTGCCGAGCACCGAACCCTGCTGCGTGTCGGACGTCATCGAGCGGAACGAGGTCTTGAAGCCCTGTTGCGTCAGCGCCGGTGCGGTCGCCATGGCAATGTGCGGCAGGCCGGCGTCGGCATAGATTTTCGAGGCCGGAATCGAGGTGCCGGAATTGAAGTGGCCGACGATGCCGGCGAGCTTCAGGTCGACGAACTTCTGCGCGATCTGCGTCGCTGTTTTCGGGTCGGCCATGTCGTCCTCGGCCACCAGCTCGAACTGCACCGGCTTGCCGGCAATCTGCGGGTTCTGCGCGTTGACGTCGTCGAGCGCCAGCTGCACGCCGTTCTGGTAGCCCTTGCCATAATGCGCCTGGCTGCCGGTCAGCGGCGCGGCAAAGCCGATCTTCACGATGGTCGCGCCGTCGGCAGCGGCATTGCCGCCGGCCTGTTCGGTCTTGTTGCAGGCAGTCAGGGCCAGGCTGGCAACGGCCACGCCCAGCAGGCGCCACGATGTTCGGGTCATGCTCTTCTCCTCTCCGGTCGGTAATGGGTATGCAGTTCTGTCATCATCGGACAGGACAGGCCCGGCTGCCTTGTTCTTGCGCAGTCGGCGGGCGTATTCCGGGCTCGCCCATCATGGGGCGGTAACGGCAAAGCGCAATTGGGGATAGCCCGGGGCGGGCGACGGCTTGCCGGCCGGAGCAAGCGGACACCTGATTAGAAACTGCTTCTCAGCAAACCACAAAAACCCATAGAACCACAGAGACACAGAGTGCACAGAGGAAGCAAAACCCCGAGAAATGCCGATGATGTTCTCCCGCTTTTCTCTGTGTTCTCTGTGGTTGATTTGGGTTTTGCTGAGATGTCTTGCCAATCAGGGAGGACAAAGGGCGCGGGGTGGTTTCAGCTGGCGGCCAGTGCCTGCAGGCGCTCGATGCTGGGAACGAAGAAGGCGCCGCCGGTAACGGCGCGACTGAAATTCAGCAGATGATCAACGCGGCCGTCGTCGGTCGGGGCGACCATGCGCGCCAGCATTTTCTCGAAGTGGCGCGGCGTGCGGCAGTAGGAAACGAAATACAGGCCGCGATCGCCGCCGGGCACGCCATAGGGCAGTGACTGGCGCAGCAGTTCCAGCTCGGCGCCGTGTTCCTCGATGACCACGCGGCTGATGTGCGCAGTGCGCGGGCGGTCGTCGTCGGGCAGCTCTTCATCGCTGGCCTTGGTGCGGCCGATGATGGCTTCCTGCTGCAGCACCGGCAGCTTGTTCCACGCTTCCATGCGGTGCACATAGCGCTGGATGTGCACATAGCTGCCGCCCGCCCAGGCCGGGTCGGCGTCACCGACCAGCGCCACGCCGGCGCGTTCGGCCAGCTCCGGGTTTTCGGTGCCGTCAACGAAGCCGGTGAGGTCGCGGCCTTCGCGGCGGCGGAATGCCGCAGTCACTTCAACCGGCTCCAGCCAGTCCTTCACGTCGTCGAGAAAATTGCTGGCGAAATCGTGCAGCACGTCGGCGCGCTCGGCGCGCAGGTGCAGGAACAGGTCGGCGATGGTGACCGGCGCCGGGTGGATGGCGCCGGGAATGTGCGGAAAGGCGCGCAACTCGGCGGGGCGCTCGCGGCCAAACAGCTCCGGCCAGAAATCGGCAGAAAAGCCGATGGCGCTCATCAGGTGGGTATCTGGCTGCATCTCATGCAGCGCTTTGCTTGCAGCAGGAATCCCGGATAGGTATGCCGCCAGCTTGCTGTCGGCACGGCGGCCAAGCCGGCGACGCAGCAGCAGGAAGATCGCGTGGGAACTGGCGGCGGGAAGAATCGCGGATTGGGGCGTCATGCCGGCCCTCCTTGGGCAAAGTCGAGTATGGCGGGCAGCCAGTCGGTGTAGTCGGCAAAGCCGTGGTCGCCGCCGGGCAGGATGCTCTGGCGGCAGCCGGCATACCAGGCGACGGCCTGCCGGTAGTCCAGCGTTTCGTCGCCGGTCTGCGCCAGCAGCCAGTAGCGTTCCGGTCGCGCCGGCTTGCGCTCGTAATCGGCCAGTCGCACCGCGAACTGGGGCAGGATCAGCTCGGGCTCGCCCGTGTGGTGATTGCGCTGCTCGCCCACATAGCGCGCCACCAGTGTGGATGGCTGCACGGCGGGGTTGAGCAGCACGGCGCGGCAGCCGAAGGTTTCCACCGCCCAGGTGGCCCAGAAGCCGCCCAGCGAGCTGCCGATCAGGCAGGTATTGTCCGGCGCCATGCCGGCGAGCAGATTGCGCAGCACGGACGCGCATTCATCCGGATCGACCGGCAGGTGCGGCGCGTGAAAGTGGGTGGCGAGCCGCCGGCTTTTCAGCCAGTCGGCCGTGGCGCGCGCCTTGCCGGCGGCCGGGCTGGACAAGAGTCCGTGCAGGTAAACGAGATGGCACATGGTTCTGCTGCTGTTCCGTGTTCTGTTTGTTGTTTGGGCGGCGTCAATCCGGAATCAGCACGGTCGAGGCCGTCGTGTGGCGCGCTTCGAGCGCCCGGTGCGCCTCGGCGGCCTGGCTGAGCGCAAAGCGCTGCTTGACCTCGGCGCGCACATTGCCGTGCTCGTAGATGTGGAAATAATCGTTGGCGGTATCGAGCAGTTCCTGCCGCGTGGCGATGTAATGGCCGAGCGTGGGGCGCGTGAAGAAGAGCGAGCCCTTCTGCGCCAGCAGCGCCGGGTTGAAGGCCGGTACGGCGCCGGAGGCATTGCCGAAGCTGACCAGCATGCCGCGCGGCGCCAGGCAATCCAGCGAACCGGCGAAGGTGGCTGCACCCACGCCGTCGTACACCACCGGCACGCCCTGGCCACGGGTCAGCTCGCGCACTTCAGCCACCCAGTCAGCCTCGCTGTAATTGATGACATGATCGCACCAGCGGGCCGCCAGCTTGAGCTTGTCGGGCGAGCCGGCCGTACCGATGACGGTCGCTCCCAGCGCGCGCGCCCACTGGCAGGCAATCTGGCCGACGCCGCCGGCAGCAGCATGAAAGAGAATGGTCTGCCCGCGCTTGACCGGAAAGGTGCGCTTGAGCAGGTATTGCGCGGTCATGCCGCGCAGCAGTGTCGCGGCGGCGACCTCGTCGGGGACGCCAATGGGTACCAGCACCAGGCGTTCGGCCGGCATCAGGCGGTGTGTGGCGTAGGCGCCCGTGGCACCGCCGGCGTAGGCCACGCGGTCGCCGGGGCGGAACTCGCTGACGCCCGGGCCGATGGCCTCGACGATGCCGCAGGCCTCCTGGCCAAGGCCGGCAGGCAGCGGCAGCGGATACAGGCCGCTGCGATGATAGGTATCGATGAAATTCACGCCGATGGCGAGCTGGCGCAGCAGCACTTCTCCCGGACCTGGCGCCGCCAGCGCCACGGTTTCCAGCTGCATGACTTCCGGCCCGCCATGCTCACGGATGCGGATAACCGTCGTTTGCATGGGGTCTCCCTGACTGCCTGTCTGGCAGATTTATGCAGGCATGATAGACCGACTGGCTGCCGCTGGCAGGACACAATGCAGCACAACGCCGGGCACTGCCCGGCGTTGTGGATGATGCCTTGCCATGTATGTGGCTGCGGCCCTTGGGTGTAATTGCTTGTGGCGATATACCCGTCAGGCGACGATGTTCATGCCACCGTCGACATAGAAGGTCGAGCCGGTGAGGCGTTTGGCGCCATCGCTGCACAGGAAGGCGGCGGCCGCGCCGACATCGTCGATGTCGACCAGCTGGCGCATTGGCGCCTGCGCCGTGGCCTGCGCCAGCAGCGAATCGAATTCGCGGATGCCGCTGGCCGCACGCGTCAGCAGCGGGCCGGGCGACACGGCGTGCACGCGGATGCCCTGCGGGCCGAGCTCGGTGGACAGGTAGCGCACCGTGGCCTCCAGCGCCGCCTTCACCGGCCCCATCACGCCGTAGTTCGGCACGACCTTTTCCGAGCCGTAATAGCTCATCGTCAGGAGCGTGCCGCCATCCTTCATCAGTGGCTCGGCCAGCTTGGCCATGCGCACGAAGGAATGGCAGGACACATCCATCGCCAGTGCGAAGCCGGCTGCGCTGCTGTCAACCACGCGGCCGTGCAGGTCGTCCTTGGGGGCGAAGGCGATCGAGTGCACGGCAATGTCGAGCTTGCCCCACTTGGCGCGAATGGCGTCGAACACCGCTTCCAGGCTGCCTTCTTCCTGCACGTTGCATTTCAGCAGCACGCCGGGTTGCAGCTCGTCGAGCAGCGGCGCGATGAAATCGCGCGTGCGGTCGGTCTGGTAGGTGATCGCCAGCTCGGCGCCCTGTGCCTTGAGGGCACGGGCGACGCCATAGGCGATCGACTGGTCGTTGGCGATGCCCAGAATCAGGGCGATCTTGCCTTGCAGTGGCAGTTGCATGGTGTGTTCCTCGGTCAGGATTCGTTTTCGGGCTTGCTGCCGGTACGGCGGGTGGCCGGCTTGCGCGTCGTGCTGGTGGCGCGGGGCGCGCGCGGCTTGGCGGTGGCCGGAGCGGCTTCCTTCGTGCTTGCTGCCGTCACGGCAGGGGCCGTTGCGGGTGGCGCTGCAGTCGTGGTTACGGGCGTGGCCTCGGCTGCCGCACTTACCTGTGCAGCAGGCGCGGCCGGGGCGGCAGGCGTTGTGGCCGGGCTGATTTCCTGGCGCAGCACATGCAGCAGCGTCGCCAGCTCCTCGCGCTTGGCCGGCGCGAGTTCGGCCAGCCGGGCATAGACGTCAAAGGCGGCTTCCAGCGCCGCGTTCGAGGCGAAGAGGCCGGGCAGGCTGGCGCGCGCGGCCTCGGGCAGCCGCCACAGCAGCTGGCTTTGCAGGCGCAGTTGCGTGCGGATCTCCTCGTCGCTGGCCTGGGCGAACTGTGGCTGCTGGCGCAGCCATTCCAGCGAGAACTGCCGCGTGCGCACCGAAATGCTGTCCTGCTGCTGGGCCAGGATCAGCCCCATGCGGATCATGCCGGCCACTTCGCCGCCATCGGCCAGCTGGCGGGCCAGCGCGGCATCGTCAATCTCGGGCTGCGCGCCCGCACCATTGGCGGGACGGTTTTCCGCGCCGATGCCCATGATGGCGAGCAGGCCGTACTGCTGGTAGAACAGCGCCTCGGTGCTCAGGTCGCGCAGATTGCCAAGGAAATCCAGTCCGGCGGCCAGCTGGTCGGCGCACAGCCGCTCCCACTGGCGCCAGGGGTTATCGATGCTGGCCGGCTGGCGGTGTTCGCGCACCGTGTCGGCCAGTGCCCCCACCGCGGCGGCGGCCGGGTTGAGGCTGGTCCAGCTCCAGCGCTGGCTGCGGTTCGGATGCAGGAAGCGGGTCAGCAAGGCGGCCTGTTCGCTGACCAGGGGGCGCAGCCACGGGCGCACCAGCATCTGATAGGCGCGGGCATTCAGCTCGGAAACCGATTCGACGGCACTGAAGGGGATTTCATCCTTGCGCTGCCATTCCTGGCCACGCTTCAGGTCTTCGACGCGGCGCTCGCTCAGCTCGGCGCTCCAGCCTTTCGAGCCGTCGGCGTGGGTTTCTTCCGTGATCTTCATCGCATACAGGCCCGGAGGCAGCGACTCGATCACCTTCATCAATTCGACGATCTGCGCGTGCTCCTTGGTGGCGACGCCGGCGGAGACGAAGATGCCGAGGTGGCCGACGCTCTGGTGCATCAGGCCGACGACGACCTGGCCGGCGGCCTTGAGCGCGTCGGTGCTCGGGTAGAGGTCGAGAATCCAGTTGAAGGCCTGTTGCGGCGGGGTGATGTTGTCGCCGAGCGAGGCGAAGACGACGATGGGCGCATGGATGGCCTTCAGGTCGTACATGCCACCGGCGCTGGCCGCCTTGCCCTCGACGAGGTTGTTGCCGACGAAGAGGTTTTCGACGATCCAGCGGATTTCTTCCTCGTTCATCAGGAAGTAGCCGCTCCACCAGCGCTCGAATTCCAGAAAGCGCGGCGGTTCGGTGTCGATCTTGTCATACAGGTTGTAGCTCTTGCCGACCAGGGTGTTGCCCAGATCCAGCGTTTCGAAATTGGCGACCAGATGCGCGCCGTCGAACTTGCCGTTGCCAAGGTCGGACGCCAGCAGCGCCGGCCAGCTGCCGCCGAGCATGCCGCCGGCGTAGCGCATCGGGTTGTTGTCGTTGCCGGCCCAGTAGGACACCGGCGCGCCATTGACGACGACGGCACCGACCAGATCCGGCGCGGTGGCGGCAACCAGCATCGCCGCCCAGCCGCCCTGGCAGTTGCCGACCAGCACCGGCTTGGGGGCGTCCGGGTGCTCGCGCGCCACAAAGCGCAGGAATTCCTGCTCGGCCAGCGTCACGTCGGCCAGCGTCTGGCCCGGCTCCGGCTCGGGGAAGAAGATCACGCAATACACCGGGTGCGCGTCTTTCAGCGCCATGCCGACTTCCGAATCCTGCTTGAAGCCGCCGATGCCCGGGCCGTGGCCGGCGCGCGGGTCGATGATCACATAGGGGCGGCGTTGCGGATCGACCGAGGCGCTGCCCTTGGGCGGAACGATGCGCACCAGCGCGTAGTTCACCGGGCGCATGAAGCTGCGGCCATCCTGCACGATCTCGTAATCGAAATGCAGCACCGGCGGCTTGCCGGCCGCCTCGTGCTGCAGATACTGGTCCCCGCGCTGGCGCAGCACATCCCAGAACAGCGTCTGGCGCTGCGTGCTGTCGCGCAGGTAATCGACGCCGTCCTGCAGCCAGCGCTGCGGGTCGGTGCCCGGCTGCGGCAGGCTGGCCAGCGCCGCCTTGCTGCTGTCAAACAGTCGCTCACCGGCTTCGTTCCAGCGTTCCTGAAACCTGCGCGACAATACGGACTGCAGCTCGCAGGATTTGTGCCATTGCTCTGGGGTCAACCACATCTCGATCACCTGCCTTGGAAAAGGGGAGTGGGCTTATTATTGCACTGCAGTATAAATTTTGCGTGGCCGATTTTGCGCTGCAGCAAAGGCGCTCAGGAGGCTTGCGCTAGGGGCGGCGGCATCGTCCAGGGTCCGAATCTGCACGGCGCCGGATGGCGGCTTGCCGCCGCGAGCCAGGTACGAGGCATGGACGTCAGGCTTCGGTATCCAGTCGGCAGCCGCGCAGCCGGCGCGGGCGGCAGCTCTGTGCGTAGAGCGTGAGTGCCGTATGGGGTGCGGTGACGGCCAGCCGCCGCGTGCCCGGGGTTAGAGGAAGGAGCTGCAAGGGTGCTGCGGCACGGGGCCGGCTTGACAGTCTGGCCGTGCGCCAGGCGGGCCGGGGCCCGCGGAAGTGGCGGGCGAGTTCGCTGGCAAAGGTGCCGGCGGCCGGCGCAAGGCTGCGTGCGAGGTGGCCGGCAATGGGTGCAATGGCGGTATGTCGTGCCATGACTTTCCCCTGTTGCGTTACGGAAGGGAAAGTCTATCCGCCGGTTCTGACGGCCGGCTGTGCACGATTACCGGCGGGCAGGCGGCAAATTCACGACGTCAGCGGGAACCGTGGTCCGGCTTCAGCCGGCAAGAGGCGCGCCATCATGGCCGCCAGATCGGCCAGTACCACCGGCTTGGGCAGGAAATCATCCATGCCGGCCGCCAGGCAGGCTTCGCGGTCGCCACTCATGGCGTTCGCGGTCATGGCAATGATGGGGCAGCGCAGATAGTGTTCACCCGCTGCGCCCTGGCGCAGGGCACGGGTGGCGTCCAGTCCGTCCATCACCGGCATCTGGCAATCCATCAGGATCAGCGCAAACGCGGCCGTGCGGCAGGCGGACAGCGCTTCTTCGCCATTGCCGGCCAGGCTGACGGTCGCGCCCAGTTTTTTCAGCATCTGGCCAGCCACCTTCTGGTTGATCAGATTGTCGTCCACCACCAGCACCGGCAAACCGGGGAACTGCGGCGGCGCTGCTGCCAGTCCGCCCGGAGTGGCGGCGGCAAGGCGCGCCTGCGGCAGCGGCAGGCGCACTTCAAAGGTGGCGCCGGCCCCGGGCGTCGAGCTGACCTCGATGCGCCCGCCCATCATTTCCACCAGCGACTTGCTGATCGACAGGCCCAGCCCCGTGCCGCCAAAGCGGCGTGTCGAGCCCGCTTCGGCCTGGTAGAAGGGGGCAAACAGCTGCTGCAGCACCTCGGCGTTCATGCCGATGCCGGTGTCGCTGATACGGATCAGCCAGCCGCCATCGGCCTCCAGGCCCAGCGTGATGTTCACCTGCCCGCCATGGCTGAACTTGATGCCATTGCTGAGCAGATTGCCGACAATCTGGCGCACGCGCACCGGGTCGCCCAGCAGCACCGGCAAGGCGGATTGCGTCTGCAGCGCCAGCCCGACCTGCGCCGCTTCCGCCTGCGGCTGATACAGCGCCATCACCTCGCGCACCAGCGCCTCGGGCTCGAAGGGGGAGGGCACCAGCTGCAGTTTGCCGGCCTCGATCTTCGAGTAATCAAGGATGTCATTGATGATGACCAGCAGGCTTTCCGCGCTGTGGCGCAGCGTGAGTACCTGTTCGCGCTGCTCGTGGCTGAGCTCGGAGTCGCCCAGCAATTGCGCCATCCCGACGACGCCATTCATTGGCGTGCGGATTTCATGCGACATGTTCGCCAGAAACTGGCTCTTCGCCACATTTGCCGCCTGCGCCTCCCGGGCGGCGGCGCGCAGCTGCGCTTCGGTCTGCTGGCGCAGCAGGTTTTCCTCCAGCAGCAGCCGGTTGCTGTCGGCCAGCTCGGCCGTGCTTGCCTCGACCGCGGCGGCGATCAGCGCCGTGCGCGCGGACAGCGTCAGCAGGAACAGTGTCAGCAGCGCGGTGAAAATCAGCCCGGTGGTCAGCACCACCCAGGGCAGCCAGGAGCTTTCGCGTGCCACGTAATCGCGGGTGGGCAGCACCACCATCTGCCAGCTGCGCTCGCCGATGCTGACGCTCTGCTGCCAGTTGCGCAGTGTGCTGCGTGGCCAGGCCTGCTCGGGCAAGCCGCTGAGCAGGCGGGTTTCGGCCGGGGCGCTCAGGTCGAGCACGCTGAACGGCACATCGGGACGCTGCAGCTTGCTCAGCGAGCGCTCCAGAAACAGATCGATATTCAGCAGGCTGCCCAGCATGCCGCGCTGCAGCGGCTGACCGGCTCCCAGCGGGCTGTCCACCGGCTGCACGATCAGCACGCCCCAGGCGGGCGCATCCGGCAGCTGCAGCCGGGCCGAGGCCGTGAGCTGCTGCCTGCGGTGCGATTGCGCCAGCGCCTGCCGCCGCACGGCGCCGGCGCTCTGGTCCTGCCCCAGCTCGCCGGCAAAGTGTTCCAGCGGCTCGATATACCAGACCGGATCGTAATAGCTGCGCAGCGCCGCCGGGCGCGGGCCGGTCTGGCCCGGCTCCAGAATGCGGTAGTCCGGCAAGCCCTGCTGGCGGGCCAGCATTTCGGCCTGTTCGCGCTGGGCGGCGGCAATGCGGGGCGCCCAGAAGATGCTGCGGATTTCCGGCTGGCGCTGCAGCACGCCCAGGGTGTACAGCGAAAACTGCTGCTTGCTGACGAAATCGGGAGTACGAAACAGGTCGGCCAGCTGGCGCTGGCTGGCCAGCACATGCGTCAGCTCGTCATAGAAATGATCCGTCAGCGTTTCGGCATAGATATCGAATTGCCGTTGCAGGCGCGCCTGCTCGGTGTGCAGCACCGTCGCCGTGACCGCGACCAGCAGCAGCACGGTGACGAGCAGCGGCACGGCCACGGTCGATAGCCGCCCGCGCCAGGCCTCGTGCTGCCGGGCCATCAGGCACAGCATCAGCGGGCACACCACGATCACGCCCAGCGCATCGCCCAGCCACCAGGCCAGCCAGGATTGCGCGGCCTGGTTGAATGGCATGGCGCCAAGCGCCACCAGGGAGCCGACACCCACCGTGGGCGCGATGATGCAGGCCAGGGCGCCGCACAGCAGGAAAAAGCGCAACACTTCGCCCGGTTTGGCCAGTGCCGGAATGGTCTGGTCGCGGTTGACCCAGCGGCGGCAGAGCAGCACTGCCAGCGCCGTCTGCAGGGTGCTGCCAAACGCAATCGCGGCAGCCTGCAGGGCCAGCAGGCCATTCCAGTACTGCCCCGGCGCAATGCCGTTCACATAATTGAGCAGGCACGAAGCGAGAAAAACAAAGGGTATTGCTCGCCAGCCCAATACCAGCATGCCTGCCATGGCAATACCTGCGGGTGGCCAGATCGGGCTGGCCACGCCGGGCGGAATGGCCAGCTGCAGCGACAGCCGCCCGGTGACGAACAGCAGCAAACCCAGCAAAACGCCGTGCAGCAAGGGATGGGAGGGAAGCCACTTGGGCATGCGGGCGCCTGCAGTCCGGTAAACGGTTTCAGCATAGCCGCCTTGCCGTCGGCTTGCCGACGAATGGTCGAGGCGCTGCACCAGCGTGGTGCGGGCAAAGAAAAACCGGGCTTGCGCCCGGTTGCGTGGAGAGGGGGGGTCAGGCCGTAAGGCTGATGCGCTGTGCCGCCTGGCGCTGGGCTTCCAGCTGGGTGTCGGGAGCCTGCTGCTCGCTGGTCGCCTGCTGCTCGGCCAGTGGTTGCGGGCGTGGCTGGCCGGCATTGGCCAGCTCCTGCTGCTGGGCATACTCGGCAAGAGCCAGCGTGGTCTGGCGGCTTTGCAGTTGCTGCGTGGCGTCGATCACCTCTTCGGGCGTGATGCCGGAGACGGCATTGCCCTGGCTGCTCTCGTCCGTTTCGCCCTGGGCGGCCTGCGCCGTTTCGGTGTAGATGTCGTACAGCTGCTGGGCCTGCTGCGAGATGTAGACGGTTTCGGCGAACTGCCTGGCGTTGCTGTTCAGGGTTTCGCGCTGTTCGCGCACTTCGCCGGCCAGGTCTCCCGTTGGGCGGGCGGGCGCGCTTGGGGCGATCTGGGCAACCGGCTGGCTGACCGGGTAGCTGGAAGGCGTGCTGCGGATTTCCATGGTCGCTGCTCCTGCTTCTTTGTTATGCCAATCCTACGCCGGCATGGTCTTGATTTCATTGTGATTAGTACCCGGCTCCGCCAAATGGTTCACCGGGCGGCCGGATGGCGTGCAGGTGTCCGCTGTTTCTTTCCTTTTCCTGACGGGTATCGCAGCTATAGTGTCTGGACGATCTGCCTGGGAGTAGCGGGATGAAGCGATTGGCATGGTTGCCGGGATTGGCGGGAATGCTGCTGGCAACGGCGCAGGCCGCCGAGCCGCTGAAGGTGATGTATGGCATGGCGCGTCCGCCCTTTGTCGACGACCAGACCGGCCGGGGCATCGCGCCCGACCTGATGGATGAAGCGCTGCGGCGCATGGGGCAGCCGCAGATCCGGCGCTATGGTGCCGTGCTGCGGGTGATGGCCGAGCTGAAGGCGGGCCAGATCGATGTCGGTGTCGAGGTGCAGCCGGATGACAAGTCGCTGTTCTACTCCGGCCGCTTCAGCGTCTATCGCAACTTTGCCATCAGCCGCGATGGCCAGGCCTATCCCGACTGGGCCAGCATGGCCGGCAAGGCGGTGTGTGCCTGGCAGGGCGCGCGCATCAGTCTTGGCGATGCCTTTGTCAGCGCCAGCAAGGGCTTCGGGCGCTATCAGGAGTTCCCCGACCAGCGCAAGCAGGTGCTCAGCTGGCTCAATGGCGCGTGCGACCTGCTGCTGATCGACGAAATGCTGTTCCATGCCAGCCTGCAGGGGCTGGCCAGATTGCGGCCGCAGCAGGTGCAGGAGGCCAGCCGCCAGCTGCGGCTCGCGCCGCTGCCACAGGGGCACGAGCTGTGGTGGCATGTCGGCTTTCGCGATGCGGCGCTGCGCGACGCCTTTGATGCCACGCTGGCGGCGATGAAGGCCGATGGCAGCTACGAGCGCATCCGCGAGCATTATCGCCAGCTGGTCGTGCCGGCAGCCCACGCCGGCGCTGGCCGTACCGTGGCCGCGCCCGTCCCCGACTGACCGGAATTGGCGTGGCGGCGTGGTAAACTGCGCGATTGCTCCGTTTACCCGCACAACACCGCCCATGACCCGTACCGAACTCTTAAAAAGCCTGCTGCAACAACGCATCCTGATGCTCGATGGCGGCATGGGCACCATGATCCAGCAGTACAAGCTTTCCGAAGAACAATATCGCGGCGAGCGCTTTGCCGACTGGCATGTCGACCTCAAGGGCAACAACGATCTGCTGGTGCTCACCCAGCCGCAGATCATTGCGGAAATCCACCAGCAATATCTGGATGCCGGCGCGGACATCATCGAAACCAACAGCTTCAACGCCACCGCGATGGCGATGGCCGACTACGAGATGGAAGGGCTGGTGTGGGAGCTGAACCACGCTGCCGCGAAGCTGGTGAAAGACCTGTGCGTGGCGGAAACCGCCAAAAACCCGGCCAAGCCGCGTTTCTGCGCCGGCATTCTCGGCCCCACCAGCCGCACCGCCTCCATCAGCCCCGATGTGAACGACCCTGGCTACCGCAACGTCACCTTCGACGAGCTGGTGACGGCCTATCTGGAGTCCATCGACGGCCTGGTGACCGGCGGCGCCGACATCCTGATGGTGGAAACCATCTTCGACACGCTGAACGCCAAGGCGGCCGTGTTCGCCATCAAGAAATACTTTGCCGATCGCCCCGAGCAGGAAGCCCTGCCGATCATGATCTCCGGCACGATTACCGATCAGTCCGGCCGCACGCTCACCGGCCAGACCACCGAAGCCTTCTACAACTCGCTGCATCATGCCGATGCGATTTCCTTTGGCCTCAACTGTGCGCTCGGCCCCGATCTGCTGCGCCCCTACGTCGAGGAAATGAGCCGCATCTCGGATACTTTTGTATCTGTCCACGCCAACGCCGGCCTGCCCAACCCGCTGGCGCCCACCGGCTATGATCTGCTGCCCGAAGACATGGCGCCGCAGGTGCGCGAATGGGCCGAGGCCGGGCTGGTGAACATCATCGGCGGCTGCTGCGGCACCACGCCGGCGCACATTGCCGCGATCTATCAGGCCGTGAAAGACCTGCCGCCGCGCCAGCTGCCCGAGATCGAGGCCAAGTGCCGCCTTTCCGGTCTGGAGCCTTTCAACATTGGGGACGCTGATTTATTTGTGAACGTCGGTGAACGCACCAACGTCACCGGCTCCAAGGCCTTTGCCCGCCTGATCCTGAACGGCGATTACCCGGCCGCGCTGGAGGTCGCCCGCCAGCAGGTGGAAAACGGCGCGCAGATCATCGACATCAATATGGACGAGGGCATGCTGGACGCCCGCAAGGCCATGACCACCTTCCTGAACCTGATCGCCGCCGAGCCGGACATCAGCCGCGTGCCGATCATGATCGACAGCTCGAAGTGGGAAGTGATCGAGGACGGCCTGAAATGCGTGCAGGGCAAGTGCATCGTCAATTCGATTTCCATGAAGGAAGGCGTAGACAAGTTCATCGAGCAGGCCCGCCTGCTGAAGATGTATGGCGCGGCGGTGATCGTGATGGCGTTCGACGAAGTCGGCCAGGCCGACACCTACGCGCGCAAAGTGGAAATCTGCGAAAAGAGCTACCGCATTCTGGTCGACGAAGTCGGCTTTGATCCGGCCGACATCATTTTTGACCCGAACATTTTTGCCGTGGCCACCGGCATCGAGGAGCACGCGCGCTACGGGCTGGACTTCATCGAAGCCACCGGCTGGATCAAGCAGCACCTGCCGCACGCGAAAATCAGCGGCGGCGTATCGAACGTGTCGTTCTCCTTCCGCGGCAACAACAAGGTGCGCGAGGCGATTCACGCCGTCTTCCTGTATCACGCCATCCAGCGCGGCATGACCATGGGCATCGTGAATGCCGGCGCGCTGGAAGTGTACGAAGAAGTGCCGCAGGCGCTGCGCGACGCCATCGAGGACGTGGTGCTGATGCGCGGCAGCGACAGCCTGGCCGACACCGAGGCGCTGATCGCGCTGGCCGAATCCTTCAAGGGCGACGCCGCGCAGAAATCCGGCGAAGACCTGAGCTGGCGGACTCTGCCATTGCAGGAGCGCATCACGCATTCGCTGGTGAAGGGCATCACCACCTTCATCGTCGAGGACACCGAAGAAGCGCGCCAGAGTGTTGAGCGGCCCATCCACGTGATCGAAGGCCACCTCATGAACGGCATGAACGTGGTGGGTGACCTGTTCGGCGCGGGCAAGATGTTCCTGCCGCAGGTGGTGAAATCCGCCCGCGTGATGAAGGCCGCCGTGGCGCATCTGGAGCCGTTCATTGAAGAAGAAAAGATCGCCATGGGCCTGGCCGACGCGCCGGCCAAGGGCAAGATCATCATGGCCACCGTCAAGGGCGACGTGCACGACATCGGCAAGAACATCGTCGGCGTGGTGCTGCGCTGCAACAACTACCAAGTGTTCGACCTGGGCGTGATGGTGCCGTGCCAGACCATTCTGGACAAGGCGAAGGAAGTCGGCGCCGACATCATCGGTTTGAGTGGCCTGATCACCCCGTCGCTCGAAGAAATGGCGCACGTCGCCAAGGAAATGCAGCGCCAGGGTTTCGACATTCCGCTGCTGATCGGCGGCGCGACCACGTCCAAGGTGCACACGGCGGTGAAGATCGAGCCGCATTACCAGAACAGCCAGGTGATCTACGTCGCCGACGCCAGCCGAGCCGTGGGCGTGTGCTCGAACCTGCTCTCGGACGATTTGAAAGCACCGTTCGTGGCGGAAGTAAAAGCCGAATACCAGAAGGCCCGCGAGATTTTCGAGGCCAAGGACAGAACCAAGCTGATCGATCTGGCGGAAGCGCGCGCCAACAAGTTCGCGCCGGATTGGTCAGGGTATGTGCCTGTGGCCCCCTCGTTTACTGGGGTACGGGAATATACCCAGTATGATCTGAGTGAACTCGTGCCCTTTATCGACTGGACGCCCTTCTTCCAGAGCTGGGAGCTGTACGGCCGCTACCCGGCCATCCTGCAGGATGAAGTGGTCGGCGAAGCCGCCCGCCACCTGTTCGACGACGCGCAGAAAATGCTGAAGAAAATCGTCGAGGAAAAATGGCTGTCCGCCGCCGGCGTGATCGGCTTCTTCCCGGCCAACAGTGTGAACGACGACGACATTGCTATTTACGACCCGGTGACGGTGCCTTCCCTCTCCTCAGGAGAGGGGCAGGGTGAGGGGGAAAGAAAGATTGCGATGCTGTGGCACAACCTGCGCCAGCAATTGCCCAAGGCCAAGTCCGGTGAAGTGAAGCCCAACCTGTGCCTGGCCGACTACATCGCGCCGAAAGAATCAGGCATCACGGACTATATCGGCGCCTTCGCCGTCACCGCCGGCATCGGCATCGACGAGCACGTGAAACGCTTTGAAGACGCCAACGACGACTACAGCGCGATCCTGCTCAAGTCATTGGCCGACCGCTTCGCCGAGGCCTTTGCCGAGCACATGCACTGGAAGGTGCGCACCGAGCTGTGGGGCTACGCCGCCGGCGAAAACCTGAGCAACGACGAGCTGGTCGATGAAAAATACACCGGCATCCGCCCCGCGCCCGGCTACCCGGCCTGCCCGGATCACACGTCGAAAGTGGAGCTGTTCAAGCTCTTGAACGCGCCGAACATCGGCATGACGCTGACCGAAGGCTACGCCATGCTGCCGACCGCCGCAGTCAGCGGCTTCTACCTCGCCCACCCGCAGGCGCGCTATTTTGGCGTGGGCAAGATCACGAAAGATCAGGTGGAAGACTACGCCGCCCGCCGCGGCGTGAGCGTCGCCCAGGCCGAGCGCGATCTGGCGCCGAATCTTGGGTATGTGGCGTGAGGGTTTGGATTGATTAGGTTGTAGAGCAATACCCTGAACAAGAAGCCCCGCGAGAGCGGGGCTTCTTGCTGGTGCGAATCAACAATGTAGGGCGCATTCGCCGCGCAGCGGCAATGCGCCGCAAGTAGCAAGACCAGTTGTTAATCGCCATAAAGCGCTGCCTGTTCGCCACCAGCCCAGTTTGCCGGGTACACCCCGGTGCTCACCAGAGTGTGAAACGTCGAATACGGCCAATCCGCCACCCGGCTGACCAGGCCATGCTTTACCGGATTGAAATGCAGGTAATCCATGTGCGCCGCAAAATCCGCCGCATCGCGGATCAGATGTTCCCAGTAACGCCGCTGCCAGATTCCGCGTTCACCACGCCGCTGGCGCACCAATGTGCGCCGCTCAAGCTTTGGCAACTGGCGTGAGAACAACAACTTGATCAGCCGCCAGCGCAACGCGAAATCGGCGTCGCCCGGAGGAAGCTCCAGAATGCAGTGCAGATGCTCCGGCAGCACCACCCAGCCATGGATGATAAACGGGTGGCTGCGTTTGACGGTTTGCACCGCCGCCCGCAGCAGTTCGATCCGCTCGACCAGCAAGCGATTGCCATTGAGGTTACCCGCGCTTTCCGGCTACCAAGGTAGCGGTTATGCGGCCAGCTTTTCTCGCTCCAGCCAGGCTGCGTAATGGGTTGCCGGTGATTCGTAATTCAGCGACGAATGCCGGCGCTTGCGATTGTAAAACACCTCGATGTAATCAAAGAGATCTGCCTTGGCTGCCGACCGGGTCGCGTAGCGCCGGTGGAACACGCGCTCGTTTTTCAGGCTGTTGAAAAAACTCTCCATCGGCGCATTGTCCCAGCAGTTGCCCTTGCGACTCATCGACGCCGTCATGCCA
>NZ_ATZJ01000048.1 GCF_000428145.1 Chitinilyticum litopenaei DSM 21440 | reverse complement strand
AGCCTGCAGCCCGAGGGGATCAAGCAGGAGTTGTGGGCGACCTTGCTGATGTACAACCTGATCCGGCTGGAGATGCTGCGCATTGCGGAAGAGGCGGCAGTTTCGCCATGCCGGATCAGTTTCCTGACGGCGCTGCGTTACATTGTGGATGAGTGGCTGTGGAGTTCGAATCGTTGCTCACCGGGCACGATCCCGGGCAAGTTGAAGGCGATGCGCAGCAACATCAAGCGCTTCATTCTGCCGCCACGTCGCAGCGAGCGGCGCTATCCGCACGCAGTGAAGATGAGCAAAACCCGTTACCCAGTCAAGAAAAATGCCGCTCAGGCTTAACTGAGCGGCATTGCCCGCAGCGCGGGCCCTTTTTGCTGGCTGATGACGATCAGGCTGCGATCACGCCAGTTGCGGCGGATTGCGCAGCTTGATGTGCAGCTCGCGCAATTGCTTCTCGTCGACCGCGTTCGGTGCATTGGTCAGCAGACACTGCGCACGCTGGGTCTTCGGGAAGGCAATCACGTCGCGGATCGACTCGGCGCCGGTCATCAGCGTCACCAGACGATCCAGACCGAAGGCCAGGCCGCCGTGCGGCGGTGCGCCAAACTTCAGGTTATCCAGCAGGAAGCCGAACTTGTTCTGCGCTTCTTCTTCACCGATACCCAGGGCGTCAAACACGGTGGACTGTACTTCGGCCGAGTGGATACGCACCGAGCCGCCGCCCATTTCCCAGCCGTTGAGCACCATGTCGTAGGCGCGCGCCTTGCAGGCACCCGGATTGGTCTTCAAGAGCTCGAGGTGCTCGACCTTCGGGCTGGTGAACGGGTGGTGGCAGGCGTTCCAGCGCTTGCCGTCTTCGTCGTATTCGAACATCGGGAAGTCCACCACCCACAGCGGCTTCCATTCGCGCTTGAAATAGCCGCCGGCTTCGCCGCGCTCGTGACCGATCTTGATGCGCAGTGCACCGATAGCCTCGTCGACGATCTTGCGCTTGTCGGCACCGAAGAAAATGATGTCGCCATTCTGCGCGCCGGTACGCTCGATGATGGTCTTCAGCGCATCCACCGACAGGAACTTCACGATCGGCGCAGCCAGACCGGAGCCTTCCTCGTTGGTGATGTTGGAGACATCGTTGACCTTGATGTAAGCCAGCCCCTTGGCACCGTAAATGCCGACAAACTTGGTGTACTCGTCGATGACCGAGCGGCTGAATTCCGCACCACCCGGAATGCGCAGCCCCACCACGCGGCCGCCTTCCATATCGGCGGCGCCGCGGAAGACCTTGAATTCCTCGGTCTTCATCACGTCAGTGAGTTCGGTGAACTTCAGGTCAACGCGCAGATCCGGCTTGTCGGAGCCGTAGTAGAACATCGCGTCGTCAAAGGCCATGCGCGGGAACTTGCCCAGCTCGACGCCGATGGCTTCGCGGAACACATGGCGCGCCATGTCCTCAGTAATGTCCATGATCTCTTCCTCGTTCAGGAACGAGGTTTCAATATCGATCTGGGTAAATTCGGGCTGACGGTCCGCGCGCAGGTCTTCGTCGCGGAAACACTTGGTGATCTGGTAGTAACGGTCAAAGCCGGCGACCATCAGCAACTGCTTGAAGAGCTGCGGCGATTGCGGCAGCGCGAAGAACTGGCCGTCATGCACGCGGGACGGCACCAGGTAATCGCGCGCGCCTTCCGGGGTCGAGCGGGTCAGCATCGGGGTTTCGATATCGATGAAGCCGCGGCTGTCCAGGTAGTTGCGCACCAGCAGTGCGACCTTGTAGCGCAGCATCAGGTTTTTCTGCATCTGCGGGCGACGCAGGTCGATCACGCGATGCGTCAGGCGCACGTTTTCGCTCAGGTGCTCGTCGTCGATCTGGAAGGGCGGGGTTTCGGCCTTGTTCAGGATGACGATTTCCTTGGCCAGCACTTCGATCTGGCCGGAAATCATCTTGGCATTGGTGGTGCCTTCCGGACGGGCGCGCACGATGCCCTTGATCTCCAGCACATACTCGGAACGCGAAGCGTCGGCGGTGGCGAAGGCGTCCGGGGTATCGGGGTCGACGACGATCTGCACGATGCCTTCGCGGTCGCGCAGGTCGATGAAGATCACGCCGCCATGATCGCGACGACGGTGGGCCCAGCCCTGCAGGGTGACGGTCTGGCCAAGGTATTGCTCGTTGATCAGGCCGCAGTAATTGGTACGCATTGGCTATCTAGTCCTTGTCTTTATGCTTGTTTGTCCTGCTCGTGCAGGAGTGACGCGGTGGAATGAAGTTGCGGGGACGGCGCCGGCGCGGCCGGCATCACCACCCCCATGGAGATGACGTATTTCAGCGCCTGATCGACGCTCATGGCCAGCGGCCTGATGTCATCACGGCGCACCATGATGAAATAGCCCGAGGTCGGGTTGGGCGTGGTCGGCACATACACCGACACCAGCTCGCCACCGAGTGCTTCGTCAAGCCGCGCAGCCACTTCACCACCGGGAACGCCGGTGAGAAAGGCCACCGTCCAGGCGTTCTGGTGCGGGAACTGCACCAGCACCGCCTCGCGAAAGGCATTGCCCGAATCGGAGAACAGCGTGTCCGACACCTGCTTGACGCTGGAATAGATGGAATTGACGATGGGAATGCGCTTGAGCAAGCCATCCCAGTAACGCAGCAGCTGACGCCCCAGCAGATTGGTGGCCAGCACGCCGGTAATCAGCACCACCAGCACGGTGAGCACGACACCAAACCCGGGTATATGGTCACGCCCCGCGAAGAACGGCACATCCGGGGCGATACCCTGCAAAAGCCAGAAGTCCGGCCGCAGCACGCGCGGCAACAGGGCGCCGATCTGGTCCATCGTACCGATCAGCAGGTTGAGCACCCACAGCGTGATCGCCAGCGGCACCCAGATCAGGAGGCCGGCGATCAGATAGCGGCGCAGGCTGCCCATGTGGCCGCTCGCGGGTTTGGCGGGCTCAGTGGCAGGCACACGCGCCCCCGGGGCAGGACGGCGCCGCATCGCTCTTGGCGGGTGCGGCAGCACCGCCGCCCTTGAAATCGGTGGCATACCAGCCCGAACCCTTGAGCTGGAAACCGGCAGCGGTCAGCTGCTTGGCATAACTGCTGCCCTGGCAGGAAGGACAAACGGTCAGCGGCGCATCGGCCATTTTCTGCATGTGCTCGCCTTCATGGCCGCACGCTGTACAACGGTAGGCGTAGATGGGCATGGTGGTATCCCGAAAATGCGAAAAACTGCAGATTATACCCGATTCAAGATTCGGCAACAGCCGGGCCCGGCCCGCCGTCGCATCGCTGCCATGGCAATGCAATGCACAGCTGCTACTCTGCATGACGGCTGCCGCAAGGCGCCAATCCATTAAACGCGAGGAGATCACTATGGGATTGCTGGATGCGATCACTGGCATGGCCGGTGGCAATGATGTGGGTGGCATGCTCGGCGAGCTGCTGGAGCAGCAAGGCGGCGTAGGCGGGCTGGTGGAGCGCTTCCAGCAGGGCGGACTGGCCGAGGTCGCCCAGTCCTGGGTTGGCACCGGCGAGAATCTGCCGATCAGCGCCGCACAGATCGAGGCCGTCCTTGGCAGCGACAGCATTGCTCCGCTGGCCGAAAAGCTCGGCATCGAGCCGGGCGCGGCCGCTGGCCAGATTGCGGCACTGCTGCCGCAGCTGGTCGACTCGCTGACGCCCGACGGCACCCTGCCCGATGCCGGCGGACTGCTGCAGCGCGGCCTGGACATGCTGCGCGGCGGCTGAGCCCGCAGCAAGATCGGCAAGGGAAACGGCCCGCAACAGTGGCCGTTTCTGGCGCTGTGGGCCGCCGGCTTTTGTCCACGGCGCTATCCGGACAGGCGCGGCCATGCGAGCATTCGACCTGACCGATTTTCTTGCTGTGGAGCACGCATGTTTCCCTTTCCCCCGCCCCAAGGCGCCGAACTGATACTAGGCGGCGCGCGCAGCGGCAAAAGCAGCCACGCCCTGCGCATCGCCCGCGAATCCGGCAAGTCCGTCTGCTGGATCGCCACCGCCCAGGCTTTTGATGACGAAATGCAGGAACGCATCATTCGCCACCGCCAGGAACGCCCGCCCCACTGGCAGACACTTGAAGCCCCATTGCAGCTCGCCGCGGCCATCGCCGATACGCGCGCAAGTTGCGTGGTCGTCGATTGCCTCACGCTCTGGACCAGCAACTGGCTGCTCAGCGGCGATGACGCAGGCTGGCAGGTCGAACTGGCAGCCCTGCAACAGGAGGTAGCCCGCATTGCGCAGGGCGCAGCCCTCCCTGACGGCGAGCAGCGGCGCCTCCTGCTGGTCAGCAATGAGGTTGGCGCCGGCATCGTGCCGGACAATGCCCTGGCCCGCGCCTTTCGCGACCGCGCCGGCCATGTGCACCAGGCTCTCGCCCGCGCCTGCCCGGATGTGACACTGATCCAGGCCGGACTGCCCTTGCCGCTCAAGCGCGCCGGCCGCGCCTGCTGGCAGTGAGCCCCGGCAAGTTGGCGGGGCTGCGTAAAAACCAATCAAACCTCAACAGAGCCTAGGCAAATCTGCGGCGCCGCCCACTCACGCGGTGGCGCACAACAACTGTAAGGTTGCGCAAGTCCCTGTTAGCCATGGGAAATTCCATTTTCCCCCATCTTTGCTTAAGCTGCGCGCGACATCAGAAAATGCCCGTGGTGCAATGCCCAAGTTCCGCAATCTCTCCTTCCGACGCCTGCCTTCGGCCGGTACGCTTCTCAATCCGCAACAGCTGCCGGGCTGGCTGCTCGCCGCCCTGCTCTTGCCTGGCGCCATCACGCTCAGCGCGTATGGCGTAGCCGAGCTGGCTCCGGCCGAGCGCCCGCCGGTCGCTTCGGTGGTCATCGCCCTGCCCGCACCGCTTGCCACCAGCACCGCCATTGCGCGCCAGCCGTTCTGGCAGGACACCCTGCTGCGCCAGGGCGATACGCTGGGCGTGGCGCTGCACCGGCTGGGCATTGCCGATGCACGGCTTTTCCAGCTGGTGCGCGGTGATGCGGTCGCGGGCCAGTTGCTGGAACTGCGGCCGGGTCGCCTGTTGCGCGCCCTGAAAACCGCCGATGGCGAGGCGCTGCGCATCAGCTATCTGCACAGCACGGGCCAGCGCATCGTGCTGGAGAAACACGGAAAGCTGTGGCAGGCAAGCCTTGAGCGCCCCACACCGCTGATCAGCCAGCAACTGATTCACAAGGATATTTCCGGCGAAATTCCCGAGGCCCTGGCTCAGGCAGGCCTTGCGGCAGAGCTATCGCGTCAGCTGGATGAAATAATCCGCACGCAGTTTGCCAAGGCGCCGATTGCCGGCCATGGCGACCGTGTGCAGCTGCTGCTGGAACACGCCACGGTGGATGGCGAGGCCCTGGGTAATGCACGCCTGCTCGCCGTGCGCCTCCAGCTGCAGGGCAAGATCCTGGAAGCCTTCCGCCATGAAATGCCCGATGGCAGCGCGCGCTTCTACGACGGCAAGGGCCGCGCCATGCAGGCGGCATTGCTGAGCCAGCCCGTCGAAGATGCCGTGATCAGCTCGCACTTCGCCATGCGCCTGCATCCCTTGCTGGGCGTCTGGCAGATGCACCGTGGCACGGATTTCGCCGCGCCGGCCGGCAGCCCCGTTTACAGCGCGGGCGATGGCACCGTGCTGCGGGTGGGCAGCGATGCCGCCTACGGCAATTTTGTCGAAATCCGTCATGACAAGACCTACAGCACGCTCTACGCCCACCTGCAAGGCACTGTTGCCGGCCTGAAGGCCGGGCAGACCGTACGCCAGGGTGAAACCATCGCCTTTGTCGGCAGCACCGGCCGCTCGACCGGCCCGCACCTGCACTACGAGGTGCGCCGCAATGACGAGGCCATCGATCCCCGGCTGGTACGCCTGCCGGCGCAGCCGGCGCTGAAGGGCCTGGCGCTGGCGGCCCTGCAGGCCAGGGCCGCACAACTGGGCAGCCTGCTCGCGCAGGACAGCGGGGCAAGCAGCCGCCTGGCCAGCCTCGCTCAGGCCAGGGATTAGCTTCTGTCCAGCACAGGCACACGGCCAACGCAAGGAGCCGCAAGGCAAGGATCCGGGCTAGAATTGCGCTTTTTCCGGGCAAACGAGCATGACTGGCGAATACCTGATCGGTTTGATGAGCGGCACCAGCCTGGACGGCATTGATGGCGTGCTGGTCGAGCTGCAAGACCAGTCCCTGCGCCTGCTCGCCAGCCACAGCATGGACATGCCTGCCAAGCTGCGTGCCGAGTTGCTGGCACTGCAGGCGGCTTCTGCAGACGAGTTGCACCGCGCCATGCTCGCCGGCAATGCCCTGGCTGAAGCGTATGCGCGGGTCTGCCAGGCACTGCTGAAGCTGGCCGGCCTGCCCGCCAGCGCAGTTGCTGCCATCGGCAACCATGGCCAGACCATCCGCCATCGTCCGGAATGTGGCTATACGCTGCAGCTGGCCAACAATGCCCTGCTGGCCGAGCTTGCCGGCATCCCCGTTATCGGCGACTTTCGCAGTCGCGACGTCGCAGCAGGCGGCCAGGGCGCGCCACTCGTTCCCGCCTTTCATCGGGCGATGTTTGGCCAGCCCGGCCAGACCCGCGCAGTGGTCAACATCGGCGGCTTTGCCAACGTCAGCTGGCTGGCAGCAGACGGCAGCAGCACCGGCTGGGATACAGGGCCGGGTAATGTACTCATGGACCTCTGGATTCAAGGGTCACAAGGGCATACCTATGATGAGAACGGGCAATGGGCCGCATCGGGCACGGCAAGCCCGGCCCTGCTCGCCCGCTTGCTGGCGGATCCCTACTTTGCCCTGCCCGCCCCGAAAAGCACTGGCCGTGACCATTTCCACGCAGGCTGGCTGGCCGAAAAACTGCAGGGACTGACGCTCGCGGCCGCAGATGTGGCCGCCACGCTGAGTACACTGACCGTCAGCACCATCGCCAGCGACCTGCGCCGTGCAGGCACGCCGGATGCCGTGTATGTCTGCGGCGGCGGTGCGGCCAACCGGCACCTGATGCAGCAACTCACCGTCGAACTGGCGCCCGTTCCCGTCTTCAGCACCACCGAAGCCGGCATTGCCCCGCAATGGGTCGAGGCCTGCGCCTTCGCCTGGCTGGCGCACCGCTGCCTTGCCGGCCTGCCCGGCAATCTGCCGGCGGTGACCGGCGCGACGGGTCCGCGCGTGCTCGGCGCGATCTGGCCAGCCTGACTTCCGGTGCCGCGCCAGCGGCACAGCCGCTGAGCCGGCGCCGGTCAGATTCTGCACGCTTTGCCGTACCGGGATACCACGTGCACACGCCCGGCAAACGATTGGGCTAGACTAGCGCCATCTTGCCCGATCCAATGACGCAGCCCGCCGCCATGCACCAGCCCAACCAGTTCGACCTTTTCAAGACCCGCCGATTCCTGCCGCTGTTCGTGACGCAATTCTTCGGCGCCTTCAACGACAACCTCTTCAAGAACGCGCTGCTGGTGCTGATCACCTTTCATGGCCTGGCCGCCGCCGGCATGGATGCGCAAACGCTGGTCAATGCCGCTGCCGGCATTTTCATCCTGCCGTTTTTCCTGTTTTCCACCTTCGCCGGCCAGCTGGCCGAAAAATACGACAAGGCCGTACTGGCGCGCGCGATCAAGATTCTCGAAATCGTCATCATGGCGCTGGCCGGCATCGGCTTTGTCTATCACATCGCCAGCCTGCTGATGGCCTGCCTGTTCCTGATGGGCGTGCACTCGGCGCTGTTCGGCCCGCTGAAATACTCGATCCTGCCGCAATACCTGCGCGATGACGAACTGCTCGGCGGCAACGGCATGATCGAAATGGGCACCTTTGTCGCCATTCTGCTGGGACAGATTTCCGGCACGCTGCTGATCCAGCACCAGCATGGCGAAATCCTCATTGTCGCCGCCTGCCTGGGCGTGGCGCTGCTGGGCTGGCTCGCCAGCCGCAGCATGCCTTCCGCGCCCCCGACCGCACCGGATTTGCGGCTGAACTGGAACATCGCCAGCGAAACCTGGCACATCATCCGCCACAGCTGCCGCAACAAGGCGGTATTCAACAGCATTCTCGGCATTTCCTGGTTCTGGTTCTTTGGCGCGGTCTACCTGACCCAGCTGCCCGACCTGGCCAAATCGGTGCTGCACGGCGACCCCGGGGTCTACACACTGCTGATGACCATTTTCTCCATCGGCGTCGGCGGCGGTTCGGCACTGTGCGAGAAACTCTCCGGCCGGCGCGTCGAGGTGGGGCTGGTGCCGCTGGGATCGCTGGGGCTCAGCCTCTTTGGCCTTGATCTCTATTTCGCGCTGACCAGCCTGCCGGCCAGCACGACGGTCTGGACCGTCGCCAGCTTCGTCGGCGCCTCCGCACACTGGCGCGTCATGCTCGACCTGCTGCTGATGGGGCTGTCCGGCGGCCTGTTCATCGTCCCGCTGTATGCACTGGTGCAGACGCGCACCGAAAAGGAATTCACCTCCCGGGCCATTGCCGCCAACAACATCCTCAATTCGCTGTTCATGGTGGTGGCCGCCGGCATGAGCATCGTGCTGCTGGGCGCGGGACTGTCCGTGCCGGAACTTCTGCTCACGGTTGCCATTCTCAACGCCCTGGTCGCCATCTACATCTACACGCTGATTCCGGAGTTCATCCTGCGCTTTCTGGTGTGGATGCTGGTCAACACGCTCTACCGCGTGCGCGAGCAGGATTTGCACCACATTCCCGAGCAGGGCGCGGCGCTGCTGGTCTGCAACCATGTCAGCTATATGGACGCCCTGGTGATCGCCGGCTCGATCCGCCGCCCGGTGCGCTTCGTGATGGATCACCGCATCTATCGCCTGCCCGTGCTGCACTTCATTTTCCGGCTGAGCGGCGCCATTCCGATCGCTCAGGAACGCGAAGATGCCGGACTCAAGGAAGAAGCCTTCCAGCAAATCGCCGCCGCCCTGCGCGCAGGCGACCTCGTTTGCCTGTTCCCGGAAGGCCACATCACCCGCAGCGGCAAGCTGGCGCGCTTTCAGCCGGGCACCGACCGCATCCTGCGCGATACGCCCGTACCGGTGGTGCCGCTGGCGCTGCAGGGGCTGTGGGGCAGCTTTTTCAGCCGCAAGGATGGCAGCGCCATGCAGAAATGGCCACGGCGCTTTCGCGCCCGCATCGCCCTGCTGGCCGGCGCCGCCCGCGAACCTGGTGCTGCCACCAGCCGCACGGCCCTGCACGCGGAAGTGGCCGCCCTGCTGCAATCGGCAGCACGCTGAATCAGCGCCTGCCCCGCCCCAGTACGGCTGGCCCGCTCATTGCGCCGCATACAAAGGGCGGCATTCACGGAATAGCCATGTATTGCCTTGTAGCCTATGCGCCTCAAAGGCTGCAGGGCAATACCCTGTCTGATGTCAATGGCGGCATTCACCCTGCCCATAGCCGCGGCCGCGCTTACGCCTTGGCGCGCCAATCGGACTGCCGGCGGCCGCCCACGCAAAAAAGCCGAAGCCCCGGCTGGCGGGGCTTCGGCTTGCATGTCTGGCGGAGAGAGGGGGATTCGAACCCCCGATAGGCTATTAACCTATACACGCTTTCCAGGCGTGCGACTTAAACCACTCATCCATCTCTCCGCAAAGGAGGCGGCATATTAGCCGAGAGCCCGTCTTGCGGCAAGCTTTTTTTCTGGATGCATGAACAGCGCCATCTCTGCAGAAGCGGTGAAGGCGCGGCAGTGATGCAACGCCGCGCGGAAAAAAAAAAGGTCATCTGCGAGCACGGGCGTAGAATTGCCCGCAGGCAAGCAATCGCAGGCGCAGCAGGCATCTCCATGAATACAGGCTATCCCAAGGTTGTCGCCATCGGCGGCGGCACCGGTTTGTCCGCACTGTTGCGCGGGCTCAAGCACTTTCCCGTCGAACTGACGGCCATCGTGACGGTCGCCGATGATGGCGGCTCATCCGGCCGCCTGCAGCGCGACTGGCAGGTGCCGCCTCCGGGCGACATCCGCAACGTGCTGATCGCCTTGTCCGAGGCCGAGGGCATTTACCGCGACCTCTTGCAATTCCGTTTCCAGTCCGAACATGGCGACCACGCGCTGGATGGCCACTCGATGGGCAATCTGCTGCTCACCGCGCTGTTTGCGCTGACGCATGGCGATTTCGTCAAGGCGGTCGAACACATGGGGCGCGTACTGCAGATCAAAGGCCGTGTGTTGCCAGTGTGTCCGCATGCCACGGTGCTGCATGCCGAACTGGAAGACGGCCGGCTGGTCAGCCATGAATCGCAACTAGCCAGCCACGGCTCGAAAATCCGCCGCGTGTTTTACGACCAGCCCTTCGCCGCCGAGCCGCAGGCCATCGACGCCATCTTTGATGCCGACGTGATCGTGCTCGGGCCGGGCAGCCTGTATACCAGCGTGATTCCCAATGTGCTCGTCAAGGAAATCGCCGCGGCCATCAATGCCAACACGCGCGCGGACAAAGTCTACATCTGCAACATCATGACCGAGCACGGCGAAACCGACGGCATGAGCGCCGGCCAGCATCTGCAGGCCATCCTGGATCACGGCATCCGCAAGATCGACAAGATCATCGTCAACGACGAAGCGATTCCGGACGACTACCTGGCGCGCTACCACGCCGAAGACGCCGACCCGGTGGTGAACGACTACGCCACGCTGGAAGCCATGGGCGTGGACATCATCCGCTCGCGCATCGCCGACCTGCGCGAGGAAGGTGTGCGCCACGATTCGATCAAGACCGCTGCCAGCGTGTACAGCATTGCGCTGAGGCATCAGCACTAGTAGGTATAAGGCTACAGACCAATATCTGATTTGGCTGCATGGCAATACCCGGCAAGTTCAATAACATTTTCCCTGCCAACAGCCACAGGCCACGTCATGATCGACCACACCGGCTTCACCGTCAGCGACCTGGCCCGCAGCAAGGCCTTCTACCTGCAGACGCTGGCCGCGCTCGGCTACACCATCCGCCTCGAATTCCCGCAAGCCATCGGCTTTGGCGACGACCATGCCGCCAGCGGCGATGACCCCGGCGGCGATTTCTGGATCAGCCAGGGCGACCCCGCCACCCCGCGCACCCACCTCGCCTTTCGCGCCCGCAGCGAAGCGGAAGTGGCAGCCTTCCACGCTGCAGCTTTGGCAGCAGGTGGTTCGGATAACGGCGGCCCCGGCCTGCGTCCGCACTACCACCCGCACTACTACGCCGCTTTTGTGCTCGACCCCGATGGCTACAATATCGAGGCGGTGTTTCATGAGGGTGTGGCGCCGTAGCTTGGCCGCATTGCGTCAACGCCTCGCCCCATCGGGTATGCTGCAACAGCCCAATCAAGCCAAGGGCTGCATGGCAATACCCAGAGCTTCGCGTAGCTTGGGTTGAGCGTAGCGAAGCCCAACAGTGCCCAACAAACCAGAAGAATTTTTCACCAGCAGCATCCATCAATTCATAGCCATGCCCGTGCGGGAGTATTGCCTGCAGATCAGGAGGCTGACGGCGATGTAACTGGAATTTTTGCGAATGAATCTGTACGGCAAACCGTGTTGGGCTTCGCTACGCTCAACCCAACCTACGTGCTAGGTATACCGCCGAAGCCAAATAAAACCAGGGGTTGCATGGCAATACCTAGAGCAGAATCACCTAGATACCGTTCTTCCTAGTACTGCGAAAAATCAGCGAAAATTGCCGGTCCCGATCCGGGACTGGAAAGCGACATCGATGCGCTTTACCATCCAGCTAGAAAACGGGCTCCCTCAGCCGTAGGAAATATGTCGTTTACGAAAATTCGGACACACTCCATGAGTCTCGACTTCCTCTACACAAAGTTCGATAAAGCGAACTATTTGGTGAATCTGCTTGTTGCACATGCGACAGGGGCCCCTGCTGACTCCTCAGAATACGAAGCACTTCGTCATGAATTTTTATCAGACTCACAGCTTGCCCCGCTAATTCCATCATTCGTCCGATCAAATCGAAATCTCGGATCATTCTGGGGCTTTATCAAGGGCAAGTTCGGTACTTATGCTGAGCGTCGAACTTACCTGTCGCAAGAGTTCACCCCCTTGCTTGACTTGCTGGAGTTTGGGGCCTCCCCTATTGAAAGCTCAACAGAACAACCGGCTGCAGCAGAAATAAAGTCCTTTGTCGCTAGAAACAAGCGCAAGGTCTTCATTGTGCACGGGCGTGATAACGAGGCAAAACAGGAGGTTGCACGATTCATCGAAAGAATTGGTCTTCAATCTATCATCCTGCATGAGCAAGCCAGCGCAGGAATGACCATTATTGAAAAGATCGAGCGTTACTCCAACGATGCCGATTTTGCTCTTGTGCTTTACACACCCTGCGATCATGGACGCGGTACGCATGAAACCAAACTCCATCCCAAACATCGCGCAAGACAAAATGTTGTCTTTGAGCATGGGTACTTGATGGCCAAGCTCGGCAGAGAGAACGTCTGCCCGCTTGTCAAAGGAGACATAGAAACACCCAATGACATTAGCGGTATTGTCTATGTCGGCCTTGATGAGCAAGGTGCGTGGAAGTCCGCAGTTGCCCAAGAACTCAAGGCCTGCGGATATGAAATCAAGAATTGGTTTTAGCTGTACTCGTTTTACAGAGGCTATAACAGCAAGAAGCCAAACTACGGCCCAAGGTCGCCGGATGTCACGGCATCCTGACCAGAGCCCGAGTCTCACACCCAAAGCCCCGGCATCACCGGGGCTTTGGGTTTACATCTCACAGGCAATTACAGCGTCGTCACCGGAATCTTGCCGATCTTCGCCTGCCATTCCTTCGGCGCAATGGCGTGCACCGAAGTGCCGTTGCTGTCGACAGCCACCGTCACCGGCATGTCGACCACATCGAACTCGTAAATGGCTTCCATGCCGAGGTCGTCAAAACCGACAACCTTGCTGGCCTTGATCGCCTTGGAGACGAGGTAAGCCGCGCCACCCACCGCCATCAGGTAGACGGACTGGTGCTTTTTGATCGACTCACAGGCCGCTGCGCCGCGCTCGGCCTTGCCGATCATGCCCAGGAGGCCGGTCTGCTCCAGCACCTGGTCGGTGAACTTGTCCATGCGCGTGGCCGTAGTCGGGCCAGCCGGCCCGACGACTTCGTCGCGCACCGGATCGACCGGGCCTACGTAGTAGATAAAGCGGTTGGTGAAGTCCACGGGCAGCTTTTCGCCCTTGTTGAGCATGTCGACAATGCGCTTGTGCGCGGCGTCGCGGCCGGTGAGCATCTTGCCGTTCAAAAGCAGTGTCTGGCCCGGTTTCCAGCTGGCCACGTCTGCGCGGGTGACGGTATTCAGGTTGACGCGCAGCGATTGTTCGCTGGCATGCCAGTGCACGTCCGGCCAGTCTTCCAGCTTCGGCACTTCCAGTTGCGCCGGGCCGGAACCATCGAGCACGAAATGCACGTGGCGGGTGGCGGCACAGTTCGGAATCATCGCCACCGGCAGGCTGGCGGCGTGCGTGGGGAAATCCTTGATCTTCACGTCGAGCACGGTGGCGAGGCCACCGAGGCCCTGCGCGCCGATGCCCAGTGCGTTGACCTTTTCATACAGCTCGATGCGCAGTTCTTCGACGCGGTTTTGCGGGCCACGGGCGATCAGCTCGTGAATGTCGATCTCGTCCATCAGCGCTTCTTTCGCCATCACCATGGCTTTTTCGGCCGTACCGCCGATGCCGATGCCGAGCATGCCCGGCGGGCACCAGCCGGCGCCCATCAACGGCACGGTCTTCAGCACCCAGTCCACGATGGAATCGGACGGGTTGAGCATCACGAACTTGGATTTGTTCTCCGAACCGCCCCCCTTGGCGGCAATGTCGATTTCCACGGTGTCACCGGCGACGATTTCGTAGTTGATCACCGCCGGGGTGTTGTCTTTCGTATTCTTGCGCAGACCAGCCGGGTCAAGCAGCACAGAAGCGCGCAGCTTGTTGTCCGGGTGCAGGTAGGCGCGGCGCACGCCTTCGTTGATCATGTCCGTCACGCTCATGGTCGCGTCGGTCCACTGCACATTCATGCCGACGCGCACAAAACAGTCGACGATGCCGGTGTCCTGGCAGATCGGGCGGTGGCCTTCGGCGCACATGCGGCTGTTGGTCAGGATTTGCGCAATGGCATCCTTGGCGGCCGGGCTTTCCTCGGCTTCGTAGGCACGACCCAGTGCCTGGATATAGTCTTTCGGGTGGTAGTAGCTGATGTACTGCAGCGCATCGGCGATGCTGGCAATCAGGTCTTCCTGCTTGATGCTGGCCATGTGGACTCCTCGTGTCGGCAATCTGCCGGTAGTGCGGGCTCGCTCGCGGGGCGAGTTCTCGCGCGATTCTAACACGAGCCCCCTGCCCGGCTCGCGGCTGGCGCGGTTTTGGCATTACAGTTCACACAAAGTCACCGTAACAGCACAGGGCGCTGTTACGGTGAGATCCTGCAAACTGTTATGGTCTGTGCCTTATCGCTCTTGGCGCCCAGGCCTAAGATGGTTGCCATCGAGTCACCCGTCTTGCTGGAGGCCATCATGTCCGGAAATCATCTGCTGCAGGATCATCTGCTGACGCTTGAACAGGTGCGCGGCTGCCGCATCGAATGCAATGAAGGCCGGCTGTGGCTGACCGCCGATGGCGAAGACATCGTGCTGGAACAGGGCGAAAGCTGGCTGGTGGCCAGCGACCAGCGTGTGGTGATCGAATCACTGACCGACAGCCATTACACGCTCCATACCCGCTACGCCGAACAATTCGAGCTGCTGCGCCACACCATCAGCATCCTGCACGAAAGCTGGCGCCAGCTCAGGCACACGCTGACGCCCTTGCGTCGCCCTGCCCATTGATGGCCGGCCAATCGCTACGCCAGCAAGCGAACTCCGAAAGCAGGTTATGTATCCAGCTACAGCCCTTTTACAACATTGGCTGCCGCCGTATACCCCACAAACACCAACGCCACCTATGCGGTGGCGTTGGTGTTTACAGCCTGGCGGATGAAACCGCTCAGATCATGCCCTTGCTCTGCAAGAGTTCAAACATGGTCTTGCCGATTTCGGCCGGGCTGCGGGTGTAGGCGATGCCAGCCTTCTCGAAGGCCTTGAACTTCTCTTCGGCCGTGCCCTTGCCACCGGAGATGATCGCACCGGCGTGGCCCATGCGCTTGCCCTTCGGCGCGGTAACACCGGCGATGTAGCCAACAACCGGCTTGGTCACGTAGGACTTGGCGAATTCGGCCGCTTCTTCTTCGGCCGAGCCACCGATTTCACCGATCATGACGATGGCGTCGGTGTCCGGATCGTCCTGGAACAGCTTCAGCGCGTCGATGTGGCTGGTGCCCGGGATCGGGTCGCCGCCGATACCGATGCAAGTGGACTGACCCAGACCCAGCGCGGTGGTTTGCGCCACGGCTTCGTAGGTCAGCGTGCCGGAACGGGACACGATGCCGATGCGGCCCGGGTTGTGGATGTGCCACGGCATGATGCCGATCTTGCACTCGCCCGGGGTGATGATGCCGGGGCAGTTCGGGCCGATCAGGCGGATGCCGGCTTCGTCGACGGCCTTCTTCACGTACAGCATGTCCAGCGTCGGCACGCCTTCGGTAATGCAGACGATCAGCTTCACGCCGGAATCGATCGCTTCCAGGATGGAATCCTTGGCAAACGCTGCCGGTACGTAGATCACGGAAGCGTCAGCCTGGGTCTGGCGCACGGCGTCCTTCATGGTGTTGAACACCGGCAGGCCGAGGTGCTCGGAACCGCCCTTGCCCGGAGTCACGCCACCGACTACCTTGGTGCCGACCTTCAGCGCCTGCTCGGCGTGGAAGGTACCGTTCTTGCCGGTGAAACCTTGCACCAGCACTTTCGTATCTTTGTTAACCAAAACGCTCATGGTTTGTCCTTTGTGAGGTGTGAGGGGTAAGGTGTGAGGAGTAAGCCCACAACCCAGCCATCACAACCTTCTCATCTCGATAAGAACGAAGAAGGGAGCATCAGACGCGGTATACACCTCACGCCTGACGCCTCACTCCTCACTCAATTACAGTGCGGCAACGGCAGCAACGATCTTCTCGGCTGCGTCGTTGAGGCCTTGTGCGGAAGTCAGCTTCAGGCCGGACTCGTCCAGGATCTTGGCGCCGAGTTCGGCGTTGTTGCCTTCCAGACGAACGACAACCGGCACGGTCACGTTCACTTCCTTCACGGCGGCGATGATCGCTTCGGCGATCATGTCGCAACGCACGATGCCGCCGAAGATGTTGATCAGCACGCCCTGTACCGAGGTGTCGGCCAGGATCAGCTTGAACGCTTCGATCACGCGTTCCTTGGTGGCGCCACCGCCCACGTCCAGGAAGTTGGCCGGCTGGCCGCCCTTGAGCTTGATGATGTCCATGGTGGCCATCGCCAGACCGGCGCCGTTCACCATGCAGCCGATGTTGCCTTCCAGCGCCACGTAGTTCAGGTCGAATTCGGAAGCCTTCACTTCACGCTCGTTTTCCTGCGACTTGTCGCGTTGCGCCAGCAGTTCCGGGTGACGGTACAGCGCGTTGGAATCCAGATTGATCTTGCCGTCCACGCAGGCCAGCTGGCCGTTTTCACGCAGAGCCAGCGGGTTGACTTCGAACAGCGCAAAGTCGTTTTCGACGAAGGCCTTGTAGGCGCCCATCATCAGCTTGGAGAAGGCAGCGATCTGCTCGCCGGCCAGGCCCAGTGCGAACGCGGCGTCGCGGGTCTGGAAGGGCTGCATGCCAACCAGCGGGTCCACTTCGATCTTGATGATCTTTTCCGGAGTTTCTTCGGCAACCTTTTCGATTTCCACGCCACCTTCGGTGGACACCATGAACACCACGCGCTGCGAACCGCGATCCACCACGGCGCCCAGATACAGCTCGCGCTGTACCGGGTACATGTCTTCGCACACCAGTACGCTGTTGACCGGCTGACCAGCGGCGTCGGTCTGGTAGGTCACCAGATTGGTGCCGATCAGGCGCTGGGCTTCGGCAGCGGCTTCTTCGCGGCTCTTCACCACTTTCACGCCACCGGCCTTGCCACGGCCACCGGCATGCACCTGGGCCTTGACGACGGCAAACTTGCCGCCAAGTTGGTCGTAAGCGGCGGCCGCTTCGTCAGCGTTGGTTGCCAGAATGCCTTTTTGTACCGGCAGGCCGTATTTGGCCAGCAGTTCCTTGGCTTGGTACTCGTGCAGATTCATCTCTGTTTTCCCTTTGTAAGGAGAGTGTTGTCCGGCGGGCCGTCTTACCGGTCCGCCATGTTGATGCAGGCCGGCCGCAGCCGGCCGGTGTTGTTAGCTGTGCAGACCGCGCTTGTCGCAACCCAGTGCCGCTTCGTGCAGCGCTTCGGACAGCGAGGGGTGAGCGTGGATGATGCGCGCGATGTCTTCGCTGGATGCGTTGAACTCCATCGCCACGACGGCTTCGGAAATCAGCTCGGAGGCGAACGGGCCGATGATGTGCACGCCGAGGATGCGGTCGGTCTTGGCGCAGGCCAGCATCTTCACGAAGCCGGACACTTCACCCAGACCCAGCGCACGGCCGTTCGGGCTGAACGGGAACTGGCCCTTCTTGTACTCGATGCCTTCGGCCTTCAGCGCCTGTTCGGTCTTGCCGACCCAGGCCATTTCCGGGCTGGTGTAGATCACCCAGGGCACGACGTTGAAGTCGATGTGCGGGTGCTGGCCGGCGATGCGCTCGGCCACGGCCACGCCCTCTTCAGAGGCCTTGTGCGCCAGCATCGGGCCACGCACCACGTCGCCCACCGCCCAGATGTTCGGCAAACTGGTGCGGCATTCGTCATCAACAATCACGAAACCGCGCTCGTCCAGCGGCAGGCCCACCGCTTCGGCGGCCAGATTCCAGGTGTTGGGCTGACGGCCGATCGCCACGATCACCTTGTCGAAGGTGTCCTTGTGATCCTTGCCCTCAGCGTCGGCGTACTCGATGGTCACGTCTTTCTTGTTGGGCTGAACCTTGGCGATCTTCACGCCACAGCTGATCTTCAGGCCCAGATCGCGGGTAAAGATGCGGTTGGCTTCGCGCGCCACGGCTTCGTCGGCGGCCAGCAGGAAGCCGGGAGCACCTTCGAGAATGGTCACGTCGGCACCCAGGCGCTTCCACACCGAGCCCATTTCCAGACCGATGACGCCCGCGCCGATCACGCCCAGCTTCTTCGGGATTTCCGGGATTGCCAGCGCGCCTTCATTGTCCAGAATCAGCTTGTTGTCGGTCGGCACGCCCGGGAACTGGCGCGGCGTCGAGCCGGTGGCGATGATGACATGCGTCGTGGCGACGGTTTCCACCTTGTCACCGTCGGCCACTTCGACCAGCCACTTGCCATCTTGCTGGCCGACGATCTTGCCGTGACCGTGCAGGCTGGCGACCTTGTTCTTCTTGAACAGGTAGCCGATGCCCTGGGTCAGCTTGGTAACGATGCCGTCCTTGCGTTCGAGCATCTTCTTCACGTCGAACTTGGCGCCGGACACGGAAATGCCGTGTGCTTCGAACTTGTGCTCGATGCGTTCCCAGTTTTCCGACGACTCCAGCAGCGCCTTGGACGGAATGCAGCCGACGTTCAGGCAAGTGCCGCCCAGGCTGGCTTCACCGGCCTTGTTCTTGAATTCGTCAACGCAGGCGGTATTGAAACCGAGCTGTGCGGCGCGGATGGCCGCCACATAACCGCCGGGGCCGGCACCGATCACAACCACATCGAATTGTTGCGACATGCTGTTTCCTTTGCTTGAGTGCATTCCGATACCCAACCGGATATGCACGTGTATCTCATGTATTTATTAGGCCGCAGGAATATACCTTGCAGCCAGACGGAGCAAGTGCCCCGCCTCGCCAAGCTCGAAGCTGATTACAGATCGAGCAGCAGGCGCGCCGGATCTTCGATGGCGTCCTTGATGGCCACCAGGCTCAATACGGCTTCGCGGCCATCGATGATGCGGTGGTCGTAGGATTGCGCCAGATACATCATCGGGCGAACGACAACCTGGCCGTTTTCAACGACTGCGCGTTCCTTGGTGGCGTGCATGCCGAGGATCGCGGATTGCGGCGGGTTGATGATCGGGGTGGACATCATCGAACCGAAGGTGCCGCCATTGGAGATGGTGTAGGTGCCGCCGGTCAGCTCTTCCACGCCCAGCTTGCCTTCCTGCGCGCGCTTGCCGAAATCGGCGATGGTCTTCTCGATGTCGGCCAGGCTCAGCTTGTCGGCGTCACGGATGATGGGCACCACCAGACCGCGCGGGCTGCCAACGGCCACGCCGATGTCGAAATAGCCGTGGTAAACGATGTCGTTGCCGTCAACCGACGCGTTCATGATCGGGTACTTCTTCAGCGCGGCAACGGCGGCCTTCACGAAGAAGCCCATGAAGCCCAGCTTCACGCCGTGATCCTTCTCGAACTTGTCCTTGTACTTGTTGCGCAGATCCATCACCGGCTTCATGTTGACTTCGTTGAAGGTGGTGAGGATGGCGTTGGTCGACTGCGATTGCAGCAGACGCTCGGCCACGCGCTGGCGCAGGCGGCTCATCGGCACGCGCTGTTCCGGGCGTTCGCCCGGGATGATGATGGCCGGTGCGGCAGCCGGTGCAGCGGCTGCGGGCTTCGCGAGGTGATTCTGCACGTCTTCCTTCAGCACGCGACCGCCACGGCCGGTACCTTCAACGTCGGCGACATTGATGCCAGCATCTGCAGCCAGCTTCTTGGCGGCCGGCATGGCGTGACCACCAGTTACACCGGCAGCCGGGGCGGACACCGCAGCGGGGGCAGCAGCAGGTGCCGCTGCGGCCGGAGCGCTGGCAGCGGCAGTGGCTGCGGTATCGATCTTGGCAATCACCTGCTGGCTGGTCACGGTCGCGCCATCGGCCACGATGATTTCCACCAGTACGCCGGCCTGCGGCGCCGGGATTTCCAGCACGACCTTGTCGGTTTCGATGTCGATCAGGTTTTCATCACGGGCAACGGCTTCACCGGCCTTCTTCTTCCAGCTGATCAGCGTGGCTTCGGATACGGATTCCGGCAGCTGCGGTACTTTGACTTCAACGATCATGGTGACGACTCCATTTGTTCTGGGTTTCCGGCTCGCTGGCCGGCTTGTCCTGTGCGGCGGGCAGTCCGCTTCGCTCGCAAGGCAATTCAACAATCCTGGCAATACAAACGCAGAAAACGGCGCCCGATGACTCGGGCGCCGCAGGATTACAGGCTCATCGCCTCATCGACAAAGGCCTTGAGCTGGGCATTGTGCTTGCTCATGTAGCCCACGGCCGGCGAAGCGGAAGACGGGCGACCGGCAAACGACAGCGTCTGCTTCGGTGCCAGCACGCCTTCAAGCCGGTGGCGGATCTGATACCACGCCCCCTGGTTCTTCGGCTCTTCCTGCACCCACATGATTTCCTTCGCATTCGGGAACTTGGCCAGTTCGGCCTGCAGTTCTTCGGTCGGGAAGGGATAGAGCTGCTCGATGCGGACAATGGCGATGTCCTTGATGTCGCGCTCCTTGCGGGCGTTCAGCAGATCGAAGTAAACCTGACCGGAACAGCAGATCACGCGCTTGGCCTTCTTGGCATCGGCCTCGCCGTTGTCGCCGATCACCGTGCGGAATTCGCCACTGCTGAAGTGCTCGATGGGGCTCATCGAGTCCTTATAGCGCAGCAGCTTCTTCGACATGATGATGATCAGCGGCTTGCGGTAGGGGCGAACCATCTGGCGACGCAGCGCGTGGAACATCTGTGCCGATTCGGAAAGCATCAGCACCTGCACATTGTGCTCGGCGCACATCTGCAGATAGCGCTCGACGCGTGCGGAGCTGTGCTCCGGGCCCTGGCCATCGTAGCCGTGCGGCAGCATCATGGTCAGACCGGACAGGCGGCCCCACTTGGTCTCGCCCGAGGTGATGAACTGGTCGATCACCACTTGTGCACCATTGGCGAAATCGCCGAACTGCGCCTCCCAGATCACCAGCTCGTCCGGAGCGGACGAGGAATAACCGTATTCGAAGGCCAGCACCGCTTCTTCGTTCAGGATCGAGTCGATGACCAGGAAATGCGCCTGGTTGTCGCTGATGTTCTGCAGCGGGATATAGGTGCCCTGATCCCACTTTTCACGGTTCTGGTCATGCAGTACGGCATGGCGGTGGCTGAACGTGCCGCGGCCGGAATCCTCGCCGGAAATGCGGATCGGGTAGCCTTCGGTCAGCAGCGTGGCATAGGCAAAATGCTCGGCCGTGCCCCAGTTTACCGGCTGGTTGCCACGGGCCATCTCCAGGCGCTCCTTGAGCTCCTTTTCGACGGTGCTGCGCAGCTTGAAGCCTTCCGGATAGCTGGTGAACTTCTCTGCCAGGCGCAGCAGGTCGGGCTGGGCAATCGCGGTAGTAACCGGATGACGCCAGTGCGTGCCCATGTATTTCGACCAGTCAACGGCATAGGAACGCTTGTAGTCGGTGAGCGTGGTCTGCTCGACGTGCTCGCCGCGATCCAATGCCGCGCGGTAGGCGTCGATCATCGCGTTGGCATCGGCCTCGGTAACCACACCCTCGTTGACCAGCCGCTCGACATACTTCTTGCGCGCGCCCGGATGGGCGGCAATCTTCTTGTACATCATCGGCTGGGTCACGAAGGGATCGTCCGCTTCGTTGTGACCATGCTTGCGGAAGCAGACGAGGTCGATGACCACGTCCTTGCGGAACTTCTGGCGATAGGCCAGCGCGGCCTCGGTCACCAGGCAGACGGCTTCCGGATCGTCGCCATTCACATGGAAGATCGGCGCCTCGACCATCTTGGCGATGTCGGTACAGAACAGCGTCGAACGGTTGTCGCGCACATCGGAGGTGGTGAAACCGACCTGGTTGTTGATGACCAGATGCACGGTGCCACCGGTGCCGTAACCACGCGTCTGCGACAGGTTGAATGTGCCCTGGTTGGTGCCAAGGCCAATGAAGGCCGAGTCGCCGTGAATCAGTACCGGCATGACTTGCGCGCCGGTCTGGTCCTTGCGGCGATGCTGGCGCGCACGGGTCGAGCCTTCCACTACCGGGTTGACGATTTCCAGGTGCGAGGGGTTGAAGGCCAGCGTCAGGTGTACCGGGCCGCCGGCAGTCGGGATATCCGAGCTGAAGCCCATGTGGTACTTCACGTCACCGGACGGCAGCTGGGTGCTGTAGCGCCCTTCGAATTCTCCGAACAGGTCGCGCGGCTGCTTGCCGAGAATGTTGACCAGCATGTTCAGACGGCCGCGGTGGGCCATGCCGATGACGATTTCCTGCACGCCCGCAGTGCCGGCGGCCTGAACCAGGTAATCCATCGCCGGAATCATGCTGTCGCCGCCTTCGAGCGAGAAGCGCTTCTGGCCGACGTATTTCTTGTGCAGGTATTGCTCCAGCGTTTCGGCCGCAGTGACCTGCTTCAGGATGCGCAGCTTCTGGTCACGACTGAAATCCGGAGTCGAGCGGCGCGACTCGAAGAAATTCATGCACCAGGCGCGCTCTTCGGCGTTGGTCACGTGCATGTATTCCAGACCGATGTTGCCGGTGTAGGTCTGCTTCAGGAATCCCAGCACCTCCGAAACGGTAGCGCGCGGCATGCCTTCGATATTGGTGCCCAGACTGGAAGCCATGTCGGCATCGCCAAAACCGTAGGTCTTCGGGTCGAGCGCCGGCAATTGCGACTGGTCCATGCGCTGCAGCGGATCAAGGCTGGCCGCGCGGCTGCCCATGATGCGGTAAGCCTGGATCATGCGCAGCAGGTCAACCTGCTTGCGGGTGGCGGCTTCATCGACGGTCGCGACAGCACGGTAGGGCTGACGGGCCAGCTGGCGGAACGACTCTTCGATGGGCGCACGGGGGATGTCGCGATCAGTGCCGCCGGACGATTGCTGCAGCTGGTCGAAATAGTCACGCCAGTTCCCGTCGATGGACGACGGGTCGGCCAGATACTGTTCGTAGAGCTCCTCCACGAAAGGAGCATTCCCGCCAAAAAGGTGGGAGTTGGACTGGAGTTCTCTCATTGCCGTGGTTAATCCTGTTTTCTGGGGTACAGGGCTCGCTGCAAGCTGATGCCCTTGTGTCCGGTCAATGCAAGGACGCCACCGCCGGCCCAGCCGGCGATGGCGTTCACCGAATTAGCGGTCTTCCATCTTCACGTAATCGCGACGCGGGGCGCCGGTGTAAAGCTGGCGCGGACGGCCGATCTTCATGCCCGGATCGGACATCATTTCATTCCAGTGGCTGATCCAGCCCACGGTGCGCGCCACGGCGAAGATCACGGTGAACATTTCCACCGGAATGCCCAGCGCGGACTGCACAATGCCGGAGTAGAAGTCGACGTTCGGATACAGCTTGCGGGAGACGAAGTATTCGTCTTCCAGCGCAATCTTTTCCAGCGCCATGGCCAGCTTGAACTTCGGATCGTCCTGCAGGCCCAGTTCGGCCAGCACTTCGTCGCAGGTACGCTTCATGATGGCCGCGCGCGGATCCATGTTCTTGTAAACGCGATGACCGAAGCCCATCAGCTTGTGGGTCTTGTTCTTCACACCTTCCATGAAGGCCGGCACGTTTTCCACCGAACCGATTTCATCCAGCATCAACAGCACGGCTTCGTTGGCGCCGCCGTGCGACGGGCCCCACAGCGTGGCGATACCGGCGGCGATGCACGCGAACGGGTTGGCGCCGGACGAACCGGACAGGCGTACGGTCGACGTGGAGGCGTTCTGCTCGTGATCGGCATGCAGGATCAGGATGCGGTCGAGTGCGCGTACCAGCACCGGATTCGGCTCGTACGGCGCGCACGGGGTGGAGAACATCATGTGCATGAAGTTCGCGGTGTAGCTCAGGTCATTGCGCGGATACGCGAACGGCAGACCCTGGCTGTAGCGGTAACACATCGCGGCGATGGTCGGGATCTTCGACAGCAGGCGATAGATGGCGACCTCACGGTGACGCGGGTTGGACACATCCAGGCTGTCCTGATAGAAGGCGGACAGCGCGCCAACCACACCAACCATCATGGCCATCGGGTGTGCGTCGCGGCGGAAACCCTGCCAGAAGCGGGTCAGCTGCTCGTGCACCATGGTGTGCTCGGTCACGGTCTTGACGAACTCGTCCTTCTGCGCCTTGCTCGGCAGCTCGCCGTAGATCAGCAGGTAGCAGGTTTCCAGAAAGTCGGAGCCGCCTTCGGCCAGCTGTTCGATCGGGTAGCCGCGGTAGTAGAGCTGGCCCTGGTCACCGTCAATGAAGGTGATCTTGGATTCGCAGGAAGCGGTTGCCAGAAAGCCCGGATCGAACGTGAACATGCCGGTCTTGGCAAAGGTACGGATGTCCACTACGGACGGGCCCAGCGTGCCATCCAGCACCGGCAGATCGAGCGACTGGTCGCCGTTGTAGGAGAGAGTTACCTTCTTGTCCATCGCAGAAATACTCCTGTGTGAAGTTCGGCAAAGGCCGAAAAGTCTAGTGTTGTGCTGCGCGGATGCGTTCAAGCATGGGCTTGAGGCGCGCATCCGGGCAGTCGGCCTTGCCGTTCAGATAATCGAGAAAATCGTTGTCCGGCAGCAGCAGGACGGCTTCGTATTCGGCCAGATCGGCAGCCGAGAGCGTGGGCAGCACCTCCGCCACAAAACGCTCCAGCTGCAGATCCAGTTCCAGAAGGCCGCGGCGCGAGCGCCACACCAGCCGTTTCAGGTGAATGTCGTCCATGTGCACGCCTGCCCTTACGCGACGCGCTTGAGCATCAGTTCCTTGATCTTGCCGATCGCCTTGGTCGGGTTCAGTTCCTTCGGACACACATCAACGCAGTTCATGATGGTGTGGCAGCGGAACAGGCGGTACGGGTCTTCCAGGTTGTCCAGACGCTCGTTGGTCGCGGTATCGCGGGTGTCAGCGATAAAGCGGTAGGCGGCCAGCAGGCCTGCCGGACCGACGAACTTGTCCGGGTTCCACCAGAACGACGGACAGGAGGTCGAACAGCATGCACACAGGATGCACTCGTACAGGCCGTCGAGTTCCTTGCGGTCTTCCTGGCTTTGCAGGCGCTCGCGATCCGGCGCCGGCGTGTCATTGATCACATAGGGCTTGATCGAGTGGTACTGCTTGAAGAACTGCGTCATGTCGACGATCAGGTCGCGGATGACCGGCAGGCCCGGCAGCGGGCGCACTTCGATCGGCTGCTTGAGCGTATCGATGTCGGTAATGCAGGCCAGGCCATTCTTGCCGTTGATGTTCATGGCGTCGGAGCCGCACACGCCTTCACGGCAGGAGCGCCGGAACGACAGCGACTCGTCAACGACCTTCAGCTTGACCAGCGCGTCGAGCAGCTTGCGCTCGGTGCTCGGGTCAACCTCGACACTGATGTCCTGCATGTAGGGCTTGGCATCCTTGTCCGGGTCATAGCGGTAGATGCGGAATTTGACGGTTTGCATGCTCATATCCTTGGCCTCTTAGTACGAGCGGGTCTTCAGTGCGATGGTCTCGACCGTCAGCGGCTTCATGTTCACGGCCTTGTAGTCCAGACGGTTGCCGTCACGGTGCCACAGGGTGTGCTTGAGCCAGTTCTGGTCGTCACGGCCGTTCGGGTTTTCCGGCGTATCGGCAGCGTCGTCGCGAACGTGGGCACCGCGCGATTCGGTACGGGCATTGGCGGAAATCATCGTGGCCTTGGCCACTTCGATGAGGTTTTCCAGCTCCAGCGCTTCGATGCGGGCAGTGTTGAAGGTCTTGGACTTGTCGGCGATTTCGGTGGTCTGCACCATCTTTTCGACTTCGAGAATCTTCTCGACACCCTTGGCCAGCATGTCCTTGAAGCGGAATACGCCGCAGTGCGCCTGCATGGTGCGCTGCATGGCATCACGGGCTTCGTGCACATTACTGCCATTTTTCTGGTTGTTCAGGCGTTCGACGCGAGCAACAGAGCGCTCGACATCGGCCTTGTGCAGTTCCGGCAGATCCTTGGGGGCAGTCTTGATGAAGTCGATCATGCTGTTGCCGGACGATTTGCCAAACACCAGCAGGTCGAGCAGGGAGTTGGTGCCAAGGCGGTTCGCGCCGTGCACCGAGGCGCAGGCCACTTCACCGGCGGCATAGAAACCCTTGACTGTATTGCCGTCAACCACAACCTCACCCTTGTAGTTGGTCGGTATACCCCCCATCTGGTAGTGACAGGTCGGCACAACGGGGATCGGCGCCTTGATCGGGTCAACACCGGCAAACTTGATCGAGATTTCGCGAATGCCCGGCAGCTTGGACATGATGACTTCCGGATCCAGGTGCGTGATGTCGAGCAGCACGTGATCCTTGTTCGGGCCGCAGCCGCGGCCTTCGTTGATTTCGGTCACCATGGCGCGCGACACCACGTCGCGCGAGGCCAGATCCTTGGCGTTCGGCGCATAGCGCTCCATGAAGCGCTCACCCTGCGCATTGCGCAGAATGCCGCCTTCACCGCGCACACCTTCGGTAATCAGCACGCCCGCGCCGGCGACGCCGGTCGGGTGGAACTGCCAGAATTCCATGTCTTCGAGCGGGATGCCGGCACGCGCCGCCATGCCCAGGCCGTCACCGGTATTGATGAAGGCATTGGTCGACGAGGCATAGATGCGGCCCGCGCCGCCGGTAGCGAACAGCGTTGCCTTGGCCTGGAACACATAGATTTCGCTGGTTTCCATTTCCATGGCCACCACGCCCTGCACATTGCCCTCGGCGTCGCGCACCAGATCCAGCGCCATCCATTCCACAAAGAACTGGGTATTGGCGCGCACATTGCGCTGATACAGCGCGTGCAGCATCGCGTGACCGGTACGGTCGGCAGCAGCACAGGCGCGACGCACCGGCTTTTCGCCGAAGTTGGACATGTGGCCGCCGAACGGGCGCTGGTAAATGGTGCCGTCGGCATTGCGGTCGAACGGCATGCCGAAGTGTTCCAGCTCGACCACGACATTCGGTGCCTCGCGGCACATGAATTCGATGGCGTCCTGGTCACCCAGCCAGTCCGAACCCTTGACGGTGTCGTACATGTGCCAGTGCCAGTGATCCGGCTCGGAGTTGCCCAGCGAAGCAGAGACGCCACCCTGAGCGGCAACGGTGTGCGAACGGGTCGGGAAAACCTTGGACAATACGGCGGTTTTCAGGCCGGCCTCGGACAGCTGCAGTGCGGCGCGCAGACCGGCGCCACCGGCACCGACGATGACCGCATCAAACTTGCGAACAGGAATGGCCATACTCATACACCCCACACTACTTTAACCGAGTAAACAAGACTGCCGATCAGCCACAGGATGGTCAGCACGTGCAAGGTGACGCGCAGGCCCAGCGGCTGGACATAGTCCATCCAGATGTCGCGAATGCCGACCCAGGCGTGCCACAGCAGCGCGAGCACGGTAACGGTGCTCAGCACCCGCACCCAAGTACAGGAGAACAGTTCTTGCCAGTCGGCATAGCCGGCCTTGGCGGCGAACAGGACAAAAGCGCCCACGGCAACGGCATAGACCAGCATGATGACGGCGGTGACGCGTTGCACCAGCCAGTCGCGCAGGCCGTAATGGGCGCCGACTACGTGACGGTTTACCATGCGTAAGCTCCGATAGCGGCAGTGAGGGAAAGGCTGACGATCATGACGACCCAGGAAGTCAGGCGGGCAGTTTTCAGGTCAACGCCCTTGTGCATGTCGAGGAACAGGAAGCGCGTGCCGGCACAGGCGTGATGCATGAAGCCCCACAGCACCACCAGCAGGAAGAGCTTGACCAGCGGATTGCCGATGCAGGCCTTGAACGCCTCAAAGCGTTCGGCGCTCGCCAGCGAACCTTCCAGTGCATACAGCACGAAGGGGATGGACAAGGCCAGCAAGGCACCGCTGATGCGGTGCAGGCCGGACACGATGGCTGGCAGCGGGAATTTGATGACCCGCAGATCCAGATGCTTGGGGCGTGTTTTTTGCATAACGCGCTATCCTCTTCTCTCTAAACAAGGCGGTATCAGCCGCCACCCTCCGGGCCACACCTTGCGGCGCCGGCCCAAATCCTGAACTACCCTGCCCTCACACCATCTTTTGCGACGGCTCGAAGGCCAATTCTTCCGTTCTCAGCCAGGCCACGCTCCACACCTGCGGCTTGCCGTCGAAATCACGTGCCAGCCGCACCAGCTGCAGCAGCGGCTCGCTGACATCCATCTGCAGCAGGCGGGCCTCGGTCTGCCCGGCGTGCACGGCGCGGTAGCGTACCTCGCCATCCTTGAGCCGGACACCAAAGTCGCGCCAGCATAACTCGCGCAGATTACCCTTCAGCTCGCGAATCCGGCGGATTTCCAGGCTCGGAAAATTCGCCTCCGGCAAGAGCATTTCTTCCAGCCCGACCACCTGCCCGTCCACCCGCAGCAGGCGCCTTACCTGCCACAGTGTGGCGCCGCGCCGCAAACCCAGAATGTCCGCCAGCTGTTCGCCCGCGTGGATGCGCACGCAACCCAGCAATTCGACACTGGGCTTGATGCCGTCCTTGCCTGCCAGCGGCAGGAATTGCCCGCGCAGCAGAAAATCGTTGGTGCCGGCCACAAAAGTCCCGACACCCTGGCGCCGATACAACACCCCATCGGCCACCAGCACATCCAGCGCCTTGCGCACCGTCCCCTGGCTCACGCCAAAGCGGCGACCCAGATCCGGCTCGCTGGGCAGGGATTCGTCTTCATCCCACTCCCCTGCCTCAATGGCAGTCATGACCTCGCGAAGGACCTGTCGATACAGCGGTTGTGCAGCAAGTTTGCTCATGATCAATGTTTCGATGTGCTTTTTAACACTTTATTGCGGGCGAGTCTAGCACGAGTCTTATATAAGACAAAAGATGTAACACGATTTTTTCAGAAAATGGCACAATAAAGGCACAGCACGCGCCCGCGTGTTACACTGCGCGGCACCCGAATGACGCACCCAGGCGCGGCATTCCGAGACCGTTTTCATTGTAAAAAGGGATGACAGCGAGCATCCCAGCCCACGGAGTTCATGACCATGAAGAAACCTGTACGCGTAGCCGTTACCGGCGCTGCTGGCCAGATTGGCTACAGCCTGCTGTTCCGCATTGCCTCCGGCGCCATGCTGGGCCCGGACCAGCCGGTGATCCTGCAACTGCTGGACATCACCCCGTCCCTGCCGGCGCTCAACGGCGTGGTAATGGAGCTGGATGACTGCGCCTTCCCGCTGCTGGCCGGCATCGTACAGACCGACGATCCGATGGTTGCCTTCAAGGATGCCGACATCGCCCTGCTGGTCGGCGCGCGTCCGCGCGGCCCGGGCATGGAACGCAAGGACCTGCTGGAAGCCAACGGCGCCATCTTCACGACGCAAGGCAAGGCACTGAATGCCGTTGCTTCGCGTGACGTGAAGGTGCTGGTGGTCGGCAACCCGGCCAACACCAATGCCTACATCGCCATGAAGAACGCGCCGGATCTGAACCCGGCCAACTTCACCGCCATGATGCGTCTGGACCACAACCGCGCACTGACCCAGATTGCGCAAAAGACCGGCGTCGCCGTGACCGACGTGAAGAAGATGACCATCTGGGGCAACCACTCCGCCACCCAGTATCCGGACATCTTCCACGCTGAAGTGAAAGGCCAGAATGCTGCCAGCCTGATCAACGACCAGAAGTGGCTGGAAGGCGAATTCATCCCGACCGTGCAACAGCGTGGCGCCGCCATCATCAAGGCGCGCGGCCTCTCCTCCGCCGCTTCTGCCGCCAATGCCGCCATCGACCACATCCGCAACTGGGTGCTGGGCACTCCGGAAGGCGACTGGGTCACCATGGGTGTTCCGGCCAATGGCGAGTACGGCTACAGCGACCTGATCTACGGCTATCCGGTAACCTGCAAGGATGGCAAGTACACCATCATCGAAGGCCTGGAAATCAGCGAATTCAGCCGCGGCAAGATGGACGCCAGTGCCAAGGAACTGTCCGAAGAACGCGATGCCATCAAGCATCTGCTGTAATCGGCAGCCCCTGCCATGAAAAAAGCCCCGCATTGCGGGGCTTTTTTCATGGGTATATACCTGTCACTCAACAAGGAAAAGAGCTGCAGCCTCATACCCGAGCCAGGATAGCCGTCAAAGCCCGAGCACGGATGGATCGAAATTCTGCAGCGGCCCCAGTGGCGTGGTTTCCTTCTCGACGCTTTCGATGCTCGGCGTGCCGCTCCACAGCTTGTAGACGACGACGTCGTTGTGGATGATGAACAGCGCGTCGAATTGCCAGCCACTCACCGCCGTGCGGCGATGAAAGCCCAGAAAATCCAGAAAGAAATTGCCATTGCGCTGGCGGCTGATGCTCTTTTGCTCGATCTCGTAGGCAAAGCAGGCCAGTTGCGCCTTGATGCAGGCCTGAATCTGCGGAGCCAGCCAGGCCGGATCGCCGCCGCCACTGAGCGCCAGGCGGCGCATCAGGTCGGCATGACTGAGCAGCAGGATATTGGGCGAGCGACCGGGATCAATGCCCAGCGCATGCAAATCCTGCAGGCTGGTCGTCTCGATCTGCACCTGCCGGAAAGTGCGCTCGGCCGTCTGGTAATCCGGCCAGGGGGCATGGCTTTGTTGTGCGGAACTGGGCAAGAGTGCGGCACAGCCGCCAAGCAGCAGGGCACTGCAAACACAGGCAATCCGGGCGCCGATCATCGCAAACTCCCGCCCTGGCAGGGCAATCGATCATCTGCCTTTACGATAGCCCATGCACGCCAGCACGTCTGCCCTTGCACACCCGACAGGAGGGCGATGACAAAGCATACACGAGGTATACGCCCACAACCCTTTATAGAAAAGGGTTGCGCCTTGATACCCAACATTAACGCGCCATCAATTTACTGCAGTCCTGGGTGTGCTTCCCCATCTCCGGCACGGGCTGCACGCGCCTGCCCACTCGCGCAACATTCAGCCGCTGGAGGCAGGCATTTCCAAACCTGATTAGGCAGCCAGCTCAGCAACTCGTCATGCCGGCGAAGGCCGGCATCCAGAGCGACGCTCGAACTGGCATTGCCACTGGATTCCGTATATGGACTCCTCCCGGTTTGCAAGCATTCCGCAGTTCTGGTCGCTGGATCGACTGCGCACGTATATCCGGCCTCTGCGTTGGGCTCAATCGCCCGGACCATGATGGGCTATTCGCGCGGCGGGTCCTTATCGGCTTAGCGTGCTTCGCGCACTGGGAATCCATCAGGTTTGCCCGCCGCCGGTTCGACCAATGGGCCATCACTGCTTCTGCGTTGCAATCGTGACGTTGACGTACTCGTGGCGTTGATCTTCCCTTGCGGGCCGGGTGAG
>NZ_ATZJ01000047.1 GCF_000428145.1 Chitinilyticum litopenaei DSM 21440 | reverse complement strand
GGCTCTGTTGCATAACTCAGCCACAGGCCGAGACTCCCCAACCCCCTGACGGATTCAGGCCACGCGCACCGTCACCGGTGTGCCCAACTGTGTGAAGCGGTTCAGCAGGGCGGCACGAACCTGGAGCTCCGCTACCTGCCGCTCAAACGTGCGAGCCTTCACCCGTTCACCCAGCAATTTGAAACAGCGCATCTTGGCTTCAACCAGACTGCGCTGGTGGTAAGTACTCCAGCGTTTCCAGATCGCGGGCCCCAGCCGGCGCATCGCGCGCAGCGCTTCGTTCCGCACCCTGGCGCCGTCGCTTTGGTCTTTCCACGGCTGGCCGTTTTTGCGTACCGGAATGATTGCTTCCGCCCCGCGTGCCGCAATCGCGGCATGGCACGCCTTGGTGTCGTAAGCGCCATCGGCGCGAACGCTGGCAATCGGCTCGTCGGCTGGAATCTGCGCCAGCAAATCCGGCAGAACCGGTGCATCACCGACGCCATTGCCGGTGACCTCAATTGCGCGGATTTCCAGCGTTTGCGCATCAATGCCCAGATGCACCTTGCGCCATTGCCGGCGGTATTCGGCGCCATGTTTTTTGCGTTTCCACTCGCCTTCGCCGAGGAATTGGATGCCGGTGCTGTCGATCAGCAGGTGTAAGCCACCCTGGCTGCGTCGCGCCGGAATCCGCACTGTCAGAGTCTGCTGACGACGGCTGAGCGTGCTGTAATTCGGTGCCTGCCAGTCGAGGCCGGCCAGCTTGATCAGGCTCTCGACCATGCCGATGGTCTGGCGCAGAGCCAGGCCGAACAGCACCTTGATCGATAGGCAAAACTGGATGGCGGCCTCGGAGAAGGTGGGCTGCCGCCCGGCCTTGCCGCCGGCCGGGGCATACCATTGCATGGCTGGATCAAGCCAGATCAGCAACGAGCCGCGCGCCTTGAGCGCGGCGTCGTAGTCACGCCAGTTAGTGGTTTTGTACTTGGCTGGGGCGGGCTTGGTCATCACCGGAGTTTACCCGCCAGGCTCAGGTGCGGGGAGTTGTGCAACAAAGCCCGTCGGACGTGAAAAACAATGCGTAGTCCATTTGAACATTATAGGTTCGACTTCTATAGGGGTGCTGTTTGCGTAGTATTTTAAAGACCCCTTTGTCTGTTGGGTGGTCGCCATCGCCCGTCACGCAATCAAATTTATATTTTACAAATCGATCCTCATACGCTTCCACTGTTTGGCTGGCCAAGCTTACTTTGATTAATTTGTTTACTTTACCCATGTTTCTGCTCCCTGGTAGTCTTTTGTTTGCGAGTCTTAAATGCCCCTCAAATACTACCGCACAATGTAATTTTGTCGCAAGAATGCGATACAAATGACACCACAGGTGCGTAATCTCTGCAGCACCGTAGGCGTAATTGCCGCAGGCATTACGCCGCATGCTTCCCCCCGCAGCGCCGGCCCCAACGCTTATTTTTTGTCGCACATGACCCGTGCGGCAAACCACCTCATGCCACTCACGGCAAGGGTATATAGCCACAACCTTTACAATAAAAGGCTTCAGGGCAATACCCTAGTCATTCACCTTGCTGCGCAAGGCCTTGACCTTGCCGCGCAGCTGCTTGCCGTCCAGCCGGCGCTGCTGCGAACCGCGCGTGGGTCTGGTGGCGCGGCGCGCTTTCGGCGTGTGCGCGACGCTGTTGATCAGCTCCAGCAACCGCGCGATGGCGTCCTGCCGGTTGGCTTCCTGGCTGCGCGAGGTCTGCGCCTTGATGATCACCACGCCGTCCTTGCTGATGCGCTGGTCCTTGAGGGCCAGCAGCCGCTCCTTGATGAAATCCGGCAGCGAGGACGCCGCAATCACGAAGCGCAGGTGCACGGCGCTGGAGACCTTGTTGACGTTCTGCCCGCCCGCGCCTTGCGCACGGATGGCGGTGAACTCGATTTCCTGCTCGGGTATGCGGATGGCGGACATGCTGGCGCGGGGGAAGGGGACTAGCCCGGCACTGTAGCAGACCCGCCGCGCCCCGACTGGCACGGCGCGGCACCGGGCGCCCCCGCTGACGGCGGAGCAAGCGCTTGCATCTGATTATCAGCGGATATTCAGCCGGCAGTTTGTAGTAAGCTCGGCACATCCGGCCCGCTGTACGGGCCCATCATGGAAGCTGAGCGCATGCACCCCTTACGTTTTTGGCAGTGGCTGACTGTCCTGCTGCTGTGCTGCCTGCAGGCGCTGGCCCTGGCCGCCAGTCGTGAGCCCTGCCCCACCACCGCCAACCCCAGCGCTGCCGAATGGAAGGCGCTGCCAGCCAAGGCCCGCGATCATGGCCTGTTGTGGAAAATCAGCAAGGGCGGGCACAGCTCCTGGCTCTACGGCACGCTGCATGTCGGCAAGCCGCAATGGTTTTTCCCCGGCCCGCAGCTGCGCGCAGCCCTGGCCGCCAGCGATCACCTGATGCTGGAGCTGGACCCGACCGCCCCCGCCACGGCCGCCGCCATGCAGGATCGCAGCCGCTGGGGACTGGGCTTTGCCGAGCTGCCGGCGCCGCTGCAGGACAGGCTGCTGCAGGAGGTGCGGCGCGCCTGCCTGCCCGAAGAGATCGCCGGCAGCATGTCGGTGGCCATGCTGGGCGTCACGCTGCAGGTGCTGGAAGCGCGCCGTATCGGCCTGGATGCCGCCTTTGGCAGCGAAATGATGTTGCTGCAACAGGCCAAGGCCGCCGGCAAGCCGCTGCTGACGCTGGAAACGGCGCGCGAGCAGTTCGATCTCTTCGAGGGCATTCCGCGCCAGGACATGCTGGCCATGCTGCCGCCCTCGCTCGAACAGCTGCGCAGCCGGGCACTCCTGAAGCAGACGGCCCGGCTTGCCGAGAGCTGGGCGCGCGGCGATGCCGCCGACCTTGCCAGTTATGAAACGTGGTGCGACTGCGTGAACACCGCGGCCGAGCGCGCCTTCATGGCGCGGCTGGGGCCGGAGCGCAACCGCAGGATGGCGCCGAACATCGACGCGGCGCATCGCAGCGGCAAGCGGCTGTTTGTTGCCGTCGGCGCGCTGCATCTGGTGGGCCGGGACGGGCTGCCGGCCTTGCTGCAACAGCAGGGCTACACGGTCGAGCGGATCGCGTTCGCACCCTGACTGACGGCACGTCCCCGGCTGTGGCGCATGCAGCACTTGCCTGGGCAGGGCCGGAAACGGCATAGTGCGCCCCCTGCGCAGCACTGCCGCAGAGACACGCCTCAAGCTGGAAGGATACGCATGGAATGGTCAATGGCGGCGCTGGCGCCGGGAGAGAAATACACGCTGCTCAGCGACGCGGTCGTACCGCGGCCGATTGCCTGGGTGAGCACCATCAGCCCGGACGGGCTGGTGAATGTCGCGCCATTTTCCTGGTTCAATCTGGTCACCAACGAGCCGCCGCTGGTCGCGATCAGCATCAATCGCGGCAAGGCGGGCCAGCCCAAGGATACGGCGCGCAATCTGCTGGCACAGGGCGAATGTGTAATTCATCTGCCCAGCCGCGCCGATGTGGCCAAGGTCGCGGCCAGCGGCCGCAATTTTGCCGCGCATGAAAGCGAGGCCGAATTGCTGGGCCTGCCGCTGGAGCCCGCCAGCCGCGTCGCGCCGCCGCGCCTGGCCAATGCCGTGCTGGCGCTGGAAGGACGGCTCTACCAGCATGTGCCGATCAACGGCCCCGCGCCCGGCGCGGCGATTGTCGCCGACCACTGCCTGATCGAAATCGTGCACCTCTACGCTGCCGATGCCATCTGGCAGGATGGCCGCATCCACCCCGAGCCCTTCAACCCGCTGATGCGGCTGGGCGGCATGGATTACGGCAGCATCGGCGCCCGCTTTGACGCCAGTGAAGGATGAGGGGTGAGGCGTGAGGCGTGAGGCGTGAGGCGTGAGGCGTGAGGCGTGAGGCGTGAGGCGTGAGGCGTGAGGCGTGAGGCGTGAGGCGTGAGGCGTGAGCAGGGTACTCCTCTACGTATACAGCCACAACCATTCACAAAAAAGGCCTGCAGCCACATACCCACAAGACATTTCCTGATTGGCGAGCGGCCTCAGCCAGGAACATTGCTCACTCCCGCGCAAGCGGGAATCCAGCGGCAATGTCCGTGCAAACCGCGCCCTGGCTGCCGGCCCTGGCCGCAGCGAACCCGGTGGCATGCCGGCACCTGATTGGGCCGCTACCACAGCAAAGTACACGTCGTCATTCCGGCGAAAACCGGAATCCAGTTGCAATGCCTGTTCGAGCGGCGCGCTGGATGCCGGCCTCCGCCGGCATGACGTGTGAATGAGCCGGCTGGCTATGCCGGCATGCCGGGCTCTTGGTGAAGAGCTGGCCGAACAGGTCAGCCAAACAGTAGCCACACTGCGGCAGCCGATTTGTACCGCGCCGGCCGAAGCGGCCTCATGCGCAGTGACTTGCAGGCCGCCATTGCCTGACGGCTTGTGTACATTTCGCCCCCCTTCCGGCCCCCTCACCCTCACCCTCACCCTCACTCCTCACTCCTCACTCCTCACTCCTCACTCCTCACTCCCCCTCACCGCCCGCCCATAAGGTCTTTCCGTAGTCTGCTTGATTCGACTACATATTGTTGATATAAATCAAACCGGTTAGCTGATTACGGTTTAGCATGCATCAACAGGATGAAAAATCGTCTTGAATGCCGGGATGGGCTGGCAGATCAGGCGCTTTACGAACTTGCGAGGAGTCGCTCATGACCAGGGTTCTGGTAGTCGGCAGCATCAATATGGATCTCGTCACCACCGCCAGGCAGTTTCCCCGCCCCGGCGAAACGCTCACCGGGCAGAGGTTTGCCACCTATCCCGGCGGCAAGGGCGCCAACCAGGCCGTCGCGGCCGCACGGCTGGGCGCGCAGGTGACCATGCTGGGCTGCGTCGGCGACGATGCCTTTGGCCGCGAGCTGAAGCAGACGCTGGCCAGCGAAGGTATTGATACGCAATGGGTTTTCACGGCCAGCGGCCAGCCGACCGGCATCGCCGCCATCACCGTCTGCGATGCGGAAAACGCCATCATCGTCGTGCCTGGCGCCAACCATGCGCTGACGCCGGAACAGATCACGGCGGCGGCTGCCGCCTTTGCCGCGGCCGACGTCGTGCTGGCCCAGCTGGAAGTGCCGCTGGCCAGCGTGACGGCCGCCGCAGAGCAGGCCCAAAAGCACGGCAAGCCCTTCTTTCTGAACCCGGCCCCCGCCGTAGTGCTGCCGCAGCAACTACTTGATCTCGTCACGCTGCTGACCCCGAACGAATACGAGCTGGCGCTGGCGCTGAACGAGCACGCCGCCAGCTGGCAGGCGCTGTTCGCCCGCCTGCCCGGCCGCGTGGTGATGACGCAGGGCAAGGCTGGCGCGAGCTACAGCGCGCCGGACGGCCAGATCGTCGGCCAGCCGGGCTTTGCCGTCAGCGCGGTCGACACCACCGGCGCCGGCGACACCTTCAACGGCGCGCTCGCCACCTTCTGGCAGCTCGGCGCGCCCGAGGCCATGCGCCGGGCGTGCGCTGCCGGCGCGCTGTCAGTAACCAAGCCCGGCGCGCAAAGCGGCATGCCGACACTGGCCGAACTCGATCGCTTCCTGGAGCAGCAGTCATGAAAAAACACGGCATTCTGAATCGCGACATCGCCCGCGTCCTGGCGCAAATGGGCCACACCGATTGCCTCGTCATCGCCGATTGCGGCCTGCCGATCCCCGATGGCGTCGAATGCATCGACCTGTCGCTGGCGCTGGGCACGCCGGACTTTTTCAGCGTGCTCGACGCGGTGCTGGCGGATTTCCAGTGCGAAAAGGCGCTGTTCGCCGTCGAGGCGCAGGACAGGAACCCGGCCGTGCTGCAGCGCGCACAGGCCATGGCGGCCAGCGGCGTGGCGGTCGATTTCACGCCGCACGAGGAATTCAAGTTCGCCACGCGCCATGCGCACGCCATCATCCGTACCGGCGAGGCAACGCCGTATGCCAACGTCGTGCTGTATTCGGGCGTGATCTTTTAAAGAGCCGGGGGACGATCATGCAAATCCGCATGCACGACATCGACAAGGCCTTCGGCCCGGTTCGCGTGCTTGAAGGCGTGGAATTCCGGCTTGGCGCCGGGGAAATCCACGCGCTGATGGGCGAAAACGGCGCCGGCAAATCGACGCTGATGAAGATTCTCTGCGGGGTGTATCAGGCGGATGCCGGCGGCATCGAGGTCGACGGCCAGCCGGTGCACATCCGCAACACCCGCGACGCCGAAGCGCTGGGCATCGCCATCATCCACCAGGAGCTGAACCTGATTCCGCAGCTGTCGGTGATGGAAAACATGTTCCTCGGCCGCGAGCCGCGCCGCTTTGGCGTGATCGACACCGCCACCATGAAGAACAACTGCCGCGACTATCTGAAGCTGCTCGGCGCCGAGCAGATCGATCCGGAAATCGAGGCCGGCATGCTGTCGATCGGCCAGCAGCAGATGGTCGAAATCGCCAAGGCGCTGTCGCTGAACGCGCAGGTGCTGATCATGGACGAGCCGACCGCCGCGCTGACCGACCGCGAAATCGAGCTGCTGTTCGGCATCATGAGCGACCTGAAAAACCGCGGCGTCGGCATCGTCTATGTGTCGCACCGCATGGAGGAAATCTTCCAGATTTGCGACAAGATTTCCGTGCTGCGCGACGGCCAGTTCGTCGGCGAACGCAATATCCCCGACACGAATTTCGACGAGATCGTGCGCATGATGGTCGGGCGTGAAATCGGCGAGCGCTTTCCCGGCCGCACGCAGGCGCCGGGCGCGGTGCGCTTCCAGGTCGAGCAGCTCGCCGACGAGGGCCAGATCAGCGGCATCAGTTTCGAGGTGCGCGCCGGCGAGGTGCTGGGCGTGGCCGGGCTGATGGGCGCGGGGCGCAGCGAAATTCTGAAAACCCTGTTTGGTATCAACCGCAAGACCAATGGCTCGGTGAGTCTGGAAGGCATACCCCTCACTATCAGCAAGCCGCAGCAGGCCATCGCCGCCGGCATCGGCTTTGTAACCGAAGACCGCAAGAGCCAGGGCCTGGTGCTGTCGATGTCGGTACGCGAAAACATCACGCTGACCAATCTGCACGGCTACGCCAGGGCCGGCATGGTGAACGGCGGCGCGGAAAGCCGCGCGGTGGGCCAGCAGATCGAGCGGCTGAAAATCCGCACACGCGACGCCGAGCTGGATGTGAAATCGCTGTCGGGCGGCAACCAGCAGAAGGTGGTGTTCGCCAAGTGGCTGGAGATCAAGCCGAAGGTGCTGCTGCTTGACGAACCCACGCGCGGCGTCGACGTCGGCGGCAAGGCCGAGATTTACCACATCATCAACGAGCTGGCCGCGCAGGGCGTCGCCATCGTGATGGTGTCGTCCGAACTGCCCGAAGTGCTGGCGATGAGCGACCGCATCCTCGTCATGCACCAGGGCCGCCAGGCCGGCATTTTTGATGCAAAAACCGCTACCCAGGAATCCATCATGGCCGCTGCGGCCGGAGGTCAATCATGAGTCCCCAACAGAAAGCCCTGCTCCAGAAGCTGGGCCCCTTTATCGCGCTGCTGATCGTCTCGGGCGGGCTGGCCGTCATGAGCCCGGATTTCCTCACGGTAGGCAACCTCTTGAACGTGATGCGCCAGGTGTCGATCAACGCGCTGATTGCCTTTGGCATGACGCTGGTGATCCTGCTGGGCGGCATCGATCTCTCGGTCGGCTCGATACTCGCGCTGTCGTCGGTATTCACCGCCACGCTGATTTCCAGCATGGGCGTTGATCCGGTTGCCGCCACCTGCATCGGCGTCGCCGCCGGCGCGGCCATGGGCGCGGCCAACGGGCTGATCATCGCCAAGGGCAAGGTGGCGCCGTTCATCGCCACGCTGGCGACGATGACCATCCTGCGCGGCCTGTCGCTGCAGTTCACCGAAGGCCGCCCGGTCACCGGCATCAACAGCGACTTCTTCAGCATGCTCGGCGGCGGCTATGTCGCCGGCCTCGTGCCGGTGCCGGTGGTCGGCATGCTGCTGATGTTCGCCGTGTTCTGGTTCGTGCTGAAGAAAACCGTGTTCGGCCGCCATGTGTATGCCGTGGGCGGCAACGAGGAAGCGTCGCGGCTGTCGGGCCTGTCGGTCGATGCCGTGAAGATCTGGGTGTACACGATTTCGGGTGCGATGAGCGCGATGGCCGGGGTCATCCTCACCTCGCGGCTCAATTCGGCGCAGCCGACCGCCGGCGCCGGCTACGAGCTCGACGCGATTGCCGCGGTGGTGCTCGGCGGCACCAGCCTCACCGGCGGGCGCGGCTGGATCTTCGGCACGCTGGTGGGCGCCTTGCTGATCGGCGTGCTCAGCAACGGCCTGAACCTGCTGGGCGTCTCGAGCTTTTACCAGCTCGTCGTCAAGGGCGTGGTCATCCTGCTGGCGGTGCTGGTCGATCGCGGCGGCAAGAAGTAGCCATCCGGATTGCCCCCTGCCGGGCTCGCAGCAAAACCCGTTTTGCACCACAGAGACACAGAGGCCACAGAGAAAGCAAAACCCTGAGACATGCCCATGAAGCACTCCCGCTTTTCTCCGTGATCTCTGTGCCTCTGTGGTTAACGGTTTTCAACATTGGCCAAGCAGGCTTGCAAATCAGATTCCCCTTTCGTGGCCCGGGCCGTCGCAGGCCCGGGCCGCACAAGAAGAAAGCCGGGGTATATACACCCGGCCCATGATGGTAGTTGGTTACAGAGCAATACCCATACACTTATTCAGGAGTCGACACCATGAAACGCTTTCTTTCTCCCCTGCTGATCGCCCTCTTTGCCGCCGGCCTCGTCGCCTGCTCGAAGCAGGGGCCGGATACCCAGGCCGCCAGCGAACCGGCGGCCGGCACGCCGGCAGCGACCAGCACCAGCGTCGGCCTGGCCATTTCGACGCTGAACAACCCCTTCTTCGTCACGCTCAAGGAAGGCGCCGAGGCCGAAGCCAAGGCGCAGGGCGTCACGCTGATCACCGTCGATGCGCAGAATGATGCGGCCAAGCAGATCGCCAATATCGAAGACCTGATCCAGAAAAAGGTCAGCGTCATCCTGATCAACCCGGCCGACTCCGACGCCGTGGCCGGCGTGGTCAAGCAGGCCACCGACGCCGGCATCAAGGTGGTGTCGCTGGATCGCAGCGTGAACGGCGCGGAAGTCACCAGCCATATCGCCTCGGACAACAAGGCCGGCGGCAAGATGGCGGCGGAATTCCTGCTGGAGAAGATCGGCGGCAAGGGCAATATCGTCGAGCTGGAAGGCATTCCGGGCTCCAGCGCGGCGCGCGAGCGTGGCGAGGGCTTCAATTCGGGACTGACCGGCAAGACCGATGTGAAAGTGGTCGCCAAGCAGCCGGCCGACTTTGACCGCGCCAAGGGCCTCTCGGTGATGGAAAACATCCTGCAGGGCAACAAGAATGTCGTCGGCGTGTTCGCGCACAATGACGAAATGGCGCTGGGCGCGCTCAAGGCCATCGAGGCCGCTGGCGTGAAGAATGTCGTCGTCGTCGGCTTTGACGCCACCACCGACGCGGTCGCCGCCGTGAAAGAGGGTAAAATGGCCGCCACCGTGCAGCAAAAGCCTGACCTGATCGGCAAGATGGGCGTGGAAACCGCCAAGAAGCTGATCGATGGCCAGACCGTGGAGAAAAACATTCCGGTACCGCTCGATCTCGTGAAGCAATAAACGCGAAGCAAGGCCGGTGCCCGCCACCGGCCTTGTTCATTTACTCATTGCCAAGGCTGAAAACGGTTTTAGCGCAGAAGCACAAAAAACCCCTTCAACGCAGAGACGCAGAGAAAGGCAAAGAAATACAGCCACTCTTTACGTTGGTTTTTTTGCCTGGTGAGTCTCTACAGAACTTCACTACGCAGTGAACTACGCCGCCGTTTGGCAGAACCTCCCTTGCCCTTGCAGCAGCCGAGAAGCGCAGCGGTCAACAGGGTTTCGCGGGTGAGATGTTTGCGACCGCAGGAAGTCCCTGTGGGAAGGGCGAAGCCCGAGTTTCGAACCCGCGCTGTTGACTGCGAGCATCGCAGGGAACCCCGAAGGGGCTGCGGTCACCGCAAAGCTTGGTGGCTAGCCGCCTAGCGGCGCGCGATGCAGAGCTAGGGCGCGCCTTGGGGGTGTCGGGGGGCTTGGCAAGCGCGGGGTCCCCGCAAAGTCGCAGACTTTGTGGGGTGCAGTAGAGCCCCCTGACGTGCCGCCGGGCACCCCCGGCATCAAAACACTGCGCAGCAGGCGCTGAAAATCTTGCTTCCTGAAGGAAAGACACAGTCAGGTTTGTTTTTCCTATGTGCTTCCGCGTCTCTGTGGTAAATCGGTTTTCAGCTTTTGCATGAGCAGTCTTGCCAATCAGGATCATCAATGAGCCAGTTCGAACGCCTGACCATCGACGACATCGCCAAGCTCGCGGGCGTCTCGAAAACCACCGCCAGCATGGTGCTCAACGGCCGCGCCGCCGAATACCGCATCGCCGCCGCCACCCGCGACCGCGTGCTGGCCATTGCCGCCGAACACCATTTCAGCCCCTCGCAATCGGCGCGCACGCTGCGCAGCCGCAGCAGCGGCACGCTGGGGCTGGTGGTGCCCGAACTGACCAACTTTGCCCACGCCATGCTGGCGCAGGAACTGGAAATCCAGGCGCGCGCGCTCGGCTATCAACTGCTGCTGGTCACCAGCGAGGACGATCCGGAGCGCGAGGACGAAGGCCTGCGTCATCTGCTGTCGCGTCAGGTCGATGGCCTGCTGGTCATTCCCTGCGCGGTGACGCCCGGCCACTATGAAAACTACGCCAGGCGCACGCCGCTGCTGCTGGTTGACCGCCGCGTGCCCGACAGCCCCCTGCCCTTTGTCGTGACCGCCGCCGAAGAACGCGTCGCCGAGCTGGTCTGCGAGCTGGCCAGCGGCGCCGGCGTGCGCGAGGTGGTGTTTTTTGGCGGCCAGCCCGAGCTGTCGCCCAGTCGCGACCGTCTGGCCGGCTACCGCGCCGGCCTGGCGCGCGCTGGCCTGGCCGAGCAGGACGGCTGGGTGTGGCAGCGCACCTTCCAGCGCCAGTCGGGCGCGGAACTGATGGCGGCCTGCCATGCCACGCTGGGACATTATCCGCAGGTGATCTTCGCCGCCTCGATCACGCTGCTGGAAGGCGTGCTGGGCTACATGAAACAGCACGGCCTGTTTCAGGCGCCGCCACGGCTGGCCTCCTTCGACAATCACGAACTGCTCGACTGCCTGCCGGTGGCGATCGACAGCATCGTGCAGGACAGCGCGGCACTGGCCGCTGCGGCGCTGAGCCGGGTACTGGCCATGCGCAACGGCGCAACGGTAGCGCCGGAATGGGTGCCGGCGCGCATTGTGCGCCGGACAGCGCCAGCCTGAGCAATACAACCATGGGTATTTGGCTACAACCCTTCAATTGAATAGACCACAGAGCAATACCCATAAAAACGTCCTGATCATGCCTCTGTTTCAGGACGCAATGTTTTTAACGCCTGCGGCGCATTGCTTTCCATGCCGGGGGTGCCCGGCGGCACGTCAGGGGGCTTGTCTTGCCAAGCCCCCCGACACCCCCAAGGCACGCCCGGCCAGCCGCCCCGCTACGCGGGGTACCTTGCGATGCTCGTTTTTCCGGGGGCGCGGGACAACTCGGGCTGCGCCCTCAAACACGTCCCGCGCCTGATCCCGGAAAAGCTGCGCTTCTCAGCGGCTTTCAGGGCAGATCGTCCTAACCAAAGCTTTGTTGCTCGGAATCCCTGAAGGAAAGACATAATCAGGAAAATTTAACGCAAATAGCGCTGCAGGGCCGCGCGCAGCAGTTCGAAATTGATCGGCTTGGTCAGGAAGTCGTTCATCCCGGCCGCCAGGCACGCTTCCTCGCTCTCGGACAGCGCATTGGCGGTCAGCGCGACAATCGGCCAGTGCCGCGTGCGGGCGTCGGCGCGCAGGCGGCGCGTGGCTTCCAGCCCGTCCATGACCGGCATCTGGCAATCCATCAGGATCAGGTCGTAATCGGCCTCGGCGGCCTTTTCCAGCGCATCGACGCCATTGCCGGCGATGTCGACCTCGCAGCCCAGGCGCTGCAGGCCCAGCGCCACCACGCGCTGGTTGAGCGGATTGTCTTCCACCACCAGCACCCGCCCGCGCATCGAGGCCTGCGGCGTATGGCATTGCGGCGCTTCGTGCGCGGGCGCCAGCCCCAGCAGGGCCGCCAGTGCGGCCAGCCAGTTGTCCAGGCCGAATACCGGCTTGGCCAGGTAGAGACGCTGCGCCGCTTCGCGCCAGCCCTCGGGCTGCTGCCAGCCGCAATACAGCAGCGGCAGGCCCGCCGGCAGCGGCTCCGGCAACACCGGCTTGCCGGCGCCCTGATCGACGATCAGCACATCCAGCCCGGCCGCATCGATCCGTTCGCCGCGCGCAACGTCGGCGCCCGCCTGCTGCAGCACCTGCAGCAGGCGCTCGTCGCACCACTGTGCATCGCCCAGCCAGCCGATGCGCTTGCCAGCCAGAAAGGCGGCTTCGCGCACATCGCGCTCGGGCAGCACGAATTGCTCCGGGCGCAGCGGCAGCGCACAACTGAACAGGGAACCGCGCCCGGCGGCGGAGTCGACGCTGATCACCCCGCCCATCAGCTCGCACAGCAGGCGGCAGATGGCCAGCCCCAGCCCGGTGCCGCCAAAGCGGCGCGTCGAGCTGGAGTCGGCCTGGTAGAAACGCTCGAAAAGCCGGGCCTGCTGGTCCTGCGGAATGCCGATACCGGTATCCGCCACGTTCAGCAAGAGGCCACCGCGCTGCCAGCGCAGGCTGACGCGCACGCCGCCTTCGTCGGTGAATTTCAGCGCATTGGACACCAGATTGAGCACGATCTGCCGGTAGCGCAGGTCGTCGCCGATCACCCGTTGCGGCACGTCGGGGGCGACGTCGAGCAGCAGCTCGATGCGGCGCTCGGCGGCACGCGGCGCCAGCATGCGGCAGGCTTCGCGCGTGGCGCGGATGACGTCGAAGGGCACGGCGTCAAGCTCCAGCCGGCCGGCCTCGATCTTGGCGAAGTCGAGCAGGTCGTTGATGAGCATCAGCAGCGCTTCGCCGGAATGGCGGATATTGCCCAGGTGGTCGCGCTGCTCGGGCGAGAGCGGCGATTCGGCCAGCAGCTGGGCAAACCCGAGCACGCCATTGAGCGGCGTGCGGATTTCGTGCGAGATGGTGGCCAGGAATTCGCTCTTGGCACGGCTGGCCTCTTCGGCGGCATCGCGCGCGGCCAGCAGCTCCTCGGTCTGCAGCGACAATTGCTGGTTGGCCTGGCGCAGGCCCGCCTCGAAATGCTTGCTGCGCAGCAGTTGCGACAGAATCGCGGCAAAGAGCTTGAGCACCTCGCGCTGGCCCGGCGGCATGGGCCGATGGCGGATGAAGTTGTCGCAGGCGATCCAGCCGAGAATGTCGCCCTCGTGGTGCAGGGCCACCAGCGCATTCCAGCCGCGCCCGACCACATGCTTGTCGTAATAGAGTGCGGCGTCTTCCTTGACGACCACCTCGCCCAGTCGCGCGCGGGCCACGGCGAACATGTCGTGCACCGGGCAGGGGCTGCGATACCAGTGTTCGTCGGTGATGTTGCCTTCGTTGTCGGTGCCGTAGGTGCCGACCATGTCGCCGGTGGCGGCGTCATATTCGAAGAGGCCGAGGCGGTCGATGTCGAGCCGGCTGATGGCCAGCGCCACCGCATTGCGGTAGAGCGAATCGAGATCCGGCGCGCGCGTGAGTTCCAGCGTCACCTCGCCCAGCCGGTGCAGCAGCTGGCGCTCGTCCTCGATGCGCGTCAGGCTGGCGTGCAGCTGGCCGGCCTCGACATCGACAAAGCGGATGGCCTCCATCTGGCGCAGGCGCGTCACCAGCGACACGGCCAGGGCCGCGCATTCGCCATGAAACACCTCGCTGGCCAGCGCCCGCTCGACGGCCGGCAGCTGCTCGGTTTCGGCATAGACGATGGCGACCAGCTTGCCTTCATTGGTCAGCGGCACGATCAGCTGGTAGCGCGGCACCAGCGGCTCGCCGGCCTTGCGCCAGATTTCGTCGCTGGGCATGGTGCTGGCCATCATGCTGACCAGCGGCATGTGCAGCTGGGATTTGAGCGCCGCCACCGGCAGGCCGTAAAAGGCGTCCAGCGGCTGCAGCTCGGCGTACTCCTGCGCGCCCTGCTCCTGCACCAGCTGGGCGCGCACGCGCAGCGCACCGCCCTGCGAATACAGCAGGACCACGCGCCGGGCAGCCAGCTCGGCGGCAAAGCGCTCGACAATCACGCTGGCCATGCCCTCGCCGGGCGCCGCCAGCACCCAGTCGGCCAAGCCTTGAAGCGCTGAAAGCTGCATCACACCCCTCCTCTGAACTGGCTGAAATTATCTGTCAGTTCAGCCTTGCTGTCCCAGGCAACCGCACCAGCGGCACCCGGATGCAACACCGCGGCGACGCAGCGGACATGGCGGCCGGGCCCGCATGTTCCATACTGGGAAACACAGCCCGCTCCCACGCCTGCAATGAAGCCTGCCAGCACTCCCTCCCTTGCCCATTGGCGCTCGCAACTGGCCAGCGCGCGCGAAGCGGTGCGCCTGGCCCGACCCGATGCGCTGGCGCGCACGCAGGCGCTGCTGCGGCGCCCGCCCGACGAGCTGGAACACGAAGACCTGCTGTGGCTGCACGAAACGCTGAGCCGGGCCGCCTGGGGCAACCAGGATTACCTGCTGATGCGGCGGCATGCCAGCCGCCTGGGCAAGCTCGCCACCCAGCACTGCGCCCCGTCGCACCGGCTGGCGGCGCTGCAATTGCTGGCCCAGGCCGCGCATGAACTGGGCCAGAGCCAGCAGGAATTGCGCCACTGGCTGCATTGCCTCGACGAAGCGGAGGGACTCAACGATCTGGTGGCCGTCTGCGAAGCCTGCGTGGGCATCGGCAATGTGCTCAGCCGCGACGGCCCGAGCGAGCAGGTTCGCCAGCTGTTCGACTTTGCCCAGCAATGCGCGGCCGACATCGGCCACAACCGCCTGCGCTTTCGCAGCGGCCTGCTGCTCGCGGCCTGCTACGCCAACCGCAATGACGCGGGCGCACTGGCCGGCCAGCTGGAACTGCTGGGCGGCCTGCCCCATTACGACGTCGACGCTGCCTGGCTGATCGATCTGGCGAATTTCCGCTGCAAGCTGGCGCTGCTGCAGGGACGCCTGCTGGCCGCGCGCGAGCAGGCGGTACGCGCGCAGGCCTCGGCGCGCCAGGGCAATTACCGCTGGGGAGAAATCCAGGCGCGCCTCTTGCAGGCCGACATTGCCAGCCAGTGCGGCGACCTGGATCAGGCCATCGGCCATGCCTTGTCCACCCTCGATTTCGCCGGCCGGCACGGCCGCCTGCAGCTGCTGCCGGAAAGCGTGCTGCGCCAGCTGGCCGACTGGCAGGAAGGCTGCCAGCGGCATGCCGATGCGCTGCTGACGCTGGAGCACTGGCACGAACAGCGCCAGGCCGCACTGGCGCAGCAGGGCCGACGCAGCCGGCCGCTGCCCCCGCACCAGGAACGCATCCTGGCGCTGCACCTGCAGCTGGTCACCCTCAAGCTGGCCAACCGGCGCTTGCAGGGTGCGCTGGATCGCCAGCAAGCCGGAGCGACCCCATGACCCAGCCCGTGACGCTCGCCGAACTGCAAGCCCGGCTCGACCTCGCCCCGCAAACCACGCGCAGCGCGGCGCTGCTGCTGGCCGGCAGCGCCGCTGCCCGCCGCGACCAGCCGCTGGTGCTCCGGGCGCGCCTCTTGGCCGCCAAGGCGCTGGGTCGCTGGGATTACCGGCAATCGCTGCTGGAACTGCAGCACCTGCTGGCGCCTTTGCGCCGGGCGCGGCTGGAATCCGAACTGCTGGAGGCGCTGGACGAATGCGGCGGACATGCCATGGTGCTGGGCGACCTCAATGCCGCGATCGCCCACTGGGGTGACGCGCTCACACGGGCGCTGGACCAGCAGCACGGCAGCGACGCGGTGCGCGCCCTCAATGGCATAGGCAAGGTGTTCTGGATCCTGAACGATCATGCCACGGCGCTGCACTACCACTGCAGCGCCCTGGACTTTGCCCTGCCACTCGATGACGCCGCCAGTCTGAGCGCAGCGTATCTCTGCCTGGGCTATGACCTGATTACGCTGCAGCGCCATACCGTTGCCGGTATTGCACTGACCATTGCCGAACCCTATGTCGCAGCCTGCGGGAATCGCCACTGGCAGGCAGAATTCGCGCTCTACCGCGCCACCGTGTACGTGGCCACCGGCGAGCGCGACAACGCCGCCAGCGCGCTCGACACCGCCGCCCGGCTGGGCGGCGAGCTGGGTTTTTACTGGGTGCTGAGCCAGGCCAGCTTTCAGGCCTATCTGCTGGCGCTGCAAAACGCCGACGCCGGCCGGGCCCGCTACTGGCTGGAACGCGCGGTCAGCGAAGCCGCCCGCGTCGACTCGCAAACGCTGCTGGAGAAATTCCATCACCACGCCTACTGCCAGTACAAGGCCATGGATGACGCCGCCATGGCGCTGCAGCATTTCAAGGCCTATCTGCACAGCTGGGAGCACAACCACCGCAGCAGCGCGCCGCGCCTGGCCCGGCGCACCGAACAGCGCCTCAAGCGCCTGCAAAACCGCCTGGAACTGACGCAGCGCACGCTGGAAAACGCGGCGCTGAACAATACGCTGCGCGACCAGCTGGCCCAGCTGGACACGCTGGACACGCTGGGCCGCGCCGCGCTCACCGACCCGCTGACCGGGCTCTACAACCGCCGCATGCTCGAACAGCAGTTCGCCCGCCTCGACCGCGAACCGGGCGTGCCGCTCAGCCTGCTAATCGCCGACATGGATCACTTCAAATACATCAATGACCATTACGGCCACAGCACCGGCGACGCGGTGCTGCAGCGCCTGGCCACACTGCTGCGCCAGGCCTGCCGGGGCAACGAGCTCATCATCCGCTTCGGCGGCGAGGAATTCGTCATCCTGCTGCCGCAGGTGCGCCTCGAACAGGCACGGCAGATCGGCGACCGCCTGCGCCGGCTGGTGGCCAGCCATGACTGGAGCGAGCTCACGCCTGGCCTGCAGGCCACCCTCAGCGTCGGTCTGGCCAGTGCCGAAGCGCAGCCCTTGCCGATGAGCGAGCTGATGCAGGCCGCCGACGCGGCGCTCTATGAAGCCAAGGCCGCCGGCCGCAACCGCGTGCACTGGCGTCTGCCGGGCTGAAGCCTGCGTACACCGGCCGCGCTTTGCGCTACAATTGCCGCTTTTCCGAACACCCGAATCCGGGGGCCGGCGCCACCCACAGGCCAGCACGGCTCCCCATAGCTTGAGGAGAAGTCCCATGTCGTTGGCTGATCGCGACGGCGTCATCTGGTATGACGGCAAACTGGTGCCGTGGCGCGATGCCACCACCCATGTCCTGACCCACACCCTGCATTACGGCATGGGCGTGTTCGAAGGCGTGCGCGCCTATGAAACACCGAAGGGCACGGCGATCTTCCGCCTGCAGGACCACACCGAGCGCCTGCTGAATTCGGCCAAGATCTTCCAGATGAAGATCCCGTTTTCCGCCGAAGAACTGAACGAGGCGCAAAAGACCGTCGTGCGTGAAAACGGGCTGAAATCCTGCTATCTGCGCCCGCTGTCCTTTATCGGCAGCGAAAAGCTCGGCATCGCCGCGACCAACAACACCATCCACACCATCGTGGCCGCCTGGCCATGGGGCGCCTATCTGGGCGCCGACGGCCTGGAAAAGGGCATCCGCGTGAAGACCTCGAGCTTCACCCGCCATCACGTGAACGTGTCGATGGTGCGCGCCAAGGCCAGCGGTTATTACATCAACTCCATCCTCGCGCATCAGGAAGCGGCCGCCGACGGCTACGACGAGGCGCTGGTGCTCGACACCGACGGCTATGCCTCGGAAGGCGCCGGTGAAAACCTGTTCGTGGTGAAAAAGGGCAAGCTCTACACGCCGGACGTCGCCTCCTGCCTGGACGGCATCACCCGCAGCACCGTGCTGACGCTGGCGCGCGAGGAAGGCATCGAGATCATCGAAAAGCGCATTACCCGCGACGAGATCTACACCGCCGACGAAGCCTTCTTCACCGGCACCGCCGCCGAAGTGACCCCGATTCGCGAACTGGACAACCGCGCCATTGGCGCCGGCAGCCGCGGCCCGGTCACGCAGCTGCTGCAGCAGCGCTATTTCGACTGCGTGCAGGGCCGCGACGCCAAGCACGAAGACTGGCTCACCTACGTGTAAGGAGTGAGGTGTGAGGGGTGAGGCGTAAACCTCGTCCCCTCCCTGCACCTCACACCTCTCCCCTCACACCTCACAGGTTCGACCATGCAACTGAAAGAAAACACCCAACGTGAAATCGAAGTCGGCGCGGCCGACCTGCCGCTGCACTGCCCGACCCCGGATCAGGTGAAGTGGAACTCGCATCCGCGCGTCTTCCTCGATGTCACCAAGACCGGCCAGGCGCTCTGCCCGTATTGCGGCACGCTGTATCGCTTGCGCGCCGGCGAAGTGATCAAGGGCCACCACTAAGCCCGCTTCGCAAGCTCCGGCAAAGCGGCGCGCGGGCAACCGCCCGCCGCTTTGGTCTTTTGTGTGGCCACGTCTGCAGGCATTGCCATGTACCAGTTGTACTATTACCCCAGCAACGCCAGTCTTGCCCCGCACATGCTGCTGGAAGAAATCGGGGCGCCATTCGAATTGCGCCTGGTCGACCGTGCGCAAAATGCCCACAAGCATGCCGATTATCTGAAGCTGAACCCGACCGGCCGCATTCCGGCGCTGCTCGATGGCGAGCTCACGCTGTTCGAGAGCGCGGCCATCTGCCTGCATCTGGCCGAGCGCCATGAGCAAGCGCAGTTGCTGCCGCCTGCCGGCAGCGCCGAGCGCGCGCATTGCTACAAGTGGCTGATGTACCTGACCAATACGCTGCAGGCCGAAATCCTGACCTATTTCTACCCGGAACGGCTCTGCGACGATGCGGCGGCGACGGCCCAGGTCAAGGCGCACGCCGAGGCCCGCATCGGCGACATGCTCGCGCTGCTCGACGCCGAGCTGGCCGACGGCCGGACCTGGCTGCTGGGCGAGCAGTACCGGCTGGTCGACCCCTATCTGGGCATGCTTTGCCGCTGGACACGCGGCTTTACCCGCCCGGCCCGCAGCTTTGTGCACCTGGGACCCTATCTGCAGCGTCTGCTCACCCGCCCCGCCGTCGTGCGCGCACTGCGCAGCGAGGGCCTGCCAGAACCGTGGGTATGAACGACGTGAGAAAAATCCTGATTGTCGCTCCGGCCTGGGTGGGTGACGCCATCATGGCGCAACCGCTGTACGCCCGCCTGCATCAGCGCCATCCCGGCCTGCAGCTGGACGTGCTCGCGCCGGCCTGGACCCGGCCGCTCCATGAACGCATGCCGGAAGTGCACCACGCCATCGACAACCCCTTCGCACATGGCGAACTGGGCCTGAAGAAGCGCTGGCAGCTGGGCCGCGAGCTGAAAGCCGCGCGCTACGATCAGGTCATCGTGCTGCCCAACTCGCTGAAATCGGCACTGGTGCCCTTCTTTGCCCGTATTCCGCTGCGCACCGGCTGGGTGGGCGAAGCGCGCTATGGCCTGCTCAACGACGCGCGCAAGCTCGACCCTTACGCCCTGCCGCTGATGGTCGAGCGCTTTGTCGCGCTGGCCGAGGAGGCCGGTGCGCCGCTGCCGGTCTATGCAAAGCCGCGCCTGAGCGTGGATGCCGGCCAGCGGGCCGCCGCATGCTCGCGGCTGGGGCTGGCCGGCGACACACCGGTGGTGGCGCTATGCCCCGGCGCCGAATACGGCCCGGCCAAGCGCTGGCCGGCCCGCCACATGGCGGCGCTGGCAACGCAGCTGCTGCAACGCGGCTACCGGGTATGGATCTTCGGCTCGGACAAGGATGCCGCCATTGCCGGCGACATTGCCGCGCTGGAGCCGCGCGTCACCAATCTGGCCGGCAAGACCTCGCTGGCGCAGGCCATCGACCTGCTCAGCGGCGCGGCTGCCGCGGTGTGCAATGACTCCGGCCTGATGCACGTCGCCGCCGCGCTGGGCCTGCCGCTGGTGGCGGTGTATGGCTCCAGCTCGCCGGAATTCACCCCGCCGCTGTCCACCAGCGCCAGGGTGGTGACCCTGGATCTGGAATGCGCGCCCTGCTTCGAGCGCCACTGCCCGCTGGGCCACCTGAACTGCCTGAATGAACTCGAACCGCAGCGTGTACTGGATACCCTACTACCCATGCTGCCAAAGCCAAATACAGAAAAAGCCCCCTGAAGGATACCCCAATGTCTAACCTGGAACACCTTGATCTCGCCCCGATTGCCCGCGTCAACGGCAGCGTTGTCCTGCCCGGCTCGAAAAGCATTTCCAACCGCACGCTGCTGCTGGCGGCACTGTGCGACGGCAGCACGCTGGTGCAGGGCCTGCTGGCTTCCGACGACACCCAGCGCATGCTGGAAGCGCTGGCGACCCTCGGCGTGAAGGTCGAACAGCAAGGTGCTTCGCGCGACTTTCTGGTGCATGGCTGCGCCGGGAATTTTCCGAACAAAGCGGCCGACCTGTTCCTTGGCAACGCCGGCACGGCCTTCCGCCCGCTGACCGCGGCGCTGGCGCTCTCGGGTGGCGAATACCACCTGCACGGTGTGGCGCGCATGCACGAGCGTCCGATCGGCGATCTGGTCGACGCCCTGGTGCAGGCTGGCGCAAAGATCGACTACCTGGCCAATCCGGGCTTCCCGCCGCTGCAGATCCACCCGGCGGAACTGTCCAGCGACCGCATCGCGGTGAAGGGCAATGTGTCCAGCCAGTTCCTCACCGGCTTGCTGATGGCGCTGCCACTGACTGGCCGCGACATGACCATCGAAGTGGTTGGGGAGCTGATTTCCAAGCCCTACATCGAGATCACGCTGAACCTGCTGGCGAAGTTCGGCATCGAGGTCACCCGCAATGAGTGGAAGGAATTCTTCATCAAGGGCGGCCAGACTTACCGCAGCCCGGGGCAGATCTTTGTCGAGGGCGATGCCTCGTCGGCGTCCTACTTCCTGGCCGCCGGCGCGATCGGTGGCGGCACCGTGCGCGTCGAAGGCGTCGGTCGTGATGCCATCCAGGGTGACAAGCGTTTCGCCGACACGCTGGCGCAGATGGGTGCACAGATCAGCTGGGGCGACAATTTCATCGAAGCAGCGCCACCCGCGGACGGGCAACTCAAGGCCATCGACGTCGATCTGAACCACATCCCCGATGCAGCAATGACGATTGCCGTGGCCGCGCTGTTCGCCAAGGGCACGACGACCATCCGCAATATCGAAAGCTGGCGCGTGAAGGAAACCGACCGCCTCTCTGCCATGGCCACCGAGCTGCGCAAGGTTGGCGCCACGGTCGAAGAAGGCCAGGACTACATCGTCGTCACCCCGCCGGCACAGCTGATTGCCAACGCAGCCATCGAAACCTACGACGACCACCGCATGGCGATGTGCTTCTCGCTCGTCGCCTTGGGCGGCGTGACGGTGCGGATTCTCGATCCGAAGTGCACCGCCAAGACCTTCCCGACCTATTTCGAAGAGCTGGGCCGCATCGCCGGCTGAGCAGGGCGCAAGGGGCGTGGCAAGCTGCTGGGCAAACAGCAAACACCATTTTGAACCATAGAGACACAGGGGACACAGAGAAAAACGGGAGCACGCAACAGGCATTGCTCTGGCTTTTGCTTTCTCTGTGCCTCTGTGGTGAATTCGGTTTTTTCGCCAGCAGCTTGCCAGCAGGATCGGGCAGGCCGTCAGGCCAATAAAAAAGGCCAGTCATTGCGACTGGCCTTTTTTGATCGGCAGGCTTGCCGATCGGGAATGCGCGGTTCAGGCGCGGGGAAGGGCTAGAGCATCAACGCTTGCCCGCACGCGGGGCGCGTGCTGGCGGGCGGGGCAACAGGGTGGTGACCACGGCACTGGCCCAACGACTGGCCAAACCGCTGAGGGAGACACCGGGCGGCCCCTTGCGGACGCCACGCATTTCCGGCCAACCTGACTGCGGTTGCTTCATGTTTCCTCCTTGCATCAAATCCATGTCGACATGACAAATACAGGCTTTGCGCTTGACGCAAGGCGCAATCCTATACCCAAGTCTGCCCACTGCATACCGTTTTCTGCGCGCCCGATCCGGACAAGCGGCGGCACGAATCCGGACATGGTGAGGGCAAACGGCCGGGTGTACAGTCCTGCTTTTTGCCACCCGGACTCCATCATGCCCCGCTTGCCGTATCTGCCTCCCCTCCTGGCCGCCCTCGTGGTCACCACGCCACTCTTTGCCGCCGACGTTCCCGTCGCCGCCAGCGCCATCCAGCTCGGCGGCCGGGCGCTGGCCACGGACAAGGGCTGGCAGGCAACCTGGCCGGGCGTGAACTGGACGCTGCGCTTTACCGGCAGCGCCGTGGGTGTGCAGCTCAACGACGCGAAGAATTACTATGTGCTCGAAATTGACGGCAAGCCGGCGCTGCAGATCACCCCGGCCAGCGGCGAGCGCACGCTGTGGGTGCGCGGCCTGAAGGACGGCGAGCACACGGCGCAACTGATCAAGCGCAGCGAATCGCCGAAGGACGTCGGCCTGGTCGGCGGCTTCGTGCTCGACGGCGGCAAGCCCCTGCCGCCCGCGCCCAGGCCGGCGCGCCGCATCGAATTCATCGGCGACTCCTACACGGCGGCGCTGGGCAATCTGTCGGGCAAGCGCGAGTGCAGCGAAGAGCAGGTCTGGCTCAATACCGACGTGACACAAGGCTTTGCCGTACAGACGGCGCGTGCGCTCAATGCCGACTGGCAGACGACGGCGATGTCGGGGATGGGCGTGCTGCGCAACTGGAACGGCAACAGCCCGCAGGAAGATTTCCGCAGCTATTACCCGCTGACACTGCACACCGAGCCGGCCAGCCGCTACGACTTTGCCTGGAAGCCGCAACTGGTGGTGATCGGGCTTGGCACCAATGATTTCTCGACCCCGGTGCGCGCCGGCGAAGCGCGCAACCAGGAGCAACTGGCGCGCGACTGGCTGGCGGCCTACCGGGAGCTGCTGGCGCAGACCCGCGCGCGCTATGGCAAGCCGCACATCATCGTCACCGGCGCCTACCTGTGGCCGGATGACCGTCTGCGCCCGCTGCTGCACAAGCTGGTGAGCGAGGAGCAGCAGGCCGGCCACAAGATCGCCTTTCTCGACTGGGGCAGCCTGGAGCTGACCGGCTGCAGCTGGCACCCCAGCCTGGCCGATCACCGCAAGATGGCCACGCTGCTGCAGGCCAAAATCACCGAGCTGGGCGATATCTGGCGGCCATAACAAGCCAAGGGTATTGCCCTACAACCCACACTCAGCATGAGCTGCAAGGCAATACCCTAATCATAAGACTCACCATCCCCGCGCCATGCCGCGAAAACCGCGCCGGCTGCGGCATCACACGGCGCCGCGCAGCGCCGTTTCGGCCTGCGGGCGCAGCACTTCCTGCAGATAGGCCTTGCGCGCCTGCTTGAGCGTGGAATACAGCCGGAAAGCCCCCTGCACGCGCGCCAGCATCTGGCGCTGCTCGGCCATGGCTTCGATCTGGCGCTTGCGGCCGGCCAGCGCCAGCACCACGCCACGATCCTGCAAGGCCTGCTGCAGGCTCCACATGGCCTGTTCGCCGGCGGCATCAACCTGGGTAATCGGCGTGGCGTCGATCACCACCCAGCGCACCGGCTCGGCCGCGCCATCCACCAGCGAGAGCACGCGCTGACGGAAGTAACTGGCATTGAAGAAATTCAGCGGCGACTCGAAGCGGTAGACCAGCAAGCCAGGTATCGGGCTAGCACCCTTGTGGTGATTGAGGTCATGAAAGATACCCTTGCCTTCATACACCCCCAGCATGGCTTCGTGCGGGCGCGCCAGCTTGACGAGGATGCGCAGCGTCGCCAGCAGCACGGCAAACAGCATGCCCTGCATCACGCCCACGCAGGCGACGCCGACCAGCGTCACGATGGCGATCGCCCATTCGCCGCGCCCCAGCAGGCGGAAATAGCTGAAACTGGCGAAATTCATCAGGCCGAACGAGGCCGTGATCAGTACGGCGCCGAGCGCGGCAATCGGCACGTAGTACAGCGGCCCGGTCAGGAGCAGCATGGCCAGCGCAATCGCGGCCGCCGCCACCAGGCTGACCATCTGGCTCTTGCCGCCGGCATTGTCATTCACCGCCGTGCGCGAGTCGGCCCCGCTGATGGCAAAGCCCTGCGAGAGGCCGGCAGCAATATTGGCCAGACCAAGGGCGGTGAATTCGCGGTCGGCGTCGATCTCGTAGCGGTTCTTGGCGGCAAAGCTGCGCGCGGTCAGCATCGCGCTGCTGAAGCTGACCAGCGCCAGCGCCGCCGCCGCCCCCAGCAATTCGCCCAGCTGGGCAAAAGGCAGACTGGGCCAGTGCAGCCTTGGCAGGCCGGCGGGCAATGCGCCGATCACCGCCACGCCGCGCAAATCCAGCCGGAAGGCAAACACCAGCAGGCCGGCAACCACCATCGCCACCAGCGCCGAAGGCAGCGCCGGCAGCACCTTGCGGGCCACCTGCTGCACCACCAGCGTGCCCAGGCCGATCACCGCCGTGAGCGGATGCGCCTGCAGAAGTGCCAGCGGCAGCTCCAGCAGGCGCTCGATCAGGCCGTCCGCCGTGAAGGCAAAGCCGAAGAGCTTGCCCAGTTGCCCCACGGCGATGCTGATTGCCACGCCATTGAGAAAGCCCGCCAGGATCGGCGGCGACAGGAAATCGGCCAGAAAACCCAGGCGAAAGCGGCTGGCCAGCAGGCAGAATGTGCCGGTGAGCAGCGCCAGACTGACCGACAGCGAGACATACAGCTCAGCATTGCCGGCGGCAATCGGCGCCAGCGTGGAAAACACCATCGCGCAGGTGGCGGCATCCGGCCCCACCATCAGCTGGCGCGAGGAACCAAACAGCGCATAGGCCACCATGGGCAGGATGCTGGCATACAGGCCGGCAATCGGGCTCATGCCGGCCAGCTGCGCATACGCCACGCCAACCGGAATCGCCACAGCGGCCACCGACAGGCCAGCGCGCCAGTCGTCGCGCCACCAGTCGCGCGGATAGGCCAGCAGCAGGGCCAGGCCGGGCACGCGCCTGGCCAGCCAGCCACGGGCAGTTGCGGGAATCGTCATTGCCAGCTCGCAAGCAGAAGAAGCCGGCGATTATAGCGGCAATGCCACGCTCTTCACCGCATCCAGCCCGATTGGCTGGCCGGCAAAACCGGATCAATGGCACCATTACCCATTTGCTGTTTCCCTCCCTGCGGCTGCGCTATGCTGGACAGCACAGTTCCCGGCCGACCTGGCTCCCCCGACTCCCCGCGGAGAACATCATGTCCAAACAACTGAAGCTCGTACTGACGGCGACGGCCATACTGGCCAGCCCCTGGCTGCTGCCCATGGCGCCCGTGCATGCCGCCGAGGCGGCCATGGCCCCGGCGGCCAGTTTCAAGCAGGAAGAAATCGAACAACTGGTCGCCCCGGTGGCCCTGTACCCCGATTCGCTGCTGGCGCAGGTCTTCATGGCCTCGACCTACCCGCTGGAAGTGGTGCAGGCGCAGCGCTGGCGCGCGGCCAACAGCAAGCTCAGCGGCAAGGACCTGGAGCAGGCCGTCAACCAGCAGCCCTGGGATGCCAGCGTCAAATCGCTGACCGCCTTCCCGCAGGTGCTGCAGATGATGAACGACAAGATCGACTGGACGCAGAAACTGGGTGATGCCGTGCTGGCAGACCAGAAGCGCGTGATGGATGCCGTGCAAATCCTGCGCCAGCGCGCGCAGCAGGCCGGCAATCTGAAATCCAGCAGCGAGCAGCAGGTCAGCACGCAGGGCCAGGTCATCATCATCGAGCCAGCCCAGCCGGAAACCGTCTACGTACCTGTCTACAACCCAAGCTATGTCTATGGCCCCTGGCCATACCCCTATTACACACCGTACTACTGGTACCCGCCCGGCTATGCCTACTCGGGGGCCATCTTCGGCTTTACCGCCGGCCTGATCGTCGGCGGCGCCTTCTGGGGCTGGGGAAACTGCAACTGGGGCGGCGGCAGCATCGATATCGACATCAACAACAATTTCACCCGCGTCGAGCACTACAAGCGCAATAGCGACGGCCGCTGGCAGCACAATGCCGACCATCGCCGCGGCGTCGAGTACCGCGACAATGCCACCCGCGACCGCTACCGCAATCAGAGCGGCACGCGTCCGGCCACACGGGATGCCAACCGCGAAGCCTATCGCGGCAAGGCCGACAGCGCCCGCCAGGATCTGAACCGCATGAGTCCGGAGCAGCGCGATGCCGTCAACCGCGATGCAGGCAGCCGCGACGGGCAGCGCAGCAGCACGGGCCAGACGGGCAATCGCACCGACAAGTTCGACAGCGCGCAAAACCGCGCTGCCGGCAATGCCGCCGCACGCCCGAGCAACGATGCCCTGCGCAATGTGAATTCCCCCGGCGCCGACCGGGCGGCCAGCCAGCGCGGCAACGCCAGCCGCGCCACGCCCAGCCGCTCGTCCAGCAATCTGCAGCGCCCGGCCCGCAGCGGTAGCCGCCGCTGAGCACAGGCGCAGCATGGCAGCGCCTGTGCTGGCGCTGCGCTTTCACTTCCCAGCTACTTGCCGCGAAGCGCGGAAACACCTGGCGCAGTCAGCCGCTGCGCCAGCGAGACCGGAGAACAACGATGAAAATCACTACTAGCGTGCTGTGTGCCTGCGCCCTGAGCATCACCCTGCCCGCCTGGGCAGCGCAGCGCTTTGCCACGCCCGACGAGGCGGGCGCAGCCCTCATCAGCGCCCTCGAGCGCGCCGATCGCACGGCGGTCAAGCGCGTGCTCGGCAAGGACTTCGGGCAACTGATCAATCTTGGCAACGAGGACGAAGCGCGCGCCCGCGTGGAAACCTTCGTCGCCCGCTACCGCGAGGCGCATGCCTGGCAGGAGGCGGGGCCGCAGCGCAGGGTGCTGGAGGTCGGCACGGACCCGCTGCCCTTCGCCATTCCGCTCAGCCTGAAACAGGGCAAATGGGAGTTCGATCTGAACGCGGGCCGCGAGGAAATGCTCAGCCGCCAGATCGGCAGCAACGAGCTGGCCACCATCGAAGTGCTGCGGGAGATCCAGCAGGCGCAAAGCGAATACTTCCGCAGCAATCCGGACCGCCATGCCTTTGCCCACTATGCGGGCCAGATCAACAGCAGCCCCGGCACGCGTGACGGCCTGTACTGGCAGGCTGGCGACCATGGCCCCGACAGCCCGCTGGGCCCGCTGCTGGCGCAAGCGGAGCGGGAAATGCGCGGCAAGAGCGGGACGCCGCAGCCGTTTAACGGTTATTTCTACCGCCTGCTCGATCGCCAGGGCAACGCGGCGCCCGGCGGGGCCTACAGCTACCGGGTCAACGGCAAGCTGCTTGGCGGCTATGCTCTGGTCTCCTGGCCGGCCCACTATGGCAAATCCGGCGTCATGACCTTCATCACCAGCCATGACGGCAGGATCTACCAGCGCAACCTCGGCGCCACCACCGCCACGGCGGCGCGGCAAATCCGCGAATTCAATCCCACTGCCGACTGGCAAGCGCTGGAGTAAAGCGCCGGCCTGCCCGGCATTGGCCACGGCTCATTTGCGGAAGTAGGCGGCCAGCTCTTTCTCCATGAAGCCGGCCACCCGCGCCTGTCCTTCGGCCGTCGGATGCAGCTGGTCATTCTGGAAGAGCTGGCGCTCGTCATTGAGCGGCGCCAGCAGAAAAGGGGTGAAGGGCAGCTTTTCCTCGCGCGCTACGCTGCGAAAGGCCTCCTCGAAGGCTGCGGTGTATTGCGGGCCGTAGTTGGGCGGAATGCGCATGCCCACCAGATGCACGCGCGCACCGCTGGCCCTGGCGAGCCGCGCCATCTGCACGAGGTTCTGCTGCATCAGCGTGGTGGGCAGGCCGCGTAAGCCATCGTTGGCGCCCAGCTCCAGCACGACCACATCGGGCTGCAATTGTTTGAGCATGGCCGGGAACCTCGTCAGGCCACCGGCGGTCGTTTCACCCGAGACGCTGGCATTGCTCACCTGCCAGGCAAGCCCGCGGGCCTTGAGCCTGGCCTGCAGCAGGGCTGGCCAGGCCTGGTTTGCCGGCAGGCCATAGCCGGCCGAAAGGCTGTCGCCAAAGACCAGCAGGCGCGGCGGCCTGTTCGCCGCGGCCAGCGCCGTGACCGATAATGCCAGCAACACCACCACCGCCACGACTTTCTTGCTCAGGTACGCACACACCATGCCGATTTCTCCAGATCAGACCGCCCTGCTGCAAGCCAGGGCATTGGGCAAGCAGGTGCACACTGGCACCGAACACCTGACCATCCTCCATGATATTGAGTTCTCGCTGCCTGCGGGAGAATCGCTGGCGATTGTGGGCGCTTCGGGCTCGGGCAAATCCACGCTGCTGGCCCTGCTAGCCGGCATCGACACCCCCAGCCACGGCGATGTGCTGCTGGACGGCCAGTCGCTGGGCGCGCTCAGCGAAGACGGCCGCGCCAGCCTGCGCGGCCGGCTGGCCGGTTTTGTCTTTCAGTCATTCCAGCTGCTGCCCGATTTCAGCGCGCTGGAGAACGTGATGGTCCCGCTCGAGCTGCACGGCGCCCCCCATGCCGGCGAGCGCGCCCGGCACTGGCTTGAGCGCGTCGGACTCGGCGAGCGCCTGGGCCATACGCCCCGCCAGCTCTCCGGCGGCGAGCAGCAGCGCGTGGCGCTGGCGCGCGCCTTTGCCGCAGAGCCGCGCATCCTGTTCGCCGATGAACCGACAGGCAGCCTTGATACCGCCACCGGACGCAGCATTGCCGACCTGATGTTCAGCCTGAATGCCGATGCCGGTACCACGCTGGTCCTGGTGACGCACGACCCGGCGCTGGCGGCGCGCTGCAACTGGCAGCTGCAGATTGCCGGAGGCCAGCAGCGCAGCCTGCATGCCAGCAATCCACAGGATGGCTGGCCGACATGACACGACTCTTCCTGCGCCTGTTGCGCCGCGACCTGGCCGCCGCCGATTTTCGCCTGCTGCTGATTGCGCTGCTGATCGCCGTTGCCGCGATGAGTGCCGTGGGGCTGCTCGCCGAGCGCGTGCGCGGCGCCCTGCTGGGCCAGGCCAACTGGCTGCTGGCGGCCGACGCAGCGCTGCTGAGCGACCATGCGCTTCCGGCGGCCTATCTGCCAGCCGATCCGCAACTGCAAACCGCGAACACCGCCACCTTTCCCAGCATGGTGCGCCGGGGCGAGCAGTTCCGCCTTGCCAGCATCAAGGCCGCCAGTGCGCTTTATCCCTTGCGCGGCACGCTGCAACTCGAACAGGGCAGCAGCCGTGGCCCCGCCGCCGGCGAAGCCTTTATCGATCGGAAACTGGCGGATGCCTGGCGCCTGCAGCGCGGCGATACCATCGAGCTTGGCCTGCTGACGCTGCGCATTACCGGGATTATCGTGCGCGAACCCGACGGGGTCATTGACTTCTCCAGCCTGCAGCCACGCGTGCTGATCAATAGCGGCGACCTGGAAGCCAGCGGCTTGCTAGGGCCCGGCAGCCGCGTGCGCTATCGCCTGCTGGTGGCCGGACCGGATGCGGCGGTAAAAGCCTGGCAGGCGGAGATCAAGCCGCGTCTGCAACGCGGCGAGCGGCTGGAAGATGCCCAGGAATCCCGTCCGGAAGTCAAAAAATCCCTGCAGAAAGCCGAGCAGTTCCTGCAGCTGGCCGCCCTGCTGGCCGCCCTGCTGGCCGGTGTCGCCATCCTGCTGGCTGCGCGCCGCTTTGTGCAGCGCCATTACGATACGGTGGCCCTGCTGCGCACGCTGGGCGCCAGCCGCCAGCAGTTGCGTACCCTGCTGCTGGGCGAGCTGACGGTGCTCGCGCTGCTCGCCAGCCTGCTGGGCGGCCTGTTCGGCTGGGCTGGCCAGGCCATGCTGGCGGAAATCCTGCTGCGGCTGGGCCAGCAGGCCTTGCCCGCACCGTCGCCGCTGCCCTGGCTGTGGGCCAGCGCCTATGCGCTCGTCTTGCTGGCGGGCCTGGCCGGACCACAGCTGCTGGCGCTCAGCCGCACACCGCCACTGCGCGTGTTGCGCCGCGAACTGCAAGCCGATCCGGGACTGCGCGTGCAATGGCTGCTGGCCCTGTCCGCCATCCTGGCCCTGCTTTACCTCGGCATGCGCGACCTCCGGCTGGCGCTCTACACTGCCGCGGGCCTGGCCGCGGCCGTGGCGCTGAGCGGCCTGAGCGGCTGGCTGCTGATTCGCGGCCTGCTGCGCCTGCCCTTTGCCGGCTGGCGCCTGGCCTTGCGGCCACTGGCCCGGCAACCGGGGCTGGCCATGGTGCAGCTGGGCGCACTGACCATCGGTCTGACCGGGCTCTGCCTGCTGACGCTGACCCGCAGCGACCTGCTCAATGCCTGGGAGGCGCGCGTGCCCGACAATGCCCCCAACCATTACGCGGTGAATATCCAGCCTGAGCAGTTGTCGCAGCTGCAGGCCCTGTTTGTGCGCCACAACGTGGCGACGCCGGCTTTCCAGCCGATGATTCGCGGGCGCTGGACCAGCCATAACGGCAAGCCGGTAGAGGCCAGCCGCTATGAAGATGAGCGCGCGCAACGGCTGGCCGAGCGCGAATTCAATCTTTCCTGGGGTGATACGCTGCGGCAGGACAACCGCCTCCTGGCCGGACGCGAAGCGGCTGCGGGCGAACGCGGCTGGTCGGTCGAGGCCGGCCTTGCCAAAACACTGGGTATACAGCTGGGAGACACGCTGGTATTTGACATTGGCGGCATCCCCGTCAGCGGCCCGGTCACCGGCCTGCGCGAGGTCAGCTGGGATTCCTTCCGCGTCAATTTCTTTGTGACGGGCACGGCTGCGATGCTGGCCGAGCAACCCGGCAGCCTGATCACCAGCTTCTACCTGCCGCCCGGGCCGCGCCCCTTACTGGCCGACATTGCCGGCAGCATGCCGAACATCACGATACTCGATGTCGGTCAGGTGCTGGCGGAAGTGCGACGAATCTTGCTGCTGGCCAGCCAGGCACTGCAGCTGGTGCTGATCTTCTGCCTGGCCGCCGGCCTCACGGTGCTGGCCGCGGCGCTGGAACTCAATGCCAGCGAACGCAGCCGCGAGGCGGCATTGCTGCGCGCGCTCGGCGCACGGCAAGCGCAGTTGCGCCGCCTCTGGCTGATCGAACAGGTGCTGCTGGGTGGCATCAGCGGCCTCATTGCCGGCCTGCTGGCCAGCGCCACCGGCTGGAGTCTGGGCCGCTTTGTCTTTGAGCTGCCGGTGGCCTTCAACCTGCTGGCTCCGGCAGCCGCCATGCTCTGCGGCGCCGTGCTGGCGGCGGCGGTCAGCCAGTTGCGGCTGGCCAGACTGGCCGGCACCCCACCCGGTGTCTTGCTGAAAGCCTGAGGCTTTTTTGCGCGGGCGCAACATGTTCTTCATGGACTGCAGGCATGCTGGCGGCGACCACTGAAAGGAGTGCCCCCATGTTTACCGTGCAAAAGAACGGCCTGCTGCCAGCCAGCCTGCTTGCTGTATTACGCCAGCAACTGGGGGGCAAACCCGACATCGTCGACAGCGCCAATGGCAGCCTGGCCGACATTTACCGGGTGCGCGGCGACAAGGGCGAGCTGATTGCCAAATGCTACCGCGCTCCCGGTCAGGCAGAACGGGAAGCTGCGAGCCTGGCCTTGCTGCAGGCGCACAGCCAGGGCATCGCCATTCCGGAAGTGCGCGGCATCCACGCGGCCTGCGAACCGGGCGAAACCCTGCTGCTGAGCGTGATACCCGGCATACCGGCCAGCCATGCCCTTGACTCGCCAGTGCTGATTGACCGCTTTGCCGATGAATGCACCGACCTCTTGCTGGGCTGGCACGCCCAGAGCGGGGCCGGGCTGTTCCAGACCCGTGCGGGCGCCGAATCTGCCGAATTCACACCGTCCTATCTCAGCGAGCTGGCAGGACTGACCGCTTGGCTGCACGGCCCGGCCGCCGCCCAGCTGCTTTACCTCAGCCAGCGCGATGCCCTGCTGGAGCTGGCCAGCCGTTTCACGGCGCTGCCACCTTCAAGCTGCACACAACCCAGCCTGATCCACGATGAATGCCATGCGGCCAATTTCCTCGTTGACCCCGAGAGCCAGCGGCTGTGCGGCGTACTGGACCCGGGCTGGGCGCGCTTCAGCCATCGCGAGCTCGACTTGCGCCATCTGCGCGAAGTCCGGCCCGACTTCCGCCTGCTGGAAACCTATCTGGCCAAATACCCGCTGGATGGCGGACTCCATGCCCGCCTGGCCTTCTTCAGTGTCTGGGAAGGCGTGCGCCACCTGCAGTCTGGAGGACGCTACAACCAGGAAGAGCTGAACCGGAAAACCCAGCGCGCCCGGCAATTGCTGGGCAGCGTGCAAACAGCACAAGCCTGACGCATCCAGGCTTGGGATCAGGGCGCAAATAAAACAGGTATACAAGCGGAGCCGAGTAAAACAAATGGCTACAGTGCAATACCCTGATAGACATGACTGGACTGCAAGGCATCGCGCAGCTGGATGAACTTGCGCTCGAACCAATCTTCGTCATACCAGCCACGGTTGCGGCTGTGCTTTACATCATCCCAGATCGAGAAAAACCAGCGGCGCACCTCCCAGCCGGCGGTCATCGGACTGAGAGCCTCATAAGCCTCCATCACCCGCCAGTCGGGCATCGCATCGGCCAGATGGAAAACATCCTGTTCACGATGCCGGAACGCCACATCGCAAGGGTCCAGCAAGGCCGTCGGCAGGCCTGTTTGTGCATCGAACAACAGGTTGCCCAGATGCGGATCGTCATGAACCAGCGAAGAAGGTTCCGCATTGATCGGCGCCAGCAGAGCGCTACGGGCAGCCCACAACGCCGCCAGCTTGCTGCGCAGGGCCGGCGAAAATGGCGCAGCGTCTGCTGCCGCATAGTGCCAGACCGGCGCAAACCAGGCTTCGAAGGCTCCCAGCAAGGAGGGTGTAAATGAAGCATCCGGACACTCGAAACCGCGCGGATCGCTAACGCCATGCACGGCGGCCAATACCCGGGCAACTTCAGTGGCCGCCTGTGGCGCCCGTACTGACGCTGGCGGCAAATCCCAGGGGGCCACTCCAGGCAATGCCGCCAGCACCAGCACCTCATGGGGCTGATTTCCTCCGGCAACCGACAGGCTGGTCTGTGCAACGACCGCAGGCAAGGGGAGCGAAGAATGCGGACGCAAACGCTCCAGAGCCGTAATTTCACGAGCACAGCGCCCATCCTGAAAGGCAAATTTGACGGCAACCGCAGGCTGCGTCTCCGGCCCCGCCAGCATGACCACATGACCATAAAAACCGGCGATTTCCCTGATGCGCTCGGGCACGACCTGGTAATTGCCGATATACCAAGCCTGCGCTGCCTCGGCATAGCCGGTCTGCTCACTCATTTCTCATCCCCTTCTGGCAAGAAAGGGCATTTTGCCGGCATGCGCGACCCGCGTTTATTCTGGATTTGCGCTTGTTTACTCGGCACACAAAGCAAAAGCCCCGGTCTCTTTCGAAACCGGGGCTTTTCATGGGGAGTCTGGCGATGTCCTACTTTCACACAGGCAATCTGCACTATCATCGGCGCTGAGGCGTTTCACCGTCCTGTTCGGGATGGGAAGGGGTGGGACCACCTCGCTAAGGTCACCAGACATTAACTGTTCGCATGTCGCTCAGGGTCTCCCCCGCTCGCCACGCTGAATTCGATAGAAGAAGCTAGTTTTTTGTCGATTGTACCGCGTCGTTCACGCGTCTCAGGTTATAGGATCAAGCCGCACG
>NZ_ATZJ01000046.1 GCF_000428145.1 Chitinilyticum litopenaei DSM 21440 | reverse complement strand
ACAAGCACCCGCAGGTGCGGGAGTGGCTGGCCAAAAATCCGCGCATCCATCTGCACTTCACTCCGACCAGTGCGTCCTGGCTGAATCTGGTCGAGCGTTTTTTTCGCGACCTGACCGATGACCAGCTGCGCCGGGGTGTGTTTCGCAGCGTCGGGGAGCTGGAGGAAACCATTGCGCGCTACCTTGAGCAGCGCAACGCCACCCCCAAGCCTTACCGCTGGACCGCGACGTCATCTGCGATATTGGAAAAGGTTGCGAAAGCTAAAGATTCGTTGCGCTCAGAGCACTAGCAGGCCGCAAGCCTCGGCCAGCTGTTCCCCGTGGCACAAAACCCAAGTCTGAGACGCAAAGACGCAGAGAAACCAGCCCAGGCTGTCAATGCCGAACAGCCTGTTAGGTTCTGTTGACGTTTTGTTTGCGCAGCCCGTTTGTGCTGTTTTTGGCCTGAAACAAGGCGCGAAGCCCGCCGCATGGTCATTCCATGCAAGGGCTATGCAACGCCGTGTCAGGCAAAAAACAGCCAAACCCGGCGGGCTGGGCGCTTTTTGCGCCGACTCCGCGTAGTTGCTTCACTGACATAACCGGTTATGCGACGCTCGCAACGCCTTGATTCGGCGCAAAAATCGCTCCAGCGGGAACGCAAACAAAACGTCAACAGAACCTAGCCTCTTCCACGGCGCTGCGGCCAGTCAAACTTGTCCCGATTTGCGCACTTGCCCGCCCTGTGGCAAATGCGCCTTTGCACCGGCGACGCTGCGGGCTACGATGGCCGCTTGTTCCACCCGATAGACGAGAAGCCTTATGCGCAAACCCGTACTGCTGGCCTATGTCGCCGGTTATCGCACGCTGGATGTGGCCGCGATTCCCGCCGAAATGCTCACCCACCTCTGTTATGCCTTTGCGCAGGTGGTCGACGGCGAAGTGGTGTTTGCCCCGCAGCCGGCGGGGGAGGTGGACGCGCGCGAGGCGCATTGCCGCGCGCTGCCGGCGCTGAAAAGCCGCAATCCGGCGCTGAAAACGCTGATCTCGGTGGGCGGCTGGACTGCCGACGGTTTTTCCGACGCGGCGCTGACCGCGGAAAGCCGGGCGCGCTTTGCCGATTCGGCCGTCTCCTTCATGCTCGAGCGTGGCTTCGACGGCATCGACATGGACTGGGAATACCCGTCCAACGACATGGCCGGCATCAAGGCCCGCCCGGAAGACCAGCAGAATTTCACGCTGATGCTCGCCGCCCTGCGCGAGCGCCTGGATGCGCAATCCGACGCCGAGGGCCGCACGGGCGCCGAACGCTATCTGCTCACTGCGGCGGTCGGCATCGGCCAGTACTACCTTGACGGCGTCGAAATCGCCGCCGTGGCGAAACAGCTCGATCTGGTCAACATGATGAGCTACGACCTCTACAACGGCTGGGCCACGCAGGCGGGCCATCACACGGCCTTGTACGGCAGCCGCCGCGACCCGGAAGGCTGGAGTGCTGCCGACGGTATCGAACTGTTCGTGAAAAACGGCGTACCGGCCAGCAAAATGGTGCTGGGCTGCGCGTTTTACGGACGCGGCCTGCACGGTGTCGATCCCGCCTTCGGCGGCCATGGCAACCCGGGAACGCCAAAAAGCAATACCGCGCACCCGTATACGTCCATAGCCAAAGAGCTGATTCCCTCCGGGCGCTATACCCGCTATTGGGATGAGGATGCCAAGGCGCCCTGGCTGTTCGATGGCGAGCATTTCATCAGCTACGACGATCCGGAATCGCTGCGCTGGAAATGCCGCTACGCCGCCGCGCGCGATCTTGCTGGTGTGTTCTTCTGGGAGCTGGGCGAAGATGCCACCGGCGAGCTGCTCGCCACGCTGGCTGAGCAGCTGGCCTGACGCGACGCATGGCGGAGCAGCACGCCCACCGAGCCATGACGCCGGCACGCCGGGGCCTCCTGCGCCGCCTGCTGTTATCCGGCCTGCGCATCGCGCTGGCCGTCTACCTGCTGGCCTGTCTGGGTCTGTATCTGGCGCAGGATGGGCTGCTCTACCACCCGACCGCCGCCTTGCCCGATCCGCAGTCTCGGCTGCAACTGGATAGTGGCGGTGTGCGGCTGAATGTCTCGGCGCGCGAGGCATCGGGCGCGGCGGCCATCGTCTATTTCGGCGGCAATGCCGAAGATGTCGCGCAGACCTTGCCCGACTATGCCGCCGCCTTCCCGGATCGCGCCATCTACATGCTGCACTACCGTGGCTACGGCGGCAGTGCCGGCGCGCCGCGCGAGGCCGACTTGCACGCCGATGCGCTGGCGCTGTACCGCCATGTCCGGGCCCGTCATCCCCAGGTGAGCGTGATCGGCCGCAGCCTGGGCAGCGGCATTGCCGTGCGTCTGGCGGCCAGCGCCGCCGTGGACAAACTGGTGCTGATCACGCCGTATGACAGCATCGAACGCGTCGCACAGGCGCGTTATCCGCTGTTCCCGGTCAGCCTGCTGCTGCGTGACAAATATGAGTCCTGGCGCTATGCGCCGCGGATTACCGCCCCGACCCGCATCGTCATCGCCGGGCGCGATCAGCTTGTGCCGCCGGAGCATGCCGAAACACTGGCGCAGGCCTTTGCGCCCGGCGTCGCGCACATCCTCCGCTATCCTGCCGCCGACCATCACACGGTACTGGACGAACCGGGGTTTTATGCACGCTTGCTGGACTGAGATGCCTGGGGGGGCTCTCCGGCAGGCCTGCGGGGACCTGATTAGGCAGCCAGCTCAGCACGTCGTCATGCCGGCGTCCCACGGGGCTTCCCGCTTTCGCGGGAATGACGAATGTCGAATGTTCTTTGCTGAGGTAGCTACCTATTGATCCGCCCCTCGGACGTTTGAATTTCCGTAGGAGCGCGCTTGTTTGCGAAGCATTGCTGATCGCGAGCAAGCGCGCTCCTGCGAGTAAAAACATCAGAGGGTCGGATCAATAATCGGGGGCGGGCATGGCTGCTGATCCTGGACACTGCCCTGGCGCGAGCCATGCCCGTATTGGCCGGATACGCCCGGGCGGTGTTGTTCCAACGATCAGCTGCTGCGTTGCAGTACCAGTGTGCTGACTCGCTGTGTCGCGTCGCGGGTGCGCTCGGCCAGCTTGCGCACTTCGTCGGCGACCACGGCAAAGCCCCGGCCGGTTTCGCCGGCGCGCGCCGCTTCGATGGCTGCATTGAGCGCCAGCAGATTGGTCTGATCGGCAATCGACTGGATGGTGCCGACGATGGCGGCGATTTCGGTGAGGCTGCTTTCCAGCTGCTGGCGCTGCACGCTTTCGGCGCTGAGCGCCTCGCTGCGTTTTTCCGCATCAATGTCGATCAGCGCTCCCACCACGCGCAGCGGTGTGCCATCGGCGCTGCGCCGGGTTTGCCCGCGCGCGCGGAACCAGCGGTAGCTGTTGTCCTTGCATTGCAGCCGGTACTCGATGTCATACGGCGTTTTGCCGCTGCGGTCGTTGAGGTGGGCGGCAAAGGCGTCGAGCACGCGCAGCTTGTCGTCCGGATGCAGGCGGCTGGCCCAGCTGTCCAGCACGTCCGGAAAGTCCTGCTGGTTACTGAAACCCAGCAAGTGCCGGAATTGTGCGGACCACCAGAAAGCATTGTGCGGACTGACCGGATTGCCGGCGTCGACCTCCATGTCCCACAGCCCTTCGGCCAGCATTTCGCTGCCCAGCTCGAAGCGGGCCAGCATCCGCTCCAGATCGGCCGCCGCCAGTCGCTCCGTGCTGATGTCGAGCAGGGCGCCGGCGACCCGCAGTGGCGTGCCGGCAGCGTCGCGCAGCGTTTCCCCGCGCGCGCGGAACCGGCGGTAAGCGCCGTCGCGGCACTGCAGGCGATATTCGATGTTGTACGGCGTGCGTCCGCTGCGATCCTGCAGGTGCGCGGCGAAAGCCGCCAGCACGCGCTCCTTGTCGTCCGGGTGCAGGCGGTTGGCCCAGCTGCCCAGCACATCCGGGAACTCGCCGGCATTGCTGAAGCCCAGCAACTTGCGAAATCCCGCCGACCACCAGAAGCGATTGGCGGGATTGAGCGGGTCGCCGGCCACCACCGTCATGTCCCACAAGCCTTCGCTGGTGGCGCGGTTGACCAGCTCGAAGCGCTGTTCGAGTTGCGCCAGCTCCTGGCTTCTGTGCTCCAGCTGCTGCTGCGCCTGGCGAAGCTCCTGCTGCAGCGCTTGCTGCTGTGCTTCCAGCTCCGAATGGCGGTGCAGCACCCTGTCCCAGCTGTGCTGCAGCTTTTCGCCCAGTTCCTGCCAGCGGCTGCGCCCCTCGAGCCGCTAGCGTGCAGGCTCGCCCCGCAGGGCGGCCTCGGCGGCGGAGTGCAGATGGGTGATGAGCTTGTCGCTACTGAACCACATGGACGTATCCGGGCAAAAGTGGAGGCTCGTCCAACTTAGCCGGTGGTGCATAAAATTACAAATTACAAAATTATTTAGAAATTAATTGGTAAGATTTTGGGTGTGTGGGCGTGACTTGGGCTCTGCTGATCGCGTCGCTGTCTCGGCAATGAGCAATTTCTCATTCCCGCGGAAGCGGGGATCAAGAGGCAAGGGCTGTGCAAGCGATGCTCCGGATACCGTGCACCGGTATGACGAATTGCCGGCTGCCGGCCTGATCAGGCGCGCTATCAGGGTATTTGTTCGTAGCCCATTGCCATGATTGCTTGCAGGTTTATACGCTGGTCTGTATATGGTAAGTATCTTGCCACATGGCAAAGCCCGCGCATCCCACCGCATGGCAAATCGGGATCTGATTAGGTCGCTGCCTCCGCAAAGTACAATTCGTCATTCCCGCGAAAGCGGGAATCCAGCTGCAATGTTTGTTCAAGCGGCGCTCTGGATACCGGCTTTCGCCGGTATGACGAAGTGCTGAGCTGGCTACATAATCAGGAATCAGGATGGCAGACGGACAGGCATGGCGACGCCTGCCACATTTCGCGCATGGTCAATGCGGTGGCTTGGCTGCGAATGGGCGCTTACTTGCTGGGGATGCAGGTGCCGGTAGTCATGGCCTTGCTGATCTGGCCGAGTCGCTCGGCCTCCACATTGTTCTTCTTGCCCTGGTTGTATAGCTGCACCCATTCCTTGCGCATCTGGGCTTCGGCGTCCATGCATTCTTGCAGGCTATTGAAAACCAGGTCGGTCTTGACGGGCGAGTTCATCACGAGGGCAACCAGAATCCATTTCATTGTCTTCTCCTTGAGGGCGGTGCAAGCCAGGTTGGCATGCAAATATCAACTGAACCTGGCGGGGCGGACGGGAGGGCATGGCAGCGAAACGCATTCGCCCCGCAGCTCTTCTGATCAGATGTGCTGCTGCAGTATTGCTGACCATGCGTATGGTTTTAGCCGCCCTCGGCAAGGCCGTCCAGTACAATGGGTCATGTTGTTCATGAGTTTGTCTCGCATGCAATTACTCGGAATTTTCGTGCTCGCGCTGTTGCTGCCCCTGCTGCTGTTTGCCGCGTATGCGTCGCTGCAGACCCGCAACTGGGAAGCCCTGCTGGCTCTGCTGGGGCTGGGCGGTGTGCTGGCTTTCGTGGCGCTGCGCTGGTGGCGTGGCCAGCCGATCTGGACTCCTAGCCGCGAGCTGGGCGAAGCAGAGTCGGCTGCAGAATTTCTCAAGACCGCGTTTCTGGGTATGCCCGAAGGGCTGATCGTGCTGGCCAGCTTGGCAGTGAATGGGCTGCTGGTGCTTGTGGCACTTGGCAAACCCGAAGTCATTGCGGTCGCGCCGGCGCAAAGCGCGGATTTTGTGCGGCTGTTGCTGCTTGGCAGCCTGACCAATGTCGTGTTCTACCTGAAGTGGTTTGAGGCGTCGCAGCGCAGCGGCGTTGACCTCCTGTTCACCATGGGCCTGGCCCTGCTGCCCTATGTGTACTGGTATTCCTGAACGTGGCGCTCTGCATTCAAACCGAACAGACAGGCTCGATTTTTGTGGGTATCTGCCTGTGACCATTTTTAAGTAATGGCTTTGCTTGTATAGGTTGTTGGGTATTTTAGTCCTTGTTGCCGGTCACGTTTATCCAATCCCGCGGCCTGCGGCATTGCTACATTGGCGCTTTCTCTGAACGAAAGGAGCGTCCCATGTTGCGTGCAGTCTTCATGTTTATTGTTCCCGGTGCCGATCCGCAGCGCCAGCGTGCCGTGGTGCAGGCCGAGGTCGCCGAGGTGCTGACCGTGGCGGTGTGCAGTTACGAGCAGGCGGCGACGGTAGCCACTGCGCTGGCCGATGAGGGCTATGCTGCGATCGAGCTGTGTGGCGGATTCGGCCATGCCGGCGTGGCTCAGGTGGCCGCTGCGGTGCAGGGGCGGGCGGCGGTGGGCGTCGTGCGCTTTGATCACCACCCGCTGCTTGGGCATCGTTCGGGGGATCAGCTGGCGCCGGCCAGCGGGCTGTAAAACAGGGGCGTGTCGGTGTGCTCGGCCAGTTGCGTCGGGCGGGCACCGCTGAACAGGCGCACCTCGCGATTCATGTGCGCCTGATCGTAAAAGCCGTGTGCGTGCGCCAGCTCGCACAGCGAGCATCCGCGGCTGAAGCTTGCCGCGCGCAGAAAACGCTCGAACCGGCACAGCCGCTGATAGTGCTTGGCGCTGACACCTTGCTGTGCGTGAAACTGGCGCGAGAGCTGGCTGCGATGCATGCCGATCTGCTCGGCGTGTTCGCCTATACGGAATGTCGCCGGTTGCTGAAAAATCTGCCGGGCAAGCAGCGACGAGGCCGCGCCATGCTGATCGCGCAGCTGGCTGAGTAACTGCCGGTCACTGAGCTGGCATTGCTCGGCAAATGCGTCGCTACGCTGAATCCGCAACAGTTGCTGGCGACTGTCCGGCCACAGGGCGGTGGGCGGCAGAAAAGCATCGACGAATTCATGCAGCGATAACTCGCAGAAGGCCGCGAGCGCACCAGCGCGAAAACGAATGGCAAACACCGGCCCGTGGGGACGCGCCAGTTCCATAGCCCGGCCACGCTGATACAAGAGGCCGCTACCTTGCTGATCGTGCCGTGTCAGCCACAACTCGGCGCCGGTGCCCGGATACAGCCGAAGGCTGCTGGCGGGGGCCGCCACAAAGTTGTACAGCCGATAGCTGTGTATCCACGGTTGCAGTTCGGCGACGGGAAGCGCGGTCAGTAGCTGGCTCATGACATGATACTTTGGCAAAGGTGGCCAGCTTGCGGGTTGGCATGAGTCATGGCTTGGATTTTTGTGCCGTGCTGCGGGGCATCCGGATTATTGCGGCGTTGCTGAGCATGAACTGCTGGTGATGGTTTTCATCTTCCTTGTATGGTGTCATCGCTCGCGTTGCTGTTGCTTTTGTGGGTAGGGCACCCCGATGCCTGCCACTGTTGAAGCGTGGCGGCCAGTAAAACGAAATCGTTTTTGGCCAGCGAGCCTAGGCTGCAGATATAGACCGGATGGCCTGGGTGTTCGCAACTGGCCAGTATGCCGCGACCCCCACTATCGTCGCCGATAAGCAGGTAGCCGGGGAGGTACTGGCTAATCTCAAATGTGTCATTGCGCTCGATCAAGTCGTCCAGGTGATATAGGAGCAAGCCATCTGCACGAGGCGCACCGGTCTGTTGATCGACAAAGGAGAGAATAGCGGTTGGCATGAGCAGCGCCTCTACTTGCGGGATAATGGAGATCTATCAGGCTGTTGAAAAAAGCATCGCGCCGAGGTCAGGGCCTCCACCTGCCTTACAAATCGAAGTAATCACTTTCGCCAAGGCTCGAAATTCGCTGATTTCGAGCCTCTTCTTCACCTGTTTCCAGGTTTTTGCCGCCGCTCTGCGGCTTCAGGACGCACTGGTCCCTATGTGGCTCCTTCCCGCCACCCGCACAGCGTCATCATCCGCGTTAGATTCCATGCCGCAAACGTCATCAGCGCCTGGGCTTGTACCTTGGCGGTGCCGATAAACCGCGTCTTGCGGAACCCGCCAATCGTTTTTGCCCAGCCGAAGCATTCCTCGATCCGCTTGCGGACCTGCAGGCTGATCTTGTAGCCCTTGCTGCGCTTGGTTCGACTATCTACTGCACTGCCGGTTTTCTTGGCGGCGGTGTGCGGCTGAATACCCAGTGCCTTCAGCGCCTGGATGTGGCTGTCCACATCGTAGCCCTTGTCTTCACCCAGCGTGCTGCCGGGTTTCAGGCTGCGCGCTCGGCGGTGCCGGTAGCCCGGGTGGTCTCGACATCCACCACCAGGCCGTTGCGGTTCTCCATCAGGATGTGGTTCAGGTGGCGCAGCTTGGCTTCGGCAAATTTGGCTTTCTTGTACAGCCGGGCATCCGGGTCGGTCTTCGACTGATGCGTGGCATTGCTGAAGCTTTCGCCCTTGAAATCCACTTCCGCATTGCGGCCGCCGCCACTGCCGGAGTCTGCCGGCGGATCATCCTGATCCTGGCGCGCGAGGCTCTTGTGCGAGGCCCATGCTTCAATCATCGTGCCGTCGACGCTGAAGTGTTCGTCGGAAACAAGTCCAGCCCAATCGGCGAGGGCCAGTACGCGATCAAAGAACTGCCGCAACAGCGTTTGCTCCAGCAGGCGATCACGATTGGCGCTGAAGGTACTGTGATCCCAGACGGGATCGTCAATACCCAGACCGACGAACCAGCGGAACAGCAGGTTGTAATCCAGTTGCTCGACCAGCAGGCGTTCGCTGCGGATGGTGTAGAGCACCTGCAGCAACAGCGCCCGCAGCAGTCGTTCCGGAGGAATCGACGGCCTGCCGAGAACGGCATAGCGGGCGTCAAACTCCGGGCTCATCGACGCCAGAATGGCATCGACCGACAGCTTGAGCGGTCGCAGCGGATGCGTTGCCGGCACGCGGCTGTTGAGATCCACGTAACTGAACATCGCGCCTTGAATAATGTCGTCGCCCCGCATGAAGAGAAGCTCTGGAAGAGGATGGCGGGATTATCTCACCCGGATATGCTGATCGGGCACTGACACGATTGGTTTTTCAACAGCCTGCTATGGGCTAAAGCTCGTTTGTTGAGGCGCAGCCTTGCCAGTTTAAAGGGCTTGTTAGCGTGCGCGTCTGCTGCAATTTGAGCTGCTGCTAAGAGAGCGTGATGGGTATTGAGCTATATCCTTTTGATATTACGGACTTTGGTTATATACCTTGCCTAGTATTCCGGTGCAATCAGCTCGGCGTAGTCGCTCAGCGCCTCCAAGATCACCTCTGAACGTTCGTCACCACTTTCCGAAACGGTTGCGAACAGCGTTTCCAGCTCGTCCATGAAGCTTTGCAGCGTGCGGGCGTTGCCCTCGCCATTGATCAGTTTGGCGACGCAGTGCTGCTGCCAGCGCTGGGTCTCTGATTCCGAGAGCGTGTCCGGGTAATTGCGGGCCCGAAAGCGGAACAGCAGCTCGTCCAGGCGCGCGTCGGCAAAGCTCGGGCGGTGCGCGGCGAGCGCGGCGCCGTCGAGTTCCAGCAGGCGATTCAGCACGCGCCGGTCGTTGTTGCCGACAAAGCCGCCGTACAGGTCTTCGTCCACGTCGGCCTTCTGGCCGCCGTTGTCGCGCTGGAAAACCTGCGCCCACAAAGCGGCCGCCGGCTCGTTGTTGGTCAGCCACTCCGAATGGCGCAAGGCTTGCAGCTTGTCGATGCCCCAGTGCGCGGCGCGCTCGTCGCTGAGCACCTTCAGATTGCCGATGACGATCGGCGATTTGTTGATGTGGATGGTTTTCACCGGCAGGCGTGTCATGCCTTCCGGCAAGTCGCTGGCCTTGCTGAACATGCGCAGCCGCATGGTTTCGGCATCCAGCGTGGCGAGTTCCGCCGGGTCGAAGGCCAGATCCCAGACGATGACTTCGTTCTTGTTGCTCGGGTGCATGGCCAGCGGCCAGACGAGTGCCGTGCATCCGCGCTCGACGCCGAACATCCCGCTGATGTGGATGAAGGGTTTTTTCTGCGGCAGGCCGATTTCCTCCTGAACGCGCTCTTTCTTGCGCAGGCCCAGGCAGAACTCGAACAGCTTGGGCTGCCTGTCGCGGATCAGCCGGGCCAGCGCGATCGTCGCTCTGACGTCGGAGAGCGCATCGTGCGCGGTTTCGTGCAGTAAGCCATTGGCGCGGCTGAGGTCCTCCAGCCTGAAGGACGGGCGGCCGTCGTCGTGCGTTGGCCAGGCTATGCCTTCCGGGCGCAGCGCGAAGCAGGTGCGCACCACGTCGAGCAGATCCCAGCGGCTGCAGTGGTTCTGCCATTCGCGCGCGTACGGGTCGCGCAAGGTGCGCCAGAACAGGTGGCGGGTGACTTCGTCGTCAAAGCGGATCGAGTTGTAGCCGACGCCGATGGTGCCCGGCGTGGCCAGTTCGCTTTCAATCACCGCGGCAAATTCGGCCTCCGTTACGCCACGCTCCTGGCAGAGCTGCGGCGTGATGCCGGTCAAGAGGCAGGCTTCGGGCGAGGGCAGGTAGTCGGGCGCGGGCTGGCAATAGACCATCACCGGGTCGCCAATTTCGTTCAGGTTTTCGTCGGTGCGGATGCCGGCAAACTGGGAAGGGCGGTCGCGACGCGGCACCGCGCCGAAGGTTTCGTAGTCGTGCCAGAAGAAGGTGAGGCTCATGCTGCGTGCGCCGGGAATCAAGGACAATCTGGCATTGTACTTGCAGCAGCGCCTGCCTGTGCGCAGGCAGGCGCTGCGGATCAGAGCGCGGCGGCGCCCAGCTGGCCGAGCAGAGCGTTGAATTCCTTCTTGCGCTTGTCGCGCGGCACTTTGGCAACCGGACCGGTTTCATCGAGCGCCAGCTCGGCACGGGTAATGAAGGCGTTCATGTGCAGCCAGCCCTCCAGCTGCCAGACATTGCCGTTGCGGCTGGCCTGAAAGCGGCCAGCAGCCTGCCAGAAGCCCTTGCCATGCTGGTAGAGGCGGCGCTGTTCATCCTGTTCGCGCAGCGCATAACCGTGTTGCGAGCACCACGCTTCGATCTGTGGCCAGAGGTCGCCATTGCTTTCCAGCGTGACAATGGCGCGCTGCTTCTTGCCCTGCGCGATCAGCACGGTAACCAGCAGTATTAGAAAACCGAGACTTGCACCGAAAATTGCGCCGGTCAGCATGGTGGACAGCATGGAGTTTCTCCTGGGAGCCAAATGAGGTGGGCCATCCTAGGACATGTTTGTCTTTCTGTAAATGTCATGTTTTTTCGGTGTTGTGTAATCAATCGGGCACCTGATTAGGCAGCTGTCTCAGCAAAGAACAATTCGTCATTCCCGCGAAAGCGGGAATCTAGCTGCAATGCCTGTTCAAGCGACGCTCTGGATACCGGTTTTGACCGCAGGAATCCCCGTGGGAAGCCGCTATGACGAGGGGCCGAGCTGGCTACCTAATCAGGATCGGGCGTGGCTGGTATGGTTTGCCGGGGATTGCTGCCCGTCGGCTTTTCGTTGGCGGGTGCTGTGCCATTGAGTAGCGCAAATTCGCTGCGCAGCATGTCGATCACGCACTGCACGCGTGGCAGCTGGTGCTGGCGCTTGTGCACGACCAGATACAGTTCGCCGCGCGCGTCGGGGCCGAGGTCGATGTCGAGCTCGACCAGCTCGCGCAGCAGCGAGCGGCGGTGCAGCGCCTTGGCCAGCACCATTGCACCGACGCCGGCGCGGCACGCCGCGAGCTGCACATTGAAATCGTCCGAGGTGAACGCCGGGCGGAAGGACGGAATCGCTTCTTCCAGCGCGATCTTGCTGAACAGCTGCTCATAGGGCGGTGCCCAGGTGATCCAGTCCAGATCGGCCAGCGCCGGCCGCGCCGGCAGGCGGGCGGCATAGGCTGGCGACACATAGGCGCGCATCGGGCAATGCAACTCGGCCAGGCACAGCAGGTCGTCGTCGTTTGGCCGGCGTGTACGCAGCGAGATGTCGGCCTCGCCACGCGCGAGGTTCAGCGTGGCCACGCCCGATAACGCCTCGATCTGCAGCGCCGGATAGTGCGCACGGATGTCGGCGGCCAGCGGTGCGATCACCTCGAAGGCGATACCGGGAGGTGCGGCAATGCGCACCTTGCCCGCGGGGGTCGCCAGCCGGGGTGCCAGGCTGCTTTCGGCTTCGGCCGCCCATTCGGCCATGCGCCTTGCCGCCGGCAGCAGCGCCTCGCCAGCCGGCGTGAGTACGCAGCCCTGCGTCTGGCGGATGAACAGCGCTGAGCCGGCGCTGTCCTCCAGCTCGGCCATGCGCCGGCTCAGTGTCGGCTGGCCCAGCCGCAGCCGGCGCGCGGCGGCGCTGAGGCTGCCGGTTTCGGCGACCGCCAGAAACAGCCGCAGATTTTCCCAGTCCAGGCTCATGTCTTCTCCATGTCATGCAAATATGGATGGGTTTATCCAAATTTAGCGAATTGTCTGCTTATTATCGGATGTGTAACGATGCCAGCGTCCTTGTTTCCTGTCACGGGGTATCCACATGAAATCCGCTACTCGTCTTATTTCGCTCCTGCTGGCCGGCCTTCTGGCCGCGTGCAGCACCACCTCGCACCCGGTCCAGTCCGCCGCGCTGGGCAAGCCCGCGTCGGCGGCGGCCATGGAAGCCGCGCTGGCCACGCCCGGCCCGGTCGAGTTGCAGACCGTTGCCAGTGCCGACTGGGTTGTGCCGCTGTCGGGCCTGCTCAATCTGAAGGATCCGCAGGCCGTGGCCGCCGGGCTTGCCGACCGCCCCGAGCCGATCCAGGTGTATCTGCACGTGCTGCGCCATCCGAAATTCGGTGTGTTCCTGGTGGACACCGGCGTATCGGCGCAACTGCTCAAGACACCGAGCAAATTCGGAATCAGCAGTGAGCTGCAGCAAATGCTGAACATCCCGCGCCTGCAGTTGCGCCGAGATGCCGAGTCAGTGGTGGCGGAGCTTGGTGGGCAGGTCAGGGGGGTGTTTCTGACCCATCTGCATCTGGACCACATTACCGGCCTTCCGGCGCTGGCGCGGGATGTGCCGATCCATGCCGGGCCCGGCGAGCTGGCCGAGCAGCACGCCATGCCCGACATGATGCGCGCAGCTACGGATGCCTTGCTGGCAGGTCGCCCGGCCCAGCATGAGTGGCCGTTTGCAGCGGGCCGCGACGGTGTGCCCGCTGGCGTGATCGATGTGTTTGCCGACGGCAGTGTCTTCGCCATTGCCGCGCCAGGACATACCACGGGCAGTACCGCCTACCTGGTGCGCACGCTGCAAGGCCCGGTGCTGCTCACCGGCGACGTCAGCCACACGCGCTGGGGGTGGGAGCATGGCGTCGAGCCGGGTGACTATACCCGCGACCAGTTGCTCAATCGCAGCAGCCTGCAGCAATTGAAGGCGCTGGTGGCGCGGCATCCGGCCATCGAGGTAAGGCTTGGGCATCAGCCCTGATTATTGACAGGTATGTCGCTGTAGCCATTTTCTGCTATTGGTTGCATCGATATACCTGCCAAAATTGCTGGCCATGCAGTATGGGCGAGATTGCGGGGGCTTAATCCGGTGTGTTGTTTCTGCCGGGGTGATGGCGCTGCGTTTGCACTGAAGCCAAACCATCCGCAAGAGCTACTGACTGAGCGGCGGGTGCTTCGGCATTCGCCCGCTCAGGGTCGGGGGGCGTGTGCTCCGTCCCGTAGCTTCCATGACGGCAAGGCCATTACTTTTCCTGATCATGTCTCTCTTTCAGAAACCCTTTTTTCGTCATGCCCGCGAAGGCGGGCATCCAGAGCAAAGCTTGATTTCACACCCTCATCTGGATTCCCGCGTACGCGGGAATGACGATTCTGAAGCAGTGACATAAGCAGCTTACTTTTGCATGAAGTGTTTTTGCGTAAAGCTGGCGAGATGTGGCATGCCGAGTAGCCGCGCGTGAATTCTTCAAGCCATTCTGGCTTTCTGACTGGGCATTCAGCCTTGCTGGTTCTGCTGACAGGCACGGCAGAACAGCTCTTTGCCCGACTCCAGCACCACCCTGATCGAGCTGCGTCGGTTTGGCGAGGCGCTCGCGCGGAGCTTGGCGGTGGGCTGCGGTGTGGAGTGTGATGGCAAGGGCACGCAAAGCGATTGGCTCTGCAAGCCCAATCGGGAGCAGGGTCCGGAAACCCGTGTGCTTTTTATATGGGTTGTTTTTATGGCTCTTGATCTTTGTTTATGTATTTAAGGGTTGTGATGTTGTCCTTTAGTTCTGATTGTCTGGTTTGGTGTACTGATAAGAGTTAGAATAATGTTCATAAAAATGCTTTATTCTGCTTAAGGGGTGTTATTTTGGACTTTACTTTTGCCTCGCATCAGGAAATCTGCGCCGAACTGGGCCTGCGGCTCAAACGCCAGCGCCTGGTGCAGGCACTCACACAGAAAGACCTGGCCGAACGCGCCGGCGTGGCGCCCGGCACGGTGAAGAATCTGGAGGGCAAGGGCATCGCCTCGCTGGAATCCACCATTCGCATCGTGATGGCGCTGGGGCTTGCCGACGAGCTGGCCGGCTTGTTCGAGCTGCAGCTCACCACGTCGATTGCCCAGCTGGAGCGCGCCCAGCTGGCCGAGCGCAAACGCGCCCCCAGCAAAACCAGGCAGGCGAAAAAGCATGCTTAAAAAGGTCGAGGTCTGGTACGAGGGCTGGGGCGAGCGCTGGCAGCTGGCCACGCTGGCCGACGATGGCCGCAGGCTGCTGTTCGAATACAGCCCCGAGGCGCTGGCGCAAGGGCTGGAATTGTCGCCGCGCCATCTGAAACTGCAGGCCGCTGCCTACAGCGATTTTCCCGCCTGCCAGCTGCGCCTGCCGGGGCTGATTGCCGATGCGCTGCCCGATGGCTGGGGTCTGCTTTTGATGGACCGGTTGTTCCGTCAGAATGGTGTCGACCTGGTGCGCGCCTCGGTGCTCGACCGGCTTTCCTTCATCGGCCAGCACGCCATGGGGGCGCTCAGCTTTCAGCCGGCCAGTGCCAATGACCTGCCCAGTGATGATGTGCACTTGCTTAACCTGGCCCAGCAGGCTCAGGTACAGCTCAGTGGTGAAGACAGCGCCATTCTCGGGCAACTGGCGCTCATGGGCGGCTCGCCGCATGGCGCGCGCCCCAAGGTGCTGGTGCATTACGACCAGACCAGCGGGCAGCTGAGCACGCAGCCCTTCACGGGCAGTGCGCCCTGGCTGGTGAAATTTCAGGCGCAAAACGAGCACAAGGAAGTCTGCGCCATCGAGCATCTGTATGCGCAGCTGGCGCGTGCTTGTGGCCTCGACATCCCCGCCACGCAGTATTTTGATCTCAGCCCGCAGCTGGCTGCGTTTGGTGTCGCGCGCTTTGATGTGGGAGGTGCAGGCGCTGCTCAGCTGCGCATTCCCACGCACACGCTGGCCGGCCTGTTGCACGCCGATTTCCGCCTGCCCGGCTCGGTGGATTACACGACGTTTCTGCGCGCCACGCGCTTTCTCACCCGCGACGAGCGCGAAGTGCAGAAGGCCTATCAGCGCACGGTGTTCAACGTGCTGTTCAACAACCGCGACGACCACCCGAAAAATCTCAGCTACCTGTTGGGGCAAGACCGCCGCTGGGTGCTGTCGCCGGCCTACGACCTCACCTTCTGTGCGGGGCTGGCGGGCTGCCACCAGATGGACGTCTGCGGCGAGGCGCTCAATATCAACCGCGCCCATCTGCTGCAACTGGCTACCCACAATTCGCTCGATACACGCTGGGCCGGGCAGACCATAGCCCAGCAACTGGCCGTGGCCGAGACCTTCGCCGTGCATGCGCTGAATTACCCCATCCGCGCCGCCACGCAGCAACAGCTCGCCGCCTGCATCACCGCCAATGCGGCGCGACTGGCGTCTACATGACGCAATGCGCCATTTGCAATGCGAGGGTATTGCCGTGCAGCCCTTTGCCTTAAATGGCTGCAGGAAAATACCCATGGTCAATAACGACATTGCCCAGAAATTCTGGATTCTCTGCAACCTGCTGCGCGACGATGGCATCAACAGCGATTAGGTCACCGAACTGGTGCTGCTGTTTATCAATTCCGCCTCTGGCGTTACCTTCGGTGGAGGCGCGAACCGAAATCGCCTGCCGAGTCAAAACGCTGTTCGTCTTCGCGACCGCCTCGCCGCGCAGCACAGCCCTGCCGGCAGCAAGCCCAAGAGAGGGGCAATGCTATGAATAGCTCGTCATGCCGGCGAAGGCCGGCATCCAGATGGCACAGGCTTCGTTAAACCTTCTGGATTACGGTATTCGCCTGCATGACGACATGAAAGCTTAAAATGCTTGCTGATCAGGTCTTTTTGCGAGAGAGCAAACATGGTGATTGATTCTGAACTGGCGCATCGCTTTATCGATGCCTATATGGCGTTTCTGGCGACGCTGCTGAGCGAGGACGAGAAGAAGGGGAAGCGCACGGCGCAGTGGCTGGTGATTGGGCGCGCGCGGTTTGGCGCCGACCGCGCTACGCTGGCCGCATATCGTGATGCCAATCCGGATGCGGATATGGACATGCTCGATGCCATTGCCAGCCTGCGCTTTGGCCGCTGGGTGTATCTGAAAGACACGCGTGCATATTCGGTGCTGCTGCCACTGGATTGTGATGCCGCGCTGGGGGTGCTGGGGCTGACCGAACGGCTGAGCGAGATGGCTGGCGGTTATTCCGGTGTGGTGTTCCGGACGGGGGTGATGGCGCTGGGCGGCCGCTGGGTGTGCGACGGACTGGTGGAAGAGAGAGCAATGCTCGGTGGCAACTACCGCAAACAGTATGCCGAACGCTATACGGCGCTGCGTGCCGCTGGTGCGTTTACGCTGGGGCCGGAGCGGTAGGCGGTGGCGTATCTCGACGAGCTGCACTGCCATCACTGCGGGTTTCGTGCCGGTCTTCCGCTTGGGCAGGGAGCGTCGCGCTACCGGGCTGACCATGGCAAAACCTATCGCCTTTGCACGCAGCCGGGCTGGTGCGATTGCTGCGACCGTCACACGCTGTTCGAGCAGTTTGACGATGCCGGGCTGCAGGTGGTACGTGAGCTGCATCAGCGGCAGCAGCGTTTGGTGGCCAGCAAGGGGCGTTGGTTCCGGCTGCTGCGGCGGCGTGGCGCGTTTGCGCGCATGTCGGGTTTGCTGGCGGCGTATGCCGTGCTGCTGCAGGAAGAAGCGGAAAGAACGGCGCTATTGGCTGCGCGGCAAGTGCCCTGTTGTCTGAGTTGCGGCTCGGCGGCAAAGCCGGATGCGTTTGCACACGCTGGCTGGACCGGGCTGTGCCGGAAGTGTGGCGGCGGGGTGGAGCGGGTCGAGCTAGCCAGGCTGCATCTGCGCAGAAGCAAGGGCGTGCATTTCAAGGGCGTGCATTTCTATAGCGCAGCAGGCAAACAGCTGGAGGAGGGCGAATGGCCGGAGGATGATTTGCTTTTGCTGCGGGAGGCCCGGCAGAAATTCGAGTGGGAGCTTCTATCCAATGGTATGGCTGGGTAGGGCGCTGCAGATTTTGCCTGCATGGTGCCTGCATGGCTTCGAGTGCCGGAAAGCAACAAGGCCCCGGATTTCTCCAGGGCCTTGTTTTATTTGGGGTGGCTGATGGGGCTCGAACCCACGACAACAGGAATCACAATCCTGGACTCTACCAACTGAGCTACAGCCACCGCTGAAACCGGTGCGGCATTATAACGATGCCGGCGTTTTTTGCAAGCTGCCGGGCGTTTGGCGCACCCGACAGGAATCGAACCTGTAACCTACGGCTTAGAAGGCCGTTGCTCTATCCAGTTGAGCTACGGGCACGTCGTCTGCGACATAGCGTTCTGGTCGGGGCGGTGGGATTCGAACTCACGACCCCCTGTTCCCAAAACAGGTGCGCTACCAGACTGCGCTACGCCCCGAACAGAGGCCGAACTATAGCGCGACTTTTTTGCGGTGGTCAAGCCCTTGGCCACGCAAACATTGAGCGTTGGCGCGGGAAGTGCGAAAATCACGGCCAATTTTCACCCATACCGGAGAGCTTGATGACCGCCCAGATCCTTGATGGCAAGGCGATTTCCCAGGAACTGATCACCGCCGTGCGTGCGCGTGTCGATGCCCGTGTCGCGGCAGGCAAACCGGCGCCGCAGCTGGCCGTGATCCTGGTCGGCTCCGATCCGGCTTCGCAGGTCTATGTTGGCAACAAGAAGCGCCAGTGCGAAAACGCCGGCATCCGTTCGCTGGCGTTTGACCTGCCGGCGGAAACCTCCGAGCAGGAGCTGCTCGATCTGGTCGCCAGGCTGAACGCCGACGACGACGTCGATGGCATCCTGGTGCAGCTGCCGCTGCCGAAACATCTGGATGGCGACAAGATCATCGAGCTGATCGACCCGAACAAGGATGTCGATGGTTTCCACCCCTACAACATCGGGCGTCTGACGCTGAAAATGCCGCTGCTGCGCCCGTGCACCCCGCGCGGCGTGATGACGCTGCTGGAAAAGACCGGCATTGATCTGGTCGGCAAGGATGCCGTGGTGATTGGTGCGTCCAATATCGTTGGCCGCCCGCAGGCGCTGGAATTGCTGCTGGCGCGCGCCACCGTGACGGTGTGCCACAGCAAAACCAAGGACCTGGCCGACAAGGTACGCGGCGCGGATGTGGTGGTGGCTGGTGTTGGCATCCCCAACTTCGTGAAGGGCGAGTGGATCAAGGAAGGCGCGGTGGTGATTGACGTGGGCATCAACCGCCTTGAAAACGGCAAGCTGTGCGGCGACGTGGAATTCGACACCGCCAAGGAACGCGCCGCGTGGATTACGCCGGTGCCGGGCGGTGTCGGCCTGATGACGGTCGCCACGCTGATGCAGAACACCATCGACGCTTGCGAAAAGCGTCGGGGGTAATCGCACAATGGCTTACCAGATCGCCAAACCCTTTTTATTCATGATGGATGCCGAGCGTGCGCATTATGCCGCGCTCAACGGCCTGAAAGCCCTGCACAGCGCCAACCTGCTGCGCGTGGCGGTCAGCGAGCCGCCGGCCTGCCCGGTGAAGGTCATGGGCATTGAGTTTCCCAACCCGGTGGGGCTTGCCGCCGGGCTCGACAAGAATGGCGACTACATCGATGCGCTGGGCGAACTGGGTTTCGGCTTTGTCGAAATCGGCACCGTCACGCCGCGCCCGCAGCCGGGCAACCCCAAGCCGCGACTGTTTCGCCTGCCGGAAGCCGAGGCCATCATCAACCGCATGGGTTTCAACAATGACGGCGTCGATGCGCTGCTGGAAAACGTGCAGAAATCCGCCTATCGGGGCGTGCTCGGCATCAATATCGGCAAGAATTTCGACACGCCGATCGAAAAGGCCGCCGACGACTACCTGATCGGCCTGCGCCGCGTTTACGAGCATGCCAGCTATGTGACGGTGAACATTTCCAGCCCGAACACCAAGAATCTGCGCCAGCTGCAGCAGGCTGACGAACTGGGTAATCTACTGGCGCAACTGAAAGCCGAGCAGGAAAAGCTCGCGCAGCTGCACGGCCGCTATGTGCCGCTGGCGGTGAAGATCGCGCCGGACCTCGACGGTCAGCAGATTCAGGATGTGGCAAGGCTGCTGGTCGAGCATCGCATCGACGGCGTGATCGCGACCAATACCACGCTGGCCCGCACCGGTGTCGAACACCTGCGGCATGGCAACGAGGCGGGCGGTCTGTCCGGCGCGCCGGTGCGCACCAAGTCCACGCACGTGATTCGCGAGCTGGCCGGCCTGCTCGATGGCGCGGTGCCCATCATCGGGGTTGGCGGCATTCTGGAGGGCGAGCATGCCCAGGAGAAGATCAAGGCCGGCGCCAGCCTGGTGCAGATCTACTCGGGCCTGATCTACAAGGGGCCGCATCTGGTGCGCGAATGCGTGGAGGCCTTGCTGCCGCGCTGAGTCCGGTTCGGTCGGGCCGGCTGGCTTGACCGATGTGGGCTGCATCAATGAGTCATATCGGTTATTTCGATAGATTATTCGGTTATTGATGAAAACTACGATAAGGGCGGATAATTCCGCATTGTCTGCCCTTGTCCCGACATGGATTCCGCATGGATCTCAGTCATTATGTCCTGCTGCTGATCGGCGCCGTGCTGGTCAACAACGTCGTGCTGGTGCGCATTCTCGGCCTGTGCCCCTTTATGGGCGTGTCGAAAAAGCTCGAGGCCTCGATTGGCATGGGGCTGGCCACTGCCTTTGTGTTGACGCTGGCGTCGGGCACCTCGTGGCTGATTGATCAGCTGCTGATCGCCTGGCAGCTCGAATACCTGCGCACGCTGGCCTTTATCGTGATGATCGCCGCCATCGTGCAGTTCACCGAAATGTTCATCCACAAGACCAGCCCGGTGCTGTATCAGGTGCTGGGCATTTATCTGCCGCTGATCACCACCAATTGCGCGGTGCTTGGCGTGCCGCTGATCAATTCGACGGCGAAACACGGCTTTGCCGAGTCGCTGATTTTCGGCTTTGGTTCGGCGCTGGGTTTTTCGCTGATCCTGATCCTGTTTGCGTCGATCCGCGAACGGCTCGAAGGGGCCGACATCCCGGCGGCCTTCAAGGGCACGCCGATTGCCTTCATCACCGCCGGCCTGATGAGCCTGGCCTTCATGGGTTTTGCCGGTCTGGTGAAGTAAGAGTGAGGCGTGAGGAGTCAAGCGTGAGGGGTGCGCTCGTTTTTTACCGGGCTTGCACTGGAAATTATTGGGGAGGAGGAGTTAGGTCTGCGGGGTTTACCCCTCACACCTCACACCTCACACCTCACAGGAAATACCAATGAGTTTTCTGCTTGCCGTTGCACTGATGGCCCTGCTGGCCATCCTTCTGGGGGCCGTGCTGGGCTGGGCCGCCATCAAGTACAAGGTTGACGAGGATCCGCTGGTCGACAAGATCGACGCCATCCTGCCGCAGACGCAATGCGGGCAGTGCGGCTATCCGGGCTGCAAGCCCTACGCCACGGCGATTGCCGACGGCGAGGCCGACATCAACCAGTGCCCGCCCGGCGGTGACGACGGCGTGCGCAAGCTCGCCGACCTGCTCGGCGTCGAATTCAAGCCGCTGAATGCGGAAAACGGCGAAGAAAAGCCGAAAAGCGTCGCCATCATCGACGAAAACACCTGCATCGGCTGCACCTTGTGCATCCAGGCCTGCCCGGTCGATGCCATTGTCGGCGCCGCCAAGCACATGCATACCATCATCGAGAGCGAATGCACCGGTTGCGAGCTGTGTCTCGCCCCCTGTCCGGTGGATTGCATCAGCATGGTGACGGTTGGAGAAACCGTGCAATCGTGGAAATGGCGCTACCCCGTGATTCAGCTGAAGGTGACCGCATGAACGCGCCCGCCAAACCGCAGGCCGGGCTGCCGGCCAATACCCAGCCGGTGTACCGCTTCAGCGGTGGCGTGCACCCGCCGGAAATGAAGCACCTGTCGAATCAGACTCCCATTGTTGCCGCGCCGCTGCCGGCCAGGCTGGTTGTGCCGCTGCAGCAGAGCATCGGCAACCGCGCTAAGTGTCTGGTGAATGTTGGCGACGAGGTCAAAAAGGGCCAGCTGCTGGCTGCGGCGGATGGCACGGTGTCGGTTGCCGTGCATGCGCCGACCTCGGGCCGGGTTGTCGCCATCGACGCGCAGGTTGTCGCCCATCCTTCGGGTCTGGCCGAGCTGTGCGTGACGATAGACAGCGACGGGCGCGACGAATGGGGCGAGCGCAGCACGCTCGACTGGCGTTCGCTGCTCGCCAGCGGCGACAGGAGGACGATTCGCGACTACCTGCGCGACATGGGCGTGGTGGGGCTGGGCGGGGCGGTGTTTCCTTCGCACCTCAAGCTTTCCGGTCGCGATGGTCTGGACACACTGGTCATCAACGGCGCCGAGTGCGAGCCCTTCATCACCTGCGACGACCGCCTGATGCGCGAGCGCGCCAGCGATATCGCCGCCGGCATCGCCATCGTCGCGCAGTTGCTCGGCGCACGCCAGGTGCTGGTCGGCATCGAGGACAACAAGCCCGAAGCCGTACTGGCCATGCGCGAGGCGCTGGCCACCAGCGGCCTCGCCAACGCGCATGTCGTGGTCGTGCCGACGCTCTACCCGTCGGGCGGCGCCAAGCAGCTGATCAAGCTCCTGACCAACAAGGAAGTGCCCAGCGGCGTGCGCTCGACCGATCTGGGCGTGCAGTGCTTCAACGTTGCCACCGTTTACACCATCTACCGCGCGCTGGAACACGCCGAGCCGGTCATCAGCCGGATTGTCACGCTGACCGGCAATGTGTCGCGTGCGGGCAATGTCGAAGCGCTGATCGGCACACCGATTGCCGAGCTGCTGAATTTTGCCGGTGATTTGGGTAACTGCGAGGGGTATATCTATGGCGGCCCCATGATGGGCTTCGAGCTGCCCGATACGTCGGTCGGTCTTACCAAGGCGGGCAATTGCGTGATTGCCCGCTCGCCCGCGCATTTCCAGCCCAAGCAGCCGGAAATGCCGTGCATCCGCTGCGGCGAGTGCGCGGTCGCCTGCCCGCAGGAGCTGCAGCCCATGGACCTGTACTGGTTCGCGCGCAGCAAGAATTTCGGCAAGGCGCAAGAATGGAACCTGTTCGACTGCATCGAATGCGGCGCCTGCGCCTACGTGTGCCCGTCGAGCATCCAGCTGGTCGACTATTACCGCTTCGCCAAGTCGGAAATCTGGGCCGCCGAATCGGCCAAGAAGGCCGCCGACCTGGCGCGTCAGCGTCATGAATTCAAGCAGTTCCGCGAAGAGCGCGAGAAGGAAGAAAAGGCCGCCCGCCTGGCCGCGCGCGCCGCGCCCAAGCCGGAAGCCGCCCCCGCGCTGGATGACGACAAGGCCGCCAAGATCAAGGCGGCGATGGAGCGGGCTGCTGCCGCCAAGGCGGGCGCTGGTTCGGCAAACGCCGCCGCCCTCACCCCCAACCCTCTCCCCGAGGGAGAGGGGGACGGTCAGCAGGCTGCGCCTGCCGTCGCTTTGGCGGACGACAAGGCCGCCAAGATTCGCGCCGCCATGGAAGCCGCAGCCGCCAAGAAGGCGGCCAGGGCTGCGGCAGACGCCGGCGGCGCCACGCCGGAGGCCAAGCCGGCCCATGCGCTGGATGAGGAAAAAGCCGCGAAAATCCGTGCCGTGATGGAAGCGGCCAAGGCCCGCAAGGCCGCGGCCGAAGGCGCTGTGACGGAAACTGCTGCCCCTTCCGCGGAGGCCAAGCCCGCCATCGACCCGGAAAAGGCCGCGAAGATACGTGCGGCGATGGAAGCCGCCAAGGCGAAAAAAGAAGGCCGCGCGCCGGCGGAAACCACGCCCGCAGATACACCGGTAGTTGATGCCCCGGCAAGCAAGGGGCAGGAAGGGCTGGCGGTGGATACCCCCGCCAAGCCCGCCATCGATCCGGAAAAGGCCGCGAAGATTCGCGCCGCGATGGAAGCCGCCAAGGCCAGGAAGGAAGGCCGCGCACCGGTGGAAACTCCGCCCGCAGATACCCCGGTAGTGGATGCTCCGGCAAGCAAGGGGCAGGATGGGCTGGCGGCAGATACCCCGGTTGCTGCGCCTGCAGAGCCAGCCACCAAGCCGGCGCTTGATCCGGAAAAGGCCGCGAAAATCCGCGCCGCGATGGAGGCCGCCAAGGCCAGGAAGGAAGGTCGCGCACCGGTGGAAACCCCACCCGCAGATACCCCGGTAGTGGATGCTCCGGCAAGCAAGGGGCAGGAAGGGCTGGCGGCAGATACCCCGGTTGCTGCGCCTGCCGAAACACCGGCCAAGCCCGCCATTGATCCGGACAAGGCCGCGAAGATTCGCGCCGCCATGGAAGCCGCCAAGGCCCGCAAGGCCGCCAAAGAAGGCGGTGACGCATGAGCGTGCTGATCCTGCCCGGCTATTTCGGCTCGGGGCCCGCCCACTGGCAAAGCCGCTGGCAGGCGCTGCATCCCGGCTTGCAGCGCGTTGAACAGCGCGACTGGCAGCAACCCGATTGCGCCGAGTGGATGGCCGTGCTCGATGCCGCGGTGCAGAAGGCGGATGGGCCGGTGTGGCTGGTGGCGCACAGCCTGGGCTGCCTGCTGGTGGCGCACTGGGCCGCGCAGCACGATAGCGGCAAGGTCGCCGGCGCACTGCTGGTCGCGCCGCCGAACCCGTGGCGCGCCGGCTATCCGGCGGCCTGCATGAGCTTTGCCACGCTGGAGCTGGCGCAACTGCCGTTTGCCAGCGTGGTGGTGGCCAGCCGCAACGATCCGTATGCCGCCTTCGACTTCGCCGACACGGCCGCCGCCGCCTGGGGCGCACGGCTGGTCGATGCGGGCGAGGCGGGGCATATCAATGCCGAATCGAATCTGGGTGACTGGCCGCAGGGCTGGGCGCTTCTGGAGGACTTGCAACAGAGCGCAAGCCTTGACCCGCTGATGGACCAACGATGAATACTTCTCCGTTTTTCGTGAAGCCGACGCCGCTGCAGGTGGTGATGCTCAAGGTGGCCGCCGCCTTGCTGCCGGCGATTGCCGTCTATGTGCACGTGTTCGGCGTCGGCATTCTGCTGCAACTGCTGCTGGCCACCGTCACCGCGCTGGCGACCGAAGCCGGCTGTCTCAAGCTGCGCAAGTATCCGCTCAAGCCTTTTCTGAGCGATGGCTCGGCCATCGTCACCGCCTGGCTGCTGGCGCTGTCCATGCCGCCGCTGGGTGGCTGGTGGATGGTGGTGCTGGCGACCTTTATCGCCATTGCGGTGGGCAAGCATCTTTACGGTGGCCTCGGGCAGAATCCCTTCAACCCGGCGATGATCGGCTTTGCGGTGATGATCGTGTCGTTTCCCGCGCAGATGTCGCGCTGGGCAGCGCCGCTGGCCTTGCCGGGTGTCGATCTCGATGCGGCGGCCCAGATCGCCTACATCTTTACCGGCAGCCTGCCGGCCGGGCTCAGCTTTGACGCGATTGCTTCAGCGACGCCGCTTGATATGGTGAAGACCGCGCTGATCCAGCATGGCCATCTCGGCGATGTGCTGTCCGGCGCGCTGTTTGCCACGGGCGGCTGGCTGCCCAGCCAGATGGGCTGGATTGCGCTCGCCTATCTGGTGGGCGGCCTCTATCTGCTGGCCAGCCGCATCATCCCCTGGCAAACCCCGCTGGCCTTTCTGGCGGGCCTTGGCGTGCTGGCTGGCGCCATGCATCTGTACGACCCAGGCCATTACACCTCGCCCGTTTTCCATTTGTTTGGCGGTGCGGCCATGCTGGCGGCCTTTTTCATCGTCACCGACCCGGTTTCCGGCCCGACCACGCCGCGCGGGCGGCTGATCTTTGGCGCCAGCATCGGCGTGCTCACCTACTGCATCCGCGTGTTTGGCGGCTACCCCGACGGCGTGGCCTTTGCCGTGATCATCATGAATATTGCCGCACCCTTTATCGACCAGTACACGCAGCCGAAAGTCTTTGGCCGCAAGGCCAAACAGAACGATAGCCGCAAGAAGGGGGCGAAAGCATGAAGACCATGCTGAAAAACAGCACGCGCGGCGCGCTGACCCTGCTGGTGTTTGCCGTGGTGTTCACCGCGCTGATGGCCGGCACCTATGCCGTCACGCGCGACATCGTGCAAAGGAACGAACTGGCGGCCAAAACCGCCCAGCTGGCGCAGGTCTTGCCGGCGGGCAGCTATGACAACGAGCTGCTGGCCGCCGCGCAGACGCTGGCTGCCGCAGACTGCCAGCGCCTCAATGTCGAGGCGGGCTGCCAGCTTTATCTTGCGCAAAAGCAGGGCCGGGCGGTGGCCGCCGTGGTTGAGACCGTCGCCCCCGATGGCTATTCCGGCAAGATCAGATTGCTCGTCGGCGTGAATCGCGACGGTGTCGTGCAGGGCGTGCGCGTGATCGCGCACAAGGAAACGCCGGGTCTGGGTGATTACATCGACGCGGCCAAATCGGCGTGGAGCGAACAGTTTTCGGGGAAAAGCCTGTCCGATCCTCTGGATGCCGGCTGGAAGGTGAAAAAGGATGGCGGCCAGTTTGATTACCTCGCCGGCGCGACCATCAGCCCGCGCGCGGTGGTCAAGGCTGTGCACAATGTGCTGGGTTTCGTGAACGCACAGCACGCCAGCCTGTTCGGGCAATAACACCGGATCAGGCAGGTCGCGAAGAAAAAGCAAAACCCAACGCAGAGGCGCAGAGGCGCAGAGAAAACCGGTTTGAATTACTTCTCCATGCTGACTGGCAACCAATTAATTTCTCTGTTTTTCCTCCGCGTCTCTGCGCCTCTGCGTTGAAGGTTTTTGAATTTTTTGCCTTTATCCGCAAGTGCGGGGGCAGGAGCAAATTATGAGCATCATGAGCTGGGCCGAAGCCCGCGACATCATCCGCAACAGCATCTGGAAGCAGAATGCCGGTCTTGTGCAGATTCTCGGCCTGTGTCCGGTGCTGGTCATGTCGTCGAACATCGTCAACGGCGTGTCGCTGGGCCTGGCCACCAGTCTGGTGATGCTGGTGTCGGGCGCGGCGGTGGCCGCGGTGCGCGAATTCATCCCGAATGAACTGCGCAGCCCGATTTTCATCCTGATCATCGCCGCGCTGGTGACGATGGTCGATCTGCTGATGAATTCCTACGTGCACGACCTGTATGTGGTGCTGGGGATCTTCATCCCGCTGATCACCACCAACTGCATCGTGCTGGCGCGCGCCGAGGCCTATGCCTCGAAAAACGGCGTCGCGCATTCGGCGCTCGACGGTTTTTTCATGGGGCTGGGCCTGACTGTCGTGCTGGCCATCCTTGGCGCCGGTCGCGAGCTGCTGGGCAAGGGCACGCTCTTGTCCGGCATCGATCTGGTCTTTGGCCCGGCGGCGAAAAGCTGGGTGATTCACGTGATTCCGGCCGAGTGGAACTACCAGTTCCTGCTGGCCATCCTGCCGCCCGGCGCCTTCATCGGTCTGGGTTTCCTGATCGCCGGCAAGCTGGCGCTCGATCGCCGCGCCGAGGCGAAGGCCAGACTGGCGGCGCCACAAGATGCCACGCTGCCCGAGAAACAGGCGGCCTGAACGCCTGCAACTGGCATCCGGTCAGCCCCCGCCGCCTGATCGGAAAGATTGTCCGGAATGGCCCGGAAAGCATTAACGGCAGAGTGACAAAGGCAAGACAGGCCCGGCGAAACAGGACGATCCAGTTTCTCCGCAAGACAGCGGTTTTCTCTGTGCCGCTGTGTCCCTGTGGTGGATTTTGGGAACGGCAGGCCTGCTACGTGCTTCCCGCCTTCGATTCGCCAAGGCCCAGCGCCAGCCAGCCGGCTATACCCAGCTTCTGCAGCGTTGCGATATTGCGGCCGTAAATGGCTTCGGGGTCGGGGAAGGCGGCGACGGCGCGCGCTATGCTGGCTTCGCGCAGCAGATGCAGCGTCGGGTAGGGCGCGCGGTTGGTGTAGTTGCCGATGTCGTCGGCCTCGGTGCCGTCGAACTGATAATCCGGGTGAAAGCTGGCGATCTGCAGGATGCCTTCCAGCTCGTGCTCGACCAGCACCTCGTCGGCAATCGCCAGCAGGTCGGTGAATTCGGCGAAGTCGCCAAACAGCGTCGGGTGTATCAAGAGGGTGGTGTCGATCTGGTCCGGATCGGCGGCGACCAGCAAGGCCAGTTCGCGATCCAGTTCCTCAAGAAAGGCGTCGAGATGACGCGCGGAGGACACCACGATGCGCACCTGGTTTTTCACATAAACCGCCTTGGCGAAGGGGCAGAGATTCAGGCCGATCACGGCCTGTTCGAGCCAGTGGCGGGTTTGCTGGATGACGTCGTCGTGTGACATGGCAGGTGATCGCAAGGAAGCAAGCCCGCTACTTTACTATGTAATCGCGCCGTGGTTTGCGACGGCAAGGAGGCTCAGACGATGAACAAGGAAACCCGCCGCATTTTCTACGCCCGGCTGGCCGAACTCGACCCGAATCCGACCACCGAGCTGAATTACAGCACGCCCTTCGAGTTGCTGACGGCCGTGCTGCTCTCGGCACAGGCAACCGATGTCGGCGTGAACAAGGCGACCGCGAAACTGTTTCCGGTGGCGAACACGCCCGCCGCGATTCTGGCGCTGGGGCAGGAAGGGCTGGAGTCCTATATCGCCACCATCGGGCTCTACCGCAGCAAGGCGAAGCACCTGCTGGAAACCTGCCGCATCCTGATCGAGCTGCACGACGGCGAGGTGCCGCGTGATCGCGATAGCCTGGAGGCGCTGCCCGGCGTGGGGCGCAAGACGGCGAACGTGGTGCTCAATACGGCGTTCGGAATACCTACCATCGCGGTCGATACCCACATCTTCCGCCTGGGCAACCGTACGGGGCTGGCGCCCGGCAAGGATGTGCGCGCGGTGGAAGACAAGCTGCTGAAAGTCACCCCGCCCGAATATCTGCTCAATGCACACCACTGGCTGATCCTGCATGGCCGCTATGTGTGCAAGGCCAGAAAGCCCGAGTGCTGGCGCTGCGTGGTCAACGACGTGTGCGACTACAAGTCCAAGCAGCTGACGCCGCCACCAGGGCGCTGATTGGCGTCTTGCCGGGTATGTCTGTGTAGCCCTTTATGCCAAAGGGTTGTGTGCGCATACCTGTGTTATTTTGTGGCGAGCATGCCCTGAAAGCTGACATCCAGCATGTAGCGCACGATGTCCTCGTCGCCCATCTTGCTGTACAGGCGCAGATACTCCACGGTCGGGTCGCAGCTGCGTGCGTAATAGCTGAACAGGATGACATCGTCGGGCAGGTCGGCGCGCAGCTCGCCGGCCGCTTTCGCCTGGCGCACGCGTTTTTCCAGCTGGCTGTTGAGCTTGATGACCTTGCCGACATACAGCAGGTTTTTCATCAGCATTTCGCGCACATGGGCGCTGGTCGAGGGCAGGAAGGGCAGGCCACCGCCCAGGCGCACGCGCAGCGCCCATTCCAGCAAGGCCTGCAGTTGCTGCAGGGCACTGAGCCCGGCATCCAGGCTGGCCAGTTGCGCGCCGGCCTCGTCGATCAGCCGCGTCATGACCGCGCCCACCAGTTCTTCCTTCGACTTGAAGTGCTTGTAAAGGCTGGGCTTGGAGATGCCCACCTCGGCGGCGATGTCGTCGATGGTCATCAGGTCAAAGCCCTTGACGGCCAGGATGCGCGTGGTGGCGTCGAGGATGGCGTCCTCGCGCAGCCTGAAAGCCTGATCCTTGAAACTCAGCTTGCTTAAAATACTCATTGGTAATTCCGTTTACTATGTAGTAGCATTTTATCTGCGTTGGTAAATTGTACCTCCGCAGATTGCCGATTCCCAGTTTTTTTGCCCCGTGGCCCGCTGCCGCGCTCGGCAAGACACTGCCGGGATTCTTTCCTGCCTGTTGATTTGCTGGAGATTGAATCATGAACACACTGATGACACGCCTGCTGCGCGGCCTGCTGGTGGCTGCCGGCGCCCTGGCGCTGGCCGCCTGTGGTGGTGGCAGCGGCGATGAGCCTGCCAAGCCCGAAAGCAAGGCCTATGTGCGCGTGGTGCATGCGTCTGCCGATGCGCCCAATGTCGATGTCTATGCCAATGATGCCAGGGTATTGAGCAATGTACCCTACAAGGCTGCCAGCGGTCTTTTGGCCGTGCCGACCGGCACGCTGCCGCTGAAGGTGACCGTGGCCGGCACGATGACCGAAGTGCCCAGCTTTACCAATGCCTTGCCGATGCTGGAAAACGGCAAGGTCTATACCGTGTTCGCCATCAATCCGCTCGCCAGCATCAAGCCGTTGCTGCTGGTTGAAGATCTGTCCACGCCGGAAGCGGGCAAGCTCAAGGTGCGCGTGGCGCATGTCGCTGCCGCGACCGGCAATGTCGACGTGTATGTCAGCGCGCCGGGGGCCGATCTGGCCACGACCGCTCCGACGCTGGCCAATGTGCCCTATGCGGCCGTTTCCGATGTGCTGCAGATTCCCGGCGGCGATTACCGCATCCGCATCACGGTGGCCGGCAGCAAGGCCGTCGCCTTCGATTCCGGCACCGTGCCGCTGGCGGCCGGCAGCGACCTTGTGGTGGCTGCGGTTGATCAAAAGGCCGGCACGTCGCCGGTTTCCCTGCTGGTGCTGAGTCGCGACGCAGCAGCGCCGGTCGCCGAAGTGAAGGACAGTCGCGCCGCCGTGCGCGCCATCCATGCCAGCCCGGATGCCCCGGCTGTCGATGTGGTCGCCTCGGGCAGCGTGTTGTTCCCGAACGTGAGTTTCTTTGCCGCGTCGGCCTATGCCAATGTCCCTGCCGCCAGTTATGACGTCGCGCTGAATCTCGCCGGCACAGCCACCAGCGCGCTCAGCCAGAACCTGGCCGTGGCTGCCGGCAAGCACTATAGCGTCTTTGCCGTGGGGCTGGCCGCCGGTACACCTGCGCTGCAGTATCTGGTTGCAGAAGATGATCGCATGGCGCCGGCCAGCGGCAAGGCCAAGGTGCGCGTGGTGCATGCCAGCCCGGATGCGCCCGCTGTCGACGTGGCCGCCAATGGCAGCAATGTGCTGACCAATGTCGCCTTCCCGGCGGTCTCCGCCTATCTGGAAGTGCCCGCCGGTGCCTACACCTTTGACGTGAAACCGGCTGGCAGCGCCTCGGTGGTCAAGTCAGCCACTGTGACGCTGGAGGCAGGCAAGATCTATACCGTGGTGGCCCGTGGCCTCCTGGCCGGCAGCAATGCCCAGGCATTCACGCTGAGTGTGCTTAACGACAACTGATCGCCAAATGACTGGCCCGACCCGGGCCTGCCGGCACGACTGGCGGTTTCCGCACCCCGTACGGATCCACCAGTGCAGGGCACAAGACAAACGGACAGCCTGGCTGTCCGTTTGTCTTGTGCCCTGTACCTGCCAGTGGGGTGGATATTTCACCCAGTCTGCCGACCGGCCGGCATGGCCAGCGAAGCATCCAGACACCTTTCTGCATGCCAAGCTGTGGCAAACCTTGCCAATTTTGCTCCCTGTGCGGTGCTGCTGCTGCATTCGGCTTGGCTCAGGGCTGGCCAGCGGGGATAATCCCCCCAATGTTGCATGGGGTGTAAGCAATTGGCTGCCTGTGCTCGCCGCGCCGCGTTGGCCTGGCAAATCAGACAAGGGAGAGTGAGATGTGGCCATTTGATCAGCCCGAAAACTGCGCGACCATCGTGTCCCGCAGCATCATCGAGGGCAAGCGGCCGATCCTGCTGGTCGCGCATGATGACGATGACCATGGCTGGCAATTTCTGGATGGCGTCAGCGAAGAGCTTGACGATCTGGCCATTATTGCCCTGCACCACATCCTTGATTTCGACCCGGAGATGGCCGAGCTGGCCAGTCTTGAATCCGGTTTTGAAGCGTCGCGCAGCGCGCCGGGGGCGCCATGGGTGATCGTCAGATCCCCTGTTGCTGCCGATGACGCGGCGTGAAGGCCGTCAGGTGAGCGCCGTACAGCGGCACAAAAAGCGCCTGGCTGCCCCGAGGGGGCATGACCGAACAGCAAATAAAACAGAACATGATTTGGATTTACGGGAGGAAATGACAATGAAAAAACGCATCGAACTGGCCCTGCTGCTTGCAGGCTTGACGCTGTCCACTGTGGCCAGTGCCGGGGTCTTCAAGTGCACCGATGCCAGTGGCAAGGTGAGCTATCAGGAGCAGCCCTGCCCGAAAAACAACGCCAGCGCCGAACTGAAAACGGGTGGCGGCAAACGCGCGATGTCGGCCGAAGACAAGGCCTGGCAGGAACAGGGCAGGGCGCAGTCGACGTCGGATTGCATCCGGGTCGTGAATGCGCGCATTGGCGCCGATTACGAACTGTTCAAGGGGGTCACGGCTGGCCGCATGTGCGAATGCACGGTCGCAAAACTGTTTGCCAACAACCCGGTTGCGAAAATCCGGGCGGCAGAAGAAAGCCGGGACCGGGAGGCCATGCAGCAAATGATGCTGCCCGCGATAGGTGATTGCACCAAGGAGCTGACCGGCAAGTCCTGAACCATACCAAAGCCGTCGGTGCGCTCAAACACGAGCACGCCGGCGGTATGCCAGCCCGTTGCGCGGAAGTGCTTATACGATGCGCGGGCAGGTCAGGGAAATGCGGTTGAATTTGCCATCGACCAGGTAATCGACGTAGCCGATCATTTGCTGGCCGTTGAATTCGGCAGAGAACTCCCCGTTGGCATTGGTGCGGCCGCTGAGCTGGTTGCCGGACCAGTTGCCAATTGCGTAGGACCAGGATTGGTCAAGACTCAACAGCGCCAGGTAGCCGGTGTTGTTGCCCGTGTTGAGGGTCACGTAACCCTGCTCATAACCGAAATTGCAGTAATAGATGCCATCGTTGGGATTGGCTGCTTGGGCGGCATTGGCAAGACCGAGACCGGTGAACAGGCAGGCGAAAGCAAGCAGTTTTTTCATTTTGAGCCTTGTGCGGTTTGTGGTTAAAGGCTTTCTTTATCATTTCATGGGTGTTGCTTGAAGGTGAAGTTTGAGGTATTCCATATCCGGATGCCGCTTTTACGGTTTTTATGATGCAGCCATGCAACACTTGGGACACCCTTGGCCGAGTGGCTGCATCCACGCGTGTTTAGCTGAATGAATTTTCCCTGCTGCTTTGCCAGCAAGCCTGGGCCCTGGCAAACAGTGCCGGCGCCAGGCATTTCGCCAAGTTCGGAGCTGATATGACGTATTTAAGTGAAGAGTCGCAGGCCATCCTGCAACGTTACCAACTGACATCAGGGCAGGTGCTGGGCTGGGTCAGCCAGCACCTAGGCGAGCCCAAAACGATTTTTGACGCCATGCAGGCATTCGCCATTGGTCCGAAAGCCTTGTCCGAAATGCTCAGCGACGCAGGGCTTCCGGTATCCAGGTCGCAGGTCGTCGACTTTTTCGCAGGTGCAGGGCTGGCGGTGGACGGACTGGATAAGGCTATTGGCAACGGCGAACATAATCTGATCGCCGATCTGAAGGCGTCTTATGAAGAACATGGTGCGATGATCGTTGTACGCAAGGATTTGTATTCACTGAAATACGATTTCAGTGATGGGCCGCATACCCTGTTTGTCGATAGTGCCAATGTCGGGAGCTACACGTCGGTGTTTACCGAGCGGCCATTTTTGGCGGGCAATACCACCACGATCACTGGATTCGGTGCGGATGACACCATAACGTTCCACTCGAAAAATGTGCTGGTGGTCGATTCTCCCGACGGTGCGATCATTGTTTCTGTCTCGGGTGACGGCTTCAACCACGGCATCACGGTGCTGGGTGTCCATCCGCAAAGCGCGTCACTGGCCGGCTTTAATGATTTGCCAGTCGGGGATCTGATTCTGTCCTGAGTCGGGCGTTGATCTGCCGCATTCATTCTCAGCCATGCAAACACAAACTTTGCTTGGCCCCGTCCGTCTGGGCTGGGCCATGTCACATCAGGCACCCAGCTGAACCTGCTGACTACTGACAGCCAGGAAGTTGGTGTGGGTATATTGCTGTGGGCTTTTTTTTTGCAAGGGCCTTGCAGAGAAACATTTGCGGGTATCTGCCCTGGCAGCCTTGCTGCCCAGCCATTTTCCAGCGTCACGGCGTTGTGCTCGAGCAGCCCTGCGCGTGTTCTGCCGTGCCCAGTGCTTCGATGGTTTCCCGTCTTTCCCGTTTGCAAGAACAGGTCAAGTGTGTAACTATTAATAGATCGACTGGTTGATCTATTAACTATGCGCCCCATCAATCCGGAACGGCAAGCCGAACGTCGCCAGCACATCCTGGCTGCCGCGCTGCGCTGCTTTGCGCAGAAGGGCTTTCACAAGACGCGCACGGCGGATATTTGCGCCGAGGCCGGCATGAGTCCCGGCAACCTGTTTCATTATTTTGCCAGCAAGGAGGCCCTGATCATTGCCCTGGTCGAGGCTGATCAGGCCGAGACCAGTGCGCGCTTTGCCAGGGCAACGCAAGCCGAGCAGGGTTGGCAAGCGCTGCTGGCTTTACTGGACTACCACCTGGGCCTGTGTGCCGAACCTGTCTACGTCCAGTTGACACTGGACGTGATCGGGGAGGCCGTACGCAATCCAGCCTTGATGGCCTGCGTACAGCGCAGCGAAGCCGAGCGGCGTGAATGTCTGGCACGCTTGTTCGAGCGTCATGCGCAGAGGGGCGCTTTCCAGCTCAGCAGCCCGCCCGGCCAGGTTGCGGACTGGTTTCTGCTGCTGCTCGACGGTGTGCTTGGGCGCGCCATGGTGGAGGCTGATTTCATCCCGGCGCGCTATCGCGCTGACTTGCTGGCTGCTTTGCAGTTGCAGGTGCGGCCACTTACTCCTTAACCCAGGATATAACCTGCATGAACAACGCGATTCCAATTCGGGAAAACCACGTCGATGCGCTGCGAGGCTTCGCTTTGCTTGGCATCGTCATCGTCAATAGTGGCGCCATGGCTTCAGCCTGGTACGGCAGTGGCGCGATGGATCCGGCTTTTTCCGCACCACTGGATCAGTGGGTACGCGGGCTGATTGCTGCCCTGTTTGAAACCAAGTTCTACCTGCTGTTTTCCTTCCTGTTCGGCTACAGCTTCACCCTGCAAATGGCGTCCGCCGCGCGTGAGGGGGCCGATTTCATGCCCCGTTTCCTGCGCCGCCTGGCCGGGCTTGCGGTATTCGGCCTCGTGCACGCCGTGTTCTTGTTTCAGGGCGATATTCTGTTTCCTGATTAGCAAGACTCCTCAGCTTACAGATTTTTGCTGAACTATGCTGAAAGCAGAACCCAAGCAGGAGAGCAATCATGTCCATGAATCTCGTGCAATTTCAGCGCGGCCTCTCGCTACCGGA
>NZ_ATZJ01000045.1 GCF_000428145.1 Chitinilyticum litopenaei DSM 21440 | reverse complement strand
CAAGGGCAACTGCTGGGACAATGCGCCGATGGAGAGTTTTTTCAACAGCCTGAAAAACGAGCGCGTGTTCCACCGGCGCTACGCGACCCGGTCGGCAGCCAAGGCAGATCTCTTTGATTACATCGAGGTGTTTTACAATCGCAAGCGCCGGCATTCGTCGCTGAATTACGAATCACCGGCAACCCATTACGCAGCCTGGCTGGAGCGAGAAAAGCTGGCCGCATAACCGCTACCTTGGTAGCCGGAAAGCGCGGGTAACCTCACTCACCGTTGACGTAAATCTCAAACCAAAGGGCTTCATCTTTATCATCAGCGACAATGGTGGCAAGAGCATGGCTGACGTCGTTGATGGTTGCCGACAACTCCAGCTGCTTGCCCTCATCAACAGTGCCACACCAAAGAAGTTGGACTTCTGGCCGATGAACTATTCGCATGAAAAACCTAACGTTGGAGGTAACTGGCGCCGGAGCGCTAGCGAAGGGAACCCAAACTGCGATGCAGTTTGGGTGTCCGGTTGACTGACCTGTTAGGCGAAGGCCCGCGATTCAAGAAGTCCACTCCAACAGCTCTGGTAGGTTGCCCGATTTGTATGCTATCGCCACCTTACGTGCGGCCCTGGCAAAGAAAGCTTCTCTCGTGTATTTGGTCATTGAAATTGATTCCGCCTGCTTGTCGAGTCGAAGCTCCCCGACTTCATTCGGATACGCCGAGTCGAAGAAGCGAAACGTGGCATCACTATCCGTTTCGCTGAGTTTCTCAATGAGGATATGGAACGCCATATTCAAAATTGCCAAACGTAAAATATACAGCTGTGCCGGTGCATATTTGGTTTGTCTGTGTGAGTAACTCTGCATGCTACGCGCGTTTTTCATTGTTTTTCAAGCATGTGGGGTTGCAGATGCCTGAAAGCACTCAGCCGGACGGGACTGCCGCGCCGCGCTTGCTGGATGTGCTGCGCGAGGGGTTGCGGGTGCGGCATTACAGTTTGCGCACCGCACAGCAGTAAGTGAATTGGGTACGGCGCTTTTGCGTTTTCACCATCATCGGCATCCCCGCGCGATGGGCGCATTGGGCCCGTGGCGCACGAATCACACTGCAGACACCTTGGATGATCGCTGTAAGATTTGTGGCTTGTACGGACCTGAGGCTGTGCAAGAAGTTTGGGCGCATCACAGCGGCGGTAAGCCGGAACGCGATCGTGGGTCATCTCGACCGAACCGACCACGCTGGCTCGCGTACACCAGCGCCACCAGCCCCCGCCTGTGCGGCGGGAGGCTTTGGGGTTACACGCCCAGGTATGCCCGGTGAGCCTCGATACTGAACGAGCGCGGGCGATATACCCGCACTGCGGCGATGGCTTCGGCGGCCGTGGCGCCGCGGGCCATCAGCAATTTGCCGATCATCAGGCCGGTGCGGCCTGAGCCGCCCTTGCAATGCACGGCGATGGTCTTGCCGGCGGCCAGCAGGCCCAGCAGTGCTGCGGCGTGTTGCTGCCATTGCTGCTCGAACGCGTCAGCGGGCGCGGCATCGTCTTCCACCGGAAAATGCAACCAGGCCATGCCCAGCTGGCGGCAGATCTCCGGCAAGCCGGCCACCCGGTTTTCCTGCAATTCGTGCTCGGGCATCAGGGTAATGACGGCGGCGGCACCGGCCGCCTGCAGATCACGCAGCGCTGGCTCAAGCGCCTCCTCGCGGGTGCCCGGACAGGGCGTGAAAATCAGATTGCCGCCTTCGGGCAAGGGCATGAGGTCGTACGGGTGCGGCATGAGGTGCTCCATGTGGCGATGAATGGGGAAATTCAGGCGTGGCGCGCTTGCGGCTAGGGCGTCATGTATACCGGGGCAAAGCCGCCGCCCTGCGTGCGGAAATTGGTGGTCTGCCCCTGATAGAGCCGAGCGGCAAACAGCTGGACCTCGCCGCGATAGACATAGGCGCGCACGTCCGTCTTGAACTCGCAGGCATCACTGCCGGTCACGGCCACCCGGCGCTCGCCGGGCGGGGCCAGCGCCTGGGCGACATAGTCGCCGGCGAGAATGTCCGCCCAGACGCGCCTGGTCAGCTTGTCGCCACGATACGCGGCCTTGCTGCCATACCCGCTGGCGGGCTTGAAAAACAGCTGCCGCCGCTCTGCCCACAGTTGCCCGGCATTCTCGGCAGTGACGGTGCGCGTCGGGGGAATGCCGGCCAGCAGCACGGCGGCGCTGGCGGCATCCACGCCCAGCCTGGCCAGGCTGTCCGCGTCACTGAGCCTGGCGAGATGACGCTTGTCCGCCTGCAGGGCATGGGCGCGCGGCGTGGGCGTCAGCACCACATCGCCGGCCAGATAGGCGGCACGCAAGGCGCCGGAGTCCGGCTGTTCCAGATAAAAATCGGTCAGCCGGTTGTAGACCATGTCGATCACCGTGTCGCCAAGCCAGAGACGCCCGTCCGCATGACGCAGGGCCTCAGGGGACGCAATCAGACAGTTCATGCCCGCCGCTGCAAACAGGCGCTGGAAGAGCAGAAACTCGGGATACAGGTATTGCTGCGGCGGCGCCTCATCGATGATCGCCAGTGTGCGCGGCGCAGTGCTGGAACGCTGCAGGCGCCATTCCGCCAGGAACATCGCCAGCCATTGCGCCTCCATGTCCTGCAAGGCCACCGTCCCGGCGGTGTGCGGCGGGCATTGCGCGCAGCAGGCAGTCTGGGCGCGCGCCAGCGCGAGATTGAGATAGGCGCCACCGGCATTGGTGTTGATTTCGATCAGGCTGGGGCCGCGCTCGCCCAGATGAAAGTCGTAGCCGAAAAAGACGCCCTGCGGGCCAAAGTGCGCCCTGGCAATGTCCGGCGCGCCAGCCAGCACGGCATCCTGCCACGCCGCTGTCGCCATCACGGTTTCCGCCGCCCGGATGACGGCCTGCATCTGTGCGCGCTGTTGCGGCGAAATGAAGACCATCGTGGCTGAAAACAGGTGCGGGCGCGTTTCCGCGATATGCGTGGCCAGACCAGCCAGCCCGGGGCTCGCTTCCAGCTGCGCCTTGAGCAGCGAGCGATCCAGGAACTGGCAGGCGCACTGGCGATTGAGGCGCTCGGCAAGGCCCGAATGCCGGGGCAAGGTAGCGGCCATATCCACCCCTTCAGTCAGCCTGGCCACTGCCTGCACCAGCGCACAGGCGCAGCAGGCGCGTGATGCCGACCGGCTCTTCCGCCAGCAGCGGCAGCACGGCGCAGCGGGTCGCGTGCTGCGCCATCACCTTGTCGATTTCCGCCAGCTCCTTGTGCGCGCGCAGGCGCAGCAGCGGCGCCCCCGGTGCCGCCGCCGCGACGGACTGGTTGATCACCCAGGCCCAGGGTTCGATGCCGGCGCGGCGCAGGTCGGCCTGCAGCGCGGCGGCTTCCAGCACCGGCGTGGTTTCCGCCAGCGTGACGATGATGACCCTGGTCTGGGCCGGATCCTGCAGCTGCATCATCGGCGTGGTGAAGTGCAGACCGGCGGCGCCCATCTGCCGCGCCACCTCGCGATGGTAGGCGCCGGTGGCATCCAGCAGCAGCAGGGTGTGGCCGGTGGGCGCGGTATCCATCACCACGAATTTCCGCCCGGCCTCGCGGATGATGCGCGAGAACGCCTGAAACACGGCGATTTCTTCGGTGCAGGGCGAGCGCAGGTCTTCTTCGAGCAGGGCGCGGCCGGCCGCGTCCAGCCCCGCCCCCTTGCTGGCCAGCACATGCTGGCGATAGCGCTCGGTCTCGGCCACGGGGTCGATGCGGCTGACCGCCAGATCGGGCAGCTCGCCCGCCAGCGTGTCGCCCAGATGTGCCGCGGGGTCAGAGGTGGTGAGGTGGACCGCATGGCCACGGCGCGCCAGCTCGGCGGCGATGGCTGCCGCAACCGTGGTCTTGCCGACCCCGCCCTTGCCCATCAGCATGATGAGGCCGTGGCCGTGTTCCGCGAGCGCATCGACCAGACTGCCCAGCGAAGGATGGGGCAAGACGGGTACCGCGGCGACCTCCTGCGCGCACGGCACCGCAGGCTGCAGCAGTTGCTGCAGGGCAGGCAGGCCGACCAGATTGCCGGGCTGCAGTGCGATGCTGTCGCGCGGCAGGCCGGCGAGGCCTGCCGGCAGCGCCGCCAGCGCGCTGGTTTCACGTGCGGCAATCGCCAGGGCCAGCGGGTCGTCGCCCGTTTCGGCAGCAGGCAGCACGCCATTGATCACCAGGTATTGCTGACCGAGGCCAATCCCGGCCAGCTCGGCATGCGTGCGCGCCACCTCCCTGAGCGTGGCCTCCTGGGCACGGGCCACCAGCACCAGACGGGTGCGGGCAGCATCGGCCAGCGCTGCCACGGCCGCCTGATACTGTTCGCGCTGCTTTTCCAGCCCCGCCAGCGGCCCAAGGCAGGAGGCGTCGCCACGCCCCTCGGCCAGGAAGCCCGACCAGGCGCCCGGCAATTGCAGCAGGCGGATGGTGTGCCCGGTCGGCGCCGTATCGAAAATGACATGATCGAAAACGCCAGTGAGCTGCGAATCGGTCAGCAGGCCGGTGAATTCGTCAAAGGCGGCAATTTCGGTGGTGCAGGCGCCGGAGAGCTGCTCCTCGATGCTGTTGACCACGGCCGGGGGCAACACACCGCGCACCGGCCCGACGATGCGGTCACGATAGGCCTGGGCGGCGGCCTGCGGGTCGATTTCCAGCGCGGCAAGACCGGGCACGTCGGCAATCGGGGTAATGCGGTTGCCGATGCCCACACCAAAGACCTGCCCCACATTCGAGGCCGGATCGGTGCTCACCAGCAGCACGCGCAGTCCTGTGCTGGCGAGGCGCACGGCGCTGGCGCAGGCCAGCGAGGTTTTGCCCACCCCGCCCTTGCCGGTGAAAAAGAGAAAGCGTGGCGGATTGGTCAGAAAGTGCATGACAGCCCCCGAAGTGGACGATGTTCGAACATGAAACATGATTGGTTGCGGATCAGCAGGCAGTGCCCCGAAAGCCGCCGGGCACTCAGCAGCAGCGCTTGCCGCTACAGCAGCCGGTGTCGGCGGCGGCAGGCTCGGCCAGCCCGGCCCAGCGGGCCAGTTCGGCGCGCTGCGGATAACGGCCGGCCAGCGCCACCTCGCCATCGAGCAGGATCAGCGGCAGGGCTTCAGCCCCCGAGCGCTCGAGAAAGGCCTTGACCGTGGCGTTGCCGGCAAAGGCCAGCGGCTCCTGCGCCAGATTGAAGCGCTCGATCTGCACGCCTTGCTGGCGGGCCCAGTCGACATCGGCAGCAAAAGCCACCAGCTGCTGATCGACATCGACGCCGCAGACGCCGGTGCTGCAGCACAGTGCCGGATCAAAAATCTGGATCGTTTTCATTTTGATTCTCCTTCAAACGTGGAAATATTGAACCCTAATAATCCATCTGGCGGCTCTTCGAGCCTGCACGCGTGCTGGCGGCCGTTGCGCAGCGCCTGCACGCCCTTGCTTCACGCCCATCGCCCGGCTATGGGCTTGGCGCAAGCGTGGGAATTCACCGACGCAAGCCCCCGCCATCATCCCGTGTCCCGATGGCTGATCCGGCTTGAACGGCGAAATGCCCCGGCACGGCGCGCCCTACTCCTCGCAGCTCGGACACGACAGCGCCGGCAGCACGGCCGGACTGCAGGCCGACTCGGCGCGAAAGCCCGCGCAATCTTCCGGATGGCCCTGGCAGCACTCGTCGGTCAGGTAGGCGATGACATCGAGCATCACCGGGATATTGGCGCGGTAACGCACAAAGCGGCTTTCCTGCTCGGCAGTGACGAGTTCGGCGCGCTTGAGCTCCTTCAGATGAAAGGACAGGCTGCTGGGCGGAACCTGCAGGCGCTCGGCGATGTCGCCGGCCACGAGCCCACTCTTCCCCTGGCTGACCAGCAGACGGAAGATGTCCAGACGCACGCCGGAAGACAGCGCTTCAAAAATCAGGGTGGCGGTATTCTTTTCCATGACTCAACTATACGATATTTGTCGAAATATCGTACATTGATTTTCCCGAACGGCGTGCAGCACTGCTCACGCCCATAAAACGCCCATTCCGCCTGCTCCGGTGGCGCTCAGTCCGATGGCAATGAGGGTTGCGCAGCCAGAAGCCGCAGGCCGGCATGCAGCCGCAAGGCCGTCGCCAGCAGGCAGAGCGCGGCAAAGCCCCAGGCCAGTCCGGCAAACCAGCCAGGCCACAGGCACATCAACACAAATACCAGCAGGGTTTCACCGGCCTCGGTCAGGCCGCCAAGGTAGTAGAAGCCCTTGGCAGGATAGGCGGCACTGCGCAAGCCCCGGCGCTCGGCCAGGATGGCAAAGGCCAAAAAGCTGCTGCCCGTGCCCACGAAGCTGAACAGCAGCACGGCCGCAGCCAGCGCATTGGCCGCCGGATCGGCCAGCGCAAAAGCCAGCGGAATCAGGGCGTAGAAGAGGAAATCGAGCGTGATGTCGAGAAAGGCCCCGCGCTCGGTCGGGCCATTGCGGCGCGCCAGTTCACCATCAACCCCGTCGGCCAGCCGGTTCAGCGCGATGGCCAGCACGGCCAGGGCCGTGTACTGCAGCGCAATCAGCCCGGCCGCCAGCACGCCGGCGGTAAACCCCAGCCAGCTGACCGTATCGGCCTGCCAGCCGCGCCGCTGCAGGATGGCCGCCAGTGCGGTAAGCGGGCGGCGGGCCAGCGCCAGCAGCTGCCGGTCAAACATGGGCACTCTCCTGATAATCCGCCAGCTGCAGCACGCGCCCGCCGGGCGGCACATCGCCGGGATCATGCGTCACCAGCACGGCCGGAATGCCGCGGGCGGCCAGTTGCGCAAAAACAAACTGGCGATATGGTCCGCGCAAGGCCATGTCGAGCTTGCTGAATGGCTCATCGAGCAGCAGGGCGCGCGGCTCGGCAAGGAGCGCGCGCAGCAAACCGGCCCGCGCGCGCTGCCCTCCCGACAGCGTAGCCGGATCGCGCTCAGCCAGCCCGGCCAGCCCGACCTCCGCCAGCAGTTGCCCAGCCCGTTCGCGCCGCTGCGCGGCGGGTCCGGGCGGCATCGCCAGCAGCAGGTTCTGCAGGACCGAAAGATGCGGAAACAGCAAGTCATCCTGAAAGAGGATGCCGATCTGCCGCGCCTCGATGGGCAGGCCATCGACCCGCTGACCGCCCAGCCACAGCTCGCCGGTCGCGCTGAACGCGGGCGGCAGCGCCCCCAGCAGCCAGGCCAGCAGGCTGGACTTGCCGCAGCCGGAAGGCCCCATCAGCGTAAGCACTTCGCCCGCAGCCACCGCAAAGGACAGGTCGCTGAAGAGTGGGGCGTCACCCAGCCGCAGGGCGGCGTTGTGCAGCTCCAGCATCAGCGCCATCCTTGCCGGTGGCGGCCGGCCCACTGTCCCAGCAGGGTCGCCAGGGCAAACATCAGCATGGGCAGCACCAGCTGCAGCATGGCCTGCACGGCCAGCACGCGGCGATTGCCGCCGCTGCTCAGCGCCACGGCCTCGGTGGTCACCGTGGCGAAGCGTCCGCCGCCGGCAAACAGGGTCGGCAGATACTGGGCAATGCTGACAGCAAAGCCGATCGCCAGCGCCGCGAGAATCGGCCGCAGCAGCAGCGGCCACTTGATGCGCCAGCAGCGTTGCCAGTGCGAGAGCCCCAGGCTGCGTGCAAGAGTAATCATGCGGGTATCAAACTCCAGATAAGGCTTGTAAAGGGTTAGCAGCATATACGGCACAACCCATAGCAGATGACTCCAGACTACGCCAAACCCGCTGCCGGCCAGACCCGCCATGAGCAGCGCATGATACTGCCCCGCCGCCAGCGGCAGCGCCGGCAAGATCAGCGGCAGGTAGAGCCAGCGGCTCAGTGCCGGCGGGCCGCATTCCAGCCACAGCAGCACCAGCGCCAAACCGATTCCGGCACTGGCGAGCCCCAATCCCAGCGAGGTGAACAGCGGTGCGGTGTCGAGCTGCTGCCAGCCCGCCAGCGTCCACGACTGCGGCAAGGCCGCCGGGAAAAACCACGGACCGGCGAGCGACCAGAGCAGCAGGGCCAGCGCCAGCAGGTAGCAAAAGCCCAGCAGAGGCCAGGCCAGCCAGCGCGGCTGCCAGCTGGCGCCGGCCCAGCGCCGGCCGTGCGGCTGGCGCCAGGCGGCTCGCAACAGGCGCCACAGCAGGAGCCCGCAGCCGCAGAGCAGCAGAAAGACCAGTAGCAACAGCCAGCTCGCCGCAGCGCCCCGGGCCTGCAGGGCAAGCTCCGGATCGGCAAGCCAGCGCCAGGCCAGCACCGCCAGACTGGGCGGCGAACCGGGACCGAGAATCAGCGCCACATCGACCACCGACACCCCGTAGGCCAGTACCGCCAGCAGCGGCCAGCCCAGCCGGGGCAGCACCTGCGGCAGCAGGCACAGCCACCAGACCTGCCAGCGGCCATAGCCAAGACTGCGCGCCAGCGTCATCTGCCGCTGCAGCGCCCCTTCCTGCAGCACGGCAGCCAGCATCCACAGCAGGAAGATGGCTTCCTTGACCGCCAGCAGCAGGCCCAGGCTCAGACCGTACGGGTCGCGTACCGTCTGCCAGTCCGGCGGCACATCCCAGCCGGCCAGCGGCGCCAGCCAGCGCGCCAGCCAGCCCGAAGGGGCCAGGAGAAAGAACGCGCCAATGGCAAATGCCGCATGCGGCATGGCCAGCAAGGCGGGCAACCGGCGCTGCAGCGCCGGCCAGCGCGGACCGGGATACAGCGCCATGGTCAGCAACAGCGCCAGCAGCAGCGCCAGCAGTGTGCTCACCACGCTGGAAATCACGGTGACGCGCAAGGCCACCAGCGTCTGCGCGTCGGCCAGCAAACCGCGCCAGACGGCCAGCTCCAGCCCCTGCGCCAGCGGCAGCAGTCCGGGCAGCACCGGCAGAAAGACCACGGCCATGCCTGCGATGGCCAGCGCCCCCGGCAAGCACTGGCGGCACTGCCCCATCAGCGCGTGCCGTAACGCTTCAGCCACTCGCGCTCCAGCGCCCCCACCCAGCTGGCATGCGGCTCGGGCAGGGTCGGCACCGCCTCGCGCAGCGCCCCCGGCGCCGCTGTCGCGGCTTTGGCATGACCGGCCAGTGCGGCGGCAGTCAGTACGCTGGGATCACCCCAGACGGCAATATCGGCCTTGCGCGCCTGCGCTTCTGGCGAAAGCAGGAAATTGGCAAAGACCCGGGCGCCGGCACTGGCGCGGGCATTGCCCGGAATGGCAAGGAAATGCACATTGCCGATGGTGCCCTTGCGAAAACCGAAGCTGTAGCTGCTCGCCGGCAGCTGGCCGGCAGCGATCAGATTGGCCGCTTCGTTGGGATTGAAGGTCAGCGAGAGCCGCAGCTCGCCATCGGCCAGCATGCGGTGCATTTCGGCGGCGCTCGGCGGGAAGGCGCGGCCCTGCTGCCACTGCAGCGGATGCAGCTGGTCCAGATAGGCCCACAGCGGTGCGGTCGCCCGGGCAAAGGCCGCCTCGTTCACCGGCCGCGCCAGTATGGCGGCATCCGGAGTCAGCTCCAGCAGCAGCTGCTTCAGGAAGGTCGTGCCATGAAAATCCGGCGGGCGCGGGTAGCTCAGCCGGCCCGGGTTGGCGCGGGCAAAGGCCAGCCATTCGGCGGCCGAACGCGGCGGCGCACTCACGCGCTGGCGGTCCGCGATAAAGGTCAGCTGCGCCGTGCCCCATGGCGCTTCCAGCCCGGCAGTCGGCTCGGAAAAATCCACCCTGACCGGCTTTTGCAGATCGACATGCCGCCAGCTGGGCAGTTGCTCGGCCCAGGGTCCGAACAGCAGGCCGCCATCCTTGAGTGTCTTGAAGTTCTCGCCATTCACCCAGAGCAGATCGACGCTGCCGTCATGCTTGCGGCTCATCTCGAGCTGGATGCGTCTGACCACATCGGCGGTGTCGCCGGTCTTTACATGCTCGACCCGCAGGCCATAGCGCTTGCGTGCTTCGGCGGCCGCCCAGGCGATATAAGCATTGATGGCTTCGCTGCCGCCCCAGGCATTGAAATAAACCGTCTGCCCACGCGCTTCCCGACTCACCGCGGCCCAGTCGGCCGTGGCGGCCGGCTTGGCCGCAAGCATGCCGGGCAGGACCAGCCCCAGCGCCGCCAGCAGGCAGGATGCGATGCGTTTTTTCACTCTGTTCTCCCTTGCGTTGCGAACCATTGCATGATGGCTGGATTGCCGCTGCGAACAGCGGCACACAGGCCGGCCTTCACCCCAGCCGCCAGCGGTGATAGCGCGCCAGCCAGCGCAGCACGGTCTGTGGCGCATGCGCGCGCTTCCAGACGCCGGCCGCATACTTGTTGGCCTCGGCCAGCGTCGGGTAACTGTGTATGGTCGCCAGTATCCGGTTCAGGCCAAGGCCGTGCTTCATGGCCAGCACATACTCGGCCAGCAGCTCGCCCGCTTGCGGGCCGACAATCGTCACACCGAGAATCCTGTCCTTGCCCGGCACGGTGAGCACTTTCACAAAGCCGTGCGCCTGGCCATCGGCCAGCGCGCGATCCAGATCGTCAATGCCGTAGCGGCTGACTTCATAAGCGATGCCCTGCTCCTGCGCCTCCCGCTCGGAGAGGCCGACACGGGCGACTTCGGGGTCGACAAAGGTCACGCGCGGCATGATGCGGTAATCGGCCCGAAAGCGGCGGAACTGGCCAAACAGCGCATTCACGCTGGCATACCAGGCCTGGTGCGCGGCAGCATGGGTGAACTGGTAGGGGCCGGCCACATCGCCGGCGGCCAGAATATTGGGATACAGCGTTTCCAGATAATCGTTGGTCTGGACCGTGCGCTCGGTCGCGATGCCCAGCGCTTCAAGGCCGTAGCCTTCCAGGCGGGCGCGGCGCCCCACGGCGAGAATCAGCGCATCAAACGCCAGCGCCTGCTCGGCACCGTCGCTCTCGACCAGCAGGACTTGCCCGCCGTCCGGCTGGCGCAGGCAGCGCAGCGCGGTCGCGCCGGTAAGCACCTCTACCCCGTCGGCCTGCAGGCTGGCGGTGACCTGCGCCGTCACGTCCGCATCCTCGCGCCCGAGCAGGGCCTCGCCCCGCTCCACCTGCGTGACCGTCGCGCCCAGCCGGGCAAAGGCCTGCGCGAGTTCGCAGCCGATGGGCCCGCCGCCCAGCACCAGCAGGCGCGCGGGCAGCGTGTCCCGGGCGGCCAGGCCGTCCCAGAGCGTGTCGCTGGTGTAGTAGTCGACCTGCTCCAGCCCCGGCAGCGCCGGTATCACCGGCCGCGCCCCGGCGGCGATGATGATGCTGCGTGCGGTCAGCGTGTGTTCGCTGCCATCTTCGCGACGGATGGCCACCGTCCACGGGTCGAGCAGGCGCGCGTAACCCTGCTGGACATCCACGCCCAGTGCCGTATAGCGCTCGATGCTGTCGTGCGGCGCCACTGCGGCGATCACCTGCCGCACCCGCGCCATGACGTCGGCCAGGCGGAAGGCCGGCACGCCGGGCTGCAGACCATAGTGATCGGCATGGCGCAACTGGTGCGCCACCTTGGCACTGGCGATCAGCGCCTTGCTGGGTACGCAGCCGTAATTCAGGCAGTCTCCGCCCATCCTGTGCGCTTCGACCAGTGTCACCCTGGCCTTCACGGCAGCGGCCAGATAGGCGGAAACCAGGCCCGCAGCGCCAGCGCCGATCACCACCAGATTGCGATCAAAGCGTGCCGGGTGCCGCCAGCCACGATATACCCGATAACGTGTCACCCTGCGAACAAGCGCCTTGGCGAGCAAGGGAAAGATACCCAGCAGGGCAAAAGAAAACAGCAGGCTCGGCGAGACAATATCGGCCAGGCTGTCGATGCCGGCCAGCCGGGTGCCGGCATTCACGTAGACGACGGTGCCGGCCAGCATGCCCAGCTGGCTGACCCAGTAAAAGGTCCAGACCCGCATGCTGCTCAGGCCCAGCAGCAGATTGATCAGGAAAAAGGGGAAGGCCGGCACCAGCCGCAGGGTGAAGAGATAAACAGCACCATCGCGGGCAATACCGGCATTGATGCCGGCCAGCTGGCTGCCAAAGCGGCACTGTACCGTGTCGCGCAGCAGGTAGCGCGCCGTCAGGAAGGCCAGCGTCGCCCCGAGCGAAGACGCGAAGGACACCAGCACGAGTCCGTCACGCAAACCGAACAGCGCCCCGGCGGCCAGCGTGAGGATGGCCGCACCGGGCAGCGAAAGCGCCGTGCTCGCGACATACAGCAGGAAGAAGAGCCCGGCGGCCAGCCAGGGAGCGGCAGCCCGCCAGGCCAGCAGATCGGCATGATGCTGCTTGAGTGTCGCCAGCGAGAAGAGTTGCGAGCCGCCCAGCGCGAAGAACAGCGCCAGCAGCGCACCGATCAGGATCAGCAGGCCCAGCCGTTTCATCGCATCCCCCGCTTCGCTCGCCAGGCCAGCCCCCGTTGCGCCAGCAGGATCAGCAGGCCGCCCAGCGCGCAGCTGGCGCACAGATAACTGCGGCAGACCCAGCGGTATTCGCGATCCGCCGGCAAATCGGGCGAATCGGCGTCGTGAAGCAGGCGGATGAAGGCAAGTGGCGGCAGCATGGTTTCGTTCCGGTGAGCGGCAATCATGCCTTAGTCGCCGCGCACCGGCGAATCTGACAGGGACATTGCCGCCGTGCGCTGCTGCCGCAGGAAGCGCCGGTCTATCCAGCGCTTCACATACCACCAGAGCGCCCCCGAGGCGTGCCACCTGCCCCATGAGGCCAGCGCATGCCGAGAGCCGCAGGCCAGCAGATACAGCGAGGCGCGTCGCGGCACATAGCGTGCCCTCACCACCTCACCGCGCATACACGCCAGCAGATTGGCAGCCAGCACGGGCCCGGCCCGCACCGCGTGCACGCCGGAACGGGCGTGGGGCATGTCCTGCCGGGTGCAGACATCGCCTGCGGCATAGATGACCGGATGGCTGATGCTGCGCAGGCCGGCATCGGCCAGCACAAAGCCGTGCGCATCCAGCGCCAGCCCTGAACCTGTCAGCCAGCCGGGCGCCTGTGAACCCGTCGCCAGAATCAGCAGATCCAGCGCCAGCGGCTGATCGCCGGCGCAGGCCTCACCGGCGGCATTGACCGTCAGGCGGGCATCCAGCAAGTGAATCTGTTTGCGCTGCAATTGGCGCAGGCAGGCGGCGCGCACGCCATCGGCATGGCCGGCCAGCAGGGCGTCCCGCTGCGCCAGCAGGGACACCTCGCTCCCGGGCCAGGCCTTTAGCGCCGTCTGCACGGCCATGACCACCTCGACCGCCGCCGCACCGCCGCCCGCGACGGCAATACGCGGACAAGCCTGCGGCGGCAAAGCCCGCAGCCAGTCTTGCCAGGCGGCCATGAAACCCGCCAGCGGGCGCAGGGGCAGCAAGAATGGCGTGCGGCATGCCGGCACGGCCTGCTGGCCGCCCACAGCAAGCGACAGCAGGTCGAAATCCAGACTCTGCCCATTGCCCAGCACGACCCGCCGCGCTTCGGCATCGACGGCAATCACCGTGTCGCGACGCCACAGCACCGGTGCGCCCGCCAGCAGCTCTGCCACGGACAGGCCGATTTCCGCCTGAGAATAATGACCGGCCAGCCAGCCCGGCAGCATCCCGGAATAGTTGATGCGCGCTTGCGGCTCGACCAGCACGACGTGCCAGCCAGCCGGGCAAGCCCGGCGCAATGCGCGCAACACCGCCAGATGGGCATGGCCGGCACCGGCCAGCAAGAGAACGGGCATGAATGGAACCTCAACGGGTCATGGCGGATAAACGCCATCCTGATCAGAACCCCTTCTGCCCTTCCGGGCAAGGCCCCCTGTTGAACCACGCAGACAACAGAGGACACAGCGGCGGCAAAATCCTGAGCAATGCCGAGGATAGGTTGCCGCGCGTCTCTGTGCCTCTTTGGCCAATTTGGATTTTGCAGCAGGTCGTGGCAATCAGGAACCGATTGTAGGCGCGAGGCACCGGCATCCGCCCCGGGGCATTGGCATTTGCTGCACTGGCGTTTTCGCTGCAAGGACCCGCCGCTCCTCGGACAAGTACCGGCAGGCATTGTTAGCGGCAAACCATCGGTATATAAGCATTTCAAAAAGTAACGCAATACAAAACTACAAACCGCTGCATCACCCGTGATGCAGCAAGGTGCGCAAAAACATGACTCTTGACTCCCTCAGTGCCGAAGAAGCCCTGCTGGGCGGCCTGCCGCTGCCCGCCTTTCTGACTGCCGCCGACGGCAGCTTCCGCCATGTCAATCCGGCCTGGCAGCGCCTGTTCCGCCTGGCGCGCCCACAGGCTGATGACTGGCTGCAGCAGCTGCACCCCGACGACCGCCACGCCGTGCGCCAGCTCTGGCGCGACGCGCTGATGCAGTTCCAGCCGCTGACTTGCAGTTTCCGCCTGCTGCATGGCGATGGTCACATGCAGTCCTGCCTGCTGCGAGCTGCGCCGCACTACGATGCGGACGGCTTGTTCACTGGATTGCTGGGCAATGTCGAAGGGCTGGGCGAGAGCAGCGCTGCGTTGCACGCCGAAGTGCAGCAGCTGCGTGAAGACACACGGCAGAGCGCAGAAAAACTGGCCGTGGCGCTGGACGCCAGCCCGCTGGCCACTGCCATCATTGGCCGCGATTACCGCGTACGCTATCTGAACCCGGCCTTTGTTCGCCTGTTCGGTTACGCGCCCGAGGAATTGCCGGATGTGCAAAGCTGGTGGGAAAAGGCCTATCCCGACCCGGCCTACCGGCAATGGATCATCGATACCCGGCACAGGCTGGAGCACGAAGCACGCCATCAGGGCCAGCCCTTTCCCGGCGTGGAAGTCAGGATACGCTGCAAGGATGGCGGCGAGCGGCCGGTACTGGTCAGCTGCAACAGCCTCAGCGAGGCCTGGGAGGGCGATCAGCTGGTCACCTTCAGCGACCTCAGTGCGCAGAAGGCGCGCGAGGACGAACTGCAGCAGCGCGTGGGCGAGCGCACCCGCGAGCTGGAAGCCGCCCGCGCAGCGGCCGAACAGGCCTGCGAGGCCCAAAGCCGCTTTATCGCCACGCTCAGCCATGAAATCCGCACCCCGCTCAACAGCATTCTCGGCCTGAGCCAGCTGGCACAGGAGCATGACGCGTCCACGGTACTGCACGATTACCTGCAAAAGATCCAGTGCGCCGGCCAGCACCTGCTGGCGCTGGTGAATGACGTGCTCGACTTTTCCAAGATCGAGGCAGGCAAGCTGGAGCTCGACCCGGTGGATTTCAGCCCGGCCTGTCTGGTGCAGGAATTGCAGCAACTGCTGGGCGTGCGTGCGGCAGGCAAGGGCTTGCAGCTGCGCCTGCCCGACACCAGCCTGCTGCCGGCCGGGCTGAATGGCGACGTCCTGCGGCTGCGCCAAATCCTGCTCAATCTGCTGGACAACGCCATCAAGTTCACCACCGAGGGCTGCGTGAGCCTGGCGATGACGGCGCAGACCGCCGGCACCGAGCAGATCTGGCTGGAGGTCGCCGTCAGCGACACCGGCATCGGCATGAGCGCCGCGCAACAGGCGCGACTTTTCACGCCTTACGAGCAGGCCAACGGCAGCATCACCCGCCACTACGGCGGCACCGGCCTGGGGCTGGCCATCTGCCGCGAACTCGTCAGCCTGCTTGGCGGACAGCTGGCGCTGCAGAGCCAGCCAGGCCAGGGCGCCAGCTTCAGCTTTCGCCTGCCGCTGCGCCCCGCCAGCGGCAACGCCGAAACGCGCTGCTGCACACAGCAGGCGCTGCGCGGCAAACGCATCCTGCTGGCCGACGATCACCTCTTCAATCTGCAGGTGGCCCAGGAGCTGCTGGAAGCCGTGGGCATGACCGTCACCGTCGCCACCAGCGGCGCCGATGCCGTGACACGAGCGCTCGCAGAGCCCTTTGACGCCATCCTGATGGATGTGCAGATGCCGGAGCTGGACGGCCTGGCGGCAACGGCGGCGATCCGTTCGCACGCGCGGCTGGCGCGCCTGCCCATCATCGCCATGACCGCCAATGTGACGGCGCGTGACCGCCAGGATTGCCTGGCCGCCGGCATGAGCGCCTTTCTGGGCAAACCCGTGCGTGCCGACGAGCTCTACCACCTGCTGGCACACTGCCTTGGCGAAACCACGCCCCCCGCCTCGCCAACGCCTGCCGGCACGGCCCCGGCCGCAAACATCACGTTTCCCGACTTGCTGGACGCCGGAATCCTCCATGCCACCTTTGGTCCCGATCGCGGCCGGCAGGCACGCTTCCTGCAAAAATTCTGCCAGGCCATGCATGACGGCCTTGCCCAGTTGCAGCAGAACTTGCGCGCGGGCGACCGCCACGCCTTCAGTCAGACCTGCCACCGGCTGAAATCCCTGGCCCACACGGTGGGCGCCGTCACGCTGGCGGAAACACTGGACAAGGCCGAGCATGCCCAGCCGGGTATGGGCTATATCCCCATTGAAAAGCAATGGCTGGCAATTGATACCCTCTTCAAACGCTTGCAGGGGCAACTGCTGCAGTGTGGCCTTTTGCGCAGCACGGACGCCACGGGGCAGCCGGAAGCGAGCGCTGAGCTGTCCGAACTGCAAATCCTGCTGATCGACGATGATCGTGGCGCACTGGCGCTGCTGCAACAGCAACTGCAGGAACTGGGCATCGCACGGGTGATCAGCTGCACCAATGCCCAGGCAGCGCTGAACCAGCTGCGCCAGGGGCTCGCGCCAGACTGGATTTTCTGCGACCTGCAAATGCCGGGAGTCGACGGCTTCGATTGCCTGCAGCAACTGGGCGCAAGCGGCTATGCCGGGCAAGTAGCCATCCTCTCCGGCTTGAACACGCATCTGCGCGCCGCCGCCGGCGAACTCGCGCACCGCAGCCGCCTGCAGCTCGGCGCCATCCTGGCCAAGCCCCTGCGCCAGGACACGCTGGCGCGGCTATTGCGCACGCCACCGGCCTCGCGCCACTGAGGCAGGAAACAGCCCCAAAGCGCCGGGGCAGGCCATTAGCGAAAACGCGATAGACAGGGTATATGATTGAAGCCAATCAAGAAAAAGGGCTGCGGACATATACCCACAATGGCATGCTAATACCGCCAGGGGTGCGCCGATTCGCGTCGGCTAATCGTCACACCAGCACAGGCACTGCGCACAGTAACAAGGCCACCCGCGTCACCTTGCAGCAAGATTGCCGCGCAGACGCTCCATGGCCAGCTCGTCCGCGGCACGGTCAGCCACCAAAGGTGACTTGATGCAGAAAATGCGGCCACGATAGCGCTGACACACGCACGCAGTACCGCAGCTTGTGCGGTCGGGATACGCCGCATCTTCAAGCCTGGCGGACAAATAACCACCTGCTGGAGTGGACCACCTGCAGGGGTGGCAGTTGGCACTCGAAGCAACCCGGCCTGAAATGCAACAAGGGCCTACGACCGTAAAGTCGTAAGCCCTTGTTTGCAGGCCATAGCCGAGAGGCTGGGGTGGTGATTCACCCCACACCAGAACGAATCAGGGCTGAGCTTGGCGTATCGACGCATACTGGCGCCAGCAACGCTGGTGTGTGAATGCAATTGTGAATGCAAAAGTGCTTTTCGCTTTAGAAAAGCAACAAGGGCCTACGACCGTGAAGTCGCAAGCCCTTGTTTTTATTGGTCGGAATGGCGGGATTCGAACTCGCTACCCCTTGCACCCCATAAAGGGGAAAATCATTCTCACCGTTTCCCAGCGCATCTCACGAATACGCAATTAGCGCATACAAATCATAAAGTTACAACACAAACAACTCCCATGCATTCCCAAGAGGTGCAACCAAAGCCTACAATTCTGTATACGTTGGCGTATACGTTCATTTTTTGGGGGTGGGATGGCCGCAGAAAATATTCTGACCGAGAAAACGCTGAAGGCGATCAAGCCAGCTGCGGCAGGCGAAACTGTTTCCGACGGTGGAAATCTGAACGGCACGGTTCGGGTGAACCGCCTGGGAACAGTGACAGTTGCTTTTACTTGGCGTTACCGCTCACCAGAATCGAGCGGAAAACTGCGTAATGCGGGCTGTGGTTCGTGGCCGACAACGTCATTGGCCGAAATCCGGGCAGAGCGTAACCAGCTACGTGATCTAGTAGCCAAAGGCATTGACCCCCTTGAGCAACGCCAGCGCGATCTGAAGGCTACGGAAGCTGCCCGTTTAGCCGAAGAAGCGAAGGCTGCCCAACTAGCAGCACGACTGACTTTTACCGATTTGTTTACACGGTGGGACAAGGCACAGCTCAGCCAGCGCAAGGATGGCGGCACGGAAATCCGCCGGGCGTTCACCCGTGATGTGTTACCAGCAATTGGAGCGGTATACGCCGATGAAGTCACCCGGCAGATGATAGCTGCCCTCTTACATGCGATTGTGGAACGCGGCAGCCCACGCATGGCAAATCGCACCCTATCAGATCTGCGCCAATGCTTCGGTTACGCCATTGGCGGAGGCATGCTGGAACACGACCCCACTAGCCACCTGAAAAAAGCCTCATTCGGCGGCAAAGAAACTGAACGTGACCGCACCCTGACGGAAGATGAACTGCGCTATTTGCTTCAAGCAGCCCTGCCCGCCTCGAACATGAGCGGGAAAGGCAAGGCAGCAATTCGCTTTTTGCTGGCTACCGCAGCTCGTGTCGGAGAGTTACTGCGAGCTGAACTCAGTCATTTCGACACAACCGCACGACAATGGCATATACCTGCTGAAAACAGTAAAAATGGAGAATCTCACACGATTTGGCTGTCGGATTTTGCATTGGAAGCACTGACAGAGTTATTGGCAATTGTCGATCATCCGCGCTGGCTATATCCGAATCGTGATGGTTCGACGCATGTTTGCGTCAAGACCCTCACCAAGCAAATCGGGGATCGGCAGACCGACAAGCCAATGCGCGGACGTAGCAAATCAACGGCCGATCTGGTCCTGCCGGGAGGAAAGTGGACGCCGCACGACCTGCGCCGAACAGCCGCAACCACAATGGCTGAGCTGGGTATAGCGCCACACGTGGTAGAGCGGTGCCTAAATCACATCGAGCCAAATAAGGTGGCGCGCACCTACAACCGGGCGCGGCTCGAAGGCGAGCAGCAGGCTGCCTTCGAAATGCTGGGCATGCGCCTTGCTCTGCTATCTGACTCTGCAGCCAGCAACGTGGTGACGCTGCGCAGAGCCTGATTGCTGCAGGCATGCACGAAATCAACGGCACAGCGAGCTTTGTGTTTGCCGGCCAGAAACCCGGCACCCCCATCAGCGAAAACACCGTCAACCAGCTGCTGCGGCGTGTTGGCTACGACACCAAGCAGGAGGTCTGCCTGCACGGCTTTCGCACCATGATGGTTTCCGCGCTGAATGAATCAGGACGCTTCACAACGCCGTTGAGCGCCACATCGGCTACGAAGGCAAAGGCCGCAGCGGGCAAGCGGTGCGCGCCATCTACAACCGCAACGCGCAATACCTGAAAGAGCGCCAGACGATGCTGCAGTGGTGGGCGGACTGGCTGGACGCCCTGCAGGCCGCCGGCCATCATATCGAGCCATGTGACTTCAATCCGGACAAGGCCACCGTGCTGCCCCTGCACCGCGCCGCCTAAATGAGCTTGCAGCAACCAGCCCGAGGCGAGTACGGGGGGCTTGGCGTGCTGGCACTGACAACCATCGCCGGGATGGCCTCAGACAGGAAGTGCAGCCGACCTGACTTCCTACTTGTCAGCCGAGCACGAAGTGCTCTTGGTACTCTGGTGTCTGGCATCACGTTGCATCAGTTTTGACCGCAATCTGAGAGGCAACTGATCAGCGGCGACAGACACTCGCTTGTCTGACTGCTGTTCGACAGGAGCGCTCGCAGATAAGCTCGGCCACACGTGTCCGCTTATTAAGCACTCAGCATCTATGAGTGAAACTGCTTGGGATGCGCCTGCCGTCTGGGTGGCCTCATCCCGAGGCCTTTGAACTGGCTACAGGATGAGGCTGAGGATTGTCTATCCTACCCGTGATACTCCAGTAGAGGTCGAGAATAGCCTACGTTTCCGGGACAGTCCCGACTCTGATAAAATTTAAAGCGTTTTATGATGATGCTGAACCGTTATTCGAAAAAATGCGGCTAAATCACAGATGAGCTCGAACCTCATCTCTTGTTCGATACTTTCCGCCAACCCTGACCTTACTCCCTGATTCCCCTTGTCCGATACCATGTAGCTAGTGCAATCCTAAAAGTCGCATATCGGATCAAATGGTAAGTAGTAAAAACAACAAGACGAATAACTCTGTAGAGAGACCTTAGATGGCCGACACGCTGCATACATCCTCAAAGCTCAAAGGCTGGCTGCTAGAGCTCGTTCCCAAGGACGGTAGTTCGATTGGCAATAAAACGCTCTATGCCGCACTGAAAAAGCAAGCCGATGTGTTTACTGTGCCGTGTGAAGAGTTCGATTACTGGCAGATCCGCGATGAGATGATTGCCAGTGGCGTGCTTGCTACCGGTCGGGGGCGTGGAGGTTCTGTAATGCGGGTCGATGTTGGTCAGCCTTCAATAGCGCAGACTGAGGCCGAAGCTGACGAGGTGAATGATGCCGAGTCTGCTGACGACGATGCAGAACAAAGCAACAAGATTGCAGTCCCGCCAAATTTGGAAAAACTGCGTAATCGCTTACTGGACTTAGGTGCACGCAACCGGCTGCTGAATTTCTCGCACGGCCGAGGCAAACGGTATGTCCGGGTCGTCGATGAACAGCCCGATCAGCTTTTCTCTGCTCTGCTCAATGATAAGTCGATGCGCTTTGCTGCCGTGCCGGAGCCTACCAAAGCGGAGTTGATCGACGCGGGATACCTGAAAGATGCACCAGAGGGAGAATCCCAAGCCAAGCGGCTGCCCAGCGCGGAAGAGTGGGCCCGTTACCTAGCGTTCAACACCAGCTTTGACTTGCCCGAAGCGGGAGACTTCAAGCCGGGCATGCACGACGATATGTCGATCCAGACTCTGTATTTCGCCCCAGAGCTTGAGTCGCGGCTCAAGCTGCTTTACGGCGAGTCACGTCTTGCGCTTGAGGAAAGTGGGGCAAATGTACTTTACCTTGCGCTGGGATTCCTAGAGTGGGATGAGTCTGTTGCTGGTAAGAACAGCACACGGCTAGCACCGTTGGTGCTGCTACCAGTGCGACTAGAGAAGGATGAGCTTAATGCCGAAACCTCGACCTATGACTATCGGATAAGCTACACCGGCGAAGAAATTCTGACCAATCTGTCATTGAAGGAAAAGCTGCGTATCGATTTTGGTATCGCGCTGCCGGTAATACGCCCCGATACCCAGCCTGATGCTTATTTCAAGGAAGTCCAGCAAACGGTACTCAAAGTAAAAGACGGGTGGAAGCTCAGGCGCTTTGCTTCGTTGGGGCTGTTTGAATTTAGTAAGTTGATGATGTACTTGGATCTTGACCCCAACAGGTGGTCAGGCGTTTCGTTGGTAGACCATGTGTTAGTACAGCAGCTTACTGGCACGAGAGGTATTGCCGACAGTGGTTCGGCGACTTCAGCTTTTAGTGCTGGCTATGCGGGTGAATACCAAATCGACCAGCTCGACAATGTCGAGAATAGCTACCCATTGATTGATGATGCCGACAGCTCGCAACACAGTGCCATCATTGATGTTTTAGACGGCCAAAGTCTGGTGATTGAAGGACCTCCCGGTACGGGCAAGTCACAAACCATCACCAATATCATTGCCGCTGCGATTGCTGCCGGTAAAACCATTCTGTTTGTTGCCGAGAAGAATGCTGCGCTTTCAGTCGTCGCGGGGAGACTCTCCCGCGCCGGACTCGGCAACTTTTGCTTGGAGATGCACAGCCACAAGAGCCAAAAGCTGGCGATCATCAACAGCATCCGCGAGCGTATTAACAAGCGGGGAACATATAAAGCTCCCGCGGTGCTTGATGCACAAATTGCTCAACTTCATCAGCATCGGACCAAACTAAACGATTATGTAGCGCAACTCCATGAGCCATACCGCGATACAGGACTGAATCACCATCAGGTACTGAATCGTGCACGCCGATACCGCGATACATTGCCAGTATCTGTGGAGCAATTTCATCCCATGAATATTGAGGGGGTGTCCGAGTCACAAGTAGAACAGGAAGCTCGCTTCTTCAGTCGCTTCTTCAATTCCGCCGCTGCCTTTGATGGCGGGGCGCACCCGATTTCATCGCATCCGTGGTTCGGCCTGTTGAATGAACGGTTGGACGGGCAACAAAGGTCCAGCCTTATTCTTCGGCTTAAAGCCGCGCGACAAGCAATCGCCGACGTTGCGAATGCAGCTAAGGGGTTTGCCAGCAGCACGCCGATTCCCAATCTGGCTTCATGGTCGTTGGATGACATCACGACCCTGTGCAAAGGGCTAGAAAGCTTGCAGCAGTCGCACGGTGATGAAGACTGGGCGCACCTGCGCAAGCTGGATATGGGGGGCTGCGAACTGCTGGTGAACTGGCTTAATCGGGTTGAGGCGAATTTGAATGAGCAGGAAAGGTTACGTGCTCAGGTTCACCCTGACTTCATCAGCGATGCTTCTCGATTGGATGAACTGGAACAGGCGCTGGTTACGGTTCGGAAACACACCGAGCAAGCCGATCTGAAGCTTGTCGAGATGGCCAATCTATTACGGGTTATGAACGATCTCTTGGCAGATTCCCCTGCTTTGCAGCTCCGAATTTCCCGGATTCGCAAGTATTTGCCGACGGAGCGGGCGGATGTTCTGAATACATCCGAGGAGGGGCTGGCTACCCTTGTGTTGATGATTGAGATGGCCCGCGCACTACCGACTGCGCTGATGAACATGCGTAATGCCTTGTTCGCGAGTGAATTGCTGGATAGCCTCTTACCTGCGCTTGAAAAGGACCTGACCAAAATTCGCTTGGCGAAGATGGAGACGGCAAAGCATCTGTACACTGATCGCTTGCCGTCAGCTGATGAGCTGGAGGATTTGGGCCGAGTTCTCGACAACCAGTCGATATTTCGCTGGCTGAACGGACAATGGCGAGCCGCTCGTAAATCACTACTCGGCCTAGCGCGTCCTGGGGTGAAGTTTGCGGAGGCGTTAACCGCCTTGTACAGAGCGGAGGAATTCCAGCGTCAACATCACAATGTGGTGGTGGACGGCGCGCAATATAAACGCGCACTTGGCCAACATTTTCAGGGACTGGATACCGACCTAGAGAGTCTGCAGGCACTGCGTCGTTGGTATCGGACTATTCGGGAGTGCTGTGGTACGGGGTTTTCTGCAAATGCCTGGGTGGCGGATTGGATTGCCAATGCGCCAAATGATGTGCTCACTTTTCTTGGTAATGAGCTGAGTGCAGTTGATGTACTTCTGAATCAAGTACGAGAGGTGGCTCGAGCCACAGAGAAAACCCTTCCGTTTAACGCCCGGAACATTAGGGGCTATGATCTTCTGGCTCCGGATGGCGTTTTCACTGAAATCATCAAGTCATTGACACCAGCACTAAAGGTATTTAGCCAATCACTCAGAGTGGAGAATCCTTCGGTAAGTGACGTGGCTCAGCTGTCCCGCGACATTCGCGTTGCCCAAGAAAGTTATAACCGGTTGATCCGCGATGAATCTCTGCGGCAGCGACTGGGCATTTTGGCCCTGCCCGATGCACGGGATGCAACGAGTCGCAGTGTGCTAACGTCATGGCGGCATACGGTGGAGTTCTTGACACCCCTGCTTGAGCTGCCAGATCCCGAGCCATGGCTGGAACGCGCCCTAGGCCTGAGTTCGGCAGAAGCAAACGCCCTGCTCACCTGCTGGCAGAAAGCCGCCACATCAATGGTGGCGGCCATAGAGGCGTGGCAAGCAGCCTGGCAACAGTTCCAAGCTGAGATAGTGCTCAACGAGGCGTTCTGGTGGTCTTCGGCAGGACAACTTACGCCAGAAACGATAGCCGCCAGGATCAATGCCGCATTAGAACGAGAGGATCTGCTGGAGCATTGGCTAGAGTATCGTCGTTTACGCAGCCGCCTTGAAAAACTGGGCTTTCAGGCAGTCATTCAGGCCATGGAAGAAGGGGACCTGGGCGCCGAGTATTGTGTTGCAGCGAGCCTGGGCGGCCTGCTAGACCTTTGGGCCAAAGACCTGCTCTCTCAACGCCCACTGTTGGCGCAATTCTCGGGCAAGGAACAAGAGGCAATACGCAGCCGGTTTGCCGAAATTGACCATGAACTCAAACGTCTTCAGCGCGAGCGGTTTGCATGGCAACTGGATCAGCGGCCGGTTCCCCTTGGAGTGAATTCAGGTCGGGTGAAGGAGAGGACCGAGCTTGCACTTTTAGAGCATGAAGTCAGTAAGCAGCGCCGCCATGAACCTTTGCGGACATTGATGTTGCGTAGTGGTGCTGCTCTGCAGGCGCTTAAACCCTGTTTCATGATGAGCCCAATGGCGGTCGCGCAGTACTTGCCAGCAGGCCGAATCAACTTTGACATCGTGATCATGGATGAGGCGTCTCAAGTCCGCTCAGAGGAGGCGCTTGGAAGCTTTGCACGCGGCCGCCAAGTCGTTGTAGTGGGTGATCCCAAGCAACTCCCGCCGACCAGCTTCTTTAGTCGCCAAGGCGGTGATGATGAGATGGTCAGCGACGAAACCTCAGTAGCTGAAGTAGCTGAGAGCATTCTCGATGCAGCCATGCCCCTATTTAAATTCCGTCGGCTGCGCTGGCACTATCGTTCGCGACACGAAAGCCTCATTTCGTTTTCGAATACTGCCTTTTATGACGGCGACTTGGTTGTATACCCATCCCCTCATAACGAATCTAACGAGTTCGGAATCAAGCTCGTAAAAGTGCCTCGTGGTTGTTTTTTCGAGCAGCGAAATATCGAAGAGGCTGAAATCATCGCCAGGGCGATTGAGCATCACTTGCTGACGTTGCCGCATGAGTCGCTTGGTGTAGTGGCGATGAATGTCAAGCAAACCGAGCAAATTGAGCGAATGCTTGATGAACGCTCGAAGGACAACCCGGCACTGCGTAATGCACTCGAGGCTTGCCGGGGGAAGGATGAGCCACTCTTCATCAAGAACCTCGAAAATGTTCAGGGTGATGAACGCGATGTCATTTTCATTTCCTTCACCTATGGCCCAGTAGTAGCCGGCGGCAAAGTACCGCAGCGATTTGGGCCAGTGAACAGCGACGGGGGCTGGCGGCGTCTGAACGTGCTGTTTACCCGCAGTAAAAAGCGGATGCATGTGTTCACGTCTTTCGGTTCTGCCGATGTAGTGTGCACAGGTACATCGAATCGAGGAGTTGTAGCATTACGCGACTTTCTAGCTTACGCGGAAACCGGAACCCTACCCACCAGCAAGGAAACAGGTCGCCAGCCAGACAGCGATTTTGAAATTGCCGTAATGAATATGTTGGCGTTGCACGGGTATGAGTGCGAGCCGCAAGTTGGAGCGGCTGGCTTCTTCATTGACCTAGCGGTAAGGGACCCGAATCAGCCAGGTCGATTCTTGATGGGCATTGAGTGTGATGGCGCAAGCTATCACTCGGCTAAATCGGCCCGAGATAGGGATCGTCTGCGACAGAGTATTCTGGAACAGCTCGGTTGGAGGATTCGGCGGATCTGGTCGGTAGACTGGTTCCGCAATGCGAAAGTACAGCTTGAGCCAATTCTCCGAGAACTCGAATCCCTAAAACAATCAACTTCGCAGGAACAACTTAGCATTCACCCTGAAGAGGAAGAAGTTGCGTCTATTCTTGAGGTAGTAAAAGAGGTTGATGAGCAGTTTGGCTGCGCAGGGGATTATGGGCATGGATCACTTAAAACCCAGCTAGAGGAATTTGATCGAATTGTAATTCGTAAAACCCACCCTTCCACAGCCCCTGGTGAACGCCTACTTCGACCCGCAATGATTGAGGCTTTGGTTGAATTTAGACCCACTTCAAAATGGGAGTTTCTAGAGCTGATCCCAGGCTACTTGCGGTCGGGGACATGCCCACAAGAAGGGAAATTCCTAGATGAGGTCTTTGCAATCATAAGTGGTGCAGGACATTCATCTGCATCGGAAGAGCAAGGTAAAGCCGTATTGCTTAGTGACATGCCGTGAGAAGGAGGAGTCGCTCCCCCCATTTTTGGCCCTATTCAACCCCTTTTCCCAGAGACCAAAGGCTGCATGGAGTTGGCAACCATCATGAACCTAGGCTCTGTTGATTTTTTGTGCCCCCGCTGGTGCGATTGCTTCGCCGAATCAGGCCGTTGCAAGCACATCATAACGGCCTATGTTAGCGGAGCAACAGCATAGAGTCGGCGCAAAATGCGCACAGCCCTCCTGGTTTAGCTGTTTCTGGCCTAACGCGGCGTTCAAAGCCCTAACATGGAATGCCTACATCGGGCTTAGTGCCTGGTTTCAGGCCAAAACCAACACAAACGGAAACGCGAACAAAAAATCAACAGAAGCCAAGACTTGAATGTCAGCTTTGGCGGAACAACTGTCAAAGAATCACTGATCCAAGATGACCAACTGCTCGCGCAGCAAGGCAATCGCCGGGCATCCACAAGATGCATGCCCGGCAATTCATGAGCCTCCAAAGCATCTACGGATTTAATACCTGCCTCAGGTATGACGCTTTACCTCCATTGCCAATTCATCCGGCAGCAGATACTCGCCACGCCCGGGTAGCGGAATCAGCGTAGCGCCAGGGTAGTCCATCGCTACGCGGGCGCAATCGACGGGGGGTGCGTAGCCGGCCTGAGTGACGTTGCCATCAGCATGGAGGACCAACCACAGCCAGCACGCCCCATCCTGGTCTTGAATTGCCCAGCGCTCAAGGTCTGCCTCCAGAGCAGCGGGCATTTGCTCCCGCAACGCCTCGGGCATTGCATCAGGCTCACCCAATGGCGCGGGGACACTGGGGACAATGGGGACGCCTTGATTTTGCTGGGTTTGCGGCGGCGCCATGCTCTGGGGACAAGCGGGGGCGCTGGGGGCATGACCAGCATCGCCCGTAAACAAGGCCATAGAAAGCCAATCCGGCACAGTCATTGCAAGCCCTCCAGTGCTTCCGCCTTCAGGGCATACACGCGCAAGGATTGCCTCAGCGCGGAGATGCGCGGCTTGATGGTCATTCGCGGCTTCCCGTTGACGACCTCGCCACTGCGCATCAGGCCAGCAGCAATCAGCCGCTGTGCTGCCGCGCTATGATTAATGCCCTTGCAAATCTCGTTTTTGAACACCTCAAGACAAACCCAGTATTCGTAGGCCCCGTCCGGCCGGAGATCACGGAAGCCTGCCCGGTTCGGGTAGCGAGCCAATTCGTCCGGGTCGGCGTCACTGGGTGGAAAGCGGCTGCTGCCGTGCAATTGCAGGAAGGAAGCCACACGGGCGAACAGGGCACGGTCATCCGCGCCCAGCTCCGCGCCGGCTTCGGCAAACCATGCGGCAAAGCACTTTTGCGCAGCGCGCACCGCTTCGCCTGGTTGCCAGCCGGTAATGCCGTAGCGGGTAGCCAGTTCGCCGGCATAGGCAATCAAGGCAAAGCGGTCAGCCACACGCCCGACCTCCAGCGCCGCGTCATTCGGTACACGGAAGGTATCGGCAATCGCAGCAATGCCGTCATGAATGGATGCCTTCACCTCGGCCAGCTCGACAGGTTCAGCCAGCTGCCCAAGGAAAGCAGTCCCGGCAGTGCCGAAGCTCAGCCGGGTCGCGGCCTTCATGCCCTTGGAAAAAGCCGCGCCGTCCGGGAAATGATGCAGTGTTTCCAGCGCCCCAAGCCCAGCGCCCGCATCGGCAGGAATCGCTGGCAAGCGCGCCATTTGTCCTCCTTTCGGTTCCTTGCCTGCCTCGGCCATATGCTGGGCAAGATCAATCTCCCCCGCACTGAGCAGCATCACTTGCCACAGCTTGGCATCCCGGCTGCCGGTGTCCTTGGTCATGCGCTGCTTGCCGCTACCATTGGCAATCAGGTAGGCCACACTACCTGCCTCGGCCGGGCTGACTTGCGCCAGCTCATCCAGAATCAGCACGCCATCATTGCGGGCATGGCAAAGCGCTTCCATGCCGTTGACCGTGGCGCGCCATTTCTTGGCAAAACGCTCGGGATGCCCCCACACGCTGGTGGCAGGATCAAGAATGCAGGACGTTTTGCCCTTGCTGGTCGTGCCGGCAAAGTGCAGCCCGCCTCCTGGTGCCAGCGCAAAACCTACCAGCGCACCCGCAAAAGCTGCGGACAGCGCCAGCACGGTGCGGCTATTGCCTGCCGCCATCGCGGCAACTTGCTGCTGCCAATCGGCCAGCGTGCCGGACTGGTCAAAATCGCCTAGGCTCACGCCCTGATAGATCACGCCTTCGCCGACCTGGTTGCCATACACGGCAGCAGGCAGCACATACCGGTCATCGTGCCAGCCGATTTGCGCCACGCAACGCAGGCGGGCCTTCTGCAGGGGGCGCTGGGTTTGCACATATTCGGCCAGTTTTTGCCGGGCCTTGGGATTGACGTTGATAAGCAGGCCGCGCCGCGCCAACTCCCGGCGAAACTCGGACGTGTCGGCAGCAGCCAGCATTTCCATTGGGCAAGCCCAGGTATGCACGTAGCCGTCCCGGTCCTCCCAGTGCAGCAAGCGCCCCCAGTTGCTCTGTTCGGCATCGCGCGTTTCGGCAACCACATGCAGTGGCGAGCAAAGCCACAGTGGGGCGGGCGGCTCCTTCCCATCCTCCCTGGGTGGCTCGCTGTAATACACGCCGTCACGAACACCGGGCATGGCTTCGGACACGAAAAACGGGGTATTCCGCGATTTGTCCCCTGTGTCCCCAAGCGTTCCCAAAAAATGGGAGCGCCTTGAAGCCAACAAATCCGCCCTGCCCCCAGTATCCCCAGCGTCCCCGGCGCTTTCTACACCACCAGCGCTATCAGCGGGATTTACGGCGTTTGCCGGTTCATCGGTCGTGTGTGCCAGCGCCGCCCGCACCGCATCCAGACCGGCCAGCTGATGCAGGTCGTTGAAGTCAGACGGCCAGTCCTTGCCCTGCGCCACCGAGTGCTGGCGCTGCTCCAGTGTAAACGGGGGCACGCACCACACGGCCATGCCGTGCGCCTCTGCAGCTTTGCGGGCGGCTTGCTGGCCAACGTCACTGGCATCCGCATCACCACACACCCGCAGCGCGATCTCCGGCAGATCAGCAGCCAGACGCTCAGCCGTGCGCACCAGATTCCCAGCGTTCCATGCCACGATAACCGGCTGGCCAGTGGCCTCATGCAGGGAGCAACCCGTCGCCCAGCCCTCGCACAGCAAAACCTCAGTGGCGTCTTTCAGGCTGCCTAGCGTCAGTGCGGCCCCCTTGACCTGCCCACCGACAAGGAAACACTTGCTGCCATCCAAGCCAATCAATTGCAAGTTGACCAGCTTGCCCCCTACCTTCAGCGGCAACACCAGCATGCCGCCCAATTGCTTGGCCCCATACGGCTTGATGCCCTTGGCAATCAAGTAGGGATGGTCCGCCCGGACAGCGCCAGCCTTCGTCCACAGCACTGCCGCTTTGGCCTTGGCGGCGGCGCGCAAGCGCTCCGCCTCCTGCTCAGCCAATTGTTGAGCGGCATGCCGCTCAGCCTCGATCTGCTGGCGCTGCTCAGGCGTCGGTGGCATGTAGGGCTTGCTGGGCTGCCAGCCAGCTTGGAAGGCTTCATGAAACAGGCTGGCAATCGTGACCCTGCCGCCGGCCTTGATGCTCTTCCAGACGACACGGGCAGCCTTGGGGTCGTAGCTGTCACCGCTTTGGCTCCAGTCATTCCACAAGTCGAAGCCCGCTTCCCCCAGCTCGGATTTGACGGCCATGGCCATGCAAACCCAGGTATCGCGGTCATGCGCCGGGATGTGCGCCAGTGCGGCGGCAATCTCCTGGCTAGGCGTGCGGCCTTGAAGCAAGCTAGAATTAGGGTGAAGTTGGTTTTGAAGTGCAATCGAAGTCCCGCCCTGGCCGGCGGGATTTTGCTTTTCTGCCATGATGAACCCCGTTAAGCGATGCGGCGTGCGCGGGATTCAATAAATGCGGCAATGTCATCAGAACGCCAGGCCACAGCCTTTGCGCCGACTTGCACAGGCAAGGGGAACTGATTGGCTGCCATCATGCGATAAATCGTCGAACGGGACAGGCCCGTCAATTGCTCAACGTCACGACGGCGCAGCAGCTGGGTAGTGGTATGGAGAAGGGGCTTGGACAACATGTGGCACTCCTTGAGTAGCGATAAGAAACGTCGCAACTCTAGGAGTGCCGGCTGGGCAAAGTCATGTCACAAAGGTGGGGGGCTTTTTATAAATGTAATAAATCCAGGCGAGAGGGCGGGCTTTCCATGTGTAACTGCATTCTCAGGACCAATGATCGTCCATGAAAAACTGCCACTTATTCATCAGCCTTCCACGCCTCCCACAGCTGGTTATACTCACGCATGTAGTTTCTGACTGTGGCAATACCGATGCCTGCCTTTGCAGCAACGATTTGGACTGCCTCTTCTTCACTGGCCCCATTCAAGCGCATTCGCATCACTGAGTTGGCCATATCCATGCGGTCATGCTCACCCAAGGCAGGCCTGCGATTACTTGGCAGCAAGTAGAGCGCCTTCAGCAGCCGTTTCCCTCGGGTATCAGCGGGCCCTTCCGCCAGCCCCATGAGTGCACGCCCCAACTCTTTCTGAACGACCAGCTCCTGCGGTTCATGCTTCAGGAATCTGTATGCGGCATTGCGCAAGAATTCTGCTGCCGCCTCTGGGTCAACATCTCGCCGACCATAGGCCTCAAGCTCAGACATTTCCGGAAGCAGGAAATGGGTCGACAGGGCCACATTGCCATCGCGACAGGACAGATATTCCGTTCGACATCGGATAGCCACGCCCTGAGAGGTGCCGTATTTTGCTGCAATTTTCCTAGCAGCCTCGTCCACTGGTATTCCGGCATCGTGCAGTTGCTGCACCTCCTCACCCAGTTCAAGCCTGTCTTTTTGACCAAAATAATGCTGTCGCCCCGACCTTGGCATCAGCCCCAGGGCAATGAGCAGGACTCTGCCACGTTGCTTGAAAGGGGCTTGCATAGCTGCATTCAAGGCCTCTGCCAAAAAGTCCTGAATCTCATACTCCAGCGCTTCGCCGTTGAACAATCGTTGGCCGACTTCTGCAAGTTTTGCTGCAGCGGCGTCAGGATCAACATCGGCATCACGACCAAGCACGCTAATGCTTGGAAAATTTGCTTTTGCCATAAGCCTCCGGTTCTGTATGTGCAATGCATGTCGAGGATTGCAAGATCATCATTGCCATTCTACCGTCGCCCATGTCCACTGTCCGTCCGCTTTCTGAACTTATCAATGCCGATAAGCTGGCAGATACTGCAAGCAGATTTGAGAAAAAGTGTGAGGAGCAGGACAGATGACCAATCTGGAAATGCAGCAAGTCGCGCTGCAGCACTGGACCCGGCGATTGAAAGCAAGCAAGACACCTGCTTACTTGTGCATCATTTTCCGCCAGCCCCCCCCCCCCGGAAAATCAGAAGCGGAAGCTTGACATGCGTGCGCTGCTATTCGTGGTGATGTTTCTGCTTGCCGCCCCGGCCTGGGCCGGTCAGGTTGTCATGCTCATCAACCAGAACTCAACGCCGCCATTTGTCACGACAGGGCAGAGCGGCCTGAGTGCGGATTTCACCGCCTTGCTCAATCGCCATCTGGGCGGGAAATACCGGTTCCAGCTGGACATCCTGCCGCGAAAGCGCATCGATTACCTGCTGGCGCAACCGGGCTGGCAAGGCATCGTATTGTGGAATAGCCCGGACTGGCATACCCCGGCATATCGCATGCAATTTGTCTGGAGCAAGCCCCTGCTGGATGACGAGGATCTGTTGCTCAGCCCCCGCAGCGCACCGCTGGAGTGGCATGGCCCGGAAAGCCTGCATGGCAAGGTGCTCGGCGGCGTGCGGGGATACCGATACCGGGATGTCGAACCTGCCATCGCGGCCGGCCAAATCCGCCGGGAAGACACCGGCAACGAGTACAACAATTATCGCAAACTGGTGGCGGCACGGGTGGATGCGCTCTTTTCAGCCCGCAGCACATTCCTGTATTTCCAGAAAATACAGCCGGACCTGACCGAGAAACTGTACGTGTCTTCCCGCCCGCGCCTTCATTTTCAGCGCCATCTGTACAGCAACCGGGACAATGCCGAACTGGATCAAGCCTGCGCGCTGGCCGGACAGATCAGCAGCGAACAGCATATCGAACGCGCCAGCCTCGCCGGCTACCGCTACCTCAAAGAACGCGGCAACCCGGTGCAGGCCCTGCACTATCTGCGGCAAGCGCACGCCAGCATCGAGCGGCAGGCTGCGCAGGCCAGTCGCGTCTACGAGACCAACACCAGCCGTCGCGCGGTCAATCAGGCACTGGCCAAGCTGGAAACATTGCAACTGGCCATCATCAATCAGCACATGAATTCGTCGCTGCAGCAGAACGCTCTGGAAATGCGCGAGCTGAGGATTGCCGCTGAAATGGATGCCTTGTCCGGTGTGCGCAACCGCCGTGCACTGGACGAATTGTTCAGGCATTGCCAGCAGCATGCCGCCCAACCCTGCGGCGTACTGATGATCGATATCGACCACTTCAAGAGCATCAACGATCGCTTCGGCCATGCGGCAGGCGATGCCGTCATCCGGGCGCTGGGCGGCATCCTGCGTGATGCCTGTCACCGCGACAACGAATTCGTGGCGCGTTACGGCGGTGAAGAATTCTGCCTGGTCATCCTGCCGGCAGATCAGCGGCAGCTGCACGGACTGGCGCGCAAGATACATCGCAGCATTGCCGAACATGCCTGGCAAGATCTCATGCCGGGGCGCATCGTCACCGCCAGCATTGGCCTCGCCTTTGCGGTCAGCAACGATCTGGCTGCGCTGCAGCACGAGGCGGACATCTGCCTGTATCAGGCCAAACAAGCGGGCCGGGATTGCATCCGCGGCGCCGGGCTGACGGCGTAACACCTGCCGCCCGCCCGACCTGCCTGCACAGGGGCTTGTGGCAAACCTCGCCAACACTCCGCGCTTACTGCAACAGCGGTGAATCCGCCCCCGCCAGCTCGAAGCCTTCGATTCTGGCCTTGCCGGCGAGCAAGCGCAGATAATGGTTCATCGCCTGCCGCGTGGCGGCCTCGCCCAGATAGTCGGCAATGCGTTGCTGCACGGCTTCAAAAGGCGCACGGATACCCTCCACCTTGCGCTCGCAGCGCACGATGTGCAGGCCGAAGCGCGTTTCCACCAGTCGCGGCGCGATGGCGCCTTCGTCCAGCGCAAACACCACCTTCTCGAATTCCGGCACCATTTCGCCGCGGCCGAACTGGCCGAGATTGCCGCCCACTTCACCGGACGGGCAATTGGAGTACTGCCTGGCGTATTGCCCGAAAGCCTCCGGATTGGATAGGGTATCAGCCAATACCTCCTCCGCCTTGGCGCGCAGCAAATCCAGAGGAACGGTATCAGTCACCTGAAACAGGATATGGCTGGCCGCCACCAGCTCGCCCTGCACGAAGGCCTGCGGGTGCTGCTCATACCACTGCCGGCAGGCCGCTTCGTCAGCGTCGGGAATGCTGACCGCGCTTTCCAGCAGATCGGCAATGGCGTTTTCGCCGGCAAAGCCCTGGCTGGCGGCTTCCTGCCGCAATATTTCGCGCAGGATCAGCTCTTGCACGGCGGCATCCAGCGGTTTGGCGGCTTGCTGATGGTGCGGCAGCTCGGCTTCGATCATGTCGTCGGTGATCTCGATGTCGTTTACCAGAATGGCCATGATATTGCTTCCTCAATAAAACCTTGAATGCAGAAACGCCGGTGCGCCGGCCAGGGATGCGGCAATCGGCAAACTGCCCTGCATCCCTGTCGCCGGCGCAGCGGCGTCGGTTAGCGCCGGATGCGCAGGCATCCGGCAGTCATGCTCATTCAGCGCGGACGCACCAGCTGCCAGGCGCGCGTGATGTAGCCCACGCTGCCGAAGCCGCTCCACACATGCACCATGCGGGTGAACGGGAAGATGATGAAGAAAGTGAGGCCGAAGAAGATGTGCAGCTTGAACACCAGCGGCGCACCGACGACAAAGCTGGCGGCATCACCACGGAAGGTCAGGATGCGCTGTGCCCATTCCATGAACAGCGTCATCATGTGGCCGTCAAGGTGGCCCATCGATACCGGAATCGTCGCCAGCCCCAGGCCCAGCGTGGCCAGCAGCCACAGCAGCAGTACCTTGTCACGGAACGGTGTGATGGCCGCCAGACGCGGGTTGCTGAAGCGACGATACAGCAGAATCAGCAGGCCAAGTGCGCCCAGGCCGCCCAGAATGCCGCCAGCCACCATGGCGAGCAGCTGCTTGGCTTCGTGCGTCACGCCCAGTGCATGCCAGACCGACAAGGGCGTCAGCAAGCCGCCCAGATGGCCGAAGAACACACCGATGACGCCAATGTGGAACAGGTTGGAACCCAGGCGCAACTGGCCGCGATGCAGCATTTGCGTGGATTCGGATTTCCACGTGTACTGCTCGCGCTCGAAGCGCACCAGACTGCCAAGCAGGAAGATGGCCAGTGCGATGTACGGGTAAATCCCGAACAGGAATTGGTCGAGATAGCTCATCGTGATACTCCTTGCTGCGCAGCGGCATTGCCGCGCGGTTGGAACTGGATGGTTTGTGCTGCTGCCGAGCCGCAGGAACCGCCCTGCATGCCGGACTGCAGGCCCGGTTGCAGCAGCGGCTCCATGCCATCGATGCCGCCACCGAATTTCTCCATGACCTCGTCCATGTCGCGCACCGGCGGTTCGGCCAGCGGCAAGGGCTCGACATCGGTCAGGCCCCTCAGCGCGGTGAACACGCCGGCATAGGGCGAGGCGGCTTCGGCGAGCTTTTCGCCGATGCGCGCGATGACGTGGATGGATTCGCCGAGGAACTCTTCGGCGGTGGCTTCATCCGTCTGACCGAGAAACTCGAGAAACAGCGGCAGGTAATCCGGCAGCTCGTCGGCGGCGATGAAGAAGCCGCGGTTGGTGTATTCCTGCATCAGGCTGACCATCGCCGGGCCACGGTCGCGGCTTTCGCCGTACACGTGCTCGAACAGGTGCAGGCTGTAGTTGCGGCCACGGTCAAAGGTATTGACGTAGCCTTCCTGCAGCGCGATCAGATCGTGCGCGGCCAGATGATCCAGCAAGGGAGCGACGGCTTGCGCGACACCCGCCGGCGCATCCGCGAGTTCAGCACGGATTTCCGGCA
>NZ_KE386633.1:1185-35666 GCF_000428145.1 Chitinilyticum litopenaei DSM 21440 | reverse complement strand
GTGCCGGTGGAACGGCAGTCGGGCAGTTCGCTCTTCGGGCGTGCGCGCCTGTCGAAAGCCGGCCCGGCGAGGATACGGGCCATGTTGTACATGGCGGCGATCACGGCCAAGCGCTACAACCCGCATGTGAAGGCGCAGTACGAGCGGCTGCTGGCGCGCGGCAAATGCAAGATGTCGGCACTGGGTGCCGCGATGCGCAAGCTGGTGCATTTGTGCTTTGGCGTCCTTAAAACGCGTCAGCCGTATCAGGCTGATTATGCAGTTGCAAGATGAGTGGCAAGACGGTATCTGCGATGCTCGCTTTTCCGGGGGCGCGGGACAACTCGGCCCTGCGGGCCTCAGACACGTCCCGCACCTGATCCCGGAAAAACTGCGCTTCTCGGCGGCTGCGAGGGCATCGTGTGCTAAGCAGCGGCACAATATACCCATGCAGTGATAAGCCCATAGCCTAATAGTAAAAAGGGCTGTAGCTGTATACCCACTATTGTATGGCGGGTTACGCCGTTGGCTAACCCACCCTACGAATCACCACCACCGCCGATTAGCACGCCCCGCCCTGAAGCCGCCGAGAAGCGCAGTTGCGGCCAGGGTTTCGGCGGGCGACTGTTTGACCGAGCGCAGCGAGGGAGTTTGAGCCCGCCGCTGGACGCAACGAGCATCGCAGGGCAGTCGCCGCAGGCGGCCGGCGGACCGGGCTCGCCTTTTGGCTGCGCCGAAACTTCGTTTTCTTTGGTTCGTTTCTTTTGGCGAAGCAAAAGAAATGAACCCGCCCGCCGGCGACCACAGGAAGTCCCCGTGGGAGCGGAACCGGCATGAAAACACCGTGCCGCAGGCACAGAAAAAACAAAACCGCCGAACAGAGTCGGCGGCTTAATTCATGCGGCGCAATGCCTGCGGCGATTGCTCCCTACGGCTCTAATCAAACCTACGTGGCCTCACGCAACAAGCATTCCTTCATTTGGACGATCAGAATCGCCACGGTTATCACGCTCATCAGCATATGTAGACTGATTGCTTGATGTATTTGCTCCCGACGCATGAATTTCATGAAATTCTTCGTTTGCTGGTGACCACGTCCACTCTTCACGCTCAGAAACCTTATTGACCATCGGAGAGAAAAAATCAGTTGCAAACACCTTCATAAATTTAACCCCTATTTCAGTTTTTCTTTAAAGCCCATTTTACAATAGAGCCAGAAATATCAAGACCAGATAACTGCTCCACCCAAAGCCACTGCCCCATACAATTTATTTCAAGAAAATGCCACCCCCCCTCTTCATCAACAATGAAATCCAAAGCTCCAAAGCTTAATCCCATCTCCTCAAGAAGAGAATTGACCATCGCCCTTACCTCACAAGGCGGATCAATTTTCGTATAAGGCGTTTTTGCAACATCATAGCGACGCCAATCATCTTTAGAAATTTCAGAAGCTTGGGAGTCGATCCTACAAACATGATGATCACCATCAACAACCGTGTATCTCACCTCATAAGCTTTGTCGATGTATTTTTGAAGAAAAATCGGATTTTCCCCTGCGCATGAAAATCTCGATAAATCATTCGAAGTAATCTTATTTGCATACAAGCCAAGCAACTGATCACCAACCTGATATATTTCTTGCTCCATGACCTTGAAAACAACAAAATCATACTTGCGCGCAAAATCAATCAGAGTCGATTTATCATTAGAAATCAAAGTTGGAGGAATATTAAAACCAATCGATCTGGCCAGCTCCATTTGGTAATATTTGTTCTCCCCACGATATGAATTCTTCAGAGAATTCAGCCAGCGCAAAGAACGAATAGAGCTATACAACCCAAGAAGAGTTCTATTCCACTCATTTCGCCAAATTTTAAAGTCATTACTCTGATCTACCCGATCTTCTATGTTCAACTCCATAAACGGTCGGCGACACCAAACAGAGTCAAAACAAATTGAAGTTACCGCCCGTCCATTTTGAGTTATGCGCCATACTCCATCTGAAAAACTAATAAAAGCACCCCGCAACGAATCTAAATCAAGATCAAATCTAAAGAAATCAACCCCTTTCCCCTCCAGTTTCTTCTGAACCAAGTCAGCGTGAGAATCAAATTTGTCAGAAACAATGAGCAACACAGCACCACCTCAATGTTGGCAATCTATGAACTTACAATTCACCAACAACTTTACCAAACCCAACAAAACACCTCAACAGTGTAAGCGTAAAAAAAGCCGGCTTTCGCCGGCTTTGCAATTCTACGACACCTTCTTCTTCAACAACTCCAACGCCATCCCCGGATTGGCCTTGCCCCCAGACCCCTTCATCACCTGCCCCACCAGCGCATTGAGCGCCTTCTCCTTGCCCGAGCGATATTCCTCAATCGCCTTCGGGTTGGCGGCGAGCACCGCGTCGACAATTGCTTCGATCGCGCCGGTGTCGGTTTCCTGCTTCAGCCCATCGCGTTCAATGATGGTGTCGGCCGAATCACCCGACTCCCACATTTTCTTCAGCACGTCCTTGGCGGTCTTGTTGTTGATGGTGTTGTCCATCACCCGCTTGATGAGCAGTGCCAGCGCCTCGGCGGAAACCGGCGACTCGGCGATGGTCTTCTCTTCGCGGTTCAGCGTGGCCGACACGTCACCCATGATCCAGTTCGATGCCAGCTTCGCATCCGCGCCGGCGGCAACCACGGCTTCAAAGAACGCGGCCATTTCCTTAGAGCTGGTCAGCGTGGTCGCGTCATACGCCGGGATGCCGTATTGCGACTGGAAGCGCGCCTGCATGGCCACCGGCAGTTCCGGCAGCGTAGCCTTCACGCGGTCAATCCACTCGTCGGCGATCACCAGCGGCGGCAGGTCGGGATCGGGGAAGTAGCGGTAGTCGTGCGCGTCCTCTTTCGAGCGCATCATCCGGGTTTCGCCGGTATCGGGGTCGAACAGGATGGTGGCCTGCTGGATCTTGCGGCCTTCCTCGATTTCGCCAATCTGCCAGTTCACTTCGTACTTGATCGCCTGCTCCATGAACTTGAACGAGTTCAGGTTCTTGATTTCGCGCCGCGTGCCGAATTCCTTTTGGCCTTCCGGGCGCACCGACACGTTCACGTCGCAGCGGAAGCTGCCTTCCTGCATATTGCCGTCGCAGATGCCGATCCAGGTCACCAGCGAATACAGGGCTTTCGCGTAGGCCACGGCTTCCTGCCAGCTGCGCATTTCCGGCTCGGAAACGATTTCCAGCAGCGGCGTGCCCGCGCGGTTCAGGTCGATGCCGCTCATGCCGTGGAAGTCTTCGTGCACCGACTTGCCGGCGTCTTCTTCCAGATGCGCGCGGGTGAGGTTGATGACCTTCTCGACGCCATCGACATTGATCGTGATTGCGCCGCCTTCAACCACCGGCAGCTCGAACTGGCTGATCTGGTAGCCCTTGGGCAGGTCGGGGTAGAAGTAATTCTTGCGGGCGAACACAGACTTCTGGTTGATCTTCGCGCCAATGGCCAGACCAAACTGGATGGCCTTGTCGACCGCGGCCTTGTTCATCACCGGCAAAGCGCCCGGCAGGGCGATATCCACAACGGCGGTCTGCGTGTTCGGCGCCGCGCCAAACGCGGTGCTCGCAGTTGAAAAAATCTTCGATTGCGTGGTGAGCTGGGTGTGCACTTCCAGCCCGATGACGACTTCCCATTTCATGGCTTATTCCTCAATACCGGTGTCGTCGTACAAATCAGTCAACGACACGGTGAAATCAATGCTGGCGAGTTTGACTACTTCATCAAACCCAGGGGTATAGGCATGGAACAGCCAGTCTCCATGACTTGCACGGTGATACACCGACACAGAGCGCGACTCGGAATCGATCAGCACGTATTCCTGCAGGCTTTCCAGTTGGCGATAGATGGCAAATTTCTTGCCCAGGTCGTAATTGCTGGTCGAGGGCGACAGCACTTCCACCACGATACGCGCCGATGTCAAAGCCTGTGTTTTCGCCTCGATGGCATCGCAATGGATGGTCAAGTCCGGATAGAAGTAGCAATTGGCTGCTTCAATATTCAAACGCATATTGCTCGTTGAAACCCGACAGCCACTGCCTTTCAGATGCGCTTTACACAAGGCAAACAAGTTGCCGGCCAAGGTGTCATGCGCGTAGCTGCCACCGCTCATGCCATGAATCGGCGAGTGGATGGGGTAAACCAGTCCGTTGTAATACTCGTGCCGCTCTTCGGACAATTCCTCAGCCGCCAGATACTGTTCTGGCGTAACAAAGCCATCGACAAGCGCGTGCGCCATTTCGCTCTCCAATTACAGTTGCGGGGCCTTGGTGTGCCAATCGGTCGCCTGCTGGAACTGGTGCGCGACGTTGAGCATCTTCGCTTCGCCCAGATAGTTGCCGATGATCTGCAGGCCAACCGGACGGCCCGCTTTGCCATCGACTGACTTGCCGAAGCCAACCGGAATGCTCAGCGCCGGCAGGCCGGCGAGATTCACACCCAGCGTGTAGATGTCGGCCAGATACATCGCCACCGGGTCGTCGGACTTCTCGCCCAGATTCCACGCGGTGGTCGGCGCGACCGGGCCGAGGATCACGTCGCAGTCGTTGAACGCGGCGACGAAATCATTGGCGATGATGCGGCGGATCTTCTGCGCCTGCAGGTAGTAGGCGTCGTAGTAGCCGTGGCTCAGTACATAGGTGCCGGTGAGAATGCGGCGCTTCACTTCCCAGCCAAAGCCTTCGGCACGGGTCTTTTCGTACATGTCGGCCAGGCCGTCGTAATCTGCGGCGCGGTGGCCGTAGCGCACGCCGTCAAAGCGGCTGAGGTTGCTGGAGGCTTCCGCCGGCGCGATCACGTAGTAGGACGGAATCGCCAGCTTGGTGTTCGGCAGTGACACGTCAACCACGGTGGCGCCGAGCTTCTTCAGCTCAGTGACCGCAGCTTCGATGGCGGCTGCGACATCATCCGCCAGACCTTCCGCGAAGTATTCGCGCGGCAGGCCGACTTTGACGCCAGCCAGCGGCTGGTTCAGGTCACGGGTGTAGTCTTCCTTGGCGTGTTCGAGGCTGGTGGAGTCCTTGTCGTCGAAACCGGCCATCACGTTCAGCAGCAGCGCGCAGTCTTCCGCGGTGTGCGCGAACGCGCCGCCCTGATCGAGCGACGATGCATAGGCAATCATGCCGTAGCGGCTGACCACGCCGTAGGTCGGCTTGATGCCGGTAATGCCGCAGAACGACGCCGGCTGGCGAATGGAACCACCCGTATCCGTGCCGGTGGCAAAGGGTGCCAGGCCGGCCGCCACGGCTGCCGCCGAGCCGCCCGATGAACCACCGGGAACGGCGTTCAGATCCCAGGGGTTTTTCACCGCGCCGTAGAAGCTGTTTTCGTTCGACGAGCCCATGGCGAACTCATCCATGTTCGCGCGGCCCAGCGTTACCAGACCGGCGGCTTTGGCGTTCGCGATCACGGTGGCGTCGTAGGGGGCGACGAAGTTGTCGAGCATCTTCGAGGCGCAGGTGGTCTTCCAGCCCTCGGCACAGAAGATGTCCTTGTGCGCGACGGGTACGCCGGTCAGGAGCCCGGCATTGCCGGCGGCGCGTGCGGCGTCGGCGGCGCGGGCTTCCGCCAGCGTCTTGTCGGCGTCGACGGTGATGAAGGCATTCAGCGTGGGGTTCAGCTGGCCGATGCGGGCGAGGTAGTCCTGCGCCAGTTCGACCGCCGACACCTGGCCTGAAGCCAGTGCGGCGGATAATTGTTTGACGGTTTTCATGTTCAATAAAACCTGATGGGTATATGGCTACAGCCAATTTACGCAAAGGGATACGAAGACATACCCCATAAAAACCCAACACAGGGGCGCAAAGGAAAAACAAGGCGGCAAAAGCACTCCGGGTTTCTCTGCGTCGCTGCGCTGGGTTTTGCCCTTGTCGTTTACTCGATGACCTTGGGAACGAGGTAGAGGCCATTCTCGACAGCCGGCGCTACGGCCTGGAAGGCGGCACGGCGATCCGGCGCAGTGGCGGCGTCTTCGCGCAGGCGCAGGAAGACGTCCTGGGCGTGCGCCATCGGCTCGATGCCGGTGGTGTCCACGGCGCGCATTTCGTCGATCAGGTGCAGGATGCGGTTGAGCTGGTTTTGGGTCGCCGCGAGTTCGTCCGGCGTCACGGCAATGCGCGACAGGCGGGCGATACGGCTTACATCATCCAGAGAGAGTGACATGGTCAAAATTCCCGGGCAAAGCCTTCAATAAGATCAGCGCAATAGGGTATCATGCCGGGTTTGATTCGCCCAAGCAGCGCCAAGGCTGGCGCGGCGCGGGCCGAATTGCCGGACGGGCGGCGCACGCCGATATTGCACCGCAACAAAAACCGCGCTACAAGCTAGTTTCAGAGATACCGAATTCAATGTGGTTTCCGGTTCAGGCCGGGGGCCGATGCAGCAACTACTTCCCATTGCGAGAACCCGATGTTTGGACTTTCCGGCTACTTCGCCAACGATATCGCCATTGACCTTGGCACCGCCAACACGCTGATCTACATGCAGGGCAAGGGCATCGTGCTTGACGAGCCTTCCGTGGTTGCCATCCAGCAGGAAGGCGGTCCTTCCGGCAAGAAAACCATCCTCGCCGTCGGCGCCGAAGCGAAGAAGATGCTGGGCCGCACGCCCGGCTCGATCAACGCCATCCGCCCGATGAAGGACGGCGTGATCGCCGACTTCACCATCACCGAGCAGATGCTCAAGCAGTTCATCAAGAAAGTTAATCCCTCCCGCCTGTTTGCCTCCCCGCCCCGCATTGTCATCTGCGTGCCCTGCGGCTCCACCCAGGTCGAGCGCCGCGCGATCCGCGAGTCGGCCCTGGGCGCCGGTGCGCGCAAGGTCGAGCTGATCGAGGAGCCGATGGCTGCAGCCATCGGCGCCGGCCTGCCGGTCGAGGAAGCCACCGGCTCGATGGTGGTCGACATCGGCGGCGGCACCACCGAAGTCGGCGTGATCTCGCTGGGCGGCATCGTGTATGCCAACAGCGTGCGGGTCGGCGGCGACAAGTTCGATGAATCCATCATCAACTACATCCGCCGCAACTACGGCATGCTGATCGGCGAAACCACCGCCGAAGAAATCAAGAAGCGCATCGGTTCCGCCTTCCCCGGCGCCGAAGTGCGCGAAATGGACGTCAAGGGCCGCAACCTCGCCGAAGGCATTCCGCGCTCTTTCACCATTTCCAGCAATGAAATCCTCGAAGCGCTGACCGAACCGCTGAACCAGATCGTGTCGGCGGTAAAGGGCGCGCTGGAACAGACCCCGCCGGAACTGGGCGCGGACATCGCCGAAAAGGGCATGGTGCTGACCGGTGGCGGCGCACTGCTGCGTGACCTGGATCGCCTGCTGATGGAAGAAACCGGCCTGCCGGTGATTGTTGCCGACGATCCGCTGACCTGCGTGGTGCGCGGTTCGGGCATGGCGATCGACAAGCTCGACAAGACCAGCGGCATCTTCACCAACGACTAAGCACCACACCGTATCACCCTGCAGCCTTTACTACGGTTAGGCTGCAGGGCGATACATGCAGGCCTTTGCATGCACGCCAATCAACCCGCCTTTTTCAAGCAGGGACCGAAGCCGCTGACGCGGCTTATGATTTTTTCGGCCCTGTCGTTCATCCTGCTGGTCAGCGACGCCAAGCTGCACCTGATGGACAAGTTGCGCCAGCAATTGTCGGTGCTGGTCTATCCGCTGCAATGGCTGGCCACCACGCCGGTCGATGCCGTGCTGCGGGCCGGGGATTTCATGACCCGGCAAACCCAGCTGATCGCCGAAAACCGCCGGCTGAATGACGAGCGCCTGAAAGCCAGCGCCGACGCCATGCGCGTCAAGGCGCTGGAAGCCGAGGTGGCGCAGCTGCGCGCGCTCACCGCCAGCGCGCCGCACGCTGTCGGCCGGCAGGAGCTGGTGAAGATCCTCTACAACGGTCGCGATCCCTACAGCGCCCGGCTGATTGTCGACAAGGGCAGCAATGCCGGCGTGGCCGGCGGGCAGATCGTCATCGACCATCGCGGCGTGGCCGGGCAGGTCATCCGCGTGCACCCGCTGACCAGCGAAGTGCGGCTGATTTCCGACCGCAACCATCTGGTGCCGGTCATGGTCGAGCGCAACCAGCTGCGCACCATCGTCTACGGCATGGGCCGCAACCAGCCGCTGCAGGTGCGCTACATGCCGCCGAACGTCGACATCAGGGAAGGCGACATCCTCTCCACCTCGGGCATTGACGGCCTGTATCCGGCCGGCCTGCCGGTGGCGCGCGTCAGCAAGGTCGAGCGCCAGAACGGCAGCGCCTTCGCGCGCATCTTCTGCGAGCCGCTGGCGCACTTCGAACAGCACAATTACCTGCTGGCCATCAGCGGCCCCGCCGAGCGCGCCCCCTATCCGGAATCCGCATCGGCCCCGGCAGAAGCCCCCAGGAAGACGCACTGATGCCCATTTCTACCCAGCTGCTGCGCCCGGTGCGCTTTGGCTTCATCCTGCTGACCTTCATCGTGGCCCTGCTGGTCAATCTGGCGCCCTGGCAGGCGGCGCTGGCCGGCCTGACGCCCGACTTCGTCGCCCTGATGATCGTGTACTGGGCCCTGCACCAGCCGCGCCGCATCGGCGTGGGCTGGGCCTTTGCCCTGGGCCTCCTGATGGACGTGGCCGACGCCAATTACCTAGGCCAGCACGCGCTGGCCTATTCGCTGATTGCCTATGCGACGCTGGCGCGCCAGCGCCAGTTCGCGCTGTTCCCGTTCTGGCAACAGGCACTGGTGACGCTGATGCTGCTGCTGGCCTCGCAGGCCGTCATGCTGCTGGTGCGGCTCGCCATCGGCGACAGCTTTCCGGGCCCGGGCTATTTTGCCGGCCCGCTGATCGCCGCCGTGCTGTGGACACCGCTGTCCAACCTGATGCTGATGCACCAGCGCAAGCCGGTTTCCGACGAACTATGAAAAGTATCAGCCGCTCGCTCTTCCGCAGTCGCCGCGGGGTCAACCAGCGCCAGCTGGGCGGCGCCGGCGTGCTGCGCAACGAGCACAACGACCGCTACGCCTTCCAGATCCGCCTGGCCGTGGCGCTGCTCCTGATCGCCTGCGCCTTTGGCCTCTTGTTCGCGCGCTTTTTCTGGCTGCAGGTGCTGCAGCACAACCGCTACATGACGCTGGCCGAGCAGAACCGCATTTCGCTGGTTCCCGTCTCGCCGCCGCGCGGCCTGATCCGCGACCGCAACGGCGTGGTGCTGGCGCACAATTTCTCGGCCTACACGCTGGAAATCACGCCGTCGAAAGTCGGCAACCTCAATGCAGCCATCGACCACATCAACACGCTGATCGAAATCACCCCCAAGGACCGCCGCCGCTTCAAGAAAGAGCTGGAAGAGTCCAAGAATTTCGAATCGCTGCCAATCAAGACGCGACTGACCGACGAGGAAGTGGCGCGCTTTGCCGCACGCAGCCACGAATTTCCCGGCGTCGAGGTCAAGGCGCGGCTGTTTCGCCACTATCCGCAGGGCGAGCTGGCCAGCCATCTGGTGGGCTACATCGGCCGCATCAACGACCGCGACATTGAAAACCTGAAGGAAAACGGCAAGCTGGCCAATTATCGCGGCACCGACCACATCGGCAAGCTGGGCGTCGAACAGAGCTATGAAGACGCACTGCACGGCGTGACCGGCTTCGAGAAGGTCGAGGTCGATTCGGGCGGGCGCGCCATCCGCACGCTGGACCGCACGCCGCCCAAGCCCGGCAGCGACCTGCAGCTGTCCATCGACATGAAGCTGCAGACGGTGGTGGAAAAACTCTTCGACAAGCGCCGTGGCGCGCTGGTCGCCATCGAGCCGGGCACCGGCGGCATCCTGGCCTTTGTGTCCAAGCCCGGTTTCGACCCCAATCTGTTTGTCGACGGCATCGACCCGATATCCTGGAAAGAGCTGAACGAATCCATCGACAAGCCGCTGCTCAATCGCGCACTGGGCGGCGAATACCCGCCGGGCTCGACCTTCAAGCCCTTCATGGCCATGGCCGCGCTGGAGGGCAACTACCCGCTGGTGCACCAGACCATCGCCGACCCCGGCTATTTCATCTACGGCAACAACAAGTTCCGCGACTCCAAGCCCGGCGGTTACGGCTCGATGAATTTCGACCGCGCCATGGTGGTGTCCAGCGACACCTATTTCTATCAGCTCGCCGTGCAGATGGGCATCGACGACATTGCCGCCTTCATGAAGCAGTTCGACCTTGGCCAGCGCACCGGCATCGACCTGCCCGGCGAGCGCCGCGGCGTGCTGCCCAGCCCCGAGTGGAAGAAGCAGCGCTTCAAGAAGCGCGAACAGCAGAAGTGGTATTCCGGCGAAACGGTATCGATCGGCATCGGCCAGGGTTACAACAGCTACACGCCGCTGCAGATGGCGCACGCCACGGCGATTCTGGCCAATCGCGGTGTGGTGTTCCGCCCGCATGTCGTCGCCAATCTGGTAGACCCGGTAAGCGGCCGCGCCACGCCGGTCGAGCCCAAACCGATACGCACACAGCCGTGGAAGCCGGAAAACATCGAGCGCGTGATCCGCGGCATGGAAGGCGTGATGACGCAGGGCACGGCCGCGCGCGTGTTTGCCGGCGCGCAATACACCTCGGCCGGCAAGACCGGCACGGCGCAGGTCTACAGTCTCAAGGGCGCCAAGTACAACGCGCACGCGATCAGCGAGCGCCTGCGCGACCACTCGTGGTTCATCGTATTCGCCCCGGCCGACAAGCCGAAGATCGCACTGGCCGTCATTGTGGAGAACGGCGGCTTTGGCGCGCAGGCTGCCGCGCCCATCGCGCGCGCCACGCTCGACTTCTACCTGACCGGCAAGGAGCCGGCGGCGCCGGCATCGGCCGTCGCCAGCGCTGCGCGCCCGGCCAGCAGCGCGGCGGCCGCCAGCAGCCCAGCCGAAGAGGAACGCACCAGTGATTAAGCAACTGTGGCTGCGCATCCGCCAGCCGGTCGACCCCTGGCTGTTCCTCTTTACGGCCATGCTGTTCGCGCTGTCGGCGGTGCTGCTGTTTTCGGCCTCGAACCAGGATCTGGACCGGGTGCTGAACAAGATCGTCTTCATGGGGATCGCCTTCGGCGTCATGTGGGCCATCGCCAACATCTCCCAGGCCACGCTGATGCGCCTCGCCCTGCCCGGCTACATTCTTGGCGTGATCCTGCTGGTGCTGGTGGAGATCGCCGGCAAGACGGTGAATGGCTCGACGCGCTGGCTGAATATCGGCATCACGCACATCCAGCCTTCCGAGCTGATGCGCATTGCCGTGCCGATGACCATCGCCTGGTTTTTCCACCATTTCGAAGCGCAGCTGAACTGGAAGCACTTTGTCGGCGGCGCCCTGCTCTTGCTGGTGCCGGTCGGGCTCATTCTCAAGCAGCCCGATCTGGGCACGGCGCTGATGATCAGCGCCTCGGGCTTTTACGTGCTGTATTTCGCCGGCCTGTCGTGGCGGCTGATCGGCGTGATGCTCGCCGCCGGCAGCACGCTGGTCTACGTGGTGCTGCACTGGGACTGGTGCATCAACATCCTGCATGAATACCAGTGCCGCCGCATCGCGACCATGCTCAATCCGATGGAAGACCCGCTGGGCGCCGGCTACCACATCATCCAGGGCACCATCGCCATCGGCTCGGGCGGCGTGTTCGGCAAGGGCTGGCTCAGCGGCACGCAGACCCACCTCGATTTCATTCCCGAGCGCACGACCGACTTCATCTTCGCCGTGTTCGGCGAGGAATTCGGCCTCGTCGGCAATGCCGTGCTGCTGGTGATGTATCTGCTGGTCATCGTGCGCGGGCTGATGATCGCCAATACCGCCTCAACGCTGTTTGGCCGGCTGCTGGCCGGAGCCATCGCGATGACCTTCTTCACCTACGCCTTTGTGAACATGGGCATGGTCACCGGCATTCTGCCGGTGGTCGGTGTGCCGCTGCCGCTGGTGTCCTACGGCGGTACCTCGATGGTGTCGATTCTGGCCGGCTTCGGTATCCTCATGAGCATCCAGCGCGACCGCAAGCTGATCCGACGCTGAGCGGGGCGTGAGGCGTGAGGCGATCTCAGCATACCCGGCAACGTTAAGACACCAAGCCCTTTTGATGAAAAGGCTACAGAGCAATACCCCATGAAAAAGCCCCTACTCCTGCCAACCCTGCTCGGTCTGCTGCTGGCCGCCTGTTCCAGCACGCCGCCCGCGCCGGTCAGTGACGGGCCGGCAAGACCGCAGCCGCAGCCGGCGCAACCCGCGCCGCCGGCCCAGCCCGGCAGCGAGCAGTATGGCTGCAGCTACACGGCGCTCGACGGCAAGCGCGGCGGTTTCTACAAGGACGACGGCCCGGCTGCCGAATGGCCCGCCAATCTCGACCAGATTCCCGATGCCTCTCCGCGCTGGGAGCCGCTGCACAAATGGGCCAACCGCCCGTACACGGTGCTGGGCCAGTCGTTCACCCCCTTGAGCGCGCCGGGACAGTGGCACGAGGAAGGCACCGGCAGCTGGTACGGCCGCAAATTCCACGGCCAGAAGACCTCGAACGGCGAAATCTACGACATGTTCGCGATGACGGCCGCCAGCCCCATCCTGCCGATTCCCAGCTATGCGCGCGTGACCAATCTGGCCAATGGCCGCAGCGTGGTGGTGCGCATCAATGATCGCGGGCCATTCCACAAGGGGCGCGTGATCGACCTCTCATTCCTCGCGGCCTGCCGGCTGGGCTATGCCGGCCAGGGCAGCTCGCGGGTGAAGGTGGAAAGCCTGCTGCCGGGCGACACGCCGGCAGCGGTCGTCGCCCGCGCGGCACAGGAAGCGCCGCCCCGCCCGCCAGTTCAGGAAGCTCCGCGCACGGTGCCGGTCAGCGAGGATGCCGCCGGCGTTTATCTGCAGCTGGGCGCCTTCTCGGCCGAGAACAATGCCGATAATTTCCGCCTGCACCTGCTGCGCGAGCTGGACGAAGCCGACAGCCGCAAGCTGCGCATGCGCACGGACAACAAGTTCTGGCGCGTGCAGCTGGGGCCATATGCCAGCCGCGATGAAGCGCTGTCCACCGCCGAGCGCCTGACCGGGCGGTACCGGCTGCAGGCCGTGATTGCGCGATAGGCGTGAGGCGTGAGGCGTGAGGCGTGAGGCGTGAGGCGTGAGCAGGGTGCGCCAACCTTCACGGTCCTGCCAGCCCTTTCGGCGCCGCCTTATTGATCCGGCCCTCAGAAGTATGAATTTCTGTAGGAGCGAGCTTGCTCGCGAAGCGTTGCTTATCGCGAGCAAGCTCGCTCCTACGAGTTGAAAACATCAGAGGGCCGGATCAATAGGTCCAGGCACAGTTATCGGCCTCAGGAATGGGCTTCTGCTGGCCAGGCGCGGTCGCTCGCACTCCCCGCCTTCAAGGCCGGCCAACATGCCAATTCAAGAGGGTATTACCACACAACCCTTTTGCCTGATTAGTTACAGCGCAATACCTCAGGCATTCAACCCGGGGTGATCGCGCTGCGGGCGATCGAGGTGATAACCCTGCACCTGGTCGATGCCGAATTCCAGCAGCATTTCCAGAATCTCGACATTCTCGACGAACTCGGCGACGGTGATCTTGCCCATGTCGTGCGCCATCTGCACCATGCCGCGCACGAAAATCTGGCTGTCGCGGTCGCGCGGCAGGTCGCGGATGAACATGCCGTCGATCTTCAGCACATCGGCCTTGAGCTGCTTCAGGTAGGCAAACGAGGCAAAGCCGACGCCGAAATCGTCAAGACAGACGCGACAGCCAGTGGCGCGCAGCGCATCGATAAAGCGCTGGGCGTCGCGCAGGTCGGATACCGCCGCCGTTTCGGTCAGCTCGACCAGCAGACGGCGCGGATCGACACGCCGGCGCTTGAGCTCGTCGGCGATGAATTCCGGCAAGCCCGGTTCGTCGAAAGAGCGCCCCGAGACATTCACCGCGATCGACGGCGCGGCCGGGCGCTCGGCCAGGATGCTGATGGCCTTGCGGATGACCCAGCGGTCCAGATCGATGATCTTGCCGGTCTTTTCCGCGTGCGGAATGAAGCTGCCCGGCATGATCAGCTCGCCGGGGTTTTGCGCATCCTTCATGCGCAGCAGCGCTTCGAGGTGCACCAGCTTGCGCGTGGCGGCCTCGTAAATGCCCTGGAAATGCAGCTCGAAGCCGTCATTTTCCAGCGCCTGCGTGATGCGCTCCTTCCAGGACAGGCGTGCCAGCGCGTTCTGCGAGGGATCGGCGTCGGCGCGGTAGAGCCGCCAGGTCGACTTGCCGGCGGACTTGGCCTGGTACATGGCGGCATCGGCATGCGCGACCAGTTCGGCGCTGGTGCCGGCATGCTGCGGGTAGATGGCCACGCCCAGCGAGGAAGCCGGGCGCAGCGTATGCCCGCGCGCGCTGAAGGTGATCTGGCTGATGGTGGCGATGATGCGCTCGGCCAGGCGTGCGGCGGCAGCCTCGTCGCCATCGGGCAGCAAGACGGCGAACTCGTCACCCCCCAGCCGCGCCAGAATCTCGTTGCGCCGCACCTGGCGGCCGATTTCCTGGGCAATCACCACCAGCAACTCGTCGCCGACGCCATGGCCGAAGGTGTCGTTGACGAACTTGAACTCGTCGAGATCGAAATACAGCAGGGCCAGCCGCGCGCCACGCCGCTCGGCATCGGCGAACAGGCGGTCGAGTTCGTCCTGGAAACGGTGACGGTTGTAGAGCCCGGTCAGCGCGTCACGCTCGGCCAGGCTGATCATGCGCTCGGCCATGGCGCGCTGCTGCGTCACGTCTTCGTAAATCCACATGCGGCCATTGGTCTGCCCCTGCTGGTCGAGCACGCGGTAGCAGTACTGGGTGATGATGCGCCCGTCATTCATCGTCAGCGCGCCAAAATCGACGCGCTCGTCAGCCAGCGCCAGCTCCTCGAGGTAGTACACCGCAATGTCGCTGATCGCCGGCTGATTGGCGGCCTGCTGCAGCACCTGGCCCAGCGGCCGGCCGTGGCCATCGGCATCGGCCGGCAGCCCCCATTGCTCGGCAAAGGCCGGATTGTGGAAAACCACGCGGTTGTCGTTGTCGACAAACAGCACGCCAAAGCGCATGGCCGACAGCAGCGCCATCAGCCGCGCGCGTTCGGCTTCGGCGCGCTGCAGATAGCCCTGCCCCAGCAGTTGCAGCTGCTGCAGGTCCATCAGCGCGCGACGCAGGGCCAGCCGGTCTTCCTTCAGCTCGGTGTTGTCGCGGATGCTGGCGCGCAGGCCCAGCAGCTTGCCGTCACCGTCATACAGCGGCAGCCAGGACGCCGCCGCCCAGAAGGTCTGGCCATCGCGGCGCACGGCGCGGAATTCGAAATCGGACATGCTGCTTTCATCCTGCAGGGCGCGGCGCAGCATTTCGGCAAAGCGCTCGCGCTCATCGGGCACGGCCAGCCCCACCGGAAAGCCGTCAAGCAGCAGGCATTCTTCCACCCGGTAGCCGGTGAGACGCTCGACGGACGCATTCACCCACAGCAGCTTGCCCTGAGGGTCGATCCACAGCTCGGCCGAATGCGTGTAATCGGCCAGCGCATGAAAGCGCGCCTCGCTCTGCTGCAAGGCGCTGACGCGCTGGTCGATGCGCTGCAGCATGGTGCGGAAATGCACGAGCAGGCGATCCTGTTCGCCCTCGGTCAGGGTGGTGGCCTGACCGGTCTGGCCGCTGAGCGCCTGCTCGACACTGTCGATCAGGCGATAGAGCTGACGCACGACCCAGGCCGCCGCCAGCGCAAACAGCGCGGTGCTGAGCAAGGCGCTGGCGATCAGGATCCACAGGTTCTGCTGCAGGACGCTGCGCAGCAATTCCCCACCCCGCTGGGTGGACAGGCCGAAATGCAGCTCGCCGACGGGCGAATAGCCATAGCGCACCGGCACCGACAGATGCAGCAGGCGCGGCAGCTCGCCGGGAACCAGCCGGCTCGGTGGCGGCAGCGGCTTCGCGGCATCCCAGCCGCTGGTGGCCAGCACCTGGCCGGCATTGTCGACCACCACCAGATAATCAACGTTTTCCGGCGTGCGCAGCGTATCCAGCAGCGGCCCCAGTTCGGCATGGCGCGCATAGATCATTTCGCGCGCCACCACGGCGGCCGTGACATTGGCGACATTTTCAGCGCGCTGGCTGACCGCATCGAAACGCGCCCGCTGCAGTATTTTCTCGAGCTGGAAATAGGCAAGGGCGAGCAGACCGCATTGCACGAGCAGCAGCAAGAGCACCAGCCGGGTGCGCAGCGAGCCGAGAAAGCGCCAGGGCAAGGCCTACTCCTTCGACACACGCCAGAACAACAGCCTGTCAGCCCTTGTCCTGCGGCAAAGCCGGAATGAATGAATGGAATGCAACAACTCGATTCCTGATGTGCGGATGCTGACCGTGCGGATGCTGACTGCGAGGGGCTGCGCCCGGCGCCGGATACCGAAAGAAGGCATCGTTGCACCTCCTGTTGATCAGCAGATGGTGATGGAGGTTAGCAGAGCGGCCGTGCCCGTCCTAGCACGACATGCCGCCGGCTTGCATTTCACCCACAGCCGCCCGCCGGGGCCGGCAAGTTGACGGGGCTGTGTAAAAACCAATCAAACCTCAACAGCGCCTATTGATCCGGCCCTCGGACGTTTGAATTTCCGTAGGAGCGAGCTTGCTCGCGAAGCCTTGCTGATCGCGAGCAAGCTCGCTCCTACAAGTAAAAACATCAGAGGGCCGGATCAATAATTCATGAATGGCAAGCGCCCGGCGGTGAGGCAGCAGTACAGCAAGCGCGGCGGTCATGAAGTCCGTAAGGATTCAGGGGCCTGGGCGCCCTCCGCCCTCACTGCGCCCACCGGGTGCACAGCACGTTTTGCAACAAACGCTCAGCTGCTGCGCGCCAGCCGCTTGATGAAGACCTTGGAGCGGCGCTGGTAGTTGTAGAGTTCTTTCTTCTCCATCGGCAGTGCATCGACGGTCGCCTGCACGAAACCCCGTTCGAGAAACCAGTGTGCGGTGCGCGTGGTGAGCACGAACAGTTGCTTGACGCCCTGCCCGCGCGCGCGCTGCTCGATGTGCTTGAGCAGCTGCTCGCCGCGATCCTGTTCACGATAGTCCGGATGCACGACCAGACAGGCCATTTCCGCCATCTGGCTGTCCGGGAAGGGATGCATGGCAACGCAACCGATGATCTTGCCGTCGTGCTCCAGCACCGAATAACGGTAGATTTCACGCTCGATCAGCTCGCGCCCGCGCTTGACCAGCACGCCCTGGTCTTCCAGCGGCTCGATCAGCGCCAAGAGCTTGCCGACGTCGTCGATGGTCGCCTCGCGCAGCGTTTCCAGGGTTTCGCGCGAGATCATCGTGCCGATGCCGTCGTGCGTGAACAGCTCCATCAACAGCGAACCGTCGACGTGGTGGCTGATCAGGTGGGCACGCGAGACGCCCTGGCGCACCGCACGCGCGGCGCAAGGCAGATAGAGGCGGATATCCTCGTTGGCCTCGGGGTGCTCGGCGAGAAACTGGTCGGCCTCCAGCGCGGTCAGTTCATTGAGCAACTCGCCGCTGGCATCGACCACCCCATCCTGTCCGAACAGGAACAGCAGCTTGTCGGCGCGCAGTGCAATCGCCGCGCTGGTCGCCACGTCCTCCAGCGGCACGTTGAACACCTCGCCGGTCGGCGAATAACCCAGCGTGGAAAGCAGCACCATTTCACCGTCATCAAGCCGGTAGCGGATCGCGGTGGTATCGACCTTGCGTACCTCGCCGGTGTACTGCAGATCGATGCCGTCGCGCACGCCCATCGGCTGCGCGGTAATGAAGTTGCCGGCCGACACGCGAATGTCGGCATTGGCCATCGGCGAATTCGCCAGCCCCATCGACAGCCAGGATTCGATCTCGACGCGCACCTGGCCGACGGCCTGGATCACGCAGGTGAGCGTTTCGGCGTCGGTGACGCGCAGGCCATGCAGGTATTGCGGCGTGAGCCCCTTCTCGACGATGCGCGCATCGATCTGCGGACGCGCGCCATGCACGACGACGAGGCGCACGCCCAGGCTGGTGAGCAGGTTGATGTCGTGCGTGAGCGTGGCGAACTTGCCGTCGCGCACCACCTCGCCGCCCAGGGCGATCACGAAGGTGCGGCCTCGGAAGGCATGGATGTAGGGCGCGGCCTGACGGAACCATTCGACGAAATCATGCATGGTCAGCCCCCGTCAGTCCGCCTTTCAGCAAACACTGTGCATAAATCAGGAAATCATCCAGATGCCGTTCGATGATCGCCACGGTAATCGGCAATTGCAGCGCCTGATAATCATGCACGGCAATATTGCGGAAGCCGACCATATTGCGCAGCGACGCGGCAAGCGCAGCATCGATGCGGCCCGCGGTTTCCAGCAGGGTGAACACATCGCGCGAGCTTTGCGGAATGCCCAGCCGATCACGCCGAATCAAATGCTGACCCATATCGAGCGCGGCTTCGCAAGCACGCTGGATATTCAAGATAGCGGCATCCTGGCGGGTGTGATTGCTTGCAAACTCCACCGCTCCAGCTGCGTACTCCTCGCGGGCGCGGGCCACGCAACGTTCAATCGTCGCAGCCTTGTTCAGCAACACATCATCTGCCATACACCCTCCCATCGCGAACAATATCGTCCAGCAGATCCTGGCGAACCTCGTCCAGGCGAGTTTTTTCGCTCAGTACCATCGCCTCGAAAATACCCACCACTGTATCAAGCTCAAACAGGCGAATCCCTTTGCTTAGCACTTGATACTGCATGACCGTACTCGCTGCACGCAAATCAAGCAGGTCAACCGGCAAGCCGGACACGCCGGACAAGGCGCCCGCCAGCTGCCAGAGCGCCACGGGATCAGCGCGATATGGCAACAGCACAGCCAGATCAAGGTCGCTGTCGGCATCTGCATCGCCACTGATCTGGCTGCCAAAGGCGTAGACCGCCTGCAGATCGGGCAGCTTTTGCCGCAACACATCCAGTAGCGGCCGCCAATCGATTGTCATCATCAATACGCCCCGCGCCCGGCCACCACCGACTTCACCGTCTTGCAGACGATGGCGATGTCGTACCACAGGTTCCAGTTTTTCACATACCAGGCATCGAGCGCCACGCGCTCGTCATAGGTCGTGTCATTGCGGCCCGACACCTGCCACAGGCCGGTGAGCCCCGGGCGCGCTTCGAGGTAGAAATCGACGCGCTCGCCGTAGCGCTCGAGTTCCTCTTCGATCACCGGGCGCGGGCCGACGAGGCTCATCTCGCCCAGCAGCACATTCCACAGCTGCGGGATTTCGTCGAGGCTGGTGCGACGCAGGAAGGCGCCGATCTTGGTGATGCGCGGGTCGTTCTTCAGCTTGAAATCCTTTTCCCATTCGGCGCGCGCGTCGGCGTCGCTGTCCAGCAGCTGGGCCAGCACCTCCTGCGAATTGTGCACCATGGTGCGGAATTTCCAGCACTTGAACGGCTTGCCGTTCATCCCCACGCGCACATGACCGAAGAATACCGCGCCGGGGCCGCCCTCCTGCTTGATGCGCCAGGCGACAAAGGCAAACAGCGGCGCCAGCAGCACGAGGCCGACACCGGCGCCCAGCAGGTCGAAGGCGCGCTTGAGCAGCATCAGCGGCTTGACGGTCAGATTGTTCGACACGCGCAGCAGCAGCACCTCATGGCTGAAGAAGTGGTTGGTCACCGCGCCGAACAGCGGCAGGCCGGCCAGCGGCGGGATGACGTGGATATTCTTGTAGCGCAGGCTCAGCTGCTCGATCTGCGCGTCGAGCCGGCGCAATTCCTCGGCTTCGAGCGCGATCACCACGTGCGGCTTGCCCTGGGCGGCGAGCCAGTCCAGCAGCGCGGCCGGCGCCAGACGCACGACCGGGACGCTGCGGTTCGCCAGCGTCAGGCTGGCGGGCGCCGCCTCGTCGACGGCAACAAAGCACTGGATGGCAAAGCCGAGCTGGCGCTCGCTGTTGAGCGCGGCCCAGGCATCCTGCGCATTGCGCCCGCTGCCGAGAATCACGCTGGGCAATTGCCAGACGCCGCGCGCCAGCAGCGCGCGCTTCATCAGGCTGCGCGCCAGCGGCACCAAGAGCAGCGCCAGGCTCCACGATACCGGCCACAAGAAGCGCGACACGGTGTACTTGCCCAGCAGCACCAGCATGCCGTTGAGCAGCGCGGCCAGCAGCAGCCAGCGCAGGATTTCGCCCAGCTCGTCCCAGAAGGGCATGCGCAGCGAGTAATGCCCGCGCCCCCAGAAATTGGCGACGGTAAACAGCGTCAGCACCGCAAAGCCCAGCGCCTGCTGCTGGCCTTCCCACTGCCACCACAGCTGGAAGCCGGCGCTGATACGGTGGTAGCGCAGCAGCCACAAGAGCAGCAGCGCAATGCCGAAGGCCAGCAGCAGGGCGCTGAGGTCGGCCAGCGCCAGCCAGGGTTTCGCGCGCTCGGCGCGCAGGTGTTTTTCACTGCTCACAGACTTTCCTTGTCATTTGTCCTGGCTACTCTCGGGCCCGATTCAGCTTTCTGCAGCCCTGGCTGCGCTCAGGCCATAGGCCGCGTACAGGCTGCGCATCAGCACGGCCTGCGAATAATGGGTGTGCACCAGCGCCTGCGCCTCGGCCCCCAGCCGGCGACGCAGGCCGGGGTCATCGGCCAGCGCGGCAAGCCGCGCGACAAAATCATCCGCATCACGGCACAGCCAGCCGGTTTCGCCATGCCGCACCAGATCGCGGTTGCCATCGATGTCGGTGGCGAGCACCGGCAGGCCGGCGGCCATGGCCTCCAGCACGGCCACGGGCATGCCTTCCCAGCGCGAGGTTTGCAGATAGATGTCCAGCTTGGCCAGCTGCGCCAGCGTTTGCGCACGACTCTGCCAGCCAGTGAGCCGCACGCCAGCGGCCTTCAGCGCCGCCTCACCCTGCGGCTCGCCACCGCCCAGCCAGACGAATTCGACGCCGGGCTGGGTGAAGCGGCGGGCAATGGCGGCAAAGAGTTCGGGGTTGCGCGCCGTGGTCACGCGCCCGGCCATGCCGATACGCAGCACAGCGCCGCCACCAGAAGCTTGAGGTATCTGCTCAATATTCACGGCGTTATTGACCTGCAGAACATTAGCCCCAAGGGTATTGCGAATTTTCGCGGCCTCGCTCGCCGAGCAGGCGATAAAGGTCACCGGAATGTGTACCAGCAGCTTTTCCAGCAGCAGAAACACCAGATTCTTGAGCCGACCCGCCTCGCGCTGCAAAAAGGACAGGCCGTGCGGCGAGAAAAACCAGCGCGTGCGCGGCAGCTTCGTGAACAGGCTGGCAATGCGCCCCAGCGCGCCGGCCTTGCTGGAATGCAGGTGGACAATATCCGGCGCCAGCTCCCTGAGCCAGCGCACCAGCGCCACGCCGGCGCGCCAGTCCTGCAGTGGATGGATGGCGCGGCACATCGGCAGGGGAATGAAGGCGATCTCCTGCGCGAACAGCTCGCGCCAGCTGGCCGGCGTATCCTCGCGCAGCGAATGGATGACGGTCACGCGATGCCCGTCGGCCGCCTGGCCGTTGGCCATGGCGGTCAGCATGGACAGCGTGCCGCCGGCAAACGATTCGACCACGTGGACGATGTGGCGACGGGTGGAAGCCTGGATGTCAGACATGGCTAAAATCCTTCAACCACAGAGGCGCAGAGAAAAGCGGAGTCATTGTTTTTCCCTCTGCGTCTCTGCGTCACTGCGTTGGGTTTTTCCTTTCCGCCGCAACGCGGATTTCAGCCGGAATACCAGCCCATACGGCAAGACCATCAGCGCGCGCGTGCGCAGCCGGCCGGTCAGCGCCGCCAGCGAGCCGTCGCTGTTGGCCTGCTGCACCTTCAGCCGCGAGGCAAGCTGCTTCTGCCGCTTGGACAGCGAAATGCCGCCCGGATCGAGCTCGTAATGGATCAGCACCTCGGGCAGGTTGGCCACCCTGAAGTGCCGCACAAAGGCGTAGAACAGCGCGTAATCCTCGGCCGCCGGCGCATCCAGCGGATACAGCCCGGTCGTCGCCAGCCCTGCGCTGCGGTACATCACCGCCGGATGGACGAAGGCCGAGTTTTTGCGCATCGTCTTCACGATGTCCTCATGCCGTTCGGGATGGCGCAGCACGAATTGCTCGACACCCTGCTGGTCGACAAAGCGCGCCGCACCGCCGAGCAGATACACCTCGGGGTGTTGCTCCAGAAAGCTTAACTGGCGCTGGATGCGGTCAGATACATTCAGGTCACCACAATCCAGCCGGGCGATGAATTCGTAGCCGCGCGATTGCGCCCACTGCAGGCCAGCGTTCAGCGCGCCCTCGATGCCCTTGTTCTGCGGCAGGGGCAGAAAACGCAGCACGCCGCGCCCCCGGTACGCCGCACGCGCGCCGGCTTCGTCAATGGGGCTGCGCGTGCTGCCATCGTCCACCACCAGCACATCGCAAGGCTCGTCCGCGCCAATCGACGCCAGCGAATCGTTCAGCGCCTGCGGGTTGTTGTAATGCGGGATCAGCAGCAGCACGGGCTGCCGGGCAGTATCAGTCATGCAGACTTTCCAGAGTTAGCCAGGCAAGTAGGGTGTGCAAATCCCGCAGGGGTTTGCGCACCGGAAAGCGACGCTCCGCCCGCGTGCGCAAATCGGGATTTGCGCCCTACAGGGTAAATAGTCATGCCCAATCCTTGCGACCGATGAGTTTCTTGATGCCGCGCGTCACCGACAGCGGCAGCGCGAACGAGGCGAAGGCCTTGCCCATGTTCAACAGTGAGGCCGGTTTCCAGTCGAAGTGGCGCGCCAGCAGCCTGAGGCGCATCGCCTGCTGCTGGCGGCGGCGGCTCAGCGAGATGCCGGCATCGTTGTATTCGCTTTTCACCAGCACGTCGGGCAGGTTGGCCGTCCGGTAGCGGGTGACGAATTGCCAGAAATACGCGAAATCCTCGGCGGCCTTGCAGTCCAGCGGATACAGGCCGATTTCGCGCACGCCGGCCATGCGGAACATCACCGCCGGATGGGTGAAGGCATTGTCCTTGTGCATCTGCAGCACGATGTCGGCGTGCGTTTGCGGCTGACGGATCGTGAAGCGGTCACCCGAGGCATCAAAGAAGGTGACGGCGCTGCCGACCAGATACACCTCGGGGTGCGCGTCCAGAAACGCCATCTGGCGCTGGATGCGGTTCGGTACGTTCAGATCATCGCAGTCCAGCCGCGCGCAGAATTGATAGCCGGCCGCCAGCATCGCCTCCAGCCCGGTATTGAGCGCGTACTCGATGCCGGCATTCACCGGCAGATAGAGAAAATGCAGCTCGCCCCGTGCGCGAAATGCGGCCTGCGCAGCGGCTTCGTCAATGGTCGCGCGGGTGCTGCCGTCGTCGACGACAAAGACATCCACCGGCTCGTCAGCCCCCACCGATGCTAGCGACGCGAGCAGGCCTTGCGGGTTGTTGTAATGCGGTATGAGCAGGGCGGCGCGGTTCATGGGGAGGCTACAGGGATGGAAAGGAAGGCTAGGTCAGAATATGGCAGGCGCATTCTGGCTTATCTGCATGGCGTCATGCTGCAGGTGCCCCTACCCTGCCCGCAGGCGGCCCTGCATTTTACCTGCAATCAGATAAATGGACTGTGCACACTGCCGTAACAATCTGTCTTTTGAGTGCTACGCCGAATAAGTAAAAACCCGTACTTTTCGCAACACTTGCTTACAAACACTGGCAAATACTTGACGTGAATCTAGCAAAATGGCTTATTAGTGCCTGGTTCGCTGTCGCACCAAGAATCATTCACCGAATTCAAAGAAGGATTGTTCACATGGAATTCATCATCACCCTGATTTATCTGGCCATCTTGGTTGGCGTTTTCGCCGGCTTCTGGAAAACCTTCACCAAGGCTGGCAAGCCGGGCTGGGCTGCGCTGATCCCGATCTACAACATCATCGTGCTGCTGGAAATCGTCAAGAAGCCGCTGTGGTGGGTCGTGCTCTTCCTGATCCCGATTGTCGGCCTCGTGGTTGCCATTCTGGTCATGATCGAACTGGCCAAGAAATTTGGCAAAGGCGCCGGCTTTGGTCTGGGCCTGGCCTTCCTTGGCTTCATTTTCTTCCCGCTCCTGGGCTTTGGTGACGCACAGTACGACGAAACGGCCTAAACCAGGCAGTCTGATGTGCAAAAGGGCCGCCATGCGGCCCTTTTGCTTTTCCGGCGACAAAGAATCAGCCTTCCCGCAACATGACACACCAGCGCGCCAGCGTGGCACTCGCCGAGTACTGTGCCGCGCGCTCAAGCAGCCACGCCGACAGCGCGGCCCTGTCCTGACTACCGATCAGCACCGCCAGCGCCGCGCCGCTGGCCTCGGCAACGACAAAGTCGTCGCGCCGCTCGCCAAACAGTTCATACACGCCGCCGGCATTGGTCGAGGCGACCGGCAGACCCAGCGCCATTGCTTCGAGCACGACCAGCGGGCAGCCCTCGAAGCTGGAGGTCAGCAAGAGCACGTCGGCGGCCTGCAGCCAGGGTGTGACGATATCCTGACGGCCGGCAAAAACCAGCTGGCCGCCAAGGCCACGGCGATCCGCCTCGTCGTGCAGCCACCCTTCGAGCGGCCCGTCGCCGACGACGGTCAGCTGCGCGCTCAGGCCGCGCGCATTCAGCGCCGCCAGCGTGTCCAGCCACAGACCCGGCTGCTTTTCCTCGGCGATGCGGCCGACGAAGAGCATCTTCAGCGGAGAGTGAGGGCTGAGGTGCGAGGCGTGAAGGGCGGAAGGCATTTGCCCCTGCCCGACCCCGTCGTCGTCGATGAAATTGGGCAAGACCCGCCAGCCGGGTTTCGGGGCCGCGCCCAGCCAGCGCGCCAGCGAGTCGCGCGCGTGCTGCGAAACGAAGACCAGCTCGTCGAGGAGGCGATAGACGAAGCGGCAGGCAAAGCGGTGCACGGGGTTCATGCGCGCAAAGGCATCGAGCTCATGCATCGGCCCGTGCACCCAGCCCATCACCCGGCAGCCCGCCTGCTGCGCTTGCCGGTGCGTCGTCGTGCGCTGCTCGCCATCCTCATGGACCACCTGTCCATTCCGGTGGCTGCGCTGCCGGCTCCCCTTCCCGTCTGCGCCCGCAACGGCGGGCTGCGCAGGCCTGCCTTTCGCCCTGATACCCAGAGTGGCCGCATACGTCATGTAGAGCGGCAGCAGGAAGGTGCCGGCAATCACGACATCGTGCTCCCTGGCGATGCGCCGGGCGGCGCGCCAGCCCTTGAGCCAGGTCCACGGCTGCTTCGGATGCCAGCCTGTGGAGAGGTCGACGACCTTCACGCGGTCGATGCGCGACTGCCACAGATTGTGACTGCCACCAAGCAGCACCAGCGTGACCTCGAAACCGCGTGCGGCCAGCCCTTCGCCGACCAGCACCGCGCAGCGCTCGACGCCGCCCAGACCCAGATCGCGCAGAAAGATCGCCACCTTCATCGGCGCAGCCTCCGCAGCCGCTGCCAGACCTGATCGCTGACAGCAAGCCGCAACAGCAGCTTGCGCCACTTCGGCAACTCTGAGCGGGGTATCGGCATGGCCGCATGCAGCAGCATAAGCCCCGGCAACATACCCATATGAATCCCCTGGGTGCGCTCCAGCGCGTCAAGCCAGACGCCGCCCAGCACGCCGCGCGCGCCGTCGAGCAGGGCCGCAAGCTGCCTGAGGATATCGGCAAAGGCGCGGAACTCGGCCGGTTTCAGCACCCGGCCCGGCTCGGCCAATTCGGCAAATTCGCCGGCCAGCGGCTGCAGGGGCACCGGCAGCGCGTGGCGCGCGTAATCGAGCCGCACACGCTGCGCGGTCTCGCGCAAGGCGTCGCGCCGCGTCTGCGTGATCTGCCCGGCGTGCGTGCGGTAGTGCAAGAGCACGCGCGGCACGGCGGTGAAGCGCGCGCCGGCCTGGGCCAGCGCGCACCACAGCGCGTAATCCTCGGCATGCGGCGCATCGGCCGGGTAAGGGTGCGCCAGCAGCAGCGTGCGGCGCGCGAGCACGGTGGGGTGAGCGAGCGCGGCGTTGAACAGCAGCAGCGCGCGGATTCCCGCGTCGCTCGCCGGCAAATGCCATTCGCCATCGCGGTCGCCGAAAAAGCGCACCCAGGCGCCGCACACGTCAGCGCCGGTATCAAGCACGCGCGCCAGCTGCTTTTCCAGCCGGTCCGGCGTGCACAGGTCGTCGGCGTCGATGCGCGCGATCCACTCGCCTGCCGCTGCCGCAATGCCCTCGTTGAGCGTGGCGATCAGGCCGCGATTCTCGCGGCTGATGATGCGAAAGCGCGCATCGCGCGCGGCCGCCGCCTGCAGGATGGCCAGCGTGCCATCGGTCGAACCATCGTCAATCGCCACACACTCCCACCGGGTATAAGTCTGTGAGCAAATGGCATCAAGGGTCTCCTGCAGATACCTGTCAGCATTGAAGCAGGGAAGCACGAAACTGACGAGCGGGGTGTTCATGAGGCGATATCCGCGTGAATGCGTCGCGCGCGCCACCAGAACGCGCCGACGATAAAGCCCTCGACGGCCAGCACGCAGGCCGCGGCGCGCAAGGCCGCATCCGGCAGCGCAAGGCCCAGTGCCGGCAAGCCCCAGGGCGCCAGCGCCAGCAGCATCAGTGCGACGTTCAACAGGCCGGCAATCACCAGCACGCGGCTGAAATAGCGCTCGTAACCGAACACCAGCAGCGTCTGCTGACCGTACACATAGGCAAGCGCGCCCAGCAGGATCACCGGCGCCAGCATCGCCAGCACCGGGCCGGCGGCAAGGTAGCTGTCACCGAGCAGCCAGATGATGGCCGGCGTGCCCAGCACCAGCCCCAGCGTCATCAGCAAGCCCGCCCCGCCCTGCAGCTTCCACGCGCGACGAATCAGCGCCAGCGCGGCAGGCTGGTCGTGCGCGGCAAGCTGGGCGATGCGCGGGTAGGTTGCCTGCACCAGCGGACCGATCAGCCCCTGCGCGATGTAAACGAGCTTGTTGGCGGCGGCAAATACGCCCACCTGCGCCGGCAAGGCGAAAAAGCCCAGCAGCACGGCGGTGGAGGTGGTGTACAGGCTGGTCGAGATTGCCGACAGAAAGAAGGGCCAGCTCGCGCGCAAGGCATCGCGCAGCTCGCGCCAGCTCACGCGCAGCCACGGTGGCGGCGCCACGCCCCAGCCGCTGACGCACCAGAACAACCCGGCGATCACCTGCGGCGCGGCCTGCAGCAACACCGCCAGCACCACGTCCTCGGGGCCGTCGACAAAGACCAGCAGAAAGCCCAGCGTCGCCGCGCGCGCGACGACCATCATGCCGCTGGCGAGCTGCATTTTCTCGAAGCCCTGGAAATACCAGATGGGGAATAGCACCGAACTCAGGATGTAGAGCTGGCTGGCGAGGAATACCCCCGAATGCTCGCACCAGCTGCCCAGCGCAAAGGTCAGCACCAGCAGCACCAGCGAGGAAACGAGCATCAGCAGCGTCTTCGCCCAGGTCACCGTCCAGAACACGCGCGCCGCCGCTTGGCGATCGTCGCGCACCCTTGCCAGATCGCGAACGGCGGAGAGATTGAAGCCGAAATCGGTAGCCAGCACGCCATACTGGATGGCCGCGAAGGCGTAATTCATCACCCCGAAGCCCTCGGCGCCCAGCGTGCGCGCCAGAAAGGGAAAGGTGACGAAAGAAACCAGATAATTCAGCCCCTGGATCAGGTAGAGGGCATAGATGGTCGACTTGAGGCGGGAATCGAGCGGCATGGCCGGGCCGTGAAGAAGAATGCCCCGGATTGTACGCCGGGGCATTGCTCATGGTGCAAGAAGCTTGTGCGCGGCCTGCCGGCTGGGCAGCGGCGCACAGCGGACATTTTCAGCGCCTGCGGCGCAGGCGCGGAACCTCACTCAAGCCCTTGCGACATCAACCCCCATAGCCATTCGGATTGCCGCTCTGCCAGCGCCAGCTGTCCGCGCACATGTCGGCCAGCGTCTTCTCGGCCGTCCAGCCCAGCAGCTCGCGCGCCAGCGCCGGGTCGGCGTAGCAGGCGGCCACATCGCCGGGGCGGCGGGCGACGATCTGGTAGGGGACGGGGCGGCCCGAGGCCTCTTCGAAGGCCCTGACCATGTCGAGCACCGAATAGCCGGTGCCGGTGCCCAGATTCACGGTGATGAGGCCGGGTGCCTGCTGCAGCTTCTGCAGCGCCTTCACATGCCCGCGCGCCAGATCGACGACGTGGATGTAGTCGCGCACGCCGGTACCGTCGGGCGTCGGATAGTCGCCGCCGAACACCGACAGCGTTTCGCGCTTGCCCACCGCCACCTGGCTCACGAAGGGCATCAGGTTGTTGGGAATGCCCTGCGGGTCCTCGCCGATCAGGCCACTCTCATGCGCGCCGACCGGGTTGAAATAGCGCAGCAGCGCCACGTCCCAGTCCGGGTTGACCAGGCAGAAGTCGCGCAGCATGTCCTCGATCATCAGCTTGGAACGGCCATAGGGATTGGTCGCCGACAGCGGAAAATCCTCGCGGATCGGCACGCTGGCCGGGTCGCCATACACGGTGGCGCTACTGGAGAACACCAGACGCTTCACGTTTGCCGCGCCCATGGCTTCGAGCAGGCGCACGGTACCGACGACGTTGTTGTCGTAGTAGCGCAGCGGCTGGGCCACCGATTCGCCGACGGCCTTGAGGCCAGCGAAATGCACGACGGCATGGATGTCGTGCGCGGCAAACAGTGCGTCCAGCGCCGCACGGTCGCGGATATCGCCCTCGACGCAGGCGATGGGCTGGCCGGCCAGGTTTTCCAGGCGCTGCAGCACTTCCGGCTTGGCATTGCTGAAATTGTCGAAAATCAGCGGCGTAAAACCTGCGGCAAGCAATTCCAGGCAGGTATGCGAACCAATGTAACCGGCTCCGCCGGTCAGCAGAACATACATGGCAAAGTATCCGTATCAGAGACGACGTAGTGCCGTCGAGGGCGCCAGCGGCGCAGAGGGCGTTCGGTGTTAACCGGACGCGCAGTGCATTTCCTGAATGGCAAGATTCTGCAGCTCAAGGCCAAATCCACCACAGAGGCGCAGAGAGCGCCGCTTATCTTGCCTGCGTGACAATCCCCCTGATTCTCCCGGCTTGCGTGTCCCCTGCATCACTGCGGATGCTGGTTTTCTGCGTTTGCCGGGCGGCCTTGCCAATCAGGCCATTGTCAATTGCGCTCGACGCGCCAGAGCATCCAGCCCGCCAGGCCAAACAGCAGCGCCGATGGCAGGAAGGTGATCAGCGCGGCCGGCAGATTGTAAAGATCGCCGACATGCACCACCACGCGATTCAGGAAATTGAAACCCACGCCCAGCAGGATGCCAAGGAAGATGCGCACACCGACATTGCGGCTGCGCCGCTGCAACAGCGCGAAAGGCAGCGCGATCAGGATCATCGAGATCGCCGCCAGCGGGTAGAAGATCTTGCTCCACAGCGCGAGATCGTAGCGCTGGGTGCGCTGCTTGTTCTGATCGAGGTGATCGACATAGCGCAGCAGCGCCGACACCGACATGTCATTGGGCTTGACCATCAGCACCGCCAGCATGTCGGGGGAAATCGAGGAATTGCCGATCACGCTCGGCAGGCTGGCCTGCTGCACGCCGCCGAGGTCTGGCAGGAAGGTGGTCATGCGCACCTCCTTCATCAGCCATTTGCCTTCGCCCTGGTACTCGGCGGTGCGCGCATCGAGAATGCTGGTCAGCGTGGCGTTCTTGCCGATCTGCAGCACGCGCACATCGCGCAGCGTCAGGTCGGGCAGCATGGCGCCGACATTGACGATCTGCTGGCCATCCTTCACCCAGATGCCGGAACGGAAGCTGCCGCCGAGCACGGACTTGGTCGCCTGCATGCGGTGGCGGTTGGCTTCGGCCGAGGCGGCCGGCGCCAGTACCTCGCCAACCAGCGCGGTGAGGATCGCGAACACGAGGCCAATCAGCGCCAGCCAGCGCGCGATCTGCGCCAGCGACACGCCGGCGGCGCGCATCACGACGATTTCCGAGCTGCCGGCCAGTGCCGACAGCGCAAACACCGCACCGATCAGCACGGCCACCGGCAGCAATTCGTAAATGTGCGCCGGCGCTTCCAGCAACACATACCACAGGGCGGCCAGCAGGTTGTAGCCGCCCTTGCCGACATTGCCCAGCTCGCCGATCAGGTCAAAAAAGACAAACAGCGCCAGCAGCACCAGCAGCGTGCCAAGAATGGTGGCGGCAACTTCACGCCCGACATACAGAAAGAGACGGTTCATGCAGCCTTATCTCCGCAGCCGCGAGCGCCAGACGAACAGCCAGACGGTCAGCGCCGCCGCCAGCAGGTGCAGCGGCCACATGCCGACTGCGGCGGGAATCTTGCCGGCGGCCAGCCAGGCCTGCATCACGTTCATGCAGTTGTAGTAGAGAAAGGCCATCACGCCGGCAAACACGATATTCAGCATGCGCCCGCCACGGGCATTGAAAAACGCCAGGGGAATCGCCGCCAGCGCCAGAATGAAGGTGGAAATCGGCAGGCCCAGCCGCCAGTGCAGCTCGGCCACCTGTTCGGGGATGGCGCTGCCCAGCAGGGCACGGGTCGGCAGCGCCTGGTTGGCCGGGCTGACAACCGGGCGTTGCGGATCATCGATGCGTACGCGCCCGCTCTCGAAATGCATCAGGTCGTAATTGAGCGCGCCGGGCACGCTTTCATAGCCATGCGCATTATTGAGCCAGACCCAGCGATCACCGGCCTCGTCGACATACAGCCCGCCGCGCTCGGCCAGGATGATGCTGAGCTTGTCATCACGGCGGATCTGCATGAACACATTGTTGCCAGCCTGCGCGGCGCCGGAGAAATTCTCGACGAAGTACACGCGGTCGGCGTTGCCGGCCTCGCGAAAGACACCGGGCGAAAGCTGGGTCATGTCCTGGCGCGCCAGTGCCGCCTCGCGGAACTCGCGGTTCTTCTTCTGCGCCCAGGGCGACACGAACAGCGACATCGCGGCAATCAGCATGACTACCGGCACGGCAAAGCCCAGCACGGGACGGATGAAGCTGCCGATGCCGCGGCCGGCGGCGAACCAGACGACCATTTCGTGATCCTTCCATAGCCGCGTCATCACGGCGAGGATGCTCACGAACAGCATCAGCGACAGCAGCACCGGCAGATAGCGCACGGCGGCGAAGCCCATGACCACCCAGACGGCCGAGGACGCCAGCGCACCGACGGCAGCCTCACCCAGGAGACGCACGATCTGCGTGGTCAGCACGATCAGCAGCAGGATCACGAAGAGACCCAGCGCCACCCAGACCATTTCGTTGACGAGGCGTTTACGGAAAAGCATGCCGTCCGGTTTTTTGACTTTGGAAAATGGGAAGGATGATAATCAAGCGATTGATTTTCAGTGGCGCGGCGGTTCGCTGACCGGGCACATCAAAACCAACAGGAGTTCGTCGTGGAATTTACCATAAAACCGCTCAGCCCCGCGCTGGACAGCGCCGAATGCCTGATCCTGCCGGTGACCGGCAGCAGCCTGCCGGCCGTTACCGCCGAACTGGACGCCGCGCTGGGCGGACGCATCGGCGAACTGGTCACGGCCGGCGATCTGGCCGCCAAGGCTGGCAGCACGCTGACGCTGCTGCTTTCCGGCGCACTCGCCGCCAAGAAAGCCATCCTCGTGCAGGCCGGCGAGGATGAGCAAAGCCTGCTGGCCGCCGCACGTGCGGCGGCCCGGGCGCTCGCTGGCCTGAACCCCGCCAGCGCAACCAGCTATCTGGCGCACGCCGCCGGCAAGAAATCTGCCCGCAGCGCGCTGGCGCAGGCCTTTGTGCAGGCGCTGATCACCGAACAATACCGCCCGGACAGCTGGAAATCCGAGAAAGACACGCCGCGCAAGCTGGCACAGATGCAGCTCAGCTGCGCCAAGAAGGGCGACATTGCCGAACTGGAAAGCGGCCTGGCCGCCGGCCTGGCGCTGGGGCACGGCATGAACCTGACGCGCGAGCTGGGCAATGCGCCGGGCAATGTCTGCACGCCAGCCTACCTGGCCGAACAGGCGCAACAGTTGGCGCGCGAAAACGGACTGAAATGCCAGGTGCTGGAGCAGGCCGAGCTGGAAGCGCTGGGCATGGGCTCCTTCCTTGCCGTCGCACGCGGCTCCGCGCAAGCGCCCAGGCTCATCGTGCTGGAGTACAGGGGCGGCAAGAAAGCGCAAAAACCCGTGGCGCTGGTCGGCAAGGGCATCACCTTTGATTCGGGCGGCATTTCGCTCAAGCCCGGCGAAGCGATGGATGAAATGAAGTACGACATGTGCGGTGCGGCGACCGTACTGGGCACCTTCCGCGCCGTGGCCGAGCTGGGCCTGCCGGTCAATCTGGTCGGCGTGATTCCCACCTGCGAAAACATGCCGGCCGGCAATGCCCTCAAGCCCGGCGACATCGTCACCAGCATGGCGGGGCTGACCATCGAGGTGCTCAATACCGACGCCGAGGGCCGGCTGATCCTCTGCGACGCGCTGACCTACGTCGGCAAATACCAGCCCGAGGTGGTGATCGACATCGCCACGCTGACCGGCGCCTGCGTCATCGCGCTGGGCCATGTCACCACCGGGCTGTTTGCCAACGACGACGCCCTGGCCGACGCCCTGCTGGCTGCCGCGAAAACCAGCGACGACAAAACCTGGCGCCTGCCGCTGTTCGACGAATATCACGAACAGCTGAAATCCAACTTCGCCGACCTGGCCAATATCGGCGGACGCCCTGGCGGCGCCGTCACCGCCGCCTGCTTCCTGTCGCGCTTCACCAAGGACTACCGCTGGGCACACCTGGACATCGCCGGCACCGCCTGGAAATCCGGCGCGGCCAAGGGTGCCACCGGCCGCCCGGTGCCGCTGCTGGTCGAATTCCTGCGCCAGTATCCGGCCGGCAAATGAACACCGCCACGCCGAAGCCGCGCACGACCCTGCGCACGCTGCTGCCGCTGATCGCCCTGGCCACCCTGCTGGCCAGCCCATCCAGCCGCGCAGCACCCGATCAGGATGCACTGAAGCAGGCCATCGCCCATGCGCTGATGGCCGACCGCTTTACCGCGCTGTGCTCGCCGCAGGCACGCGGCGACCGCTGGGAACGCACGATCAAGCTGGTCGAACAACGCTGGCAGCACGACCTCAGCGCCGAGGAAGCACGCCTGCGCGCCGAGCTGGACGAATTCGGCAAGTACATGGCCGCGCTGTCCAAGCGCACCGGCGGGTGTTATGGTCCGCAGATGCAAAAACTGGGCAACGAACTGCACGCCGACTGGAGCAGCGCCTACAACAAGCTGGTGCTGCAGCCATGAGCTCGCCGGATCTGGTGTTCTACTTCAATGTGCGCAACCGCGAGCAGGCGCTGTGCCAGCTCGTCGGCAAGGCGCTGGCGCAGGGGCTGGAGATCGTCGTGCACACCGCCAGCGAAAGCGCCTCGCACGAAGTCGACCGCCTGTTGTGGAGCGTGCCGCAAACCGGCTTTCTGCCGCACTGCCCGGCCGACGACGCACGCGCCACGCGCACGCCGGTCATTGTCGACCACCGTGCCGAGCTGCTGCCGGATCGCGCCGTGGTCTTCAACTGGACCAGCGGCACGCTGACGCCAGCAGCGGCCTGCCAGCGCCTGATCGAAATCGTCGACCAGGATGAAGACAACCGCCTGCGCGCCCGTGATCGCTGGCGCAGCTACCAGAGCGCGGGGCTGACCCCGCGCGCCATCGACCTGCAGGAGCTAGCCAGCCGTGGCTGAACAACGCGACGACAGCATCAACCCGCTATTCAACAAGATGCAGGCGCTGATGGCGCGCCACCGCGGCAATTCCGCACAGGCCAGCGAAGACATCCCGGTGCTCACGCAGGAAACCATCGCCCCCGAGATTCCCGTACTGCAGGAAGAAGTGCCGCTGCCGACGCTGAGCCTTGAGGACAACGGCCCGGCCAGCGATTTCATGTTCGACCCCGGCGAAACCCGCGCGCGCGCGGCCGCCAAACCCGCGGCGCCGGCCCTGCCGCCGGGCGGGCTGATGTTCGACCCGGAAGAATTCCTGCGCCCGCCACCTGCGCCACCCGAGCTGGACAAAGAAGCACTCGCCGAAGACGCACCGCTCGCTAAGGCCGAGGTCGCGCCCCCCGAGGAGAAGAAAAAAAGCAGTGAGGCACTGTTCATGGAGCTGCCGCTGCTCGACCTGGATGCGCTGATCAGCCCCACCCCCGACCCGCTCGCACCGCCGGCCGCTGCCGCGCCCGCCAGCGCCGGCGGCGACATTACGCTGGAGCTGGACCTCGAAGCCGGCCAGCATGCCGCACCCGACAAGGCCAATGTCGATCCATGGGGTATCCCTCTGGAACTCAATCTCGACGAGGGCCCCAAGGCAATACCCACAACAAATCCACCCGTGACACCGCCCGCGGCCACCTTGACCCCGGCTGCTCCGGCTGCTCCGGCTGCTCCGGCTGCTCCGGCTGCTCCGGCTGCTCCGGCTGCTCCGGCTGCTCCGGCTGC